>JAFYZU010000011.1 GCA_017548565.1 Treponema sp.
AATTCCGCTCGGAGCCGTTTTTATGGATAATCCTAAAAAGAACCTTGCGGCTCGTTTTTTAACGGATTTCCGATTGTCGGCTGGTAGCTGCCGGCTTTTTCTTTAACTTAATCACAAATACAATAACTGCCATCTTTTGTTTTGGTGCTCGCAGGATAAATCCTGCTCGGAGCCGTTTTTATGGATAATCCTAAAACGACCCTTGCGGCTCGTTTTTTAACGGATTTCCGATTATCGGCTGGTAGCTGCCGGCTTTTCTTTTAACTTAATCACGAATATAATAACTGGCATTATTCGTATTGGTGCTCGCGGAATTAATTCCGCTCGGAGCCATTTTTATGGATAATCCTAAAACGAACCTTGCGGCTCGTTTTTTAACGGATTTCCGATTGTCGGCTGGTAGCTGCCGGCTTTTTTTTATTTAACCGACACGATACTCGTGCGGTTAAAATATCTATACAAGGACGCTTCCGCGCTTTGTAAACGATATTCATATCCGACACATTTAGTGCGGTATAACGAGAAATTGAATTTATTTTTTTATTACCGAAAAAATAAACAAAAAAAAACAGCCGGTTAAAGTGTCTAATAATTGGGGTGCACTTCACATACCGGCTGTTTTTTTATAAACAATAACGATTATTGTTTAATTAAACACATTTGAAAAAATTTCTCATCAAGCATACCATATCCATAAAATTTAGTTTTTGCTTTATTTGTTTGAAGCGGGCTGCATGCGTAAGGATAAATAAGAAGTAATCTCCCCCATTGTAAATCATTTCCTGTATAAACTTTTGTGCTGCTGCCATTAAGTCCGTTCCAGGTAATGTTTACACCTGTATTGTTTTGTGCATATGTCTGTTTTGATTCTTCATTATATGCTGTAACTAAATCATACTGTATACATGAAAAAATGGTCGCTGTATTAACTTCTCCTTCATATTTTAATTTACTAGTTATTGTCTCTCTGGAAGAATAATTGTTATTCTTTTCAAGAATGACAATCTGTATTTTGTATTTACCGTTTGGAATCTCGGGATTTGACGTGGATGTCATATCAATACTTTGATTTAAGCCTGCAATTTCCTGTTCAGTTAAAATAAGCTGAGTTGCTTCATCTTTTTCTTCCGGCTGCTGTTTACAACTGAGTATTGAAAGTGCCAGTAATAATAAAGTTAGGATTTTAGTAATTTTTTTCATTGAATTCTCCTTTTTATATCTATTATTTATTGTTACAACAAATAATAAATATAAATTTTTAATGCTGATAATATAGGGCTAATTTATTTTTTTCAAGCAAAGAGTGTAAGCATCTCCGGACTGTGTAAATTTAGTATAGAATCTTGTTCTTGAACTGTTTGTATAAAGTGTATGTCCTTGTACTAATATAAAAGTAAAACCAGCCATCATTTCCATTTCATTCTGACTTTGTGCTATAGCAGTATACGAGCCATTCAATCCATTCCATTGAACTTTTGAGTCTGGGTGGTTGTCGCAATATGTTTGTTTTGCAGCTGAACTTGTTGCTGTAACTTTTGTATAGCTTCTTGCATCAGTTATAGAACTTATTGAATTTGTTACTCTAATAGTACTTACGACAGAACTGATTTCAATGATGCCATTTTCTTCGTGTTTTATATATGCCTGATATTTGTAAGTATCATCAGGAACATTTAAATCATCGAATTTTGTGTTGTAGTCTGTTTGAACTTCAACAGTTAAAGCAGCCATCTCATCAGGAGAAAGAATTGTCTGCTTGGATTCGTCTCTGTTTTCTTCATTGAGATTTTCATATAAAGCAGGATCACAGCTGAACAAGGCAGCAGATGCAATTAATAAAGTTAAGATTTTAGTAATTTTTTTCATGTAAAACTCCTTAAATAAATTGTTAATTTATATTATAGCCGAATTTTTCTGAAAAATACAGAGTTAAATTCACAATTTTATTTATTATATAAGAAAAAAGTCATTGTTTACGATAACAATTATAGATAAAATAATCAGTATATAATTTAATCAAGGGCTGGATATTAAGATATTATGAAATTTATCTGTGGACCAATGGCAACAATTTCTCATCCTGCATTCAGAATTCTTATAGAAGAGTTCGGCGGATGTGATGAATATTTTACCGAGATGATTAATGCAGGAACTCTGATTGTTGACGGACCTTTTGAAAAATATTATCTTAATCCTTCGCCTGTTCCACAAAAGCTTGTATGGCAGCTTACCGGTTTTGATATTGATAAAATGGAAGAAGCGTCCAGAATCCTTGTTGAACTTCCAGGGCTCGGGCTTGATTTAAATATGGGTTGTTCTGCGCCTGCAATTTATAAAACAGGGGCTGGAATTTCCTGGATGATTCGTCCGTCTGCTGATGCACAATCTATGGTTCATAAAGTCCGGAAGGTTGTTGATTCATATAATCATAATCATCCGGATGAAAAAAAACGTCTTAGCGTGAAGCTTCGGCTCGGTGAGGACAATTTTACCGATGATTCTTTTTTTTCTTTTACGGATATGCTTGTGAACGAAGGAGTTGAACTTTTAACTCTTCATCCACGTACTAAAAAAGAAAAACTATCCCGGCCGCCGCGTTATTTTTATTGTCAGAAATTAGCAGAACGTTATAAAAATGTCAGTGTTTATCTGAATGGAAATATAAAGGATAAAGAAAGCTTTGATTTTGCCGTGACATCCTGTCCTGATATTGCCGGTGTGATGATTTCACGTGCTGCAGTTCAAAAGCCGTGGATTTTTAAAGTCCTTCGACAGACTCAGAAAATAAAAAGTGAGGAAAAGGCAGAGGAAACTTTTGATAACAACATTGACATGTTAAGTCTTGCCCTTGATTATATAGAAAACATTCAGCTTTATCAGCCGCCTGAATTCTGGAAAACAAGGCTGCAGAGATTTTTTTTATATTATGCTCAGAATTTTAAGTTCAGTCATTACGCACAGACTCAATTCATAAATGCAAAAGATATTTCTGAGCTGGAACAGCGTTTGAATGAATTTTTCGAAAAATGTCCTGATGAAAGATTTATCATTGTATAATAATCTTTTTTGTGATAATCTCTACCATACAACATAAAAACATCCGGTCGGCACGTTCCATGTGAAAGGTCCGGGTGTAATAAACAAAGCGGCCACGCCAAGGTCGTAAAGTGAGGTAATAATATGGCAAAAGAAACAAATGATGTGCATGCATGTACATTGGACAAAATCATCAGCTTGTGTAAGAGAAGAGGCTTTGTTTATCAGGCTTCAGAAATTTATGGTGGTCAGGCAGGTGCGTGGGATTATGGTCCTCTTGGTGTAGAATTCAAGAGAAATATTCAGAATGAGTGGTGGCACTACATGACTCAGCTCCATGACGATGTAGTCGGACTTGATTCTGCAATTTTCCAGCATCACACAACATGGAAGGCTTCGGGACACGTAGATCACTTTTCTGATCCGATGGTTGACTGTATTGAATGTAATGCACGACACAGAGCAGATAAATTAATCGAAGACTTTATTGCTGCAAATCCAGACAAAACTCCAGGAAAACCAGTTGATACAATGACTCATGATGAAATGAAAGCATTTATTGATGCAAACATTGATTGTCCTTCATGTAATTCTAAAAACAGAAAATATACGGCAGTCCGCGAATTCAACCTTATGTTCAAAACATATCAGGGACCAATCGCAGACGATTCACATCTTATTTATCTTCGTCCTGAAACATGTCAGGGTATTTTCACAGACTTTAAGAATATCGTTCAATCTAACCGTATGAAGGTACCTTTTGGTGTTGCTCAGGTTGGTAAATCATTCCGTAACGAAATTATATTTAAGAACTTTATTTTCCGTACCTGCGAATTTGAACAGATGGAAATGGAATATTTCTGTAAGCCTGGTACAGAGGACGAAACCTTTGACCGCTGGAGAAAAGACCGATGGCAGTTCTACTTAAAATACGGTATCCCGGAGAAGCAGCTCAAGTGGCACCATCACGACAAGCTTGCTCATTATGCAAAGGATGCTTACGATATTACTTACAACTTCCCGATTGGATTTGAAGAGATTGAAGGTATTCACAGCCGTACAGACTTTGACCTTTCTCAGCACCAGACATACTCAAAGAAGGATATGTCTTATATCGACCAGGAAGACGGAAACAAAAAATATGTTCCTTATGTAATTGAAACTTCTGCAGGTTTGAACAGAAACTTCCTTATGTTCCTCTGCGAAGGCTACGAAGAACAGAACGTTGCAAAACCAGGTGAACCGGAAGACTACAGAACAGTTCTTCATCTTGATCCACGTCTTGCTCCAATTACAGTTGCAGTGCTTCCATTAATGAAGAAGGACGGACTTGCAGAAAAGGCAAAGGAAATCCAGCACATGCTTAAGGAAGACTTTGTAACAGACTACGATACTTCCGGAACAGTAGGTAAGCGCTACCGCCGTCAGGATGAAGTAGGAACACCTTTCTGTGTAACTGTCGATTACGATACAATCAGCGAAAAGAAAGAAGACGGTTCTAAAAATGACCTTTATAATACAGTAACAGTACGTTTCCGCGATTCAATGGAACAGGAACGCGTTGCTTTGGATGACCTGGTGTTCTTTATCCAGAAGGCTATTAAAAACTACAAGCCTGTAGTAAGATAGGTTACAGGTTCCAGGTTCCAGGTGCCAGGTGAAAGCTCCTGGAACCTAAAACCTAAAACCTGGAACCTAAGAATATTATGGAATACGTACGTTTAGGAAAAACAGATTTACTTGTTTCTCGTGTTGCTTTTGGAGCAATGAGGCTTTCTGGTACTGAAGGTGAAGATAATGCTGCTGATATAGTACGTAAGGCCTATGATTCAGGAATTAATTTTTTTGATACTTCAAGAAAACGTCCTGAAACAGAAAAGCTTCTTGGAGATGCACTCTACGATATCCGTAAAAATGTTTTTCTTTCTACTGCATCCGGCGCTGAAAACGGACTGCTTCTTTCTGAAGATTTAGAAACCAGTCTTATGACTCTTCATTGTGATTCGGTTGATTTATTTCAGTATGAAGCAGAGGATTTCCTTCCGCTCCCTGGTGGTCGTGATGGAATATATTCTTCGCTGCAGGAAATGAAACGCATTGGTAAAATCAATCATATCGGAATTGTTACTACGCATTATGAAATTGCGAAACAGGTCGTTGAATCTGATTTATACGAAACACTTCAGTTTCCATTCAGCATGCTTTCTCCGGATTATGTTAATGATCTTGTGAAGTTATGCGAGGAACACGATGTTGGTTTTATAGCGATGCAGCCACTTGGCGGTGGACTTGTAGATAATATTCCGCTTGCCTTTGGCTTTCTTTATGAATTTGAAAATGTAATTCCAATCTGGGGTGTTCAGACTTTAGAAGAGATGGAACAGATTCTTTACTTTAACGAACATCCTCCTGTCATTGACGAAAAATTCCATGAGGATGTTGAGAAAATCCGTATGTTTTTCAGTTAATCTGATGAATTTGAATTAACTGAAAATATTGATATCGACTTCTTCCATAAAGTCAGTTGTATCTGGACCAGGAGAAGGCTGTCTGTTTATTGGTTTAGGCTGTGGCGGAAGTGCATTGATTGCCTGTGCTATAGCCTGAGCCTCGCGGATTACCTTGTATTTTTCATCGACGAGTTTGATGATATCTTCTTTTTCACGCTTTGTTAAAATTCGAACAATTGTTACTTCGCCTTCCTTTGTTTGAACGGTAATCTGTGAGCCGTCTTCATTTTTTTCTGTGAGCAGTTGAACAACCGGGCATTTCGGATTATCGGGATTTGTATCTACAACAATACCAATTTTTCTGTTTGAAAGATAAACATAAGCACCAATTGGATAAAGTGAAACTGTATAAAGAAGTGCTTTGATTACAGAATCATCATACTGTTTGTTTGCATTTTTAAGAAGTTCAATAATTGCTTCGAATTCTGAGCGTTCGTCTTTATAGGTTCGTGGTGCAGTAATTGCTTCATATGAACAGGCAACCGAGATGATTTTTGCTATAGTATTGATTTTATCACCGGTAAGTTTTCGAGGATAACCTGTTCCGTTTTCTTTTTCGTGATGTTCAAGAATACCAAGCTGTATGGAAATAGGGAAGTTCAAATCTTTTGCAATAGAATAACCGAACAGAGGATGTTTAAAAATCTGAACTTTTTCGCCCGGAGTAAGTTTTTTTTCTGTCATGTAAATTTGTGGCGGTAGACGAAGCATTCCTATTTCGTGAAGGATACAGGTAACTCCAAGTTCAACCATTTTTGAAAGAGGCATGTGAAGCTGTAAAGCAATTGCAACTGCTAAAACTGTGGTACGCATTGAATGTTTAATCAGAAAGTTTTTGCTGCTGTTTTCTTTACTTGGATTTACCCTGAGAATAAAACGCTTGTTTTCTTTAATGAATATACATAATTCTTTAACTGTATCTGAAAGTTCTGTCTGATTTATCTGCTTATGTGTAGTGTAATGGGTAAGGACTTGTTCAATGTAGTTCATGTATTCGTCATAAACCTTTTGAACCATTTCCATTCGTGTATTATCTGAATTATCTACAACTGATTTGGAACTTTCAAACGCTTTTTTTACCGATTCACCAATTGCAGTTGTATCCGAGCCATCAGGATTCTGTTCAACAGGTTCTTCTTCGGCAGGTGCATCTATCTGATTTGTAAAGCTTACTCCACCGTCACATAAAAGGCTCTGGAATTCCCATTCACGCAGAGCCTTAATTAATTCATCGGTAACCGGACTCTGCTTCGGTAAAAGCAGGAAATTTGAATCAATTAACAAATCACCTGAAAATGTAATGTCGTTTTTAAGAGAATCAAGCGTGATCGTTTCCATTCTTTTTTTACTCCGTTATCGTTATCTGCTTTCTGATTCTGGATTCAAAAGAGCTGCAACATCAGGTCTTTTCCATCTTACGGCGATAGTATAAGGTGTATCGCCTGAAACATTTTTTACATTTTTTTCTATACCATAAGACAAGAGTGTCTTAACTGTGTCTACCGTACAGGTTTTAGCTGCATAGTGAAGGATAGTATTTCCCTGAATGTCAGACATATTATTAGCATATTTTACTATATTTGCTATCATTTGTGAATTGTTATGACTCAAGGCAATTGTTACGCCGTTTGTTCCTTTTTTATCTATTGTCTGGAAAGGATTTGCGCCGTGTTCAAGTAAAATTAATGCCGTATTTACATCATCCTGTTCAATTGCATAAGTCAAAGGTGTATAACCGTCTGCATTTCTTGTATCAATAGGATAACCCTCGTTTATTAAATTTTCAAGAAGTTTTATAGAAGCTTTGTTTTTTACGATGATGTGAACAGGAGAATTTCCGTCACTGTCTGTTATATTAAATGATTTTCCGAGAACTTCCTTTATGATTTTTATGTCTTTATTCAAAACAAGAGAGAAGGGTGTGTTTCCCTTTTTATCTCTCGAAAGCGGATTAACTCCTGCTTTTCTTATCATCGAGATTATTTCAATATCACCGAGAATTGCAGCCTCGTGGAATGCATTTCTTCCGTTTATTTCCTGAAGATTAGGATTAGCACCGTATTGTAAAAGAAGCTTAACTATTTCTTTATTTTTTGCACGGATTGTATCCATTAAGATTGTAACACCGTTTTTATCGCTTGAGTTAGGATCTGCTCCATTTTTTAAGAGGAACTTTGATGCTTCTGTTTTACCTGCAAGTACTGCTTCTGCAAGTGGTGATTTTCCCGAACTGTTCTGCGCATTGATGTTTACACCAAGAGAAATTAATGTTTTGATTGATTCAATCGCATCCCATCTTACTGCGCAATGTAAGGCTGTGCTTCCAAGGTTGTCCCTGTCGTTTATAGAAGCACCTCCGTTTACAAGAATGTTTATAATCTGCGGGTTATTTGTTTTTACAGCACTAAAAAGACATGTTTCACCGTTGGCATTTCTTGCATTGATGTCTGCTCCTTTTTCAAGAAGAGATTTTATTGCTTTCTGATATTGCCATTCAGCCGCATAATGAAGAACAGTATTTCCGCTTCCATCTGTAGAACGTATTGTTTTTGAAGTGATGAGCCAGTCCTGTGTAATTCCACCCTGTTTTAATGCCAGTCTAAGCGGTGAATCGTTGTTTATATTTGTAGCAAAAATATCAGCATTTTTTACAAGAAGGATTTCTCCAACCTTTTGATTTTTCTTTTCTATTGCAAGAAAAAGTGCAGAGTTTCCATCCTGATTTCTGATATTTACATCCTTTGTCAAACTTACAATATATTGAATTTTAGAAAAGGCTGCGTTTTTCAAA
This sequence comes from Treponema sp., assembly GCA_017548565.1. Classification (GTDB taxonomy): domain Bacteria; phylum Spirochaetota; class Spirochaetia; order Treponematales; family Treponemataceae; genus Treponema_D. The sequence continues at coordinate 8,338 of JAFYZU010000011.1, forward strand.
ATTGCAATATGAAGTGGTGTGTTGCCGTCAGAATCCTGAGTATTGATATTATCTGCATTTACGACAGCTTCAAAAAGCTCTTCTGAAGCAGTTAACGCAAGAGTTAAAGGTGAATTTCCGTTTGTATCCTTTGTGTGGATATTTGCTTCGTACTTTGTAAAGAGTCGTGCAGTTTCAATATCATTTTCACTTATTGCAATTGCAAGCGGAGTAACTCCTTCCTTGTTTCTGGCATTGATGTCTGCCCCATGTTTTGTTAAATTATCAATTATTTTTGTATTTACATGAAGCATTGCTGCAGTATGAAGAACAGTGTCTCCGTACATATCCTTTTCATTCAGATTAGCACCATAACCGATTAATAAATCATAAGTTTCAGTGATTTTATCTTTCGGAATAATGAGCATTATAGGTGTTTTACCAAGATTGTCTTTTGCATTTACATTTGCACCTGAATCAAGAAGCATTCTTGCAATATCAAGATTTCCGTAACGTACTGCTTCATGTAGCGGTGTTGCTCCTGAGCTGTCCTGAACTTCTGTGTTCGCATTGTTTTTAAGAAGATACTGGCAGATTGCATTATGCCCCTGAATTGAACAGAAATGAAGAGGAGTTTGTCCGTCATCAAAGCGTGCATTTAAATTTCTTGAAGAAAGAGCATCCTGGAAATATGAAAAACTTGTTTCAACCTCATCAGCTCCACCCTGAATCAAGGCAGCTGCAATGAGGACACAGTCATAATCATTTATATATTCAAATGCTTTATCTAAAGGAGTTTTTCCGTTTTTATCTTTTTGAGATACAGGAAGTTTTCGTTCGATTGCAGTCTGAATTGCCTTAAGATCCTTGAGTTCTACAAAATAATGTATTATCGTGCGGTCATTTTCATCTTTAAGCAAGCCGGTTTTTGGTGTGATGAAGATTTTATAATATTCATTGTCCTTTTGAAGACCTTTTTGTAAGGCAGATATTCCGTTTCTGTCTGTAGAAAAAAGAGAATTTCCGTGTTCTGCAAGAATGGATGCAGCCTTAAAAGAATTATTCTTGATTGCAACATGAATTGGAGTTTCACCAAGTTTATTTTTCAGTGATGTATTTGCTCCTTTGATTAAGAAAAAAGTCACCAGATCAGGATCATCTATCATCGCTGCAAGGTGAAGCACTGTATTGCCGTCTTCGTCAACTTCATTTATATCGCTTGTTAAAAGAAATTTACTCTTTGCTTCTTCGATTTTTCCCTGTTTTATCATTTCCTGCGGAGTAAGTTCTTTAGGAGCAGATAATGTTAAACAACCTGAAAAACAAATGGTACAAAAAAGAATTGATGTTGTTTTTAATATATTTTTAATCATTTTTCCCCTCGTCAATGAATTTAAAAAATTCTAGTTCTATAACTTGTATATCGGGAAAAAATTAATTCATATTTAGGAAAAAAATGATTAAAATAATATATATATATTTATTATAACATATTGTTTTGTAGTCTGCTGATTGCTTCTTCCAGTAGTTTTATAGTTTTCTTATGGTCATTTTTTATATTGTTTGTTTTTCCTGTAACTAAGAATTCTACAGAGGTATTCAGAACTTCAGCTATCTTAACGGCTTGTTCTGCATCTGGTAATCTATCTCTATTTATCCATGATTGTAAAGTATTATAACTTTCGTTGATTTTTATGGCTAAATCTCTTTGAGATAATTCTTTAAACTCTAATTTTCTTTTTACTCGTATCCAAAAGTCTAACATTAATTAAAAATAGCACGAATGTACTATTTATTACTTGATTATTGAGTCAAATGTGTCTATAATTATATAATAATGGTACATATGTGTGATTTTTCGATAAAAATGGATATAAAACAGTGAAGATTGTGTCAATTTTTGATAAGAAATTTTTAAAATTTATTTTAGTGGGTATTATAAACACTCTGATAGGTAGTGGTTTAATGTTCCTTTTATATAATTGTTTTGGAATTTCTTATTGGGTGTCTTCTGCAGCAAATTATGTAATCGGGGGAATTTTTAGTTATTTTTTAAATAAATATTTTACCTTTCAAAACAAACAGAAAAGTTTTTTTCAGATTATATTATTTATCTTGAATCTTTTGATTTGCTATTTACTTGCTTATTTTATTGCAAAAAAAATGGTTTATTATTTACTGCAAAATCAGCCTTTAAAAATTCGAGATAATATTTCTTTATTTGCAGGAATGTTGTTTTATACTGCACTAAATTATTTAGGACAAAGATTAATTGTTTTTAAGTTCAAGAAATAAAGTAATAAAGGAGAAATAAATGAATCCTAAGTTTTCCATAGTTATTCCATGTTTTAATGAAGAAGAAGCTATTCCTATTTTTTATGAAGAAGCATGTAAAGTTATCAAAATAATGAAACTGGATTCTTATGAGTTTATATTTGTTGACGATGGTTCTTCTGATAACTCTCTTAATGTTTTACATAATTTGTTAAAGAAGGATAATAATGTCCATTTTGTAAGTTTTAGCAGAAATTTTGGTAAGGAAGCAGCTTTATATGCAGGTCTTAAAAAAGCACGAGGAAAGTTTATTGCAGTCATGGATGTTGATTTGCAAGACCCACCATCTCTTTTACCGCAAATGATTAAATCAATTGAAGAAGAAGGATTTGATTGTGCCGCAACGCGTCGTGTAACAAGAAAGAATGAACCTCCAGTTCGTTCTTTCTTTGCACGAAAGTTTTATAAAATTATGGGTATGTTAAGTAATGTTCCTGTTGTAGATGGTGCTCGAGATTTTAGGGTTATGACAGAACAATACAAAAATGCTGTTCTTTCATTGTGTGAAAAAAATCGTTTTACAAAGGGAATTTTTCCCTGGGTAGGATTTAAAACAAAATGGTTTGAATATGAAAATGTTGAACGAGTTGCAGGTAAAACTAAATGGTCGTTTTGGAAATTATTTATATATTCAATTGATGGTATTATTGGCTTTTCTACAAAACCTTTGGCTTTTTCGGCTATCGCGGGAATAACCGGTATTATACTTTCTCTTGCGTTCATTATATTTATAATTATACGAAAACTTGTTTCTGGAGATCCTGTTCAGGGATGGGCAAGTCTTGTTTGTATTATTTTGTTTGTAAGTGGTGTTCAACTTTTTACAATAGGAATTGTTGGATTATATATTGCCAAAATTTATACAGAAGTAAAACAAAGACCAATTTTCATTATTAAAGAGGAAAGATAAAATGAAATTTGAAGATGCGTTGTTAAATAAAAAAAATGGAAAATTATTTCTTGCATGGTATTCATTATTATTTTTTATAATAAGCGTAATAATGTTTAGTTGGTATTTTTTTACCGGGCGGAATTTTATTTGGCATTCAGATGGTTTTACACAGCATTATTCAGCATATATATATTATGGAAGATGGCTTAGAAGTATAGTAAAGAATTTATTTTTTAATCATAACTTTTCTATCCCAACATGGGATTTCAATATTGGTTATGGAAGCGATGTAATAAAGACTTTGTGTTATTATGTAATTGGAGACCCTTTTTGTTTTCCACTTATTTTTATTCCAGATATTGGTGTTCAATATTATTATAATTTTTCAAGTTTGTTCAGAATTTATTGTGCAGGTTTATCTTTTTTTATTTTTTGTAAAGAGTTTGATGTTATTAGAAAAAAGAATATTATCGCAATATTTGCAGGAGTTTTTACTTATATTTTTTATTATTATGCATTTTATAATGTAGCCAGACATCCCTTTTTTTTAAATCCACTGATTTTTTATCCTTTGGTTATCGCAGGAGTAGAACGTATAATACAAAAAAAAACACCATCATTATTTGTAATAGCAGTTTCATTTAGTGCAATAAGTAATTTTTATTTCTTTTATATGATTGTTATTCTTACCATATTGTATGGAATAGTAAGAGAAATAGAAGTAAAGGGAAAAGATATTAAGAAAATATTTATTGATCTAGGAATAATTTTTTTGTATGCACTTTTAGGAGTTTGTATTTCAGCAAGTCTTGTTATTCCTTCGTTATTCGCTTTTCTTGGTGATTCAAGATTTTCAGAAAGTTCATTTAAATGGTTATATTCGATAAAAGAATATTTGTTTCTTCCTTTTTCATTATATACATTTTATGCTCCCAAGTGGACAACTTTAGCTTTTCCAATAACTGTTGTTTTTGCATTATTTTATTGTCTTTATAAGAAAAACTCAAAAAATTTAAGATTATTTATATTTATTTGTTTCATAATATTATTATTTCCTTTTTTAGGACAGGTTTTAAATGGTCTTTCTTATGTTTCAAACAGGTGGAATTGGGCTTTTGCTTTGTTGTTAAGTTTTATTTTATGCTATGAATGGGATGATATTATAAATCTTGAAAAAAAAGATTTTTTTAGAATTTCTTGTGTAATTATTTTATTCATGCTTTATTCTGTTGTTTCAATTATGCTTGGTTTTTCAAAAAAAAATGCTTTAATGTCATTAGGTCAACTTTGTGTATTGTTCTTTTTTTGTTTTTTTAGTTATAAAATAAAGAATATCGTTCTAAAAGAAAAACTTTTATTTTGTTTAACCTGTGGTTTAATTGTTGGTATAGGCTTTGTAAAATTATCAGATTATTCAAAAGAAGGCTGTTCAAATCAAGAATTAAAGTACCATTTTGATAATGAAGCTTATAAAATAAGAGATTATAAGAAGTTAAAAAATGATAATAGTTTTAACCGTTATACAGAACGAAATATGAAAAATACAAATATTTCATTAAATGCAAAAACTCCAGGAACACAATTTTATTGGTCTTTATCTAATCCAGAAATAGTTAATTTTTATAGATTTACAGGAATCCCTTTGTCCGTGAATTTTTGCTATAAAGATTTAGATTACAGGTCTGTATTAAATTCATTATGTGCAGTTAAATATTTTTATAAGACAGAGGATAAAGTTCCATTTGGATTTACTGAATCGGAAGAAAATAATATTTATACAACAGAAAATTGTTTGCCGTTTGCTTTTTGTTATGATGAATATATTGGTATTGAAGATATTAAAAAATTGGATTTCATTTCTAAGCAGGAGGTTTTCTTACAAAAAGCTGTTTTAGAAAAAAAATCAAATAGTGATAATAATTTAAAGTTTTTTAATGAGCAGGTGGATTTTAAAATATCTTCTACAGATGGGGTTCAGATAAAAGAGAAATCATTCATAGTTCAAAAGAAAAATGCTTCAATTACTATTAGCATTCCTGAAATAAGGAATAAAGAACTATATATCGTATTTAATGGTTTACATATGGAAGGGAATAATATTCCAGAAGAATTTAAGATTCAATTCCTGGCAAATAATTCTTTAAAAAATAATGTTGAGATAAAAAATAAAAATAATTCATGGTATATGGGGTTGATGGATTTTACTGTTTGTCTTGGATATATAGAATCTGAGCAAGTTGTTAATGAATTAAAGATAATTTTTAATGATGAAGGAAGTTATAAATATGATTTACTTTCTATATTCGTAGAAGATGTTGAGGAATCTATCCCATTAATTAATAAATTAAAAACTGATAATGTACAGAATATTCAATTCTTGGAAGATGAAATAAGATGTGATGTTTCTTTAGAAAAGGATAAGATTTTAATGTTGAATATTCCTTATGAAAAAGGATGGACCGCATACGTTAATGGTGTAAAACAAGAGATATTAAAATGTAATGTGATGTTTTCTGCATTAGAATTACCCAAAGGCAGACATAATATTGTACTAAAATATCATACTCCGGGTATGATTCTGGGAAATATTATTTCATTATTTTCTCTAATGATATTTATTATTTTAAGGATGAGAAAGAAGCTTTAATAAATTATTCCAGAGTATTTATAAATTTTATTTTGAGCACTCAGGACACATTCCCCAGATATTTGTCTGGATTTTTGACATTGAAAAGCCGTCCGGAAGAATATTCATGCATCTGTTGTTTTCTTTTTTTATCTGATCATCACTGAAGATGTCGAAGATTTTGCCGCATTTCATGCATTTAAAATGAAGGTGATCTTTCATCTCTGCATCAAAGCGGAGTTTGTCGTCTTCGATTTTTATTGACTGTACAATTTTTTTCTCTTCAAAAAGCTTGAGCGTATTATAAACTGTAGTTTTTGAAAGTGTAGGATACAGCGGATTTAGGGCATCATATACAGTTTCTACATCCGGATGAACAGGATGCTCACATAAATATGAATAAACGGCTATCCTTTGAATAGAGGGTCTTATGTCTGCCTTCATTAAAACTTCTGCGTATTTAATTTCCATTGTTATTATCCTATAAATTGTAATGATTATAATAATGGAATTATTATAATTTGTAAAGTCAAATTTTCAGTGCTTCTTTCAAAACCTCATGAACATCGCTTACCGGAATAAAGGTTAATCCTTTTTTTACGTTTTCAGGAATTTCATCAAGATCCCGTTCATTTGCTTTTGGAATGAGGATTGTCTTAATTTTGTTGCGTTTTGCCGCTACAGTTTTTTCCCGTAATCCGCCGATTGGAAGAACCTGTCCTGTAAGTGAAAGCTCACCGGTCATTGCAAGATTAGGCTTAATTGTTTTATTCATGAAAAGAGAAACAAACGTAGTTGCCATTGTAATTCCGGCACTTGGTCCATCCTTTGGTGTTGCGCCTTCCGGAATGTGAAGGTGAACGATGTTTTCTTCGAACCATTTTGCATCTTTTGTTTTATTTTCAAGTACGAATTTTCTTGCCCAGTCGAAGGCTATCTGACTTGATTCCTTCATTACATCACCCATCTGTCCGGTAAGGATAAGACCTCCCTTGCCTTTAAACGACGATGCTTCTATTAATAAAGTATCACCGCCCATGCTTGTCCAGGCAAGTCCAATTGCAGTTCCGGGAATTTCCGCCTTTTTAATCTGGCTTTCATCAAAATCAGGTTTACCAAGATATCCGTAAAGATCTGATGCATTTACAACGACAGCTTCTTCTGAAAGTGATTTTCCGTTTTCCTGCTGTTCAATCATTTTTGTAACTATCTTACGGTGGATTTTATCGAGGCACTTTTCGTAATTTCGAACACCTGATTCGCGTGCATATTCTCTTGCAATTTTTTGAAGCGCTTCCTTTGTATATTTAACGCTGTTTTTTGTAAGTCCGTTTTTAATAAGATTCTTAGGGATGAGATATTTTTTTGCAATCTCAAATTTTTCCTGATCGATATATCCGCTTAAATGAATTACTTCAGCTCTGTCTAAAAGGGCCGGAGGAATTGTATCAAGAGTGTTTGCCGTCAATATAAAGAAAATGTTTGAAACATCGAACGGTAAATCAAGATAGTTGTCCCGGAAAGAATAATTCTGTTCTGGATCGAGTACTTCTAGAAGTGCAGAAGCCGGATCTCCCTGACTGCTTGAGCCCATCTTGTCAATTTCATCAATCATGAAAACAGGAGATTTGCTTTTGGTTGTCTTTAATCCCTGTATTATTTTTCCAGGCATTGCACCGATATAAGTACGCCGGTGTCCTTTGATTTCTGCTTCATCGCGCATTCCGCCTACAGAAAAACGATAGAACGGTTTGTTCATTGCATTTGCGATTGAACGGCCGATGCTTGTTTTTCCTACTCCCGGTGGTCCTACAAGAAGGATGATGGACCCCTTTGCGTCTTTTTTCATCTTTCGTACTGCAAGATATTCCACGATTCTCTTCTTTACATCATCAAGCCCAAAATGATCGTCCTCGAGGATTTTTTTTGCTTTACCAAGGTTGAAATCTTCCTGAGTTTCCTGTTTCCAGGGAAGGGTAGTAACAAGCTCTAAGAAATTTCTTGTGCCTATATATTCATGCGAGTTTGGATCCATCAACGAAAATTTAGAAAGCTCACTTTCGACTGTTTCCTTGATTTCTCCTTCAAAATTCAACTCCTGGATTTTTGTCTTGAATTTTTTGTATTCAGTCTGATCTCCGTCTATAGTTTCGCCGAGCTCTTCCTGAATTGATTTCATTTCTTCGCGCAGGAAATATTCCCTCTGATTTTTTTCTACACGGTTGTTTATTTCGAGCTGAATCTTTTTCTGAACTTTCAAAAGCTCCTGTTCCTTTTTGATGAATACAAGAACCTGTTCCATCCTCTGACGTACATTTGTAGTTTCAAGGATTTTCTGCTGCTCGTTTTTATCGACATTGAGGATTGAAGCAATAAAATCTGCTATTTTTCCGGGATTGTCAATGTTTACCATATTCAGGCGCATCTCTTCTGAAAACAGAGGATTATTTTCAGAGATTTCCTTCATTTCACTGATTAAAGCGCGGGTAAGTGCCTTTACTTCAAAGGTATCTGCCTCTTCTTCCTCAAGATATTCTACTGCAGCCGCAATAGGTGATGAGGTATGAAGTGTTTTTCTGATTTTAAATCTTGTGAGTGTGGAAATGAAAATATTTATACCGCCGTCAGGAAGATTTACCTTTTTGATTATTCGTGCGGCCGTACCAATTCTGCATATATCCGAAATTGACGGAATTTCAGGATCGTTTTTGAGCATTGCAATTCCGATAAAGCCGTCTTCTTCGTATGCTTTTTCAATTACCTTTATGTCCTCTGCTGAGTTAATCATTAAAGGTGTAAAAATACCCGGGAAAATCGGTCTGTTTGCAAGAGGAATAATAACCAGCTTGTTCGGTAACAGCTGATTTGACGGGATTATTGTATTATCGTTATTCTGTTCTGCCATATATTTAAAATATAATAAAAGAATAGAAAAAAAACAAATAAAATCAATTATCTGCAGGGATTATTCTACTGTTACCGACTTTGCAAGATTTCTTGGTTTGTCCGGATCATTTCCTCTGTTAAGCGCACAGTAATAGGCAAAAAGCTGGGCGGGAATTACAGAAAGCATTGCGGCAAAGGCACTGTTCGTCTGCGGTATTCTGATGATTGTATCTGCACTTTGACTGAACACACCTTTCGAATCCTGAGTGATAATAAAGGTCGCTGCTCCACGTGTCGCTACCTCTTCAATGTTACTTGCGATTTTTTCATACAGGTTTTCATCTGTCGCAATAGCAACAACTAATGTGTTTTTATCGACAAGTGCTATAGGACCGTGCTTTAGTTCTCCTGCGGCAAAGGCTTCACTGTGCATGTAACTTACTTCCTTAAGCTTTAATGCACATTCAAGACTTGTTGCGTTGTCAAACTGTCGTCCGATATAAAATACCTTTTCCTTGTTGAAGTTTCTTGAAACGAATTTCTGGATTTCCGACTGATTGTCAAGAATCTGTTTAACTTTATCAGGGATTGTTGAAAGCTCAAGTAACTGTTCTTTATAAGCTTTTCCTGTAAGTACACCTCGTACATTTGCACATTTTAAGGCAAGCAGGAAAAGACACATGAGTTGTGTTGTATATGCTTTAGTTGAAGCAACTGCAATTTCGGCACCGGCGCGTGTATAAAGTACAAAATCAGATTCACGGCTTACAGTTGAACCGACACAGTTTGTAATTGCAATTATTTTTGAACCTGCCTGTTTTGCAAGACGTAATGCGGCAAGAGTATCTGCTGTTTCCCCTGACTGGCTGACAACTATGAGAATATCATCCTTGTTTAAAATAGGATTCATATAGCGGAATTCACTTGCTACATCGACAGTTACAGGAATCCTTGCATAACGTTCAAAGGCGTAGCGTGCTACCATTCCGGCATGATATGCTGTTCCGCAGGCAGTAATTACAATTCGTTTTGCAGTTTTCCAGCTGTCAAAATTGATTTCTTCAAAGTGGATGTCTACAGGCTTGTTATCATTATAGACAAGACGCGGACGCATTGTATCGATTAATGCTTTCTGCTGCTCGTGAATCTCCTTGAGCATAAAATGAGCATATCCGTTCTTTTCTGCCGAAGAGATGTCCCAGTCAACGTGGAATGGTTCCTTTATAATCTGAGTTCCGTTTTCATCGAATAAATCTACATGATCCTGATATAAAACGGCAAATTCATTCTGATCAAGAAAGTAAACCTCGCGTGTATATTCAAGAACGGCAGGTACATCGCTTGCAATAAAGTTTTCATTTGTCCCTATACCGACAATCAGAGGGCTGTCTTTTCGTGCCGCAATCAGTCGGTCAGGGAAATCTTTGCAGATTACACCGAGAGCATAGCTTCCTTCAATTTTTTCTGTGGATTTTTTTACTGCATCAAAAATATCATGCGATGCTTCATAAAAATAATTTATAAGATGAGCGACAACTTCAGTATCGGTTTCACTTCTGAAAACAATTCCCTGTGACTGAAGCCAAGCCTTTAGTTTTACATAATTTTCAATAATTCCATTGTGAACTACTGCAATTGTTCCGCTGACGTTTGTATGCGGATGAGCATTTACATCGCTTGGTTCACCGTGAGTTGCCCATCTTGTATGACCGATTCCGACAGAACCTTTAATAACTTCATCGGCAATCAGTTCTTCGAGGTGTTTGAGCGCCCCCTTTACTTTTCTTACGACTATATCTTCATCAGATAAGATTGCAATCCCCGCACTGTCATAACCTCTGTATTCAAGTTTTTTCAGCGCATTTACAAGGACAGGCGTTACGTTTTTCTGTCCTACATATCCCACTATACCACACATGATTTTTTATAATATATTTTCAACAGCTTTTTCTCAAGTGGTGTCTGTATAATTTATGCTGAACGCATTATAAAAATTAAGATAAAATTGGCGCGAAGGAGTGAAACGGATTTTAAAAACGCTCTGTTGTGCTGCCGCGGAAGCGGTAAATGTATATAATTACAAGGCACAACAGCGCGTAGCAGGCGAGCCTGCGGTTTTAAAATACGTTTTTGCGACTGGGAGCCACTTTTAAATTATTCTTTTTATAATGCGTTCAGCATGTGACAATTTCAATTGACTTGAAGACTTGATAAATTATGATATAATTCAAGTTATGGAATTAAATAAAAAATTTATAGCAAAAATGACACGTATTTATGGACTTATTGTACTTGCTGCAAATGTTGTTGCGGTTCTTGTCCCACAATATATTTCCATTCCTGTCCTTAATGAAGAAAACACAAGAAAATGGGAAGCTTTTTTAAAGACTAATAATCTTTCTTCCATTGCAATGGTTTTTGCTTTTCTTGTTCCTGCTATTGTCTGTATTGTATATTCATATCGTATTTTTAAATCAGATGAAAAAATCGTAAAGAATGTTGCAGAAATTCCATCTGTTTTTTCGCTTTCTTCCGTAATCGGCTGGAATCTTTATTATTTTATTGAAATACCCTTCGTGTTATATGCAAGACAATTTTTCGGAATTCAGATAAAGGCAATCCTCATTACCAGCTGGGCTTTTGCTTTATTTTCCGGTATGACAGCCTGGACTCTTTCGTACCTTGCAATTGAAATCTTAAACCGTACAGTGCTTCTTCCAAAGGTTTTTCCGGAAGGTCATATTTCCAGACAGGGCTTTTCTTTCCGTCCTTCGTTCAAGCATCTTATGCTGTTCTGTTTTATGGTATCAAGCGTGTTTCCTGTCATAATCCTTCTTTCAAGTTATATTTCCGTTCAGATTAACAACGGACTGGAGCTGCATGGCGGAGTAATTTTTGTTTCCATCCTGCTTCTTGTAATCGCTTTTATAATTACCACTGGCCTTACAAAACTTATCCTGAATCCTCTGAAAAACCTCACGGAAGCTTCAAAAAGAATAGAAAACGGAGATTATAAAAGCCGTGTCGGTATTGTAACTGCAGATGAGCTTGGTGTTCTTTCTGACAGCTTTAATGACATGATTGTATCTCTTGCTGAAAAAGAATTCATGCGCGATACGTTCGGAAAGATTGTCGATCCTGAAGTCCGTGATTATCTTATGAAAAACAGTGATATACAGAATAAAACTCTCGGCGGTGAAACACGTGAAATTACAGTGCTTTTCTGTGACATCAGGAATTTTACTGCAATGAGTGAAAGTATGGAAGCGTCTGAGGTAGTATATGTCCTCAATAAATATTTTACTGCGCTCGGAAATGAAATTGCAAAGCATCACGGAATCATAAATAAATATATCGGAGATGCAATCATGGCAATTTTCGGGGCTCCTCTTGAAGTAAACAACAGCGCGCTTAATGCATACGAAGCGGCACTTGATATGCGCAAGGCTTTGATAAACGTTAATGAAGAGCTTTCTTCAGAAGGATTCCCGAAAGTCAGCTTTGGAATCGGTATTCATACCGGAAACGTTTTTGCAGGGACAATCGGTGCAGAAAACAGAATGGAATATACTGTTATCGGCGATACAGTTAATACCGCCAGCAGGATTGAAAGTCTTTGTAAAACTTACAGGGTAGATTTACTTATTTCATCCTTTGCGGCACAAAAAGCGGGCCTTGATGAAAACGAATTGAAGTTCATCGATGATGCCCGGATCCGTGGAAAATCTGAGCCGATGAAGGTATATACAGTCTGAAATATTATCAGCTTACATGATTATTCTTTTTTTGCAATCTTACGTGCAAGATAAACGAAAGGTGTATCAAGAATACTTGTCGCAATATAAATTACATAACATGCACCGGTAATCGCCAGCAGTTCTTTAAATGAGTAAATTCCACTGAAGGCTCCGAAGTTAAAAATCACGATATTAACAAACTGCGAAATGAGTGTAGAAAAATTATTTCTGAACCATAGCATTTTTGTATGGCTGCCGGTTTTCTTTTCTGTAAGACTCCACCACGCGTGATACAGAAAAACATCTATTGCTTCAGAAATAATATAGGCTATAAGACTCGAAAGAAGCATTCTCGGTGTGTTTGTAAAAAGACCCTTCACATATCCCGAAGCCCAGTCGCTTTCTGCCGGAATGTAGTGAATCCACATGAACGAAAGAAGAATGAAGGTAAGGCTTGTAAAAATTCCTGCCAGGACACCTTTTGATGCTTCTTTTTTACCGTAGATTTCGCTGAGGATATCTGTTGCAAGAAAGGTTGCTGCAAAAAGAGTGTTTCCAAGAGTCTGATCCATCCCGAAGGCATGAACGACAATCGTTACTTCGATGTTTGCAAAAAGTGTACAGATTCCAATCCAGGCGAAAAGTCCGCCCTTGCCGAATACTTTTAGAAAAAGAAGGGTTCCCCCGAAAGACACTAAAAGTGTGATTATGAGTAAAAGTTCATTCATATTAAATGACCTCTGAAAAAAGAATTGACCTGGTTTTGTTTATAGACAGGAAGGACTTCGAACTGTCTGCACCTCAGAATTTGAAGAATGCATTTTAAGAATAGCAGAAATCGTTATTTTTTGCAAATGTGTGTTTTCTGTGTTATCATTTATTTATGTTTATAAATAAGCTTAATCAGTTATTTAAACCGGACAGAATCCTCTATTATATTGATGCATCGCCGCAGAATATTCAGGCATATTATAAAGGTGTCATTCCACAAGAGCTTTCAGATTATTCAAATGCATTCGGAACTTATGATGCTCCGGGAGTGTTTTTTATAAAGGGACTTGAAAGGGAAGTAATCGGTATTGAATTCCGTTCGGATGATCCGCGTGTTGAATATCCGTCAAACCTTAAATCTATCGCTCTTGAACAGTCATTTTTTTATTCAGTAGAAATTGATGATGATGTTGAAATAAATTTTGATTTTATAAAAAAGCTTTTTGAAGATATTGCAACGGAAGATAATGCTCACAGACCGTACAGCGATTTACGCATAAAGGAAGATGCAAAGGTAACAAGTATTTTTCACGGGTACAAAAAAATCAGGCTTCTTTATGAATGGCAGCTTTACAGCGACAGGGCTGCTTATGTAATGTGCGATGATTATTCTAAGTTTGATAAAAAAGAATTGTATAAGTCTGCATTTACAGATTTTATTACCGGTGATTATAACTGGAATCATCTTTCGGCATATCTTGAAGTTCCGATGAACAGCGGGATAAAGGATTATGCCTTTGCACATTTTGATGTAAAGGAATTCCGTGTCATCAATGAAGTGTACGGACATATTGCCGCAAATAAAGTCCTTTCAAAAATAGTAAGGGCAATGGAAAAAGCAGATTTTGTATATGCAAGTGCGCGATGTCACAACGATAATTTTGCGATGATTATCAAGGATATGCCTGAAAAGGAGATGATACAAAAACTTGAAGTTTTTTTTGAAAAGCTTTCAGTCCTGGATGAAGATCCTTTCTATAAAATATATTATAAGTGCGGTGTTGTTCCTATGCAGAGGGCAATGCTTTTTGGAAATCGTGTTGCAGATTCTGCAAAAATGGCGCAGGCACTTTGTACCAATAAACAGGGAACTCAGATTGTAGTTTATACAGATAAAATGCACGATGATCTTTCCTGGGGCAATTACATAAAGGCTTATGTTGAAACTGCGATTGAACAGGATGAATTTGTCGTTTACCTTCAGCCGAAGTTTGATATTAAAAATGAAAAGATAAAGGGTGCAGAGGCACTTATCCGATGGAATTATAAAAACAAGGAATTCCTGCCTCCGTACAGATTCATTCCGTTTTTTGAAAAGGATGGTGTCATCGGTCAGATTGATGATATTGTATTAAAAAAAATCTGTGCCGCTCTTGCAGAATGGAAAAAGCAGGGAAAGCCACTGTATCCGATTTCCGTAAACCTTTCACGAAGCCGGTTGTATGATGAAAACCTTATAGATAAGCTTGTCGGAATAGTAGACTCTTTCGGTATAGAACACGAGTACATTGATTTTGAGCTTACGGAAAGTGCAACCTACGATGATATGGAATATATGATAAGTTTGCTTGAGGAGCTTCGTAAAAAAGGCTTTAAGATTTCGATGGATGATTTTGGAACCGGTTATTCATCACTTTCTCTTTTAACAAGAATGCCTATAGATACGCTCAAAATAGACAAAAGTTTTGTAGATAAGGTTGCAACCGATAAGGAAAAAACAGAGGATATAATCGTTATAAGGCATATCATTACGCTTGCAAAGGAGCTTGGATTTGTCTGTCTTGCAGAGGGGGCTGAAAGTAAAAATCAGGTTGAACGGCTGAGGGAACTTGGCTGCGAAATTATCCAGGGATATTATTATAGTAAACCTATTCCTGTTTCTGAATACGAAGAAAAATATCTCTAAAATTCATATCCTATGAAAAGGGCTTTTAAATCTGCCTTGCCGGTAATTCCCAGAACCGTGTAGATATGTGAAAGATCTTTTTTGATGGCACTTTCGCTTACCTTGTGATTTATTGCAAGCGCTTTGATTGTCGTATTGTTTACTACAATCTCTTTTATGCAGTCCTTCTGTCGTTCTGAAAATCTGTAAACATCAAGAGAAACAGGAGAGGCTTCTTTTTTATCATAGGCGTGGCGGAAAAGAAGGTTTATGCAGCCTATTGTACATAGAGAAAAAAGAG
Organism: Treponema sp.; assembly: GCA_017548565.1. Classification (GTDB taxonomy): domain Bacteria; phylum Spirochaetota; class Spirochaetia; order Treponematales; family Treponemataceae; genus Treponema_D. Next base: position 23,749 of record JAFYZU010000011.1, read on the forward strand.
AAATTCCTATATATTCAAAAAAACTTTTTGCACCATACGGAACAACAAGAATGAGCTTTAAGAATTCAAATGTAAGATAAAGTCCAAGCCTTAATTTTGAAGAAAGCCTGTTGTCGAACAGCATAAGGATAAAAAGGATAGAAGTTAATAAAAGGGCAGAGTAGAGTCTTCCTGAATAGAGATATGAAAAGGTCAGTATTTCGAGTGCTGAATAATAGATGTTGTGCTTGTTGTAAAAGAAAAATGTCAGTGCGCAAAGGATGAAAGCTGTTACTTCTGCAATATATGAAATCTGTTTTGAAAACGGCATGATGCTCTGTTCATAGGAAAAATCAGTAAAAATATTCAGAAGCATTGAAATCAGAAGATAAAGACAGCCTATGATTGCCATGAGACGAAATGGTTTTTCTAAAATATTTTTAAAAATCATATTTTAATGTTACTGCTTGAAGATTGTCGGGTCAAGCCCGACAATGACATGTTAATTATAATACTCATAAATCGCATTGTAAATTGCATCTTCGCCCTGCATGAAAAGTTCAAAATTTTCCTGTACTTCGACATCCGGCATTATGCCTCGATAATATTCATCAGTTCTTTTTTTTATAGTTGTAAGAGGTGTTATTTCATCAAGGAAATTCGGAAAAGCGAATTTACAGTTAAGAGATTTCAGATCTTCAAATTTCAGTCCTGTATAATTATAGATTGCCTGACCAGTTTCTTCACCAAAGATTTTAGCAGCAGGGCATGCATTCAGAATTGATTCCATAAATATTGTACTTGCAGAGAAAGTTCTGCCTGAAGCAATCAGGGCAATATTATATTTATTAAGCTCATCCCTGTATTTTTCAGGAAATCCCCAGGTAAGCTGATAACCTCCATGATTATATCTTAAGTCAAAAACAAGAGTGTCATACAAACCGCTGTTTAATTCTGTAATAATTTCTGAAAACCAGACATCCGGAGGGTAATCTTCTATTGCCTGACAGGAAAGATACGGCACATACAGGGTGCGTTTTTCAGGGCAAGGTTTTATTCCATAATTTTTTGTTTCAAAATGAGGCAGGAACTTGTTTTCTTTTCCGGGAGTTATCTGAATAAAATTAATATTTTTAGAATTAACACCTTTAATGCTAAGTTCTTCTGTTTTTCCTTCCGGAGATTCAAGTGTGATTCTCAGTTTACCTTTTTTATCCAGCAGTCCGGCATATTTATAATCAGTAAAAGGAAAGCGCTTTTCGATAAAATATTTCCTGGCAACAAGTGTTTCATAGGAATAATAAGCTGCGATTTTATCAACAGCTTCATCAGGTTTAAGATTATTTATTTTAGTTAACTTCCAGCCAATATATTTTTCATATTTTTTAATTGCGCTGACAATATGATATTCATTTCCAAAAGCATAAAAAACGACAGGGAGAATAACAGGATTTGTTTCGTCTGGCATAAGATAAACATGTGCAACATGATAAGTATTTAAGATTTTTCTGAGCCTGTAATAACAGTCAGTGCGGTTTACCTTGCCATTGAGAATATCCTTTTCCAGTGCATCAAAATCAGCAGGATTATAAATCGAGCGCATGGAAGAAGAAGTTAAATCTGCTTTGACCCGCAATATATCATAATAATATGCAGGTATATCAACAGATTTTTTTTTATTATTACAGGAGGCTGCCATGATAGAAATCAGCATTAAAACAACTGTTGTAATCCGTAATCTTTTCATAATAACCTCCTGTGGTATAGATTGCCGGATCGAGTCCGGCAATGATATTATTTTTTTGCGATTTCTGAGATGCTTGTTACTACGCCGGCGAGACTCTGTAAATCTGAAGGAATGATAATCTTTGTTGCCTGACCATTGCTTGCTGTTTCAAATGCTTCGAGGCTTCGGAGTTTAAGGACGTTTGCATCCATTCCTGCTGCCTTTAGCATTTTAAGACCTTCTGCCTTAGCCTGCTGAACTTCACGTATAGCTTCGGCTTCACCCTTTGCCTTCTGGATTGCAGATTCCTTCTGTGCTTCTGCTTCAAGAATCAGGGCCTGTTTCTGACCTTCTGCTTCAAGAATTGCAGACTGCTTATGACCTTCTGCAATAAGAATCTGTTCACGGCGTTCACGTTCAGCCTTCATCTGTTTTTCCATTGCTTCACGGATTGCCTGCGGTGGTTCAATGTTTTTTACTTCGACACGGTTTACCTTGATGCCCCATGGGTCTGTTGCTTCATCAAGGATTGAACGCATTTTTGTATTGATAACATCACGGCTTGTTAAAGATTCATCAAGTTCGAGTTCACCGATGATGTTACGTAAGGTTGTCGCAGAAAGATTTTCCAGAGCGTTAATAGGTTTTTCAACACCGTATGTATAAAGCTTAGGATCTGTAATCTGGAAATAAACGACAGTATCAATCATCATTGTTACGTTATCTTTTGTGATAACCGGCTGTGGAGGAAAATCAAAAACCTTTTCCTTAAGGGATACTTTTTTTGCAATGCGGTCAAGCAATGGAAGTTTAACATGAAGTCCTACGTTCCAGGTTGCGTGATATCCTCCCAGTCGTTCAAGTACGAATGCTTCTGACTGTGGAACAATCCTGATGTTTGTAATAATCAGAATCAGAACTAAAATAATTAATGCAATAATAATGTACAATGACATTTGTGCCTCCTAAATAGATTTTACATAAGCCGTTACACCGGCAATTTCTTCGATAATGCACTTGCTGCCTTCTGTGAGCGTAATATCTTCCTTTACAGCAGCAGTCCATTCCATCCCGTTGATTTTTATGGAACCTTTTTCAAGCGCCGTGATTTTTTTTGTTACTACTGCAATCTGTCCGATTATGCGTTCATAATTTGTTGCAATTTTTTTCTGATTCAGCTTTCGTTTTACGACAGGACGTGTAAAAATCAGCAGAATAAGTGAAAGCGCTGCAAATATGAACAGCTGGACACCGAACGGAATCGGAGTAAAAGCAAGAAAAACCATAACAAAGGAACTGATTCCAAACCAGATGGTAGTAAGGGAAAGGGTAAGCGATTCAATCACTACGCAAAGGATTGTGACCGCAACCCAGACCCATGGAAGATTATCAGATAAAACTGAAATTATACTGTCCATCGGTTATCGACCTCCTTGCCACATCGGATCAGCTCCGGCATGACATCTTTAATATAAGGCCGATTGTGATGGAATACAACGGTGACTTTTGTTACTTTTCGGGTAACTTTTGTTACTTCCAGAGTGACTTTCGTTACCCCGGAAGCATGGAAGTTTTAAGGAGGGAATTAAAGCTTTTCGTTAATCTGTTTTACTTTTAACTTATAATAGAGGGTAAAGCAGAACCAGATGATAACATATACGGTGATGAAAATTGCAAACCAGATTATGGTGCTTTTTACAGTGTGAGGGAACCATCCGCATAAAAATCCTGCCGCAAACATAACGATTGAGTTGATTACAAAATGAAGTGCTGTCTGCCTGATAATGCTCCATCGGTCCATTTCAAAAATAACGGTTGTTGCCGCAAATGATACGCCTATTATTCCTGTAAGGAAATACTGGATTATAACTGCGCCGATTCTTGTGCCTGCAATATTCAGAAGATTTGTCATTACAGGGTAGAAATTTCCATCACCGGTAAAAAGTGATTCCAATATAAGGATTGTCTGTCCGATAAATACACCGTAAATGAATCCGAGGATTGCTCTCTTTAATATTTTATTTCCTGTTTTGTTTTTCATATTATACTCCTTGATAAGTTATTGTTTTGTTGAAGTCATCATAAGCTGACTTTTGATTTTGTTCATATATCGTCTTGAAACAATTGCATTTTTTCCATCAGCATAATTTACCTTGATAATGCCGCTCAGGGACATGTCAAGATTTTTTACCTTTGAAAAATTTACAATATCCGTGTGTGAAATTCTGATGAAATCATTCCAGCCGAAACGTTCAGCCATTTCTTCGATTTCATAGAGTCTCAGCTTTAACAGAAGCGGTTCAGTCTCTTTTTCACATTCAACATAGACTTTTTTATCCATGCTGTAGATTCTTAAGATATCGTTCTGTGTAAGCTGGATGCAGAAATCCCCATCCCATGCCGCAATCCTGCAGAGCTTGCCGGTTTCATCCATCATGCTGATTTTTTCAGCAATTGAATTGATTGCATCATTTTTCTGCTCCGTGTGAATTACGCAATAGGGTTTTTCACATTTTTCAATTTTGATTTGTGTCTGCATTAGATCCTCCTGTAATAAATTGTAAACACTGGCGAGTGTTTTGAAAAGTCGTATAACTCAGAAATTGTTTTCTAAGTAATATTCTTTTCATGGCTTTAATATAATGAGTGCTGGAAAAAAAAGGTGATTTTTAACGATAAGTGGTATTTTATAGCGATAAGTGGTTGAAAATATGGGGATTTTTTGGTTTTACATCTTAATATGTCTGTGTTAAAATTAATTTAATATAAAAGGACTGAAAAAAAATCAATATTAATGATATAAGGAAGGTGACAATGAATATTAAGAAATCTCTGCTCATTTCATCTGCAGTTATTCAATTATTTTCTGTTTTTTATATATCCTGTAAATCAGAAATTTATTACACGCAGGAAAAGCTTCGTAATGAAACAATCAGTGATGTACGTTCTGAATGTCTTGATTTTATCTTCAATAATAATACTCTCGGAAAAACTACAATATCCATAAAAAGAAGTGAATGGAATAAGCTCTGCGATAATTACCGTTATTTTTATAAGAATGAAAACTGTGTTCATGCAGAAAACTATAAATATGAAAAAGACGGTAAATGCTGGTCAATTCCGAATGTCGGGTTTCGGCTGCGCGGTAACACAAGCCGTTTTTGTCCTCAGGGAATAGATAACGGCCGTGAACAGGAACAGATGAATGCCAGTTGGAGCGAAGAATATTATAATTATGCGGAAAAAAAGAATAACGATTACCGTCAGTCACATTTTAAAGTTGATTTTGAAGAATTTCTGGAAGAGGGCGAAGACTGTAAAATGTCAGGCTGCCTGAAAGGTGTTGCACTCAAGCGTATGGATGCAAGCTGTACACGTGAGGTTTTCTGCTATGATTTATTTCACCGTTATGGAATATGGACTGCTCCTCGTGCAAGCTACACAAGACTTATCTTCAGAATTATTGAAGATAATAAAGATAATATCGTAACGACTGTAAATTACGGCGTTTATGAAATGTTTGAAGAAGTAAACAAGCAGTCACTTAAAGCACGCGCTTTAGATGATGCAAATTCTTCTGACAATGCCTGGAAAAATGATAAAGGAAATTTATGGAAATGCCAGAATGATTTGACCGATTCAAGCGGCAATGGAATGGGTGTCGAAAAAATTGAAATTGTTTTTGATGAAAACGGGAAGCGTACTGGAAAAATAAATGAAAGTTATGGGATGGATTTAAAGACAAACAAGGATAAATTGGATCCTGCAAAAGAGGAATTAATGGCTTTTATTTCAGAACTTAATGCGCTTTCAGAAACAGATATCGACGGTATAAGAGAGTTTTATTCAAAACGGATGGATGTTGATTTCTTCATAAAAACAATTGCAGTCAGTGTACTTATGGGAATGGATGATGATTACTGGGGAAATGGTAATAATTTCTGTCTTTATTTTGATACAGGAAAGAAAGGCTCGGGAAAGGTTTATTATATTCCTTATGATTATGACAATACACTGGGCGGTTCAATACATGAAGGCGGTTTTAAGAATAATCCTCTTGAATGGGGTATGGGTGAAAATCGTCCTTTAATAGACAAACTTCTTTGTGTGCCTGAATATAAACAGAAATATATAGATTATCTGCTTGATCTTTCTGCAGAAAATTCTGAATGGAACGCGCAGAAATGTGTAGACCGTTTTAAAAAATGGCAGAGCATGGTAATTCCATATCTTTTCAGTAAGGATCTTGATTATCATATAGGGGTGAGCGGCATATGGGATGGAACCTGGCAGCCGGCCAATTATCATGTTGCTTCCTATAATGATAATATATATGATGCAACGCGCAAATCATTTACAGAATGGCTTAAGGATTATTAATTTATTTTGGTTCATCTATCATACTGTTTTTTTCAGCTATTGAATTGAATACATCATTTTTTTGCTCCGTGTGTACGTATTTATCAGTAAAAAAAATAATACCAAGGTATCATTTGATGCAAAAACAGATGATACCATGGTATAAAAGCCCTGTTTTTTGATGGACAGAAGAAATTATTTGTTATAAAAAAAAGTAAGCTTAAAACATCGGAGGAAAAAA
>JAFYZU010000012.1 GCA_017548565.1 Treponema sp.
ATAACTACGCACTTAAACAGCGGCAAGCTTGACTTGCCGTCTGCTTTGAAGTGCATGTTAGACCTTTTTTTTGTATAATATATACAATCCTTCAAACAGAATTGAACTAAATATTATTGTACCTGTTTTAAAAATAAATATCGACTCAAATAAATCAAATTGATTCATTTTTGGGAATGCCTTTAAATAATATAAAATAATCATCCATATTTCTGCAGTAAAGAAAATATATATGGGCTGAAAAACTAATATTATTTTTTCTTTTTTTGCTAATTCAAAATTTAAGATTTTTTGTAATTTTAAATTTTCAAGGTAAAGTACTAAGAAAATTAACGAGCAATTTATAATAATTGTACAATAAACTAAAAGATCAAAAATATTTTCGGTTATGAACTTTTCGAAAGGTACGAAAAGTAAAAATGCAGTCAGCCTCAGGTTGTAAATAAAATTTAACAATATATAAATTACTATAAAGGTAAGGAAATATGACAGTAAAAATTTGAATATATTTTTTATCTTTATTTCTTTCTCAACAAAAATTTTTATCCATAGACAAAAAATAAAAGGTGCAACTAATAATGTCCAATAAAAATTACCTGTCCATTTTAATCCTTCCCAGCCATGTATCATGACTTCTGCATAATAAGAAAATGAACATATTAGTGATATGAAAAATAGGCTAAGAATTTTTTTAATGTTTTGCTTCATAAACTTTTTTTCAACCGATTCCTGTTATCGCCCTAAAGTTTTATTTCTTCATAATTTCAGCAAGCTTGACTTGCTGAAATTATATTCAATAATATCGCTTCTTCGTTTTGCCCGAATTAAAATCACTAGCTTGATTCGCTAAAAAACATAAAAAAGGGCGTCCTTGCGAGCTTTCATTACTACCGCTTCTTCGTCCTAGCCCTAAAACCTTTTTTCTCCGGGCACGCCTACAGGCGTGTCGGTCTAACATTATTTCTCCGTATCCTTCGTAAAAGATTTATTGATCAAAATTATCCGCAATAAACTTTACGTCAAATACCCAACGCTTTATTTTACCACGACTTATATAAAAACACAAAGAAATTATGCGTATCCGTATAAGCTCCCCCCCTTCTCCATTCGTATCTACATTCTGTCCAGCGGACTTACAACTCCATTGGCTCCTTTGTTCAAAACATGTGTATAAATCTGTGTAGTTTTTACATCGCTGTGTCCCAGAAGCTCCTGAACTGTTCTTATATCATAGCCGTTTTCCAGAAGATGTGTTGCAAAAGAATGACGGAATGTGTGACAACTTGCATTTTTATTTATTCCTGCCTCCAGAATTGCCTGTTTTACTGCGCGCTGCAAAAGGGTTTCGTCCAGGTGCCAGCGGCCTTGTTCGCCGGTCTGTTCATTTTTCCATCTGTTTTTTTGCGGGAAAAGCCACTGCCATTTAAATTCTTTTCCTGCATCCGGATATTTTTCTGCCATTTTTCCGGGAAGCGGCACACAACCCCATCCATCCTTTAAATCTGATTCATGTATTTTCTTTACTTTCCTGATATGTAACTTCAATTCCAGAACAAGACTTTGGGGAAGCATTACGCGGCGGTCCTTAGAACCTTTTCCATATCGGATGATGATTTCTCCTCGGTCAAAATCAAGATCAAGAATCCGCAGATTCAACAGCTCGTTCAACCTCATCCCGGTTCCATACAAAAGTTTTGCCGCCAGCTGCTTACTTCCGCTCATATAAGAAATCACATCCCTTACTTCCTGCCGGCTGAAAACAACAGGAATCCTTGGTTTCTTTTTTGCACGGATTACAGATTCTAAATCATTTGGATTTTCGCACTTTACAAATCTAAAATAAAACAAAAGAGCCGCCAGTGCCTGATTCTGTGTTGAAGCGCTCACTTTTCCTCTGACTGCAAGCGTTGTTAGATATTCATTGATTTCCTTCTGCCCGGCGTTTATCTTATCTTCGGGATATTTTTCCAGAAAATCCTTTATCCACCGTTCATAGCATTCAATCGTCCTCTGACTGTAATGCCAGACCTTCAAAAGCGATTTAACTTTAAAAATTGAATCATCCTGATTTTCCTGAAGTTTATAATCATCATCCGCCGGCTCTTCATTTTCTTCCGCATAATTAAAGAGATTTGTATGATATAAATTTTCAAGAAATATTTGAGCTGTTTTTCTATCATCCGGAATCATCCAGGTCTTTTTTTCAGCATGATACATTCTTCCGGGAACATTTCTGACTGAATTCAACATTGCACTGTTGAACGTATCCATAAATGAAACTGATAAATAATTATCATCAAATGCTTTTATCTGTATGTTCATGCTTCAAAGATAATAACAAAAAGCAGGATTCATCAAGAAAAAAAGTCCGGCATCTCGTTAAATTTCTTTTACCAGCTCCACGCAAAGCATTACAAGATTGTATCTGATTCCGTGGTGTTTATCCCATGAACGGGTATCCCACTCCTCATTAGAAACATCGTCACCGCCGCAGAACATAACCTTCTTTACACCGCAGGCCGCAAAGAACTCAAGATTACCGGCACAGGCAGGACAGCCCACATAACCAAGTGTAATCAAAACATCAGGCTTTTCCTTAAAGCGGTAAACAAAAACAGGAAAAGCATTTTCGTTTATCATAAGCGTAATATATCAAAAAATAAGAAACCATGTAAAGTTCCGGTAGTTGAGCCTGTCAAAATCACGTTGTATACTGATGCTATGACCCTTTACGACGAACTCATAAAATATCAGGATAAAAAATACCGTGACTTTCAGGCAGCTCTTGTCCCAAATATCAGCAAAGAAACAATGCTCGGAGTCCGTACACCAGACATGAGAAAACTCGCCAAAGAATTTTTCAAAAATCCAGATGCCCCGGAATTCCTATCATCTCTTCCACACAAATATTTTGAAGAAAACCTGATTCACTTTTTTATGATTGCAATGATAAAAGATTTTGATGAATGCATTTCCGCTGTAGAGAAGTTTTTACCATACATAGACTGCTGGCCGGTGTGTGATCAGTCGAGCCCAAAGGTGTTCAAAAAAAATCACGAGGCTCTTCTTCCTTACATCAAAAAATGGATTTTAAGCGACCATGTTTACACTGCACGTTTTGGAATGCGCATTCTCATGAACGAGTTTCTTGATGAAGATTTTAAACCAGAATACCTCGAACTTGTTGCCTCAAAAAAAGGCGATGATTACTACCTTAAAATGATGATAGCCTGGTACTTTGCCACCGCACTTGCAAAACAATACGATGCAACTCTTCCAATTATTGAGCAGCACCGCCTGGAACCATGGACTCACAACAAGGCAATTCAAAAAGCACTCGAAAGCTTCCGTGTTAGTGATGAACATAAAGAATATCTTAAAAAATTAAAAATCAATCAAATATAAAAAATCTATAAAGAAGGAAACTATGAGAATTGTACTTATCCGCCACGGAGATCCGGATTACGAAAAAGACTGCCTTACAGAAAAAGGTCACAAGCAGGCAGAAATAGCGGCACAACGACTTTTACAGGAAGAAATTGAAGAGATTTATTCTTCGCCTCTTGGACGTGCAAAGGAAACTGCCGGATATTTTTCAAAAGCATCTGGAATTAAAGAAATTCAGATTCTGAATTTTATGCAGGAAATTCGTTTTGGGCAGGAAGGTGCTCTTTACGACAACAGATGGAATCCGTGGCTTGGTGTATATTCACTTGTTAACGAAGGATATGATCTAATGTCTCCTGACTGGCGTGAATATCCTGTTTTTAAAGATAACTTTGCAACAGAAGATGCAGATAAAATTGGGCTAGAAACAGACAAGTGGCTGGCAAATTTTGGATATATCCGTGAAGGCCTTTATTACCGCAATAAACGCCCGGATGACAGACAAAAGACTATTGCAATTTTCTGTCATGGAGGAGCAAGTGCAGCATTTTTAGCACGTGTCTTAAACCAGCAATTTCCGTATATGTGTGGTGTTCTTTTAAATTTCCCGCACACAACAATTACTGTTTTGAAATTTGATGATACACCAAATCGTCTCACCCTGCCGATTATTGAGCTTATGAACGATGCCCGTCACCTGAATAATCTTAAGGATGTAAAATAATCTACAAAACTCTGACACCCGCTTTTTCTGCCTGACTTCGAACATAATTTACAGCAGTTCTGTAGGTCTCATAATCCGAAAGATGTTCAACAAAAAGAGGAGTATCCGGTCCAAGCTTTTCTACCATACCAACAATTTTCTGATAATCAAGTGTTCCTTTCCCGGGCATAGTTTCGTGAATCAAGGTTGTATAAGCCTGCTCCATAAAAACATCTTTTCCGTGAATGCTTTTAATATATGGCCCAAGTAAATCAAAACAGTGCTGAATAAAATCCGTGCTCCGGCAATAACGCTCCGGACAGTTTATCATATTAACAAAATCAAGATGAACTGCAAAAGCCTTGCGGTCCACATCTTTTAAAAGCTTCAGATACTGCTCGGGAGAATCCGGCACACACCAGGGCATAGGCTCAATCGAATAAAAAGTATAAGTTGGTTTTACTGCATCAATAATTTCACGAACGCTGTCCACGGCAAGTGCATAAAAATCCTGCGAATAATTGTCTAGGGAAAATCCGTCCCAGCTCTGCGCATTCTGACTTCCCATGATATTTACACAGCAGTTTGCTCCCATTTCATCAGAGAGTGCTAACTGTGCTTTTGCATAATCCATTGCGGTTTTTCGTTCTGCATCATCTGTTGAAAGACAGTTTTTCCACACGCCTACTTCACCAATCAAAAGATCTGCTTCTTTTGCCGCTTTTAGATAATCCTTTCTTGTTGCTGCATCGCTGCCTGAATCTACAGGACAAAGCACTGCGCTGTATCTCAGATCCTTTGCAAAACTTACCCATTCTTCCGGGCTGTTATATTTTTTTTCTATTCCGCCGCCTAAACGCATATCGTGTTCCTGTTAAAAATTTCTCTTATAAATCACGCTGTCGTTAATCTGCACAAGAGTCTTAAAACCGGTTCTATTCATCGTTGCCCTGAGCGTCCTGTTTATTTCCTCAAGCTTTTCTTTTACTCCGTCTGAGCCTTTTTCTTTAAGCGGTGGCATGATAGCACGGCCTACGCAAACTGCATCCGCCCCTAGTGCCAGTGCTTTAAACGCATCCATTCCGCTTTCAATACAACAGTCAACAAAAATTGTAAGCTTATCGCCAACGGCTTCTTTGATTTTCGGAAGTACCATTAAAGGAGGAACTGCATAATCCATAATCCCATGATGATGAGAAACTATAATTCCCGCAGCACCTATCTCAACCGCCTTTTTTGCATCCTGAACACTGAGCACGCCTTTTACAATAAACGGCAACTTTGTTGCAGCTACAAACGAGCGCAGTTCTTCCGTTGATTTTGATTTTACCGGAACTCCAAGAACATTATCGTATTCACCGTTTCCTGCAAATGCGTGGTCAATATCCATACCAAGTGCAAATACACCGGCCACTTCACAAGCACGAAGTACTGATATGGCAATATCATTATTTTCATGCGGTTTTACGATTTTTACAATCTTTGCACCGGTCGCACACATTGACTTAAGTTCATCAAGCTCGCCCATTCCGCAAAAACAAAGCGCGCCTGCCTTGTATGCTCCTTCTGCCATTTTTACCATTCCATCTGGAGCGGTATTGTTCAAATGAGAAAGGGCTGCAGTTGCCACTGGCATGGAAAATTCCTCGCCGAACAGTTTGATTTTTGTATCTGCAAGTTCGCTGTCTATGTATCTTGTTTCAAGAAGAAGACTGTCAAAATACTGTCTGGTTATTTCGTTTGAGTCGCGGTTTATTTCCGGCATTATATCTCCTGTTTATTTCATTCTGTAACTCTTGGTAAAACCATTATGCCATGCACGGCTTCTTCTGCACCTTCCGGCAAGCTTACAAAGAACATTCCTGTTGTAACAGCAGCGAATGTTTTTTTAGTAGTAGAATCTGCTTTCTCAGAAACAGACCTTTCATCAGAATCTGATTTTTCATGTGAGGATATAAAATCAGAAACAATTTCATAGGCACGCACATAATCAGAAATCAGAATATAAACCTTTATTGAAAAACTTGAATTTCCACTGAGGGCATTTAATGAATACATGCTGTTTACATGTTCATTTTCCGTATAGGTAGGAATATTTTCTGCCGCAAGAAGACTGCGTAAAAAAGAACATACAGAAAAATTACCGACAGATAAAAACTGCTGACTTTGTTCACCCCTCCTTATGCGTTCGAAATATCCTTTTTCATAATCTTCAGATTCTTTAATCGCTTTTAAATGCTCTTCTTCGTTTGTATATAAGCCGGCAAGATTCTGGCTTTTATGAACTTCTTTTAATTTTCGAATTCCCGAGCGGATAAAATGAATGCATAAAATTCCAAATAATGTATAAACAATAATATTAAAAAGTACCATACTTATTAAAATACATCATCCTGTGCGTCTTGAACAGACTGCATATATGAAAAATTACATCTTTCATTGCAAGAAGCTCGTTATGATTTCCACATTCTACTATTTCACCGTGATCTACAAATCCTTTATACTACTACGGTCTGTATCAGAACAGATATCTTTTTATCTATGAATGTATCTTTTTCATCTGTACTTCCATCTTCAATTCCAGCTCTGCCGACCATCATTCTGATTTGTTCTTCCGTATAATCCTTTTCGTTATAAAGAACAATCACTGCTTTGTCGCCGTTCCGTAAAAAGTTTTTTTCACCCCATTCAGTATAACGCGTTGCACCAATCGAAATCATAATCTGTTCGGGTTTACCTGCCTGTAAAAGATAGGAATGAATGTTTTCTGCCGGTCCTTCATCCTGCTGGCTGTTGAACTTTTCTAAAAGCCATGTAATAAGCTTCTGATATACATAACTGTAACCACGAACAGGGCTGTTTTCACCATAATCATAAATATCCGAACCACGAATCAAGAAGCTTGCGATACGGTAATCGTTTATAAGGCTGTCATCTGAAAAAGAATCAAGCGGAATAAGATTTTCTGAAAGACCTTTGGAAGCGGCACCCCAGTTTTTCTTTTCACTGATTTTTTTTGCTCCCTGCTTACGGATTGAACAGTCGTTTGAAGCACTAAAACAAACAGGTACGAGTTCAACAAGCGTATCACCGTTCCACTTTGCATTGCAGATGATTGCACATTCAGGTTCTATCTGAATTTTTTCTTCGTCCTTTGGAAATAAGATTTTTTCAGTATCAAAAGGAAATACTGTAAGAAATGAAGGAACTGCATCAGAATCAGCACAAACGCCGGCCCCCATACCCTGCTTTATCGGAATATACGTCGGAAAAACAGCCTTTGGCGCATTCTGTTCCACAGTCTTTACATTAACAAAATCAGCTGCTTCTCCTGCCTGTTCAAGATGCCCCGTAAAATTTCCAGCCACTCCAAAACATGGTATTTTTTTATCGTAAAAATTCATCTATACACCCCGGATATTTATGTTCATTATAACACAAAACAAAGTTTTAAAAATCCTTTTATAAAACAAATGAATAGATTTTTTTAATTATTCTCACTATTATTCCATATTATGGAAATTAAAATACAAAATCTCGCAAGATCTTATGTTCAGGATCAAAAAACTGTTGAAGCTGTAAACGATGTTTCTCTGAATATCCCGTCGAATACAATTTACGGAATTATCGGTAAAAGCGGTGCGGGAAAATCAACTCTCGTAAGACTCATCAGCCTGTTGGAAAAACCTGATTCGGGAACAATTTTTTATGACGACAAACGCGTTGATAATCTTAATAAAAAAGAATTAATCAATCAGCACAGAAGAATCGGTATGATTTTCCAGAACTTCAATCTTTTTTATTCAAGAAGTGCTGCAAAGAATATCGCATATCCTCTGGAAATCTGTGGTGTTCCAAAAAAAGAAATTGATCAGCACGTAAAAGAGATGCTTGAACTTGTCGGTCTTTCTGATAAAGGAAATGCACCAATAAGCACACTTTCGGGCGGTCAGAAACAGAGAATTGCAATTGCACGTGCTCTGGCAAACAAACCGGATATTCTTTTCTGTGATGAAGCAACAAGCGCTCTGGATCCTCAAACAACTCAATCTATTCTTGAACTTATAAAAGATATTCAGAAAAAGATGAACCTCACTGTAGTCATGATTACACATCAGATGGAAGTTGTCCGCGATGCGTGTAAGCAGGTTGCAGTTCTCGATAACGGAAGAATTGTTGAAACCGGAACAGTAACTAAAATCTTTACAAATCCAAAATCTGCAGTAACAAGAGATTTCTTAAGTCATCTTTCGTCAAACTCTGAACAAAAGGCTTTTGAAAAATCCCCTGAAATCGTGCGATGGAGTGATGCGGGCGGTGAATATACACTGCGATTTGCCGGTGAAAAAACCGGTGAACCAGTAATAAGCAATGCCGCAAAAAAGTTTGACGTTGAATTCAACATCCGTGCCGGCGGAATACAGACTCTTTCAAATTCTAAAAATATCGGGACTCTGATTGTGGACATAAACGGCAAAAAAGCTGAAGTTCAGAAAGCAATTGAATATATTAAAAAAGCAGGTGTTACTGTTGAATTGACAGATGGAGGTTCAAAATGAATTGGGAACAGATTTTTACTTTAGTTGGAACTGCAACAATACAGACTTTAATCATGGTTTTCTTTTCAACCTTGTTTTCGGTAATTCTTGGTCTTCCGCTCGGCATTTTAATCTGTGTTACTGACCCTGTAAGCGGAATAATGCCGAAGCCTGTTTTAAATCAGGTTTTAAACAGAATTGTTGATATACTTCGTTCATTTCCATTCCTCATCCTTATGATTGTTCTTTTTCCTCTTTCACGACTCATAATCGGAACTACAATCGGTACTTCAGCAACAATCGTTCCGCTTTCTATAGCCGCAGCACCATTTGTTGCCCGCATCATTGAAACTGCTCTTAAGGAAATTGATCCGGGTGTAATTCAGGCAGCACGAGCAATGGGTTCTACAAACATGCAGATTATCCTCAAGGTTATGATTCCGGAAGCACTTCCAAGCCTCGTTGACGGAATAACGCTTACGATAATAAATGTCATCGGATATTCAGCTATGGCGGGTACAATCGGCGGCGGCGGACTGGGTGATCTTGCAATCAGATACGGATACCAGAGGTTCAGGGTAGATATCCTTATAACAGCAGTTATCGTAATTCTGATAATGGTTGGTCTTATACAGATGATAGGTACAAAGATTTCTCAAAATCTCATGAAACGTCGATAAAACCGCATCTATTGACAAGAAACTGCAAAAAAAAGTAAAGTTTGATTACTAAAAAGGTATTGACAATTACCTACTAAAACAGTATGTTTTAAGTCATACTAATATTTTTAAGGAGTAAAGATATGAAAAAAATTATTTCTGTTTTAACAACTATAGTTTTAGCTGCAGGACTTCTTGCTTCATGCTCTAAAAAGAAGGATTCAAATGTAATCAAAGTTGGTGCAACTCCACAGCCTCACGCAGAAATGCTTAATCTTATAAAAGATGATCTTGCTGCAAAAGGATTTAAACTTGAAGTAATCGAATTTACAGATTACGTAACTCCTAACGAGGCTCTCGAAAACAAGGAAATTGATGCTAACTTCTTCCAGCACCTTCCTTACATGGATTCATTCAACAAAGAAAGAGGCTTCCACCTTGTTTCTGCTGCAGGAATCCATATTGAACCAATCGCTTTGTATTCAAAAAAAATAACAAGCATCAATGAACTCAAAGACGGTGCAACAATTGCTATTCCAAATGATCCTACAAATGAAGGTCGTGCACTTCTTCTTCTCCAGTCTGCAGGTCTTATCAAATTAAATGATAAAGCAGGTCTTGAAGCAACACCTATCGATATCACAGAAAACAAGAAAAACCTTAAATTCTCAGAAATCGAAGCTGCTTCTTTACCACGCGTTCTTCCGGATGTTGACGCTGCAGTTATCAACGGTAACTACGCTATTCCGGCAGGTCTTTCTGCTACAAAGGATGGTCTTATCGTAGAAGGAAGTGATTCTCCATACGTAAACATCATTTCTGTAAAAGAAGGAAACGAAAACGATCCTGCAATTAAAGCTCTTTCTGACGCTCTTAGAAGCGACAAGGTTCGCAGCTGGATTAAATCTTCATTCCCTAACGGCGAAGTTGTTGCAGTATTCTAATCTATACAATAATCAGCATAAGTCCTGATAAAATTAAACACGTGGATTTTTACATCTGCGTGTTTTTTTTTGTTGACAAATCTCTTCTGGTGTTATATTGTGTATATACAATATACACAAGTTGAGGTGTAGTTATGAATTTAATTGAAATTAACGGTCTTTGTAAAAACTTTCCGTCCTTTCAGCTTAAAAATGTAGACATTACGCTGGAAGAAGGCTTTATCATGGGTTTTATCGGTCGTAACGGGGCTGGTAAATCTACTACTTTAAAAACAACTTTAAACCTTATGAAAAGTGAAGGCGGAAGCATAAAGCTTTGTGGTCTTGAGATGCCAAAGGATGAGCTTGAAATTAAAAATCTGGTTGGATATGTTTTTGGCGGTGTTGATTTTTATCCCGAAGCAAAAATCAGCCGTATAACTGATGTTACAAAATCATTTTATAAAGAATGGAATGAAAAACTCTACAAAGAGCTTTGTGAACGCTTTGAACTCGATCAGAATAAAAAATTCAAGCAGCTTTCGGCAGGTATGAAAGTAAAATATTCACTTGCAGTTGCTATGAGCCACAACCCTCGCCTTCTGATTCTTGATGAACCTACTAGCGGTCTTGATCCTGCTGCCCGCGATGACCTTGTTCTTCTGTTCCAGGAATTTATCGAAGACGGTAAACACTCCATCCTTTTTTCAACTCACATCACAAGCGATCTTGAAAAATGTGCCGATTACATCACTTACATCAAAGAAGGAAAAATTCTTGCCAGCGATGAACGGGATGCTTTCCGTAAATCATATATCAGTGTTGCAGGTAAAAAGGAACAGCTGAATCCGGACAACGAATCAAAAATCATCGGACTTCATACTCATCAGCTTGGTTTTGAAGGACTTATGAAAACAGAAGATAAATCCCTTGCAAAATCAGAAGGTTTTGAAATTGCAGAACCGACTCTTGAAGATATCATGATTCACATTGAACGACGCTAGAATAAAAGGAGAATTATATGAAATCACAAACAATGAACCTTTTGAAAAAAGAAATAAAATTAGGAAATACATCGCAGACCTTTATCTGGATGCTCTGCTGTTTTGGAATGTTTTTTATCCCAAGTTATCCAAGCTATATAGGTCCTTTTTACATTACTCTCTGCACCATGATGACCTTTGCCCTTAACCAGTCTTCTCATGATATTCTTTATACTGTACTTCTTCCTGTTCGAAAAATTGATACTGTAAAGGCACGCTTTTTATACTGCGGATTAGTCGAATTTTTTTCTCTCGTGCTTGCTCTTATCCCAACATTTTTGCGATACAGCATTCCTTCATTCCCGCAGAATCATGCCGGAATAAATACAACTCCTGCTTACTTTGGACTTCAGTTCATCGTTTATTCTGTTTTCAACTTTCTTTTCCTTGGAAATGTTTATAAAAATCCACTTAAACCGGGAGTAAGATATTTTATTGCTGCAATTGCATATTTTATAATGTATGCAGTCTGTGAACTTCCTGTATGGGCATATTTTGGAAACATCAAGCAGCTCGAAGAAGGAACAATTACTGAATTATCAAAGCTTGCCTCTACCGGTCAGATGTTTACCGATATGACAGGAGCCTTTATTAAAAATCAGTTCCTGATTCTGTTAGGAGGCATCCTGATTTTTGCAGGAGTATGGATTTTAACGTTCTTCCGTGCTGCAAAACAATTCGAAAAATATGATTTATAAATGGATATAGTGCTTTCACAAAAAACAGACAAACCGATTTATACTCAAATATACGAGCAGATTTCGAACCAGATAATGAACGGCGAAATAACAGCGGGCGAAAAGCTTCCTCCAATCAGAACTGTTGCAGTAAACCTCAGAATTAGTGTTATTCCGGTAAAACAGGCATGGGAACAGCTCGAACGGGAAGGCTTTATTTCCACAGCCGCCGGTCGCGGAACCTTTGTAAATGAACTTAAACATCACGAAATATCCGGTAAACGAAACGCCGTCGCCGAAGAACTTTTACAGAAAGATGTAGAAACCTGCCGCAACATGGGTCTTTCTCTTGATGAAATAATCACAATCGTAAAAAAAGCATATTAATAACAGAAATATACAATAATTATAGACTCTTTAACTTGTGAATCCTTTTAATTTCGTTATAAACTATATTATCAGGAGGACAAATGTTCGATTTTAAATATTTCACACCGACAAAGGTTTTATTCGGAAAAAATACAGAAGATAATGTTGCAAAACTCATAAGAGAATTCGGTGGTAAAAAAGTACTGATTCATTATGGCGGAGGAAGCGTAATCCGTTCCGGCCTTATGCAGAAAGTAACTGATCTTTTAGATAAAGAAGGTATCAGCTATATAAAACTTGGAGGCGCTGTCCCAAATCCACGTCTAAGTCTTGTTTATGAAGGAATTGAACTTTGTAAAAAAGAAAGAATAGATTTTATTCTTGCTGTTGGTGGCGGAAGTGCAATCGATTCTGCAAAGGCTATCAGCTATGGAGTTATGAACGAAGGTGATGTCTGGGATTTATACGATTACAAAAAACAGGCTCACTCTTCTTTACCTCTTGGTGTTATCCTTACTTTATCGGCAACCGGTAGTGAAATGAGCGATTCATCGGTTATCACAAAAGAAGAAGGCCTTATTAAACGAGGATATTCAAGTGATTTTGGTCGTCCGCGCTTTGCAATTTTAAATCCTGAACTTACAATGACACTTCCTGATTATCAGACTGCCTGCGGATGTACAGATATTATGATGCACACCATGGAACGTTATTTTACAAACGGCGGAAACATGGAAATTACTGATTCAATGGCCGAAGCACTTTTGAGAACCGTTAAGGAAAATGCCTTAATTCTTGTTAAAGATCCAAAAAATTATGATGCCCGTGCAGAAGTTATGTGGGCAGGAAGTCTTTCTCACAACGGATTAACAGGCTGCGGAAACGACGGCGGTGACTGGATGACTCATAAGCTTGAACATGAACTTGGCGGACTTTACGATGTAGCTCACGGTGCCGGTCTTGCAGCAATCTGGGGAAGCTGGGCACGCTATGTATATAAAGACTGTCTTCCCAGATTCAAAAGATTTGCACTTAATGTAATGGGAGTTAGTAATTCAGGCAGCGATGAAGAAATTGCATTAAAAGGTATAGAAGCAATGGAAAACTTCTACCGTGAAATTAAAATGCCGGTAAATCTCCGCGAACTTGGTGTAAATGCAACTGAAGATGATCTTAAGCTTATGGCACACAAATGCGCAGTTGGTGTAAATGGCGGCAAAGGTTCTGCAAAGTTCCTCCGCGAACAGGACATGTACGAAATTTATAAGATGAGCAGGGATGCATTATGACAGATTTAGAAAAAGCACGTGATTTTTTTTACAAGGATACTTTCGCATCAAAACAGACAGGTATTGTAATAGAAAATGTTGCAGATCATTATGCAAAATGCTCGTTAACAATCACGGAAAACCATAGAAATGCTTACGGCGGACTTATGGGCGGGGTCATTTTTACTCTTGCTGACTTTACGTTTGCCGTTTCTTCAAATTTCAATCAGCCGTTAACGGTTTCCATCAACAGTCAGATAAATTTTACCGGAATGCCGAAAGGAAAACAGCTGCTTTCTGAATCAAAACTCATAAAGGATGGAAAATCAACCTGCCTTTACGAAATAAATATTACAGATGAACTTCAGACACAAGTCGCTTTTGTAACTATCACAGGAATGAAGTTAAACAACAGATAAAGGAATTTTTCATGAAGAAAAAACTAATTATTTTATTTACATTTCTTTTTTCAATATCATCATTTTTTGCCGCTCCAAAAAAAACACGAACTATAGTTTCTACCAACAAAAGTCATCCGGGAATTGAATTTCAATTTTTCTTCTACGAATATGATGATTATTATGTTGCTTTATGGGCCGAAGAAAAAAAATCCGACATAAATCTGTTTTTTTATTCTGCATCCGATTATGAAACAATAAATACCATGATTTCAGATTTCAAGAGCCAATGGGATGAAGGTGCACGATATCGCATGATAGATTCACAGGCCTGGGGTCCCGGATTAAGTGAAAGGGAAATGCTTCTTCTTAAAGAAAGATTTTTTGCTGCAATGACAGATTTTGCTCATTTCAGGAAAAACAATTATCTTTCGCAGGACAATTCAGATATCCTTAAATATCTTGCTGATTTATATGATTATTCTGCAGAAAGTCTTTCCGATAAAAAAGAAAAAGCTTTACCGACAATCATCAATTATTATTCTACTGATAATGCAGTTTCAAAAATCCGCGATATAACTTCCATTTTTCCTGAATTTTTCCCGCAGGATAAAACGCACCTGGAACTGATGATATATCATGAAAATACAAATGAATTCAAAGCTGCCGTAAACAAATGGTTTTTACCCTCTCATCCGGAACTCATTCTTCAATACAACGAATGGTCATCCATGAATTTATTATATGAAAGCGATTATCAGAGTGAAGGTCTTTATAAATATGGTAATGCAACTATAAATCACAGTCCGGATATAATTCTACTGCCAGATTTTGAAAATATCCTTTGTGGAAAAGAACAGGACATTCTGCTTGAAGATATTTCCGACATTTACAATCAGATTAAAAATAAACTTGAAAAATATCCTGTTGAATTAATTTCTGATAATAATGGTGTTTATGGAATTCCAATTCAAAACTATTATGGTGTCGTTTTTTACCGGCGATCACTTGCAAAAAAATATCTTGGAACCGATAATCCTGTCGTTGTACAGCAGTATCTTTATGACTGGAAAACCTTCGTTAAAACGGCACGTCTTCTTAACAAAAAATCAAACGGTAAATGTAAAATAATTTCTTCTCTCGATGAACTTGCGCGTCCGTTTCATATTTATGACAAAAAATACTGGGTCGACAAAACAATAACTTCTGCAGATGATGAAATGGAGCTTTATCTTGATGTCTGCAAAACTCTTTTTGACGAAGGATTAACCCGTAATACAAAACTGTTCAATAAAAATTACGATTATACCTTTGAATGGACTTCCGGACTAAAAGGAACAGCCAATGATGAAAACAAAAATCCTATAGAAGTGTTCTGCTGCTTTTTATCGACAAACGGCTTAAACACAATCCTGAAAAAATATTCTCCTGCAACAGCCGGTGACTGGGCTATGATTGAAGGTCCGTCTCCATTCTATTTTCAAAGCACATGCATTGCCGTTACAAAAAAAGGAATGAAAACAGAAGCCGCTAAAAAATTCATTAAAGCTATAATGACTGATGAAGAATTCCTCAAAAAATGGGCGATAAACGAAGGAGGAATGATAACAAACAAAAATGTAATGAATCAGCTTAAGAATTCTTATGAAGATCCATACCTTGCCAACCAGAAACCGTTTGAAATTCTGTATAATCTGCCGGAAAAAGTTTCAATAGATCCACAAGCACATCTTATACAAAGATGGAATCTTTATCCGTTCAACAAAAAATGGCACGATTATCTTTATTCATTCTTAAACGGAACAATATCACGGAATGTCCTGTTCCTGAAATTTAAAGAAAACGAAATCTATTCTTTTATAGATTAAAGAGATCTCCTTCTTCGGCAGCATAATCTTCAAATGCATTCCAGACTTCCTCAGTTACAATTCCTGTCTGTGGCAATCCGATTTTTTTCTGTGCTGCTTTTACCGCTCCCTCTGTCTGTTTTCCAAAATAACCGTCTATGTCAATTTTCTGATTGAAAAAATGGTATAACATACATTGTAAATAGAAAACATCATCACCATAAACATGCTTTTTTTCTATCTTTAAGGTTCGATTAAAATCTATAATACCTGCAGTCCGCTCTTTTTTCGAAATGAATTTTGATGCTTTTCCAATATCAATGACAAGATCTGCTTCTTTTTCTACAAATTCAGAGCCTCCTTCATCTTCTTCAAGAAAAACCTTATAAACTTCAAGCTTTCCGTTTGCATAAAACAAAACACCCCCGACACCGCCGCCAGCATACCACGATGAAAAAGATGAAATTGTCTGAGCACCTTTTTTCTTAAGGCCTGTTCCTTCATTTACCCAGGGACTGCAATATTGAGGCAAAGAAAAAACATAATGCTCTTCGTCGTTTACAGATTCATAAAGAAAAACATCAAACATCGAACCTAAGTCATCAGAATAATATTCTCTGAAAACCCATTGATATTTTACAGTTTCTGCTGATTTATCTTTTTTTTGAGCACTCAATGAAAATAAAGACCCTAGTAAAAGTATAAAAATAAATAATCTTCGCTTCATAATAAACATTATATAGTATAATTCCTGTTTTTCAATAATTTATAGAACAAGATCACCAGTAACGGCATCTGTCGCTTTAATTAAATCTGCAGGTGATATTTTAATCTGAACACCACGCTGTCCGCCGCTGATACATACTTTTTCATGAAGCATAATCTGTTCATCAATAAACGTACGGAACTTTTTTTTCATGCCAATCGGTGTACAACCGCCGCGGATATAGCCGGTAAGCGAAAGAAGCTCTTCAGGTTTTACCGGATTTATCTCTTTACAGCCTGCAAGCTGCCGTGCTTTTTTAAGATTGATTTCATCAAGAGCACTCTGACAGAAAATACATATTTCTTTTGTTTCCGTCCTCATTACAATTGTTTTAAAGACAGTCGACGGTTCTGCACCGATTTTCTTTGCAAGACGAATTGCCGCTCCTTTTGCAAGCTCATGTTCTATGTCATCATCATATTCTGCTGTTTCATAAGGAATTTTTAAACCGTCTAAAATACGCATTGCATTAGTTTTTTTCATTTTAATTTTTCCTAGAACCCGTAATGTGATTTAATTTTATCATAAAAAAATATATAATTGAATATAAACTATGGATGATAAACAATACTATTCGATGAAAAGAATTACTTCTCTGACTCCAGAACAGCTTCAGAAGAATCTCAAAAAAATTGCCTCATCAAAATTCAAAGACAACAAAGTCCGCCAGGGTCATGATGATGCCGAAATGCTCCTCGAAAAACAAAATGATTTTGATAAAATCGAAGAATGATTTTTATCTGTTTTCCTCAAGCCATTCTGCAAAAATCCGGGCCGCAATTCCACATAAATCGGCACAAGGACGCTTTTTATAATATTCTTCCGTGCGTTCTTCAGATACAAACGTAATTTTTTTATCAGTTATACCTAAAAGTTCACGGCATATATACGACCCGTTGATTTCTTCAAAGCGTTTCATGAGCTTCTGCCCCTGTTCATATATTTCATCTTTCTTTAATTTATCACCGGATGCATCGCCTTTTTTCATCCCAAGACAAAACAGCATGCCGCTTACCGCACCACACATTTCACGCATACGACAGATTCCGCCGCCAAACGGCTGACAAATTTTTAACAGCTTTTCCACGTCATATCCCAGTTCCCCGGCAAAAACCATTACCACTGACTGAGTACAATTATATCCTTTCTTAAAATTCTCTACTGCCTTATCGTATGCCTGCTGTGATGTCATTTTATTACCTTTATTCTATTATAACCTTTTCCTAAGAAAAAAGTAAGAATTTTCTTAAATGACTTTTTTAATTCTTTGATATATAATAAACCCAGTTAGTTAGAAAACAAAAAATGCTTTTTTTAAGGAGTATGCTATGAAAAAAATATTTACATTACTTTCAGTTTTTATCTTAACAACACTGTTCAGCAGTTGTATCATCCTTGCTGATGGAGAATACTACGGTGGTGGCAGTGGAAGCAACAGTTCTGGAAAAAGAACTGTTTACGAAGGTTCTGCTTTATCTAAAACAGATATAAAAAACTGTATCGGTAATATCGAACCTGATTTAGATGAGGATACTGGTGCATTCTATTTTAGTGTAGACTTAGGATCAAGTGAATTTTATAGTCTTAAAGCAAAACTAAACAGTAACGGCACATTATCTTCTAATTCTTATACAAAAAATGAATTAGAAAATGAAATTCGCTCTATATCCAATGATTATTCCGGTTTTGCAGCAGATGTTGCAAAATATATGTTTTCTTCAAATTATTCTCATTACTTATATGCTATAGAAACAAAGTCAAACGGTCGTTTCATAGATTCTTACTATATCTTCATGAAATAAAAAATAATAACAGTTTTTATACCATATCAAATGCTGAACCTGATTCATTTCAGATTCAGCATTTTTTTATACACAACGCTTCCCCAGATTTTCGAGCTGTGATTTTACGGAAGTTTTCCTCCCGCGTATATTTAAAATAATGAACATTAATTATAAACAAGGAATGAAAAAATACGGAGTAAAATCACAGATCGGAAAGCCTTGAAGCGAAGCTTCACCAGATTTTCGAGCTGTGATTTTACGGAAGTATTTTTTATTACCAATTATTTAAAAAATTAATGTTCTTTTTTTTTAAATTGCATTATAATGTTTTTTATGAAAAAAGATTTTTTTACAAATAGTACATTTTTATACCTGGTCGCAGGATTCGTTATCCTGTTCATTCTGGCACAATCCTTCTATTTTCTAATCCGTGCAGTAAAAAGAGCTAATGCCATCAACATGAATACAAACGTTGTATGGAAAACTATCACTTCTACGGCTGTTTTTACAATTGCTCCGGCTTTTTCAATTCTTTTAGGGGTTGTTACTTTATCTCAATTCCTCGGTCTTCCTTTACCGTGGATCCGTCTTAGTGTAATCGGAGCAATAACGTATGAGCTTCCGGCTGCAACCTCTACGGCAAAAGCAATCAACATTTCACTTTCCGAGATGATTACCGATCCAAAAACCTATTCTGCAATAGCCTGGGTTATGACTCTTGGAATTTTACCGAGCATTTTGCTCACTCCTCTTCTTATCAAAAAAATCCAGAAGGGTGTTATAAAAATTCAGACAAAAGATTCTAAATGGGGCGATATTTTCATGACATCGCTCTTTATGGGAATGATTTCTGCCTTCAGCGGGATGGTTTTTAGTCATCTTCGAGAAGGATTAAAAGGACTTCTTCCTGTATGCGTTCTCTTTTTCTCGGCTCTTGTAATGGGAATCTGTGGTCTTCTTATAAAAAAAGCAAATATAAAATGGCTCGAAAATTTTGCAATGCCGTTTTCAATGATAATCTCAATGGTGTTCGCCGTTGTTGCCGCACCTTTATTTGGTATTTAAAAAAGGAAATATTGTATGACATACGAAGAATTTATATCTGATTCACATAAAAAAGGACAAATCTGGATCTGGAGTGCACTCTGCGTCATTCTTTTTGTACCGGTTGCAATCTGCCTTTATTACAATGCATGGCCTTCTATAGGCATTGTTTTAAAAGGACTTATTGGTGTAGCACCAATTTACTGGACTGTAGGAGTTATTGAAATCATAACTTTTACTCCAATGCTTGGTACCTCTGGAACTTATCTGAGCTTCGTTACAGGAAATGTTACCGCCCTTAAGGTTCCTGCCGCTTTAAATGCAATGGAAAGTGCAGGAATTAAATCAAATACGGAAGAAGGAGAAATTATTTCAACTATTGCAATTGCAATTGCATCCATCGTCACAACAATTATAATTGCCATGGGTGTTTTCTGCTTTGTTCCCCTCCAGCCGTTATTATCTTCTGCAAGATTAAAGCCTGCCTTCGACAATATTTTATCATCACTTTTCGGTGCTCTTGGCTTTGTTTACATCAGCAGAAACTGGAAGGTTTCTATTGTTCCGGTTTTATTCATGATAATTCTTTTTATCTGCGTTCCATCTCTTGCAGGTTCCGTTGGAATCTTAGTTCCGGTCGGCATCCTTATTTCACTCGGTGCGGCTCGAATCATGTATAAAAAAGGCTGGCTATAACTATGAATTTTACAGATAAAGAAAAACAGAAAATCATTTCAGATATGTGTAAGATGATTCAGTGCAAAACTGTCTCAAATCTGAATCCTTCAAAGGTTGACTGGAATGAATTTGATAAATTTACATCTCTCCTTAAAAAACAATTTCCGAAAATCTACAGCGAAGGTTCGTTCTATAAGGTTGGTTCAACAGGTCTTGTTCATAAAATAAGCGGTTCGGCAAAAAACACTCATCATGCAGTTGTACTTATGGCTCATTATGATGTAGTTCCTGCTGATGAAAAAGAATGGTCGTTCAAACCGTTTTCGGGCGATGTATATGCAAACAAAATCCGTGGACGAGGAACAATGGATACAAAAGGAACCTTGTGTGCCTGTCTTGAAGCCGTAGAGATGAATTTGAAAAAGGGATGGAAACCTCAAAGCGATTTATATCTTTGCTTCAGCGGTGAAGAAGAAATCAATGGTCCAACCTGTTCGCAAATCGTCGAATGGTTTCAGAAGAAAAAAATTACGGTAGATTTTGTACTTGATGAAGGTGGCGCAATTGTTGATAAATCTTTTCCGGGCGTTAACGACAGATGTGCCATGATTGGAACCTCTGAAAAAGGCTCTGCATATCTTGATTTGATTGTCAGTGGAAAACCAGGTCACGCATCTGCACCACCAAAGCATTCATCCGTCGGAATAGCAAGCAAAATTGTTACAAAGCTTGAAAAAGAAAGACATAAAGCACAGTTTACGGCTCCTGTTACACAAATGCTCAGGGTGATGGGAAAAAATAACTCCAATAAGGTGCTTAAATTCATTTTTTCAAATCTCTGGCTCACAAAACCCCTCGTTAAACTCATATCGGTTATTATCCGCGGCGATTTATATGCTCTTTTACATACGACCTGGGCTGTAACACGATTTTCAGGCAGTAAAAACTACAATGTTCTTCCTTCAGAGGCTGTTGTCGGCATAAATCTTCGTCTTTTAGGAAAAGATACAGTTGAAAAATCAAAAAAGCGGATTGAAAAAATCGCATCTAAAGTTGCAAAAAAACATGCTTCGGTAAAAGTCAAGATTATAAGCAACAACAATCCGTCGAAAGAATCAGATACAGACTGCGAACAATGGGAAATGCTCAACGATGTTGTAAAGCAGACCTGGCCTAAAGTTCTCGTAAGTTCTTATTTAATGATGGCATGCAGTGATTCACGCAATTACTGTAAGATTACCGATAAGGTTTACCGTTTCAGCGGCATGTATATGTCAAAGCAGGATAGGGCAATGATTCACGGTGTGGATGAAAAAATCAATTGCGATATATTATTAAAAACAGTAGAATTCTATATAAATCTTATAAATCACCTTTAGGAGGAAATTTTGGTAAAAAAAATCCTTGTTTCGGCAGTTTTATCTGCTACTCTTCTTTTTAATCTTTCGGCAAAAGCAAAACCAGATGTTTTACCAGAAACAAAAAATATCATGAAATCTATTAATTCTTTTGACAGCAGATTATTTTCGCAATTAAGCAGAACAGATAAAAATGTAAATTATTCGGCAATTTCAATTTATAATCTTCTTTATGCGCTTTTAAAAGGCTCTGACGGAGAAACTCAAAAACAGCTTTGTGAGGCGCTGGACAGTACGGATTCTCCTTTGCTCGATGAAGAACTTAAAGCCATTATTTCAAACATAAAAAACATGACGAATTCAGTCTGGTATAAAAAATCACTTATGCTGGAACCTGTTTATAAAAACAAAATCAAGGATTTTAATTTCATGTTAAAACCCACCGATTTTACCAGAACCGAAAATACACGCAATACAATCAATTCTTTCATCGCAAAAAATACAAAAAATCTGATTCCGAAATTCCTTGATCAGGATCTGGATCCATTAACTCAGCTGGTTCTTTTGAATACTCTTTATTTTCAGCAGAAATGGGAAAAAGAATTTGATAAAGATGACACAGTAGAAGATGATTTTTACACCGATAAATCAACAATAATTCCTGTAGATTTGATGTTTCAGTCGACAAAAGTTGCTTATTATGAAGATTCAGATTTTCAGGCAATCGAGCTTCCATACAAAGATAACCGTTATTCGATGATTGTCTTTCTTCCAAAAAAACGAATCTTCGATTTTACTAAAATCAATCTTCCTGAAATGGTTGAAAAATTCTGCACCTACGATAACTGTAAATATGAGAAAGTCGAAATCTCTCTTCCGAAATTCGACCTTAACAGCAGATACGATTTAGTTCCAATTCTTCAATCAATCGGAATAAATGATATTTTCAGCCCGACAAATGCAAATATACCAAAAATTTTTATAAACAATAAACGCATTTTTGTTGATACGGCAATTCATGAGGTACGAATTATAGTTAATGAAAAAGAAACCAAAGCGGCGGCAGTAACAATGTTCGGTCTTAAAGCGATGGGTGCCTTACCTATGGACAGGATTATTTTCAGGGCCGATCATCCCTTCTGTTATGTTATCCGCGATAAGGATTTGAATATAAACTTATTCTCAGGTATTGTCAGAAATCCTTTAAAATAATTTTTTAAATTTCTTTGAATTTATTTTAAAAATTCCTCATTTTATACTATAATAGTATTAATATAGTAATAAATTCTGAGGTATTTTTATGAAGAGTTTAGGTTTTAAAATCTGTCTTGTCGCATTTTTAATTCTGGCCTTTTCCAACGCGCTCGTTGTAACTGTTGCAATGGGACGTTCAAAACAAAGTCTAGAAAATCAAATGATCAGTGCCCTGACAGAAAGTATTGATGCTACGGCAGATGCTTTATATGCAACTAATAATAAAGAATTCAAGATGCTTGAAACTCTTGCCGCAATTCCACAGATCAGAGATACAGAATATTCTCTTCTGGATAAAACACATATTATTTATGGTGCAATGTCTACAGATAGTGATTATATAGATGTTTGTATTCTTGATGAAAAAGGCTTTGCCTGGATTAATAACGGTGTCAAAATGATTCCTTTTACAGAACGAAATTATTTTAAACAGCCGTTTTCAAAAGGTACAAGATTTTGTACAGACCCGTTCATCAATAAAGTAACAAGTGCTCCTGCCGTATTCTATTCTGTTCCTGTTTTTGACAGCAATAAAAAAATCATAAACGTAATTTTCTGTGTTATCGACGGACTTCAGATAAGTAATCTTACTACAAGCCATGTTGCCGGTAAAAACAGATCTTCATTCCTTATAACCTTAAACGACGGTCCGGGAGGAGAAAACGAAGCGTTCTCTGAGCTTCATTCTTCGGGAACAATCATCGCTTCAACAAAGCTTCTCGACCCGGAACTTCCAATGGAAGAATATACAACTGAAAATTTCTTTGACTGGCCTGAATTCCAGGAACCGGAAATTAAAAAAGAAATTGCAAAAATCAAAAATGAACCCAAAGGTCTTCTGGAATATAAATACAAGGGAGAAACATATTCTCTTGCATTCCAGAGAGTTCCTGAATCTAACTGGGTTGCCGTAAATATTGTACCTCACAGTGACTTTAAAGAAGATATCAATAAAGTTCAGCAGCGAATCCTTTACTACTCTATTATAATCATTGTTGCTTCGATGATTATTCTTCTTATCGTAGTTTCAATTACAATCAAACCGTTGAATAAAATCAAATCGGCAATCAATGAAATTGCAACAGGAAATGCTGACTTAACAAAACGCCTTGATATCAAGACAAAGGATGAGGTTGGTGAAGTTGTACAGGGCTTCAATCAGTTTGAAAGCAAGCTTCATAACATCATTTCAGATATCAAGAACTCAAAGGATACTCTGCAGGAAGTCGGTAACAACATGACAAACAATGCAAAAGAAACTGCAGAAGCAATTTCAGAAGTTTATGATAACATTACAACAATGAAAAATATTGTTGAAAATCAGGAATCTATCGTTCACAATACCGTATCGGCAATCACAGAAATCTCTACAAACATCAACTCGCTTGAAGGAATGATAGATACTCAGGTTGCAGGTGTATCAAATGCTTCGTCAACCGTAAACGAACTTCTTGGAAACATTGCTACAGTAAATAACCTTGTAGAAAAAATGGCTTCTACCTTCCGTACCCTTCTTAATACAACAGATGGTGGTGTTGAAAAACAGATTCTTGTAAGCCAGAAGCTTAAAGAGATTGAAACAAAATCATATACATTACAGAATGCCAACGCTGTAATTGCAAGAATTGCAAACAAAACAAAGCTTCTTGCCATGAACGCAGCAATTGAAGCTGCACATGCCGGTGATGCAGGAAAAGGTTTCAGTGTCGTAGCAGAAGAAATCAAAAAGCTTTCAGAAACCTCTGCACGTGAATCTAACAACATTACAGAGCAGCTTTCTCAGAACATGGAAGCTATTATTGACGTAGTTCAATCATCATCAGAAACAGCAGAGTCTTTCAAGATTGTTTCAGAACTCATTACAGATACAAATCAGGTCGTTACAGAGATCCACAACTTTATGGAAGAACAGACCGCAAAATCTACTAACATCAACGAAGCCTTAAATGTAATGAACATTAATACAACAGAAGTAAGTGCTGCAAGTAAACAGATGGCAGAAGGTAATAAATCCATTCTTAATGATATCAATCTTCTTCAGGATTCAACCTACAGCATTAAAGACGGCATGAACAAAATTACTATAAGTGCCGACAGAATCAATGAGTCCGGAAATGAATTGAAAGAAATTGCTCCTAAGATGGAATCTTCTATCTATACTATTGCTTCGCAGATCGATAAATTCAAGGTATAAGTTATTCAAGACGGCCGTAAGTAAATCCGCGGTCGCTTTTTATAACTTCATTCTTAAGTTCAAAATATAACACTGCATTTTCGTTTAAGTGCAGTGTTATTTTATTTTTACCCCGCTCTGTCTTTACAAGAGGAACCGCACTGTTTCTGAGCAATTTGATTTCTTCTTCAGACGGATTTGAATGTTCACCAAGATTATGCCAGATTTTTGCAGGATTACAAACTTCTTCATCAACAAGCTGAGTCAGTAAAACAATCTCTTTAGCATCAAGAGGGAATTCAAGATTCAGATCAAGCTGTTTTTTACTCATCTTTACATCAACATTCCATGCAATGCCCTTATAGTACACATTCCCATCTTTTTCACACTGAACGACAATACAATCCGGTGTTTTTAAAACACATTTTTTGTAATCAAAAGTCAGTTTTTTATAAAATGCAAATGTCCAGAAGGTAGGTTTTGGAATCAGTCCGTTTGCAACAAGTCCGAATCCTCCGTGAAAAGGTGTATATGGAACGCCAAATTCTTCAAAAACATCACCGAAAGTCCAGTAAGAATACGATTTATGATTATCGCCGAAGGTAGAAAGCATGTTTGCAATATATGCCGCATTCAAATTTGTGTCATGCACATGCGCGTTAGGAATATAGGATGTATTGAATTCCGTAACATGAATATCCATTCCTTTGAATTCTTCGAAAGAATCTACTAAAGGACGGGTTGAATCAAGCTGCTCAAAGCATTTTTCCTTAGGATGAAGTTTCGGATATCCGTAATGGCCGTCAGGAACAGGATTTTCGGTAGTGTAATGATGACGGCTCACAAAATCAACAGGACATTTATTTTCTTTTACATATTCAAGAAAGCCTTTTATCCATTCTTTATCAGAACCACCGCATACTGCAGGTCCTCCAACCTTGAATCTTTTGTCTGTTTCCTTTACTGCCCGTGAAGTAAGATCATAAAGCTTGAAATATTCCTTCATATCGGCATCCTTCCAGAAAACAGGAAGATTCGGTTCGTTCCAGATTTCAACAGGCCAGGTTACAACCTCATCGGCTCCATAACGTTCCATCAGATGCTTAAGTGTTGCTCTTACAAGATTTATCCATCTCGAATAATCTTTAGGCGGCGTAACATTTCCCTTCCAGTAAAACACACACTGGTCTCCGCTTGCAAGAGCCTTAGGCATGAATCCAAGTTCCAGAAACGGTTTTATATTCAATTTTTTATAGGAATCCATTACGGCATCAAGATATGTCCAGTTATATTCAACGAAGGTTTCTTTATCATCCTTATTTTTCTTATATTCATGATAAATTGCCATATCATCACAAAAAAGACCATGTCCGCGGATATGTTCAAATCCGATTATTTTCTGACAAAGCTCAAGCTGCTCAAGATAATTTTTCTGAAGCGCAAGTCCCATTCGTCCGGTTCCAACGCAATAAAAAGCATTGTTATTAAAAAGAACATTTTCTTTTCCTGTAATTTTATATTCCATCCGGTAACTCCTGCTTTATATTATAAATTATCTCACGCTTTAAAGATAGTTATTATTTTATTAAATGAAATAAAAATGCTTGACAAAATAATAATATATATAGAAAATTTAAATAGCCTTCATTTTTTTCAGGAGTTTAAATGAGTAAAGCCAAAGATAAAAAGCTTCGTAAACTTAAACACCGGAGTTTGATACATAGAATCATATCAATAATTATTGTTGAAACAATCATTCTTTTTTCTTTTATTGCTCTTCTGGCTTTTTCTGTCATAAATACAATCAATACATATGTTTTAAGAAGCGATGAAGAAATAAGACCGGTATTAAAGCTTGCACAGGAAAACTGGGATAATAAAACAATTCTAGAGCAGCAATTAAACGAATACCGTTCATATACACCGAATATTGCAGATATTATTTTTATTGAAAATAACGAAAACGTTGTAATTAAAATCGGTGATACAACGCCAGACAAAAAAATACTTTCGACAAGGTTAAACTACGGAAATCAAATTTATCACCGACGGATTTCCGATATAGATGCCGATTTTCGTGTTGATTACAAAACTTTTTTCAGGACAATCAATATTTTTAAATTGGTAAACAATAAACCGGTTCTTGAATGGTCAAATACAAGGCATTTTATTTCTAACCAGTGGATAATTTATAAAACTGATATTGAAGGAATAAATCTGGCCGTTAACTATAATTATATGGTTTCAAATTTCCATATCTGCTTTATGTTTTCCATCCTTTTTATACTGATAATAGGAGTTGTTTTTTCTAATTTCTTTGAAATCTTTAATATTGCTTCATTAATTTCAAATCAAAGGACAATAAACCGCATTGTTTTTACCGATCCTGTTACGGGCGGCTATAATAAAACGTATTTTGCAGAAAAAGCCCTTAAACGCATGAAGAAAAAATATAAATATGCAATTGTTCAGACACGACTTGAAAAATACAGAAATTATTGTACTGCGTACGGATTAAAACAAGGCGAAAACCTTCTTGAAGAAATTTATGAATCAACTCAAAAACAACTTGAAAAAGAAGAACTCATTGCACATTTTGAAAAATCAGATTTTATACTGCTGTTACGCTTTGATGACAAGGATTCTTTGCTCACAAGGTTAAAATCCTTCGCCGAAACAATCAATAAAAACAAAAAACACCAGCATCTTCTGTTCAACGCCGGTGCCTGTCAGGTAGAATCTAAAAAAGATGATATAAATTATCTTATTAATGCATCAGGTCTTGCACTTTCAAAAACGTCTCTTGTAAAACCTTCGCTTCTCTGGTTCTCAAATGATATGACCGATGAACAGGTTTGGGAACGACGCATAGAAGACGATATGGAATCGGCAATTGAATATCATCAGTTCAAGGTTTATCTGCAGCCTAAATATTCTGCTAAAAAACAAAAGCTTTCTGCAGCCGAAGCGCTCGTAAGATGGGATCACCCGGAAATTGGTCTTGTTCCTCCGGGAAAATTCATTCCTCTTTTTGAAAAAAACGGTTTTATCACTCATCTTGATGATTACATGCTCAATGAGGTTGCTCGTCTTCAGGCAAAATGGCTTGAACAGGGTAAAAAACTCTTTCCTATTTCGGTAAATGTTTCACGTGCTCATTTTTCACGTGAAGATTTATGCAAACACATCTGTGATATAATCAACGCGTACGACGTTCCTCATGAATTCATTGAGCTGGAACTGACCGAAAGCGCCTTCTTTGATGATAAAGCTTCTCTTTTACATACGATAAAGCAGCTTAAAGACTGCGGATTTAAAGTTTCAATGGATGATTTTGGTGCCGGCTATTCTTCGCTTAATTCATTAAAAGAGCTTCCTCTTGATATCATTAAGCTCGATGCAGAATTTTTCCGTGGAATAGAAGACATAAACAGAGCAAACATGATTGTAAGTCAGACAATAAGTCTTGCAAAAAAGCTTGGAATGGAAATTGTTGCAGAAGGAATTGAAACCCGCGAACAGGTTGATTTTCTTGCTAAACAGAATTGTGATTTAATACAGGGATATTATTTTGCAAAGCCGCTGACCGTTGAAGAATTTGAATCAAAAGCGTGGGTAAAAAAAACTGCAGGAAAACGAAAAACAATATCAAATAAGAAATAATAACCTCTGACAGTTGTACAAAAAAGCCGTGTCTATAAAACCTTTCAGTAATATAAACACGGCATAAATTAATATCATCAGGAATATTAATCTTTCAAAGATAAATTATTTTACTTTTGCCTTAGCATCTACTTCGAGCTGATGTTTAGCACAGTCGAATTTATAAAGAGCATCGAAACCGAAACCTTTAACTTCTTCTGTCATATCATTCCACATCTTGTCGAATTCAGCCTGACTCTTTGCAAAAATCATCTTCCATGACCAGTCACAAACTGCACGGTTTACACTGTTTCTTGTTACAGAAATATCAGGATCATCTGATGGTAAACTTACAGAAACTGATGGAGAAACAACGAGCTTGTTGTTCTTGAACATCCAGTTTGTAGCATCTGTTGCATCGTATTTAGCTTCCCAGTCTTTTCTCATCTGAGTCATATTCTTTTCTTTGTATGAAGCCCAGTATTGTGGTGCATAAATTTCACCTGTCTTAGGGTTAGTACATTCAGATTTTACAATCCACTGGTTAATAGCATTGTTACCATCGCTATATCCGCCGCCACCGAATTCTTCTGGAACAGGAAGATTGTCCATTAAAGCGTTATCATTCATCTGTTCATATTTTCCGTTAGCAAGCTTCTTATAGTTAAAGCCTTCAATACCATTATGCTGATATTCAGCACCATCCGGAGAAGCATACCAGTCTAAGAATTCCATGATTCTCTTATATTTTGCAGCATCTACTTTTGAACCCACACCGAATACACGTCCGCTTCCGAAGTAAGCATCTGAATCTGTATAATAATTCTGATCCATTACAGGAATAAAACAGAATGCAGTTCCATCTGAATAACGGTTTATTGTATTCCAGAATCCGATTTCCCATGTGTACCAGATGAAATCAACCTGTCCGTTAGAGATTTTTGAGCAGACAGAGTTCCAGTCCTGTGTACCTGAATCAGGATCTACGATACCCATTCTGTATCCTTTGTTAAGGAACTGAAGCATTTTGTAATATGTTCCGTTTGCATCTGTAAGAGGATAGAATTTTCCATCCGGCTTAAGAATTGCAGAACCCTTGATTTTTTCTCCATACCATGTTGTAAGCTGAACAACGTTAGCGATACCGATCATACCGTCACCGCCATCCCAGTCCGGCCACAGACAAAGTGGATATGCAGGATCTCCCTTGTCGTTCTTTGGATGAACTTTTCTGATTTCTGCCAAAGCATTCAACAAATCATCAAGATTGTTAAGTTGTGGAGCTCCGATTTTATTATAAAGATCCCATCTGAGCTGTGGTAAAGAATAAATTCTTTCCTGTGTTACAGAAGTTGGTGAAGTATCCATCATTTCTGTAGGAATACCATAATATTTTCCGGCAGCATTGTTTGGTAAAGCTTTATTGAATGTAGAAATCTGCTTGTCGAATTTCATGATATTCTGACAATCCTTGATTTTGTCGCTGATGTCTTTAATCAATCCTGCTTCAAGACAATCGTTGAACTGTGTTGCTTCAAGAATTACAATATCACCTAAATTACCTGTACTTGCTCTTAACTGATAGATTGAATCACCGGCAACCTGTGGAGCAATAATGTTAAGTTCGATATTGAATTTGTCTTTTACAACCTTTGCGAACCAACCAGACTGCATACCCTGATAATTTGCAGCAACGTCATAAATTTCAAGAGTCATTGGTTTATTGTCTCCTGAACCTTTGCCACAGCTTACGAATAATGAAACTGCGACAGCCATCATTGTGATAGCAGAAAGAAACTTTCCTTTTTTCACTTTGATTCCTCCATATTTATTTATAATATACAAACCATTTTCCCGATTTGTTATATCCTTTGAATTATCCTTTAACTGCTCCAATCATAATTCCTTTTGTAAAATAGCGCTGGAAGAAAGGATAAACACACATAATCGGTAAAACAACGATAACAGAAACCGTCATTCGGATTGAGGTTGCCGTTTGTGCATGGGCGAGACTTGCCGCCAGAGCTGCTGCCGATGTACTGTTGTTTACCAGAGCTTTTAATGAACTTGCCTGATTAATATACTGATAAAGCGTAAACTGTAATGTATATAACTTCGGATCTGTAACTAAAAGTAAAGTATCCTGGAAAGAGTTCCATTGTGCGACAGATGCAAAAACTGCAACCGTGGCAACAATCGGTTTAATGACAGGAACCATAATGTTAAAGAAAATCCTTAATGTTCCCGCTCCATCTATTACCGCCGCCTCTTCAAGTTCTTTCGGAATACCTTCGACGAATGTTTTACACAAAACTATATAAAAAGGCTGGACTGCTACCGGAAAAATGTATCCCCAGAAGTTATTCGTAAGATGAAGATTCCTCATTGTAATAAACCACGGGATAATTCCGGCATTAAAATACATTGTTGCAACGACAAATCTATACCAGAACTTTCTTTTCCACAAAGTTTCTTTTGTAAACATATACCCAAGAAAAGAAGAAACAACGACCGTAAACAAAGTTCCTACTGCTGTTCTTAAAATAGAAATCTTAAACGAAGAAAGAAGCCCATTGATATTTAAAACCTGCTGATAGTTTTTCAAATGGAATTTCAAAGGAACAATTAAAACCTTTCCTCGTTCACTTAAATCATTGGCACTCACAGAATTGATTAAAATGTAATAAAAAGGATAAACACAGACAAAAGCAAAGAATATATAAACTACATAAGTAATTACATCTATGATTATATCTTCAACTGATTTTTTCATTTTTGTACTGCTCATTTCTGTCTCCTACAAAATGCTGTCACCACGAAGCTTTTTAGAAACCATGTTTGTAAGGCACAAAAGTATGATGCTTACAAAAGATTTCAAAATACTTATTGCAGTAGAAAGAGAATAACCTCCGCTTCCAATGGCAAGGTTATATACATATAAATCAAGAACTTCTATTTTCTGTTTGTTAAACGAATTGGCAAAAACAAAATACTGTTCCATACCGTTAGAAAGGAAATTTGCAAGACTCATCATTACAAGAACGAAATATGTAGGCAAAATTGACGGAATCGTAATGTGCCAGATACACTGCATTCGCGAAGCACCATCGATTTTTGCCGCTTCCATCAAGGAATCATCTATGCTGGTAATTGCCGCAATATACATGATTGCAGCCCATCCCGCATTTTTCCAGGTAAGCCAAAGCCACTGTTTAAACCAGATATGATCCGCCGACTGAAGGAACATTATAGGTTCTGTAGTAATTCCAAGACGCATTAAAATACTGTTGACGGCACCGGTACTGCAAAAAACACTGAATGCTATAGAATAAACAAGAACCCATGAAATGAAATTCGGTAAAGTTGTTACTGTCTGAACGAATTTTTTAAATGGTACGCATTTTATTTCATTTAAGAATACGGCAAAAATCATCGGAAACCATGAAAACAGAAGGCTTAATCCGCTCATGGCAAAAGTGTTTGTAAGAACCTGTACAAGTTTTTTAACTTTTACAGGATTTTCAACCATTGATATAAACCACTTGAAGCCGACAAATTTTTCCCAGGATAAAGGAAAAGGCGGTTTATAATCGAAAAATGCATAAACCCAACCATAAAGCGGATAATAAGAAAAAACCAATATTAAAAGCAAAAACGGAACAATAAGCAGGAAGTCTTTAACAGCGTTTTTCTTTTTTTCTGTTTTAAATAATTTCATACTTTTCCTCATGTGTCGGTTAAACGTTTAACCAAAGGGGTTTAAAAAAAACCTTTTCTTCAAGATTTTAGTAAAAGGTTTAACTAAAAATAAGTATATCACTCTATTGCAATCTGTCAATCAAATTAACACAAAAGATTAATATTTTTTCTACAAAAATTATATAGATTTGGACAATTTCTTTATTTTTGATATCATTATACTTGTTGCTATGTCAGATACAGTTTTAACGAAGCAGAACCGCGGCTCTCTTCCTATGCTTAAATTAACTTTCCCTATTGCAATGGAGCAGCTTTTCAGAATCCTTGTAAATTCTGCTGATACTTTAATGCTCAGTTCTTATTCTAACGATGCCGTTGCCGCAACAGGACTTGTCGGTCAATATATTTTCTTTTTAACTCTTATTTTTGCAGTAATCAGCACAGGTTGTTCCATCGTTCTTTCTCAATATTTAGGTGCCGCTAAATCAAAAGATGAATTAAATCATATTGCACAGGCAGGAACAAATATGGTTTTCTGCATATCTGTTTTCCTGATGCTTTTAGTCTTTTTCGGAACAAAACCCTTGTTAAACTGCTATACCCTCGAAGATTCAGTAAGAAATTATGCCTGGCAGTATTTTGTAATATACGGCGGAATTTTCTGTTTCTTCAATGCTATAAGTCTGCTTCAGGGTGCAGTTTTAAGATGCTATGGTTATACAACAGAAGCAATGATTGTTTCCATAATAGCAAATCTCGTCAATGTTTTAGGAAACGCGCTTTCTTTATACGGATGGTTCGGTCTTCCCGTTCTGGGTGTCCCGGGTGTTGCCGCCGCATCAGGATTCGCAATGTTTGTTTCTGCAGTTCTATTCGCAATCATCATTAAACGTAAAAAAGATATTTCATTTTCGCTCAAAGGACTTTTTAAAACTCCAAAAGAAAGCTATCGTCTTGTTTTATCTGTCGGCATTCCTACAGCAGGAGAAAGTCTTTCGTATAACTTGAGTCAGATTGTAATTATGGCAATGATTTCGACTCTTGGAACAAATTCAATGTCTGCTCAGGTTTATACAATGACTATTGTCCGTTATGTTTTTGCAATAGCAATAGCAATAGGAAATGCAACTCAAATTAAAACCGGTTATTATGTCGGTGCCCATCAGAGTGACATTGCCTACAAAAAGGTTTTCAAATATCAGATTATTGCAACTCTTTGTTCGCTGTTCCTGATTCTTACGGTCAATCTTATAAAAACTCCGGTAATAAAACTTTTTACAGATATTGATGAAGTATTTACCCTTGTAAGTACCCTGCTGATTTTTTCAACTTATATTGAATTCGGCCGTTCGTTAAATCTCATCTATGTAGGAGCTCTTAAAGGTTCCGGTGATGTAAAATTTCCTGTACTTTATGGAATTTTGTCTATGTGGGGCATAATGGTTTTGGGAAGCTACATCCTCGGAATTAAATGCGGATTAGGATTAGTCGGTTTCTGGCTTGGAATCGGAACAGATGAAACAACACGAGGCATTGTCATGCTGCTCCGATGGAAAAGCAAACGATGGCAGAAACACGCTCTGGTTTAATTCCTCTTCAGGCTTTCAAGAATTTCATCAGTTTCGTCGCCGTTTATCGTTCCGTCCTTGTTTCTCGAAAAATGACTCATAAACCGCCATGCATGCTCACAGGTATGTTCCCGGCAATCATGTCCCTGATCACTTATGCTCGCAAACACATTGTAGATTTTTTCATCCTTATTTTTAAAAATCTGCATTGTAAGATTACTGTTCCTTGTTTCATCATATTTTTTAATGCAGAAATCTCCGTCAATTCCCCAGATTTTATTTTCCCAGGAATCCTTGTTTTTTAACGAGAGATTATATTCCTTTTGTGTTTTATTCAATTCAAGTGCATATTTCATTCTGTTAAGACATTTCTGTTCCTGAAACGGCAATTCCGGTAAAGGTGTGATTTCTCCTCCTGCATAAAATACAGGAACGCTGACGGTTGTATTATACGGCTTCTGAATTTTCTGAAAATATACGTTTTCACCGATATCAACTGTTGCATCCATTGGTGCTGCAGC
Source organism: Treponema sp. (assembly GCA_017548565.1). GTDB lineage: Bacteria > Spirochaetota > Spirochaetia > Treponematales > Treponemataceae > Treponema_D. The sequence goes on from JAFYZU010000012.1 coordinate 34,300, forward strand.
CGCAATCATCAAAGGATATTCCTGAATTATATCCCAGGTTTTTATTCCACCCATAGAAAATCCTGTTGCATAAATACGACTTTCATCTATCGGATACTTTTTCTTAAGCAGTTCAACAAACTCTATCATTTCTGTTGCCGTTGAATTAAGATGATTTTCTACAGTTACCAGAAGGAAATTGTGTCTGTGTGCAATTTTTGCCCATCCTGCCATTATGCTGAAAAAGAAACAGCTGTCTCCTCCACCATGAAAACCAAGAACAAGCGGTAATGGTCCTTTATCAAGAAGTCCTTTGTTATAGAATGCAAAATATCCGATTTTATGATTTACTGTTCCTTTATCATCACCGTTATTATCCGAAGAAGTTTTTACCTCTGCTATTCCAGGCTCGCGGATTAATCCATCCTTTTCAACATCTTCATCAATAATTAAAGGCCCGTTCATCCTTCTGAATTTTCGTGCAAACGAATAAAAATCCTCATAAAAATCCTCTTTTTCTTTACAAAGATTATATTTTGCTTTCTTTTTTATGATTTCTTCAATCTGCTTTGAATTTTCATAAGATACAAGAGGAATATCATCTGATGAAATTACCGGCTCTACAGAAAGTCCGCTCAAAAAACAGGTAACAGGAGCAAGATCAGAACGTCCCCACAAACCGTCGCCTTCAAAATGATTGATACAGTTTTGTGCAATATAATCTGCAGATTCTTTAAAACCAAAAAGACATGTCCTGAAAATTGCCCCTCGAATGTAATGACCGTCAATCTGTTTTGTAAAACGATTCCAGTTGTTGATAAATCCATTTTCATAATATTCATGAATTTTTGAATTTGAAATTATTTCAGAAAACAGATTCTTTGATGCATTTTTCCATCCACCGTCTGCCAGAGGATAAACGAAAACAACGCTTGAAGCAAAATCTGTTGCAAGCTTCGTAAAATTATTTTTATCTGCAAATTCAACTGCCTGTTCAAAAGAATAATCCTCTGTTGCAAAAATTAAAATATATGGCGCGATAAATCCGTAATTCAAAATATCTGATTTTAATTTTTCATCTGCCTGTGGAACATAAACTGTTACCTTAAAGCTTTCAAATGAATTTTTCCAGCAGATTCCGTTTTTTACCTGAACTGTCTGAGGTTTTTCTTTCATTGCCATAACACACTTCCTTTTTAAGTTATTTTTATGTTAATCGTTTAACTAATTCTACATTACAAATTCAATTTTTACAAATAAAAAAAGGACTGCCGGTATAGAACCAGCAGTCCTTGAAATATAAAGATTTTTATCTTTAATTCGTAGAGAGTACCGCTTTTAATGTGCCGTTAGATTCCGAAACTACAACTTTATATTTCTCAGTCTTTTTAACGGTATAAACATGCTGTGATGAATGAGCCGAAGAATTTGTATAATCTATTAACTCCTGAGCTGATGGAATTTTTGAAAAATCTGATACTTTTCCAAATCGGAAATTAAATCCTTTGTCTTCATCTTTACCGCCGACTAAAAATACACCATGACCACCCGACGGTATACTGATTATATATCCCTGGGTTTCAGGCTGCTGATAAGAAACCAAAGCATATATCATCTGGCTTGCCTGATTATCATAAGAAAATTCTACTCTTTTTGTAGTATCAAAATCACAACCGGCAAGTAAAAAAAGCATTAAAGCCATTATAACAAAACAAATTTTTTTCATTTATATCTCCTGTAAAATTGAATCTTTAGTTCAGTATAAGGCTCTTTTTTTACAAAGGATACAGAGTTAAACTCACATTTTTATTCATTCATCATTATATATTTCATTTCTTTTTTATTTACATAATATTCATTGATGATATAATACCTGTCGCTATAAGTATTTGATTCTACATCGTACCATGTATAACCAAGGTTTCCAGAATCAGAAGAATTCATAAAATATATTCTGCTACCTCGAACATAATATTGTTTAGCAGTAAGAGAAATTCTAAAAGGTTTATCTGGTTTTTGATCTAATTTTGTTAATCCTAAAGAATCAAAATTAAATCTAAAAATATCAACATAATCCTGTCCTTCTGTTATCCAAGTATCAAATACCGCATAAAGATTTTTGTTTACATTTATAATTGCTCGTAAGGAATAATTATCTTCTTCTCTCCAATAATTATCTTCTACTTCTTTTACTTTTGTTATCTGTTCTCCATTTATGCTGTATTTAATAAATGTAGATGCCGTTTTTTTGCTATTCCTGTAGATTGCTTTATTAATGATGATTTTATTTCCAGAGACATACTCTAAATACATATTCGTATA
>JAFYZU010000013.1 GCA_017548565.1 Treponema sp.
TCTTTTTTTTTGAAAAAAAAATTAAATTTTTTTTATTTATTTAATCTCTTGAATAATTAAGATTCTTTTTCTATCATAGTTAATGGGAGGAATTCTTTTGCAAAGAAGCTATTGCACATCTGCTCTTATAGTATCAATCAAAGAACAGTCTGAAAATAACTGCACCGTTACTCTCCTTACAGAAGATTCCGGAATCATTTATGTAACTTTATACGGTGGGCATAAAAGCAGGCTCCGTTCTTTAGTTAATCAATGGAACAGCGGAAAAATATGGCTTTATACAAATCCGGAAAAAAATCAGACAAAAATAAATGATTTTGAAGTTCTAAGCTATCACTCCTCGTTTGCACAGAATCTATTTAAATTATATGCCGCAAATCTCGTAAGTGAAATTGCAATAAAAACAAAATGCGCTGGCAGTGTTCAAAAATGCTTTAAGCTGATTACAGGGTTTCTGGACGGTATGGAGCTTTGTGATGAAGAACAATCCCGCGTAGGTCTTATCCGTTTTTTATGGAGATATATTGAGCTCATGGGAGTGATTCCCGATGCATCGTGCTGCAGTGAATGCGGAAAATCATTTATTTCTGAACAGTTTACAGCACCGGGAATTTCATACTATAATAATTTTACAAACAGTTTTATCTGTTCAGATTGTTATAAAAATCTTAATACTGAAACCACAAAAATCAATTTTTTCAATATTAAACGTGAAGGATTAATTTATCTTTCGGCAATCACGGTTTTACAGCCATCGGAAGTACGTAAGCTTCAGATTGACAAACAGGCGTATGATCAGATAAAACAGATAATCTTTATTCTTCTTGAAAAAAACATTGAATCTAAACTGAACTCCATAGAAACCGGGGTGGGAATTTTATAAAAAAAGGAAACAGAATTGGAAAACTGGAATAAACAGAAATTAAACAGTGCAGATATTATAAATCTCAGCGAAAAATATAACTTTACAAAAAAGTTTCAGAATAATCAGACTTTAAGCAGGATTTTTTCTTCAATACTTCTACGTAAAAATATAACAGAAGGAAAAGACATCCTTTATTATATAGAAGAAGACCTTCGATTTCAGCATAATCCGTTTTTAATCTACGGTATGGAAGATGCAGTTGAGAGAATATTAAACGCACAGGAAGAAAAGGAAAACGTACTTATTTTCGGTGACAGTGATGTTGACGGAATCTCAAGTACTGCAATTCTTTATAATCAGCTTAAAAGAATGAACATAAACGTTCAATGGCGGCTTCCTTGTGCTGAAGATGAAGAAGAATGCTTCGGCCTTTCAAAAAAAGCAGTCGAATACTGTTACAGCAATGACATTTCACTTATAATAACCGTTGACTGCGGAATTTCGAACATTGAAGCTACTGCATTTGCAAATCAGCTCGGAATTGATGTAATCATAACAGATCATCATAATCCACAGGAAACTTTACCTGATGCAATTGCAGTTATAAATCCAAAACATCCTCAATCGCTTTATCCTTATCATCTTATCTGCGGTGCTGCTGTTTCCTACAAGCTTGTAAGCGCGCTTCGTTTTGCACAGACGGATTTTTATAATGCAGAAATTTGTTTTTTAAATGTAAATGAGAATAAAGAAGAAAACTGTTATGAAATCAATTGTGCAAAAATCAAGAATCTTGTAAAAATCAGGGAATTGAATGAAAAAATTTATCCTTCGAAAACCTCAATTTATGATTTAAAAACAATCAGTTTCATTCAGAATCAGATTATATATGTCTGGGATGCACAGAAAACAAAAAAAATTCTAAGTGAACTTTTCGGAAACGGTATAGATTTTAATTTCATTGATTTTTCAAAGGAAGCAGTAATAATTCACCCTTCGTTAAACTCTAAAACGATAGAGGAACTTTCAGAACTTTCGCTTATAGCAAAATATATTCCTGAAGAAAAAACAATAATCAATTCTCTGGTAAATCTTTATACGACCTACTGTAAAAAAATCATAGAACAAAAGCATAAAAATCACATACTCCTGGAAAAAGAAGACCTTCAGCTTGTTGCACTTGCCTCTATGGCCGATATTATGCCGATGAAAAATGAAAACAGGATTTTTGTAAAAAACGGAATCAAGGCTATCAAGGAAAATCCGTGTAATGGATTAAAAGAACTTCTTGCAAAGCTTCAGTTAGATCCGCAGACTTTAACTTCGACAGATTTATCGTGGACAGTCATTCCTTGTCTGAATGCAGCAGGAAGATTAAAACAGCCTGATATAGCATTAAACCTGCTTCTTGAAGAAAATCCTTTTGAACGTCAGAAAATTGCAGAAAAAGTGTATGATTTGAACGAAGAACGAAAGGCGCTTGTTTCTAACAGTGTTTTCAAAATCCATGATGATGCCTTAAAGAGTCTTGAGAAAAATCAAAATAAAATCTGTGTAGTTTCAAGTAAGGAAATACCGGCCGGACTTACCGGACTAATTGCCAACCGCCTCATGACAGATTTTCAGGTTCCGTCTATTGCTGTTTCTGAAGAAGATTCAGATGAAAAAAAATTCAGAGGTTCTATAAGGATTAAAAAGGGTCTTATTGCCACTGAATTCTTAAGTAAATTCGGAAATGATTTTTTCAGTGATGTCGGAGGACATGATCTTGCAGCAGGCTTCAGTTTTGAAAGCAGTAAGATTGATTTGTTCTATAAACACATTGAACGTCTTTCAGGCGAAATTACTCCTCCTGATCAGCATGAACAGAAAAAAATTGATGCAGAAATTCCGCCTGAATACCTGAATCCCGAAATTTTTAAAATAATTGATATTTTTGAACCATACGGTCATGAAAATCCGGAGTTATTTTTCTGCTCAAACAATCTCATATTGAACGATAAATGTCTTGTCGGAAAAAAAGAACCTTTTCATCTTAAGCTTACCTTTACATGCGGAAACTGTAAATTTCCTGCAATGTACTGGAAGCATGGAGATGATATTAATAAATTTCAGATAAATTCACCATATAATGTAATTTTTACTTTAAACCGAAATTATTTTAAAGGAAATATTATTCCACAGATGATAATTCAGGATATAGAAGGATGAATGCAATGCAAAAAAACATATTGATTATTACTGCTTTAATTTTATTTTTTACAGCCAATCTTTGTGCAGAACAGCAGACCGCAAAGTATATCGAAGAGGATTGTGAGGTAAACATTATTTTCAATGATGCCTTTACTCCGGGAAATCCTAATTTTGTAAGGATGAGAATAGAGACTCCGAAAAATATCAAAGGTTCACAGGAATTCAACAAAAGTGCTGTTTTACGACTTATATTGAATGATAAATCGGTTGAAAAATGCAGCTTTTATAAACCGCTTAAATCAATTCCATATAAAAACAAAAAATATCAGGCAACAGAATTAATGGCGGCAACGGCAGGCTCTCCATGGTATGGAAAAGGAAATTACTCGCTTAAAATCACTTTTACATTTGCAGAAAACCAGGAACGCGAAATCATCCTTCCATTAACCTACACACCACGTAAATGGAACGAAGAAATCCTTTATTTAGACGAAGTTAATACTGCAATCAAGACCGATAACAGCAAACAGCGTCAGCAGCAGATTGAAAAACTAAATGAAATACTTTATACACAGAATACAGAAGATGTTTTTTCCTGCGAAAAATATATATGCCCCACAACTTCTTCACGATATACGGCATGGTTCGGAGACCGCCGCACTTACAAATATTCAAACGGAAAATCTTCAACAAGCCTTCATTATGGAAATGATTACGGAATACCAGAGGGTTCTATTGTCCGTGCCTGTGCAAAAGGAAAGGTTGTGCTTGCAGAATGGAGGAATTCAACCGGCTGGTCAATCGTTATCGAACACCTTCCTGGTTTATATAGTCTTTATTATCATCTGTCTGAAATGAAGGTAAAGGAAGGCGATATGGTAAATCAGAACCAGGAAATTGCACTTTCCGGAAAAACAGGTCTTGCTACAGGTCCTCATCTGCACTGGGAAATGCGTCTGAACGGTAATGCAGTAATGCCGGAATTCTTCTTTGAAAATTACTCTTTTGAAGATATAGAATACTAATTGTTTTCTGAAAGCAATCCGAGAAATTCATCCTCTGTTATGACCTTAATTCCGAATTGTTTTGCTTTCTGATTTTTTGATGAACCGCTGGAAGTATCGTTCGTAACAAGATAACTAAGGTCTTTTGTAACCGAAGATTTTGTCGTTCCGCCGTTTTTCTTTACAAGCTGTTCGGCATCTGCACGTTTCATTGTATTAAGCTCGCCGGTAAAACAGAACGATTTACCCGATAAAATACCGTTTCCTTCACTTTCAAGAATGATAGTTCCGTTTTCTACAAGCGTCTTCATTTCCTCTGCATTTTCTTTCAAGCCGTCAACAATTGTCTGTGCCATTATTTCTGCAAATCCGTAAACCGATGCAATCCTGTCTACATCTGCATTCAGTAAAGCATCTAAAGAATTAAGACCTGCTGCAACAAGCTTTTCTGCTGAAGTTTCACCTATACCTTCAATATCAAATGCACCTATAAACTGAGCAAGCCTCAAATTCCTGTGCGAATGGATTGAATTATATACTTTTTCTGCACCAAGTGATTTTTTATCCTGGCCTATGCTTTCTTCATTCAGAAAATATGGGACAAGATCTTCAACGGTAAGCTTATAGAAATCAGAAACGCACTGTACTTTCTTAGTATTAAAAAGCTGGGTAATCAGAGTTTCACCAAGATCACGAATATCGACAACCTGCTGATATTTCAACAGCTGATGAAGGACTCTTTTTGAACAGTTTTTATTCGGACAATAAAGCCTGCTTCCGTTATCTACAAGAGGTGTATGACATGTTTCACAGATTTTTGGAAACTCTACTGGAGCAGTCTGAATGTCCTGTTCATATACCACGCGTTCAATTTTAGGAATAATTTCACCGCGCTTTACAACTACAACATGACTTCCAATCTGAACATTAAGTGCACGCATTGTATCAGGATTTGCAAGACTTGCCCTTGAAACCTTTGTCCCGTTTAATTCTACTTCGTCAAAAACTGCTACGGGTGTATAAGTTCCGCCTGAAATGCTCCATTCAACCTGCCTTAAAACAGAAACTGCTTCTTCAAGACTGAATTTAAATGCAATCTGCCGGTCAGGACGTGCGCGGAAAGCATCATCAAGATTTATATTCCGTTCTTTTATTACAAGACCGTCTATATCATATTCAATGGAAGTTTTTCTTTCTTCCATGATTTTTGCACGGTAATCAATTACTTCTTCCGGTGACCTGCATATTTCAAGACGCACGGTATTAAAACCGCATTTTTTAAGCCATTTGATTTTTTCTTCTTCATCCTTAAAGAAGACTGTCCCCGTTGTATCAAGCGCATCATAAGTAATAAGGGAAAGATATTCACTGCCCTCTCCATCCTTTCGTTTCATTATTCCATTGGCCGCATTCCTGCAGTTTGCCTTATCCGAAAAATGATTCTTATGAACGGCATGGGTCATTATTACTTCACCACGAATGCCTCCCGTAAAATCAACAGTTTCTCCGTCAACACAGATTACCGCTTTTACACCATCCATCTTACGTGCATTGTTAGTTATATCATCACCAATAGTTCCGTCGCCTCTGGTAACAGCTCGTTTTAATTCACCTTTTTCATATTGAAGTTCAAGAGAAGCACCATCAAGTTTATATTCAACGAGATATTCATCATACTTATGCTTTTGAGCCCATGAAAGGAACTGTTCTGGATTTGCCGCTTTTTCCTGACTTCCCATCGGCATAACATGCTGAACCTTTTCATACAACGAGGTATCTGCACCAACTTTCTTAAGGATTTTATTTTCAGGATCAAGAACTTTTAATTCATCCCAAAGCTTATCGAATTCTGCATCAGATATTTCTGCTTCACCATCGTAATAGCTTTTCTGATATTTAGTAATTAAGGCTTCAAGTTCCTTTATCCTGTTTTTATGAGTTAAAGCTTCAACATCGAATAAATCCATAAAAAAATCCTTTTATTTTTTTTCAAAAAGAAGTTCTGTTATCTGACGGTCAGCGTCCATTCCTTTTTTTTCAAATTTTGTTTGAGTACGCCATTTTTGTGCAGGGGCAAATTTTTCGTATTTATTTTTCAGACCTTTCGTTAAAGTCAATTCTTCGAGTGCAAATTCAGCATAATCGGTTATATCAGTAACAAAATAAAGATATCCTTCAGGAGCAAGTTTCTGTGCCATTAAATTAGTGCGGGGGCGTTGAATCATCCTTCGTTTATGATGTCGTTTTTTAGGCCATGGATCAGGAAAAAAAATATGAAATCCATTAATGCTGTTATCACCAATCATGTTTTCAAGAACCTCAAGGGCATCATGTTCGATAATATAAAGATTTTTTAATTCTAGTTTTTTTATCTGTCCTAAGAGCTTGCCGACTCCCGGTTTATGAACTTCAATTCCAAGATAATTTATATCGGGATTCTGTCTTGCAATTTCTGCAGTTGCATCACCCATTCCGAATCCAATTTCTACAATAATCGGATTTGTATTTCCAAAAACATCTACAAAATTTAATTTTTTATTTTCATAAGGAATGCACCACGACGGAGAAAGCTCATTGTACGAGCGTTCCTGAGCCGATGTCATTCTGCCGATTCTTAATACATAAGTCTTTACTTCCCGCTTAATCTGGGACGAAGGTTCAAGCGGTTCACTGTCACCCTGCTTTTCTGTTTTTTTCTGTTCGTTCATATACTTCCTTATTGTATGATATATTCCACCGGGAACAGACAGACTGCATTTTTCGCAATCCACACTGACCGGTATGAAAAGGCATTGTTGTAATGCTCATAAATTTCTGATCTTGAATCGAGCTCTTCAGACCTGTTTCCAAAATATAATATGCGGTTATCTTCGGTATAAATACAGATATTTTCTTCCGCCTGGATTTTCTTAAGCTTCTGCTGCATCTGAGTTAAACGAAGGTTATAAAGCTCAGTGTCATAATCAACGGTAAAAAATGAATCATGTTCTTCCTGATTTTTATTTATAATTTTAAGTTCATAAAAACCGTTCGGAAACTTAGTATTGTCTGCAGAAATAAGATTTGAATATCCTGTATAACTTCTTTCCTTTGTGCTGTATAAAAACGGTTCATCAATCTTCCATTCAAGATTTGATTCATTATTCTTTATGATGATTGAATCTATGCGTCGTATATCGTCAGTCGTTTCTATATAAACGGCACCTCTTGTTTCAGGAAAATCCTTTGAGTTTACATAATCAAAAACGACATAAAAAAAAGAATTATCTATGCGGGTAGAAACCTGTGAACATGAACAAAAAATAACTGATAAAAAAATTAAAAGAGAAATTAAAATTTTGTTTTTCGCCACACTTTCCATATTTTTAGAAATTAAAGTTTAACGTAATAACCGTAAGATCACTTGCAGAGAATTGATTTACAAGTGATTCAAATTTTACATTAACTTTTTTACAGGCATCATCAAGATAAGAAAGATAATAAAGACCTAAATCTGTTCCTTCCTGACCATCCGGTAATTCACGATAGAAGTCTATAAGTGTTTTCTTTGCAGTATTTGTAGATTTTGCATTATCGATATGCTCACGAACTTCCTGGAATTCATCATCCTTATTATAAAGTGTAATCGAAAGCCTTCCCTGTTTACCGATGGATGCAGAACCGCCGCCAAGCTTCCATGAAATGAATACAAGCTCATGCTTTCTCTGCAACTCTTTAACAATTCTTGCCCTTACTTCAGGATCAAAAATAAGAGAATCAATATCTTCTACACCGTTGTACATGTTTCTTGCTTCTTTACGGATATTTGTATTTTCGTTATTTAAAGCAAGCTCCATTACCATTACCGAAATATATTCTGCTACCTTTGATTTTTCCATATATGAGCTCAAAAGATTTCTGATTGCTATGAACATTTCGTTTGCACCGTCTGATTTATGGAAAAGTGTGATAATATACCAGTTCATTAAACCAAGACGATTCATGAATTTTTCAGACATTAAAAGATATGTGTTTTTCTCTTCATCTGAATAATCCTTGTTCAGCATAATTGATTTCCATATAGGATCAAGAATATTCTTTCGTGTCTGCTGAATGATATTTTCCTTGCTCTGAAGCACTGTCCTGAGCTGACGTTCACTCATCTTTGTTTTTTCATCAATAAGATGTGCAGGATACTGTCTGTTATGCTTACGGACACATTCACACTGAATCAGTGCATTATATACTTCACGGTCAAACTGCTTGTAAAGGAGCGAATAAACGACGACCTTCGAAAGATCCATAACCTCCTGTCTTGAAGAAACAAATTCAGACATTGAAATTTCGATCTTCGAAATATACTCGAGAAGTATCATGCTTTGAATTGATTGTGGAGAAAATTTATTTAAAGAAATACCGTATTCATCTACATTATCTGCGAGACGGAATCGTAAAAGCTTTTTATTATGACTGAGAAAATTTGAAGCACCGTCTTCAGTCAAAATTACTTTGAGTGGTAATTCAATTATAAATTTTTTGTCAGCAGAACCCATGTTTTCCTTCTTTTAAAATTATTACATTTTTATATAAATTGTCAATATATATTATACACAAAGCCACTTGCATTGTAAACAATTAAATAATAAACTATATAATATGAATTCTGCAAAAAGAACAATTATTGCTATTCTTAGTCTGATCCTTTTCAAAAATACATTTTCTGCAGAATCTAAAGCATTAACCGGTCTTGAATTATGCAATAAAACATGGTCTTTATTAAACTCCAGTAAGCTTAAGCCTGTTTCAAATGAAATCGTAAGCAGTTCTGAAAATACATTTCCATATAATATTATCATAAATAATAAAAAAAAAGATTCTGATACAAATCTTCTGATTGTTTCTTTTAAAATGGAAGAAGCCTATGAACATAAGGATATTCTTCTTTCTGTAATAAAATATCTTTCGCAACAGGATTTTTCTTCTGAAATTTTACTTCTCTATGGCACTGAAAAGCTTTATCCCTCATATATGACTGTAAATTCTGCCGAAACTTATGCAAGAAATCTTGATACTACTACAAACAACATAGTCCTGAACGTAAAGCTTTCTTCAGAAAAAAATCAGATAATCTGTGGAAGCAGCGGATATATTTCACCGGCATGGCTTTTTAAAAATCTATATAGTGCCTATAAAAGCCAGAATCTTACAAAAAACCTTCCGTCAATTTATATAAGTCAATTATACAAATATAAATTCATCAACAATGAAATTCTATCGGCTTTCCTTAAAAATGAAATTCCTGCAATTAATGCAGATTTTAATGCAGACGAAACTGAACATGAACAAATATGCTCTATCATCTGTAATTTCATAGACAGTTATGATTTATGCAAGGATTCTCCGCCTGACTATCATTCAATTATTTTTAATTTCAGAAATAAAACCCTTATAATTTCAGAAGCCGTTACCGTAACAATAATCATAATCCTTCTGTTCATGAACTGTGCTCTTGTATTTATCCTCGGTTATGTTTATGCGGGAATTAAAAGCAGAATCTGGAGTGACATAAAAAATGACTGGTACATTCTTCCCGTAACTTTCATCCTTACTCTTGCAGGACTTTATGCCGGCCGGGCATTTTTCATTCTTTTCAACAGGAATCTTTCGGAAACTAAAACTGTTTTTTCTGTCGTGCTTATCCAGATTTCCTTTGCCGCAGCCTTTAATTCAATTTTCTATTTGATGGAGATTTTCTTTCATAAAAAATTATATACAGCGCATTCGATTGATTTCATCATCCTTATTATGGGATCCATGAACCTTGTTATTTTCTGTCTTTATGATATTTCACTTTTCATAATGTTCCTGTTTGTACTTTTAATAAACATTCTCTGTATCATAATGAAAAGAAACTGGTTCCATATTTTCATGTGGTTCATCATGTTCCTGCCCTATCTTCCATATCTCATTCTTCTTTATAAATACACAGATTCAAATAATCTTCAGCTATTTTTAATTCATAACAGATATGAGAGTGTTACCTTAACTCTAATGCTTATTCCTCCATTCCTGATGTTTTTAAGAATCCTTACTGCAGTTAAAAAAAGGTTCGAACGAAAGCTTGTCTTTTCAATCATCATAAGTGTATCTTATATTTTTATCATTACATCAGTAATACTTTTTAATTCACTTGCATTTAAAAAACATTCACAGGTAGTTCAGACAAACATTCTTCCTACTGATAACCAGGAGCTTATAGATGTAAAATATTATGATAAGAATATTTACGGCGAAAAAGTCAGGACAATAAGAATAAAATCGACAGAAGAGCTTGAGGTCGTTGAAATAAAGATTATAGGTGAAGAACAGAATCCGGTTTTATATTCTGATTATGATTATGAAACCCTTACAAAAAGTTCATCTGTTTTTATTTTTCCGCCTGATCCCTCGAAAAACCTTGCCATAACCTTCGGAACGAACAATCTTCCATGTACAATACTTGTCGAGGCATTATATAAAACTGAAAATGAACATGAATTTGTATCATGCAAAAAGTCAATACAGATAAAGGATAAATCATGAGCGGAACGAACAGCTGGTATATCCATGTTGACCTTGACGCATTTTTCGCTTCAGTAGAACAGCTTGATCATCCGGAATATAGAGGAAAACCTGTTATTGTAGGCGGTAAACCGGAAGACAGACGCGGTGTCGTTTCTACTGCATCTTATGAAGCACGTAAATTCGGAGTTCATTCTGCAATGCCTTCTTTTAAGGCATACCAGCTTTGTCCTCAGGGAATATTCGTTCACGGAAGACATCAGCGGTACAGTGAAATTTCATATCAGATTATGACCATTTTAATGGACTATTCTCCTGATGTAGAACAGATGTCTATTGACGAGGCCTTCATTGATTTGACGGGAACAGAACAATTATTCGGCTCTCCTCAGCAAACTTCTTTGAAAATACAGAAACGTATATTTGATGAAACAGGACTTACGGTTTCCATCGGTCTTGCACGAACAAAATACTTTGCAAAAATGGCATCAGACATCAATAAACCAAACGGATTTTATTTTGTTGAACCTGGAAAAGAATCTGAATTTATGCTGAGTCTTCCTGTAAAAAAAATCTGGGGAGTTGGAACGAAAACACAGGAGCTTTTATATGACAGCGGCATCAAAACAACCCGTGATATTTATGAAAAAGATCTTTCGGTTTTACAGTTTATTGCAGGAAAATCTACAGGACAGTTTTTATACAACATCGTCAGAGGAATAAGCGACGATGTATTTCAAAAGGAAAGAAAATCACATTCCATAAGCGCCGAAACAACTTTTCCGTATGATGTCGGCGATATTTATACGGTTGAAACAACAATACTTGAGCTTTGTCACGACGTAATGTTCAGGCTTTTACGGGAAAACTGTTTTTCAAAAACCGTTATGATAAAAATACGCTATGAAGATTTTACGACGGTTTCAATTCAACAGACTTATGATTCAAATATACTTACACTTGACAGCCTTTATAAATCGGCAAAGGAGCTTTTTGAAAAAAAATATGATACCTCGCGTAAAGTACGATTGATAGGAACTGGTCTTGAGAACCTTGAAAGCAGCGACAGTCCGTATCAGCAGGATTTATTCGGTAATTCAAATCAGAAAAAAATGGCAGTTGAAAAAGCTATCCTTAATATGGGAAAAAAACATCCGGAAATAAAAATCAGAAAGGCAAGATTAATCAAAAACCTTATGCTTTTTATGATACTTTTATGCGGATTAAAAACAAAAGTTCATTCACAGGATTCAAACCTTCAGATTTCTGGTTTCTGGACTGCCGATGTTACGCAGACAATTAACACATCCTTCGGTAACGGTACATCTTTTGCCCATTCGCTTGACTCTCCTGTTTTCAAGCAGCAGATAGATCTTTCTATTTTTTATAAACTGAATCCCGAATGGTATTTTAACTGTATTTTTGCTGATTCCTTTAATCAGAATACCTTTACATTATGCTTTACAAAAGAATCTACGCTTAAAAAATTCTATCTTTCAAACAGGGATATTATTTTTCCAAAGGATTATTCGGTAAACAGAAACGGCTTTGGAGTTCCTGGAGGTAACAATCAGTCTCCGGGCTTTTATTTTCATTTTGAAGATATCAGGGACAAAAAATGGTCTTCGGACATCATGCTGCGTTATGACCTGACAAAATTAAACAGCCGAACCTGGTATGGAAACAGTCTTGTAAATGACACCCTCATCAATCCTCAGGATTATTTAAGAAGCAAAATTTTTGTCATTCCATGCGGTTTTATTGATAAAATTCAAGATGTTTATGCAGAAAATCAGAACGGATCACATAAAGACAAATATAATATAAAATATAAAAAACTTTCTTCATCAGATTATTTTATTGACAGACAGAAAAATCTTCTTATTATTTCGAACAATGCGGCTTTGAACAATGCATGCAATATTTTAATCACGTTTGAAAATCAGACTCATACACAAAGTTTTATCGAATCTATTGGAGATTATTCGTTAAGTAGTACTTATTTAGGAGAAATCCAGGAATACTTCAAGGTGCAGATGGGCAGCTACGTCTATGAACTTGAAAACAGGATTGACGGTAAACAATGCGTGATGATTCAAAACTCAAATCTTTTTTCTCCGTTTCTGTACTCCGCCCTTTATGATTCAGGAATTCAAAACAGCACCGAATTTTCTGTTATCCAGAAAAACAATGAACAAATAATTGAAGATTACCGGGTTTTCAGATATGGTGAAGATTTTAATTTTGCAAGAGAAGATTTTTTCTATGATTCACACTTTTATGCACAAATAATCAAAACTGATTCATATTCAACAGATTATACATCGCCTCAAATACGTTATCCTTTTGCAAATGCAGATCCATATATATATCTGACAAAAAATAATTATACTGATCTTGCCTTACGCTGCAGGTTATTCAACGAAACTTCTTATTACGATATCGGTAAAAATGCATCTGAAGGAACTGTATGCGTGTACATAAACGGAAAACAGGATTCTCTTGCCTCTTACGATAAAAACTCAGGCTTCATTACCCTTTCAATCCCCGTTACACCGATAGATAAAATCTATATTGTCTGGTCTGAAGAATCAAATCAGTTTGAGAATGGAACAATTACAGCCGCTGCCGGATTCATGTATAATTTTACTGATTTTCTTAAGGCAGATTCGTCGGTTACCGTAAAATGGCCTCTTTCTTCTTTTCTTGATTCTGCAACGTACGACAACAGTTTAACAGGCTTTGCTTCAATCAACGGAGGAATAAATTATTCATACAACAATTTCAGCGTTTCAGATGCACTTTCTCTGGCTTTTCAGAATCCGAATGTTAAAGGGAAATATAAGGTTGAGCTTCTTACAGGCGATTGCTCAAGAACATATTATTTTGCAAAACAGACAGAAGATGCACAGAGTGATTCACAGATTTCAGGCTATCGTATTCCAGTTTCCTGGGATTTTAGCAGTTACGGTATTTCAGAAACGGCAAGAACATACAGAGACATTAAGCTTATGAATGGGGAGCTTCTTTTTAAAAGCGATGAGCTTGAAATTGCACTTAAAGCAGATAATATCATGAAGGATTATAAAATATATGTTCAGCTTGGAATTGATTATGAAAACGAAACACTGCTTTACGATAATCTTCCGGTATGGGAAATTACTTCATTAACAGATACAAAAGTTCTTGAACCGTTTGATACGGTTTCGACAGAATGGCAGAAAATTCGCCTAAAAATTTCTGAAAAGGATCGGATAAAGCTTCTTGATCATCATGATTTAAGGATAATCGTAGAAAAAACAATTTCACAGGATGATGAAAAAACAGGCATACTTTATGCAGGTCCTTATGAACCGAAAATCAGGGGCTGCTATGTGCTTGAAAATGATAAAATCCTTGTTCAGACTTCAGAGCTGGAGCAAAGTGAAAATAATTTTTTAACTCAAATAAATTTCCATAAGCTTTCGTCAGTTTTAACGGAAAATGAGAAAAAAATAAAGGCAGTTACGTTTTTTAATGAATCACCCTTCAACGATTATGAAGACATATATTTTAATCTTCAAATAAATTTTGACTGTGATTTTACATATATTCTTGATTCAAGAACAGATTATGATTTTATTTTCGATAAAGCACTGGAACTTACGATTTTTACGGAAAAATTAAAATTATACAAAGATCCGCTAAAAGTTCACCAGGTAAGAATCAATGTAAAAAAACAAAGTGTATTTATTGACGACCAGGAGCTTTCTTCAGAAGATTTTTCACTTTTTGTAAACAGCTCAGTGACTCCTTTCAGGCAGGTAATTATTCTAAAAACATCAGATGAAGAAACAGGGGGGACAGCCCTCATTGGAAATCTCTTTTACAAAAACAATAAGATTTATTCAATCCTTAAAAATACAATTGATGCTCAATATAGTTTTTCAAATGAAAACATAGAATCAAAAACAAAGGTTTCTTCAATTCAGAATCTGCAGTCAGATTTTACAGAAACTGCTGCTTCTGTAAATTTATGGGCAGACACTTCACTTAAAACCAAAGCATTAAATTTTGATGCCGGCTTTGAAATTAAAAACAATCAGCATAATCCTCTTGATAATGCAGGTCATTCGATTATTACAAATTATCCGCTGTTTAAATTCCTGAAATTCAGTGAAAAGTTTATTTATGACAGAAAGTCAAGCACCAAAAATGATAACGTTTCACTTGATTTTACATCGCTTGATTTTCCTCTCGAAGCCTTGTTTTCAGTAACGGCACAAAACTCAGGCAATTATTCAAGTCAGTCTGAACGTTCGGATTTGAATTTTACGATAGATTTGAAAAAACTTTCATTTATTTCAAAATCATCGCTTCTTATGAATCAGAAATCCTTTGATTCTTCAAAATTGAATGAAAATTATTTCATCAACTGGTGGAAAATATCAATGCTTCAGTTTTCTCCCGGCATTGAAGATGCACAGGAACGCTCAATTGATTTTTCAACAATCCTTAATCTTGAAATTCCTGATATAAAAACAAAGCCCTTTGTAAAATTTACTCTCTGTGAAAATTTTTCAAATACATTCATCCGCTCATATAAAGACAGCGTTACCTTTGAGCTTACGATTCCATTTCAAATTTCTTCGGACAGCTTAAGTTTTATCTGGCAAAAAACAGCGGGTGATACGACTGAAAAAGAAGATTATTTTAAAAACAATTACTCTGTCGATTTTGAAAACCTGTTCTGCCAGCAGAAAAATTATTCGTATTTTTATTCATCCTTTGTTTTTGCAGATTTGTTTTCAGACATAAGCAGTAAAATCAAGGGAAAGCAGTTTTATAACGCAAAATACATTCTGAACTACAAACGAAAGCTCAATAATTCACTTTTTGATTTTTTTGTTCCTTATTCTGTTTCTGCTTCAGTTATACGTGATGTCTATCTCACACAGCAGAAAAATGATTTATATCAGTTCAAAATTTCTGCATCTAACGCATCGGTAAATCTTTTCGGATCAAATTCAAAATACAAAACATTCAAATGGTATACACAGGATGAATTCCTGATGAATAATTCTTTAATCATCAGACTGCCGGAAAAATCCTTCGACCAGTTTTCATATCTTTACAATCTTAATACAAGCGCACTATTTTATGTAAACAGTTCAAATACATTAAAATCGGTCGTTAATCTTTTTACCGGTTCTGAACAATACCTGAACCTTACGATAACTCAAATATGGAATCATTCAAAAAAATCAAAGCTGTGGTTTACTCAAAATAAAACTGCAGATTATAAACGCAGGGAAATATTCAATGTTAATCTAATTAACAAAGATAAGGTTTTCAGTCAGAAATATGAATATATTCACAATCTTGATATTGTCATAAACAAAAACTGGACTGTAAACCTTAATTCAGATATTTTCTTTTTGCATGAGGAAAATAAATGCAGTAATCTTGGTCTTGAACTGACAGCCGGAGTAAAACTTGAATTCTAACAATTACTGCAAAGGAGCAAAATATCCGCTTTCATCTCTTCCGCTTCTGTTCAATAAATAGACTTCTGCTTCTATCGGCAGGAAATTTTCACCGAAATTTGTCGGTAACGATGATACATACTGAAGCTGGTAAACACCCTGAGGTAATTTAACGATATCCTTATAAACATCAGAAAGACCTTCAGGACGGAATACATAATAAAGCTTTCCGTTTGTATTATCTATGATGTAATTATATTCCTGCGACATCGGAGTTTGCGAAACCTGAACGAATGAAAAGCCTATGCAGTTATTGTTCATGTATGTGCTTAAATCAGAAAGATTATATTTTGAAAAGGATGAAAGTCCTGCTTCTCCGTCTGAAATATAAACAATTGCACGTTTTTTTGAACCGCGTATAAGGTCATTTGCCGCAAGACGAATTGCAAGATCAGCCGAAGCTTCATTTACGACAGGATTCTTTACTGCATCAAGGCTGAAATCACCTATTCTGTCCGGTTTTCCTATATATTCTGTTACAGGAACAGCCCCTGCTGAAATAAGACGGAGGGTTCCCTGATTTCCCATTGAAGAAGCAATTTCCTTTACTGCAGTTTCAATTTCTGATTTATACTGCATTGAAGAAATTGAACGGTCAACGATGATTGTAACATCTGCAAATTTATTGTTTGCCGCACTTCCGATAAATTTAAAATTTTCTATAGGCTGTTTCTTTTCGGTAAAGAAGAAATTCTCTTCCTGTAAGCCTACTACAGGCTGTCTGTGTCTGTTTTCTACCTTTACTTCAACAGTAACCGTCGGGAATTTCGAAGCATCGATTTCATCAATCTGTACAAAAAGTCCGCCGACAAGCTCCTGTTTTTTAGACATTACAAAAACAGCATTGCCCGTAAAATCTGCAACAAGCACGTTATTGTTTACGTCAGGAACTGCAGTCGTAACTCTGGAGGGCATTTTACCCATATTCATATATTCATAAACAGCACCTGTATCTATATCAACATTTACGATTCTGTTTTTATCGCAGACAATAAGTGAATTCTGATAATATTTTATTGCTTCCGGCTTTTTAAAAGTCTTTTTTTCTACAAGCTCACGGATGATATTTCCCGAACGGTCAAATTCATAAATACAGCCTGAATCTTCATCGGCAACGTATACGCTTTCTCCGATAACTGCTATTCCTGTAGGACCTTTCAATCCGTCAAAGCCTGCCTGTTTACTGCCGAAGAAGTACAGTCCGTTACCGTCCGGATCAAAAACATCAACACGACGGTTACCGTAATCCGTGACATAAATACGACCGAATGAATCCTCTGCCGCATATTGAGGACCTACAAGATTACCTGTTCCCCTTCCCTTTGAACCTATATGCTTAAGAAATTTTCCGTTTTCATCTAAAAGTGAAAGTCTGTCACCTGCGCTCTCGGTTACAAGAAGATTACCGTCATTCAGTCTTATTAAATCAACCGGACGGTCAAAGCCTTCTACGGGCCCCGTAACCCTATTTAAAACATTACCGTTCAAATTCATCTGCAGAATCTGATTTGAATTATAGGCAACAATCCATAAAGTCCCGTCCATGTTCGGTAAAACTGCAGTAGGACCGCTGAATATTTCCGTTCCGTTGAAAACACCAGGAAAACCGCCTGCTTCTACCAGCTTCATGTATTTATCGTTCGAATCACCGGTAACGCGTCTTTCACGAACTACTTCAATTTTATTTAAAAGAAGAAGTCCGCCGTATCCGTTGTCTGAAGCAATCTGCCAGTAATCAAGCGCATTTCCTTCAAGTCCGGCTTTATAATAAGCATTGCCCATCCATTCAAGAATAAGATTGTCATCAGGAAGATAAGAAAGTGCTTTTTCAAATTCAAATATTGCTTCATTATATGCGCCTTTATAAAATGCCTGAACTCCAAGACGGAATTCTTCACTTGCAAAGCCTTCATCGCTCGATCTTATTCTGTCGGGATGCTTCTGAAGTCCAGCAGTATAGCTTGTATCCTGAGCGAAACCTGTTAAAAAAAGAACGGCAAGAGCAACAGCAGAAATCAAAACTTTTTTCATAATTTAATAACCTGCCTTTTGTAAAAGCTTAAGATGCTCTTCAATAATTTCATTATCTGAATCAAGATTCTTAGCTTTTTCAAGATATTTTTTTGAATCTTCAAACATGCCGAGTTTATAATAAACCCAGCCCAGTGAATCAAGACATGCCGCAGAATCCGGAGCCTGATCAGCAGCCTGCTTACATAATGATAAAGCCCGCGAAAGATCTTTTTCCTGACATGCAAGTACATAACCAAGTCCGTTCAGCGAGGTTGTATTATCTTTATCTTCCTTAAGGGATGTTTCATAATATTCAAGACATTTATCGGTATCGTTCTGTTCCCACGCTATGAATGCAATTGCGGCACATACCGAAGCAGTCATATAGCCTGTTTCTAAAAGCTTGTTCAATTCAAAATCGGCAAGACGTTTTCTTCCTGAAAGCGCATAAATTACTGCAAGTAAAAAGCGGCACTGGAGAACCCTTTCAAGACGGGTCCCTGAGGTTACGACAATTTCAAGATATGACAATGCATCTTCATATTTACGAAGCTTTGCATAACATAATCCAAGATAATAGGAAATATCAATTTTATCTGCCCCGCAGTCATAAGGAAGTGCCAGAAAGAAAGAGAGGGCATCTACATAGGCTTTCTGTTTATAAAGTTCAATACCTTCTGATAAGATATTTTCTGTCATTGTTTCCCACCCGAATTTCAGAATATATACTTATATAATACAACTTATTTCACAATTCTACAATTAAAATTTTAAAGAATCGTCAATTTGAATGCAATCAGGCATTACTTTAACTAAAGATACGGCTATATATCCGTTCCTGCAGTAATAAAGATCTGTTCCCTCTTCAATCTTTGAAAGATCTGGTGCATTTCCTATAAATCTCGCTTCATATAAATCATCTTTTGTATTAACAAGTTCAATGCGGTCTTTATAATTACGTCTGCACAATTTTCCGGTATATTTCACGCCTTTATGACTTTCAACTGCAAGAGCATTAACATTAACGAAAGCTTTTTCTTCTGAGGATTTACAGATTGCGATTAATTTTTCAAGATTCTCTGCTGCAAATTCTGCAATTGCATCAAATTTATAATTCTCAACACTCTGTCTTGGAACAAGAGGTTCTGCACTTAGCGCAATGGACGGAATGTTACTGTTTGCGCCTTCTCTTGCAACGGCACAGGTGCCTGAATAGATTATATCAGTTCCCATGTTTCCGCCTGAATTAATTCCTGCAATAATAACGTCTATTTTATCAAATATGCCGGAAGTTACGCCTGTAAAAATACAGTCAGCGGGGTATCCTGAATGAGAATATGAATTTACATCTTTTTTTATGAGTGTATTGTTTTTAAACATTGATATATGATTTGAAACTGCCGATCTGTTTGAATCAGGTGCAATGACAAGAATGTTATGTCCATCTTTCTTAAGGCGTTCTGCGATTATCTTTAATCCCGGTGCATCTATTCCATCGTCATTTGAAATCAATATATTCATAAAAAATCCTAATCTATTACGACAGAAGCACCCTCTGAAGGAATTACTTCATAACATGCCGTCTGATATCCGAAAATCTTTTCAAATTCGGTAAGCTTTGCCCTGAACTTTTCTTCATCACTTTCGCGGATTATTGCATAAAGGCAGCGTCCGAATCCTTTTCCGGTAATTCTTCCACAGGAAACAGGATTTGTAATAAAATCCAGATTAGGTTCAAGTTCACCGACGCGTTTGAGTATCCAGTCTATTTCAGGACACGAGATTTCATACATATCGCGCATCGTTTCATGACTTTTATTAACCGCACGGGCAAATTTAAAGAAATCTGATTTTTCAAGTCCTGTTCTTGCTTCAAGAAGACTATTATGCTCATGCATTATGCTTAAAAGCTTTCGTCTTACATCCTCAGAAACAACAGAAAGCTCCTCGTTAATATCAGTTACATTGCTGATATACTGCCATCCGCCGTAAACATTCTGTTTTGTTTCCCTTAAATCTCCAAGTAAAAGAGCATATTGAGGTTCAAAAATAGAATCTTCATTCCATACAGAAATGCGCGGAACCTTTGTATCGATTAAGAAGATTTTTTTATCATTAAAATTAAAGGGAATATAATCCCATGAATTTTTTGTATGATCTGTAATTATGAAATTACCTTTTTTTGAGAACAAGGCTGAATAATTATCTGCAATATAGTTATTCTGCTGCAAAAAGATTTTATTGGCACGTTCAAAAACAGCAAGAAGATCTTCTTCAGAGCAGTCAAACTTAAAAAGATTTTTTATTGCAATAAGTGTAGATGCCTTGATTGCAGTTGTAATTCCAAAACCAGCAGAAGGAAGAATTTCTGAAAAAACGGTTATGTTCATTCCAGATAAATCGTATCCGCTGCATATATAACCATAAATAATGCATTTTACTGCATTTGCCCACCTGTCTTCTTTTTTATACTTTACTGAATTAACACTTGCTCTTTTTCTTTCATTCAACTGATGAAAATAAAACTTTATGGAGGTATCCTGACGGCGGCTTACGGCAACATATACCGGAAGATTAACTGCCATTGAAAGAGTCTTATCTTTAAAAAACCATGAGTGTTCACCGATAAGATGAAATCGTCCGGGAGCTCTTACGACAATCTCTGGTTTCTGTTCATATTCAGATTTATGTGCATCATTTACTGCTTTCATAAAAAGCACCCTCTTCACAAAAATATAATATATAGAATATAATATAATGAAGATGATTTTACAAGTTTTTTATTCATTTTTTTCAGGCATACTTCTTTCTCTTGCACTTCCAAATGAATTATTTTTACTTGGGTGCCCAGTAATATCTTTTTTTGCCCTCATTCCTTATTATCTTGCAATAAAAAAATGTAAAACCTTCAGACAGGCTTTTGCTTCAGGTTTTATCCAGACAATAACTACACATCTCTGTTCCAGCTTCTGGCTTGCTTTTTTCAAGGATTTTGCAGTCCTTACACTCGGAGCTTCTGCACTTGCAACAGGAGTCCTCGGCGGAATATTCGGATGTTTCCTTTTCTTTCCTCAAGCTGACAAATACAACAAACATTTATACATTTATTCACTTTCACGTAAATTTGATGATTCACCGGTTTTCAGGATTATCTGGTTTTCTACAGTTTATGTCGTTTATGAATTTGCAAAATCAATCGGATTCATAGGTTACCCCTGGGGGACACTTTCGGCCACGATGTTCACATGGAAACCGATCATGCAGATTGCAGACATTACCGGAACTTACGGAATTTCATTCATTGCAGTGCTTTTCAATACTCTTTTATGCGAAACAATACTGAATTTTGCCGAAGCAAAGAAGCTTGTTCCTTCAAGGCGTTTCAGTTATTCAAAAGAAATCATCCATCCGATGTGTTTTTTTGCTTTAATTTTCAGCATTACGCTCATATACGGCCACTATCAGCTTAATAAAAAACGTACACCCTTAAAATCACTTAATGCAGTTATACTTCAGCAGAATTCAGATCCGTGGAAAATGGACGATGATGAAGAAATAATCTGTGAGCTTCAGAAACTTGCACAGAAAGAAATTGATTCATTAAAACAGAAAAACAAAAATGCACAGCTTCTTATCTTCAGCGAAGGATCTTTAGTTCATTCTTTGCCTTCAGGATTTTTCATCTATGAACGGGAGCCTTATCCTGAATCGCTTACCCATTTCCTGCGAAGGAACAATGTACCTCTTTTAACCGGAGCTGCAGTTACAGAAAAAATTCCTATTGATAATTCAGAAGATGATTATTTGAACAGATATTATAATGCGGCCGTAGTCATAGATACAAATGAAGAACTGAGGGCATTTTACGGAAAACTTCATCTTGTTCCTTTTGCAGAATATGTACCGGGCTCCGAAAAACCTTTCATCAGAAAATTGATGAAGAAAATCGTCGGCTTTTCTGCAGGATGGACAAAAGGAAAAAACATAACCTATTTTGACATTCCGTGTACAAGTCTTGAAGAAAAATCATCTTCTCTAGTAAAGATTGAAGACATTTCAATTTCAAAATATGACCAGGAACAGAGAGATAAAAAAACTACAGTAAGGGTTGCAACTCCAATCTGCTTTGACGATGCATTTACCGATGTAATGAGGCCGCTTTCAAGAAACGGAGCAGAGCTTTTCATTAACCTCACCGATGATTCATGGTCGCTGAAAAAATCCTCTGAATATCAGCATTTCTGTGTTTCTTCTTACCGTTCGATTGAATACCGCACAACATTCGTGCGCTCGACAAATGCAGGTTATTCTGTAGTTCTTGATCCGTGCGGACGTATAATTGCAGATCTACCTCTATTTGAACAGGCCGCTTTATCATGTGAAGTTCCGGTCTATACTCCCCAAAAAACAGTTTATTCGTTGTTCGGCAACTGGCTCGTATATTTTATGAAGGTTATCCTTACCATTTATGCCGTTTACCGGTGGAAAAAATTTACGAAGGATGATTTTATAGCCTCAGAAAGAAAACGGAAAATAAAGGTAAAGACCACAAGATCAAAAAAATTCTACAAAAAACTCAAGATTGAATTCTAAAAAATAAAAAAAGTCAATATCAGAGAAGAAATAATTTGACCTAAGCATAAATTTTTTTTTTGTCAAGAAAAAAAGTTTAAAAAATTTCTTACTTTTTTATTAAATTTCACTTGTTTTAACATATCTAGTGTTATATGATAGTATATATACACAAATAAACGCTAAATCTAAAACCTAAAATAAAAGGTGTAATTTTAAAAATGCGATGTCCTTATTGCGGCAGTTTAGATGACAAGGTTCTCGAATCCAGAACAATGGTAAACGGCGAAAGCATACGCAGAAGGCGCGAATGTATTTCCTGCGGCTATCGTTTTACCAGTTATGAACGCATTGATGAAAAACCCTTTATGGTTGTAAAAACAGACGGAAGAAGACAGCCCTTCGACAGGCAGAAGCTTGAAAAAGGAATTGAACGCGCACTTGAAAAACGTCCGTTTTCTACGACAATGGTCGAACAGATCTGTAACGACATTGAAGATTCAGCAATCAAGAAAGCCAAGGAGGAACGGGAAATATCAACATCCCAGCTTGGTGAACTTGTTCTCGAAAAATTATATGAAATTGACAAAGTTGCCTACATCAGATTTGCGTCTGTTTACAAGCACTTTGAAAATTTAGATGAATTTATTACAGAAGTAAAAAACATAGAAAAGAGGGGAAAAAAACAATGAGTGACCAGTCAATCTTTCCGGAATGGCGTAGTTTCTTAGGAAACAGTTCCGACAATGAAACAAAGGGATTTTTGAAAAACGTCGTAAAGCGTTCGGGTGAAATCGCAGAATACGACAGACAGAAAATCGAAACTGCTATAAGCAAGGCAATTGAAGCGGTAAAAAAACAGAAGGATCCGGACAGAGCCGCACAATTAACAGATTTAGTTGAAGAAAAATTAAGGCTTCAGCTCGCAGGAAACAGAGCACATTCAATTCCGGCAATTGAAGAAATTCAGGATCTTGTAGAAACTGTACTTATCGAAGAAAAAGAAGTCGAAGTAGCAAAAGCATACATTCTTTACCGTGCAAGACATGAGGCTGTGCGTGATGCAAAAAACCTTATGGTCGACATTAATAAGACAATGGACGGATATCTTGGACAGAGTGACTGGCGTGTAAATGAAAATGCAAACGTAAACTTCTCGCTCGGAGGTCTTATTCTCCACAACTCGGGAACAATCACTGCCAACTACTGGCTCAACAACATATATTCAAAAGAAATCGCAGAAGCACACAAAACTGCTGCTTTCCATATTCATGATCTTTCAATGTTCTCAGGCTATTGTGCAGGCTGGTCTTTACGTCAGCTTATTGCAGAAGGACTCGGCGGTGTACCTGATAAAATCACTTCAACACCGGCAACACATCTTTCTACTCTTGTAAATCAGATTGTAAACTTCCTCGGAATCATGCAGAACGAATGGGCTGGTGCTCAGGCATTCTCTTCTTTCGACACATATCTTGCTCCATTTATCCGTGCCGATCATCTTACAGAAAAACAGGTTCGTCAGTGCATCCAGAGTTATATTTACGGTGTAAATACACCAAGCCGATGGGGTTCTCAGGCTCCGTTCACAAACATCACTCTTGATCTTGTCTGTCCGAACGATCTAAAAAACAAAAAAGCAATCGTCGGCGGAAAGGAACAGGAATATACATATGGTGACTGTCAAAAAGAAATGGATATGATAAACAAAGTATTCATTGAGCTTATGATTGAAGGTGATGCAGACGGACGCGGTTTTGCCTACCCTATTCCTACATATAATATTACAAGTGACTTTGACTGGGATTCAGAAATTTCAAAGCTTCTGTTTACAATGACTGCACAGTACGGAACACCAAACTTCCAGAATTTCGTAAACTCAGACCTTGATCCTAGTGATGTACGTTCAATGTGCTGCCGTCTCCAGCTCGATAAGCGTGAACTTCGTCGACGCGGCGGAGGTCTTTTCGGAGCAGATGAATTTACAGGTTCTATCGGTGTAGTAACTATCAATATGCCTCAGATCGGTTATCTTGCAAACAATGAAGCAGAATTCTACAAGAGACTTGATTATCTTATGGATCTTGCAAAAGAAAGCCTTTGTACAAAACGAAAGGTAATCCAGAAGCTTTATGACGGCGGATTATTCCCTTACACAAGACGATATCTTAAAACACTCGTAAATCATTTTAATACTATCGGGTTGTGCGGTATGAATGAATGCTGCCTCAACTTCATCGGAAAAGACATTACAACTGAAGAAGGAAAAGCATTTGCAGAAAAGGTACTCCAGCACATGCGCGAACGAATGCAGGATTATCAGGAACAGACAGGAGATCTTTTCAATCTTGAAGCGACACCTGCAGAATCTACATCATACAGACTTGCACGCCACGATAAGGAACAGTTCCCTGACATAATCACAAGCGGAACAAATGAACCGTTCTATACAAACTCTTCACAGCTTCCGGTTGATTATACGGCAGATGTATTCGAAGCTCTTGATATGCAGGAATCGCTTCAGACAAAATACACCGGCGGTACAATGTTCCACGTGTTCATGGGCGAAGCATTAAAGGACTGGAAATCATGCGCTGATCTTGTACGAACAATTGCAACAAAATACAGGATTCCTTTCTTTACGATTTCTCCTACATATTCTATATGCAAAAAACACGGATACCTCAACGGCCAGCAGTTTGAATGTCCTAAATGCAAGGCAGAAAAAGAAAAGGAACTCAAAGACAAGTTAAAGGCATTACAGGAAGAAAAAGAAAAAATTCTTGCAAAAGCTGCAAATTAATTAGAAAAAATGACACTAAAATTAATGAATTTCAACAAATATTCCGATGTTTTAGTGTCAACGCAGTTGACAAATCATCAAATCTACACTATATTTAGTGTGGGTGGAATAAATACAAATCTGTAATTATTACAGATTAAATTATTGGGAGGATATTAAAAAATATGGAAACAAGAACACTTGCACAGGTAGAACAGGAAATTGCAGAAACTCAGGAAGCGCTTAAAGACGTACACGGAACAGAAACTGAAGTATATGCAAGAATCGTAGGTTATTACAGAGCAGTAAAGCACTGGAATAAAGGAAAGAGAGATGAATTCGATCAGAGAAAAATGTTCACACTTGAAGCAAGTAAAGAATATGATATTACAGAAAGAACAGAATCAGTATCAGCAAAAGAAACAAAAAAGAATGAACAGCCTGTTATGAATACTCAGAGCGTTTCTTATGAATTATATACAAGAAAGACATGTCCAAACTGTCCTCCTGTAAAAGAATTTATGTCAAACCTTGACCTTGCAGGAAGAAATATCGATGTAGATACAGAAGAAGGTCTTGCAGAAGCAGCAAACAAAGGTGTATTCGCATCTCCAACAGTAATTTTCTATAATGAACAGGGCATTGAAACTGCAAGATGCCACAACGTAGAAGAGCTTGAAGCAGTTTTTCATAAAGTAGCCGTTAGTGCATAAGTATTTATGGCTGAATTATCCTTGAACGAACCTGCCGGTGTACTGGTAAAAACCACCTGTGTTGATTACCCTGGAATGCTGGCAGGTTCTTTTTTTCTCATGGGATGCAATCTTTTCTGCCCCTACTGCTACAATACAGATTTAGTTTACTGCAAAAAAACTTCGGGAATAAATACAATTGGCGAACTTTTCAGCCACCTGGAAAAACGACAGGGAATCTTAAAGGGACTTGTCATTTCCGGAGGAGAACCTTTGCTCAATCCGTATACTCCCCTTATCATAAAAAAAGCAAGGGAACTTGGATATAAAATTAAGCTTGATACAAACGGAACTTTATGCGATGAGCTTGAATCGATTTTATCGGACGAACAGCTTAAGCCTGATTTTATTGCAATGGACATAAAAACATCGCCTTCAAAATACGCATCTTTAATCGCACGTAAAAAGTCAAAATATGCAGAAAATCCGGAATATTTTGAAAATGCATTAAAGCGTTCTTCAGAGCTTATATCAGAACTTCCGCCGGACTGCAGGGAGTACAGGACTGTTCTTGTACCGCCGCTTGTTACAAAGAATGATATAAAAGACATGGCATGTATTTTACCGGAGGATGCTTCGTGGCAGTTTGCACAGTTTCAGAACGGGAGTTGCCTTGATCCTTCTTACAATGAGCTTACACCTTATACTGATGATGAAGTAAATGAACTTATTTCCTATGCAAAATCTTTAAGAAAAGGCGCTCAGCTGCGATGAAATATCCGGATAAGCCTTGACATACAGTAATAAAATCTATATTATAACTAACATCTTGGGGATATAGCTCAGTTGGTAGAGCACACGGCTCATATCCGTGCGGTCATAGGTCCGAGTCCTATTGTCCCTATAAAGAACTTCAGGTGCATCGCTGAGGTTCTTTTTTTTTATGCAGAAAACGACTATTTTTACCGATATTTAATAAAATAAGTTGTTAAAAAAAATATTTATGTTTATAATTAAATTACAGGAGTTACCTATGAAAAAGAATTTACTTACATTACTCTTTTTATCTCTTTTAGCCGGTTCACTTTTTGCTCAGAGTAAAACAAATGGTCTAGCACCGGAAAAACATGAAGAAAACTGGAGTGACATGACCTATTTTACGGTCCCTATTTTAAAAGTTCTTGAATCAAAGGAAGCTTATGTCGTTTTCTATCTTAAAAATAATGACAGAACTGATACTACTGTAATTCCAAAAACATGGGCAAAAGGAAACGTTGAAAATCCACGTAAATTAAAATTCAGAAACATCAAAAACCCGGGTGCTTCATATATGACAATCGTCAGCAAGAATGGTGAATTTTACCGTGTAATCCTTACTTTACCGTTACGTAAAAACAATGATCTTTGGGGCGTAGTCGATTACGGAACAAAGATTCCTGATTTAGACAAACAGAATCTCGACGACGTAAAACAGTAAAAAAATGGAAATCATTGAACAAAAATATTTTGACTCATTCAAATCCTTCGTGAACAGTCATGAATTCTTTTTCATAGCAGGTCACAAGGAACCGGATGGAGACTGCATTGCATCCTGTCTTGGAATTGCCGCAATTCTTGATAAATTCGATAAACCGTATCAGCTTTTATCTGCAGGTCCTTTTAAAAGAAATGAAGTAAATGCCTTTGAATCAAAATTTTCACAGAAGATGAAATTTCAGGATATAAACGAAAGAAAAACAACAGGATTAATCATTACCGACTGTTCCGAAATTTCACGCCTGGGTGAAATCGACGGGGATTTTAAAGATCTTGATACTTATATAATTGATCATCATAAAACATCTGAGTTAAGTGATATTTCCAAAGGATATATAAACCCTTCATCCCCTTCCTGCGCATATCTTGTACAGCTTTTTTATGAAAATCTGATTGGTGAAGTTCCTCAGGAAACAGCAAAAATTTTATTTTTCGGAATCTGTACCGACACAGGATTCTTCCGTTTTCTTTCTTCGACAGATGAAGCATCTGATTTAATGAATGCATGTTCAAGACTTATTAAATACGGAGCCGATCCTAAAGTTACCTATAATCAGATTAATAACGGAAAACCCTATTCAACAAGAAAGCTTCTGGGTATTCTTCTTTCAAAAACAGAATTGTACTTTAACGGTAGACTTGCCGTAACTTACGAATCTCTTGAAGATACAAGAAAATTCGGTCTTGAAGGACGCGATACAGATTCTTTATATCAGCTTCTTCTTTCTGCAAAAGGTGTTGAAGCAGCAGTCTTTTTACGTCAGGATACACCAACTACATGTACCGGCGGATTCAGATCTCAGGATAAAATAGATGTTTCGGTCGTTGCTTCTAAATTCGGAGGCGGCGGGCATAAAAATGCTTCAGGGATGAGCTGTAACGGTCAGGTTGAAAAACTTTTACCTTTAGTTATTAAGGAATTTGCAAAAATTATGAATTAACGACTGTTTTTTCAATAAAACTTCCGTGAATAAATATATATTTCATATTTTTCAGGAGGTCTATATGAAAACAGTAACAGTCAGTGAAATCAATGAAATTCCTAAACTGCTTGCTCAAAAGAAAATCACTTCAAAACAGGCCATGGATTATCTTTCATTGTATTTTCTGCAAAATTACAGACTTTTTAAGTCGGGTGTTCTTTCAAAAGATTTTCAAACCGAAATCATCATCACTCTGCTGGAAAACAGGGAAATCTTTTTCGAAAAGTACAACTATCACAAGGGTTGCTTTTACACATATTATTTCAACTATATTAAAAATCTGATCCTCAACAAAAAACGAAAATACATCATGCAGAATATAAAGGAAGAGTTGTTTATTGAAGACAGCATTGCAGATTTTGAATCGATTCAGAATGCCTATGAAAACATAAACTATTCGGAATTCGATTTTCCAAAGGCCCCTTACAGTTATAAAATCAATGAAAAAAATTTTACTCTTGCCTGCTCCAACGAAATTTATACCTTCAGAAAATTCATTAATGAAAATAATGAAGAAGTTTATTCAAAACTAAAAAACAATCTTAAAAAAGTACATCCGAAGCTTGGTTCAAAAATTCTCATTATCCTTGCATTAAAATCAGCTTTTTATATTACTGATTTTCAGATTGAAACAATATGTAAAATATGCTCGATAAATCCCGATTCCTTACGCGAACTGATTCAGATCATTAAGGAAAAGCTTGAAATGCGGGCAATTACTAAACAACGTTATGAAATGAGACGAAACCGGGCTTATATGAATCATAAAAAATACAGAAGGGGAATTGAGTTTTTTGAAGAAGAACAATCTGATTCACATTATTATACGGAAGCCTATAAAAGAAAATACAGACGGAACACAATCTGCTGGAACAACTTAAATTCATCTCTTCAGACAGGATTTCTTCATCTGCGCCCTTCCAATAAAATGATTGCAGAAATACTTGGGATATGCGAAAGGCAGGTAAGCTACTACCTGAGGCATGCAAGAGAGCTTGGAATTAAAATATAATCTTATTGCGAAGCATCCTGATTTTTATTAAAATACTTATATGAAAATTTATTTAGCAACAGGAAATAAAAATAAAAAACGAGAGATGATCCAGCTTTTACCGGAGCATGAAATTGTAATTCCTTCAGATGAAAACATTAACTTTGATCCTGACGAAACAGGAACTACATTTTATGAAAACAGTCTTATCAAAGCAAAAGCTTTATATGATATAGTACACTGCCCTGTAATCGCCGACGATTCAGGAATATGCGTAGACGCCTTGGGTGGAGCGCCTGGCATTTATTCTTCAAGATATGCCGGTCCATCTTTCATGAAAGGAAAACCGGACGGAACAAAAATATCACAGGAAGAACAGAATGCATTTCTTATCGCCCAGCTTAATGATGTAATTAAAAGGGGAAATCTGCCTGATGCACAGTATCTTCACAAAGAACGTTCATGTCATTACACCTGCGCAATGGTTCTTTATCTTGGTCCTGACCGTCTTTTTGTAGCTCAGGAAACATTTGAAGGAACCTTAATAAACAGAATTGAAGATTCATGCGGTGACGGCGGATTCGGATATGATCCTATTGTATTTCTTCCTGAATACAATAAAACAGTTGCTCAGATTTCTGCAGAAGAAAAAAATTCTATCTCGCATAGAGGAAAAGCAGTCAGAGTTATACAAAAAATCATTGAAAATCTGTAAATTTTGACAAAATTCTTCAAAAAAAGTAAAAAAAATGCATTTTTTTTTATTTTTTTCCTAAAGTTTTATTAATACCGTGCCGATAAAATGATTGAACCGCTATGAGTGGATCGACTTCGAAGAAGCAGCATTCAGGTGGTTTTGGCAAAAGTGTGTAGATGTAGCCTTGTAAACGTTTGCACATTTTTGCATCTTTCCAAACAGAAGAAAGGATTCTTCTGCCCACATTTCCAAGGAGGAAACTATGGTTATCAACCACAACATGTCGGCAATGTTTGCCAATCGTCAATTAGGTATTACTGGTCTGGGTCTTAACAAAGACATGGAAAAACTCTCATCTGGTGAAAAAATCAACCGCGCTGGTGATGATGCATCAGGACTTGCAGTATCTGAAAAGATGCGCAGTCAGATCAGAGGTTTGAACAAGGCTTCTCAGAACGCAGCAAACGGAATCAGCTTCATTCAGACAACAGAAGGTTATCTGCAGGAAACAACTGATATCATGCAGCGTATTCGTGAGCTTGCAATTCAGGCTTCAAACGGTATTTACTCAGATGAAGACCGCATGATGATTCAGGTAGAAGTTTCTGCCCTCGTATCAGAAGTTGACAGAATTGCATCTGCAGCTCAGTTCAACGGTATGAACATGCTTACAGGTCGTTTTGCAAGACCATTGGGAGACAATGCAGTTACTTCATCTATGTGGTTCCATATCGGAGCAAACATGGATCAGAGAACTCAGGTATTCATCGGTACTATGACAGCAACAGCTCTTGGAGTACGCGAAATGTCTACTGAAGCTAAACTCTCTCTCTCTACTCCAGAAGAAGCAAACCGCGCTATCGGTACTATTGATGAAGCTCTCAAGAAAATCAACAAACAGCGTGCTGATCTTGGTGCTTATCAGAACCGTCTTGAACTTACAATCAAAGGTCTTGACATCGGTGCTGAAAACCTCCAGGCTTCTGAAAGCCGTATCCGTGATACAGACATGGCTCATCAGATGGTTGAATTCACAAAGAATTCAATTTTACAGCAGGCCGGTACTGCTATGCTGGCACAGGCAAATTCTCAGTCTCAAAATGTCTTGTCTTTGCTCAGATAGTGTAATATAATATATATGAAGGTATTAAAGTACCTTCATATAATTGCACAAATCTGAAAAGCAATTCAGACTTTGAGCTAAATTACTGTACAAAATGAGTTGTGAAATATATATGTTCTTTCAGAAACATATTGTTCTTTGAAATAAGTGCAAGCTGTGTTTTTGCAGGTGAACAGCAGAAACAGTCAGATTAATTTACTTATTCTGTCTGTTCCTGCTGTAAAAGGTCTGAAACTAAATCAGGGGCGCAAAACTGGTTTAGCCTTTCACCTGCGGGACTTGAAGCATGAGGCTTTAAGTTTTTAAGTAAACATGGAGGCACAATATGATTATTAATCACAATATGAGTTCGCTCTATGCTGATCGTGTGTTGAACATTTCTAATGACAACATCATGAAAAACATGGAAAAGCTCTCATCTGGTGAACGCATCAATCGCGCCGGAGACGATGCATCTGGACTTGCAGTATCTGAAAAGATGCGAAGTCAGATCCGTGGACTTAATCAAGCTTCTAAGAACATAATGAATGGAGTTTCATTCATTCAGACAACAGAAGGATATTTGAACGAAACAACAGATATTCTTCAGCGTGTTCGCGAACTTGCCATACAGTCTGCAAATGGTATTTACAGCGATGAAGATCGTATGCAGATTCAGGTAGAAGTTTCACAGTTGGTTGCTGAAGTAGATCGCATTGCAAGTTCTGCTCAGTTCAATGGTATGAATATGTTGACTGGTCGTTTCTCTGAAACAGGAGATAGAATCATGCAGATTCACGTTGGTGCGAATATGGACCAGAACACAAGAATGTACATCGGTACAATGACAGCTACTGCTCTTGGATTAAAGGGTGGCGCTGCAAACGATGAACAGATTTCTATTGCTACACCTGAAACAGCAAATACTGTAATCGGCACTATTGATGAAGCACTTAAGAATGTAAACAAACAACGAGCCGATCTGGGTGCATATCAAAATCGTTTTGAGATTGCTGCAAAGGGCGTAAACATTGCTGCAGAAAATACTCAGGCAGCAGAAAGCCGTATCCGTGATACAGACATGGCTACTGAAATGGTTGAGTATACTAAGAACCAGATTCTCACACAAGCTGGTACTGCAATGCTCGCACAAGCTAACTCACAGTCTCAAACTGTTTTGGCTTTGTTGCAATAGTATAAAAAATATTGTTATAGAGATTTCTGGATGTCATCTTTATGACAATGTTAATCAGAAGAGGTGCGCCCCTCCTCTGATTATTTTGAAAAATAAATTTTCAAGGATTTGAAAATTTTTATCTATAAGGAGGAGAACCTATGAATACAATTAACAATTCAATGGTTCATGTGGCAATGGATGGCCAGTCTCTCTATACAAGTGCAGCAGGTGCAGGCAGACCTCTGTATACACCGCCGCAGGTACAGTTATCTACTCCGACTGGAGCAGAAGTTGCACACAATATTGAGCAGAATCTTGCTGAAATGAAGCAGAATTCTCAAGAACTTCAGAAGATATCTGATATGATTGACGGCAGAAAATTACAATTCAACGTTAACAAAGAACTTGGAAGCGTTGTTGTAAAAATCGTTGATACTACTACTAACCAGGTATTAAAGGAGATTCCATCTGAAGATATGCAGAAATTAAAACTTCGTCTTAGAAAAGCCATCGGCAATATTATAGACGATATAGTTTAATTAATGATATTTTCGGTGAAAAAACATGGCTGGACTAAATATTCCAGGTGTTACTGATCAGTATAAGACAAATGAAACTGTCGAAAAACTTATGCAGATCGAGCGTGCTCCGTTGACAAGGGAACAGAAGCAGCTCGATCAGTATAAGGCTGAAAAGGATGCCTGGAGAGAAGTTAATACGCAACTCAACTCACTTCGTGAGAGTATAAAAACCTTATACTCTTACGAAAATCCTTTTAACAACAAGATATGTTCTTCTTCAGATGAATATGCAATTACTGCACAGGCAACAAGAAGCGCCGAAGATCAGACTTTTAAAATCGATGTAATCCAGAAAGCAACATCAGACAGATTTTTAACTGATGAGCTTCCATCAGACTATCAGGTTCCTGCAGGTAACTATATTTTTAAAG
Source organism: Treponema sp. (assembly GCA_017548565.1). GTDB lineage: Bacteria > Spirochaetota > Spirochaetia > Treponematales > Treponemataceae > Treponema_D. Next base: position 33,625 of record JAFYZU010000013.1, read on the forward strand.
TTGGAACAAAACAGGTCTCAATCAACTGGAAAGGCGGAACCTTAAAGAGTTTTTCAGACGCCATAAATAAACGTGGAAACAATGTAGTCAAATCAATGGTAATCGGAGCAAGTTCTAATAAAAAAACTCTGCTCATTGAAGCCGTTGAGACAGGTAAAGAAAATAAACTGATTTTTGAAGGGAAAGCGAAGGATTTTGCATTCAGCTCAGGAATGATAAGCGCTGCCACCTCTTCAAAAAATCAAACCTTCGGAACAAATCCGAATGAACTGCAGAATGTATATCAGCAGTCAGATAATGCAAAAATTCCTGCCCTTTCTACGACAAAAACAAAAATCACAAACGGAGTAATTCACGTAGAACCAAGAGGTGCATTTCAGGTTGCAATTCCAGACAATGTAAAGAACGGAAGAAGCAATCATATTACTTTTACAATCAATGCAAATAAAGTTGAAGATATAACTGAAGCAATAAATAAAGCCGATGAATCTCCCGTAATTCCCGATGCAGGCTTTGCAGAATACGAAGGAATCATCGTACGAAACAGTCCGTCAGACTCACAATATCAGCCGCCGGTAGTTGAAAATACAACTACAGAACCTGTTTTAAGCAGAAATATTCTTTATGCAGTAATGAGTGACGGTTCTGAAAAATTAATTTCTACTCCTGATATTTTAAGCAAGGGAGAATCAAGTTTTGACCTTTCAATTGCCGAATACGAAGGAATTACAGGCATAAAAATAAAAAATGAAAATACCGGCTACAGCTTTGATGTTTCAGCATTTTCTGTTTATGACACAGCATCAAATCTCGGATATACTCCAAACCATCCTATTGAAGAAAGCGGTGACTGCATCATAAAGTATGAAGGAATTACAATAGTCCGACCTACAAATGATATTGATGATGTAGTTCCGGAAATCACATTGAATGTTCACGAAAGAACTGAACGCACAGCAACAATCACCGTAAAACCTGACAAGGAAGCTTCTAAAAATGCACTTATAGAATTTGTCGGTAAATATAATCAGGTTGTAGCAAAAATAAATGTTCTTTCCCAGAATAAGCCTGAAATTATAGATGAGCTTGATTATCTTAGTGATTCAGAAAGGGAAAAATTAAAATCTCAGCTTGGAATGTTCAATTCCGATTTTTCGTTAACAAGCATTAAAAGCAACATGCAGTCAATAATGTCTACAAACTATAAATTTACTGAATATTCAACTATAACGCTTCTTGCTCAGATTGGAATTGCTACTAATGCGACCGGATATTCAGGAAGTTATTCTCAAAGCCGATTACGCGGTTATCTTGAAATTGATGAAAAAAAGCTTGATGCAGCACTTGAAAATAATCTTGATGAAATTAAAATGCTTTTCGGATATGATACAGACGGAGATTTGATTATTGATAATGGAATTGCATTTAAACTGGACAAACAGCTCAGCGCCTATACACAGACCGGTGGAATTATTGCACTGAAGGTTTCTACACTCGATACTAAGATAAAATCTTCGGAAAAAAATATTTCGAAGCTGGAAGATCAGCTTAATGCAAAAGAAGCGGAATTACGAAGAAAATACAGTCAGATGGAAGGCTCTCTGAACAGTCTTGAAGGACAGCAGACAACAATCAATAACTTTAACAGGCGAAACAATAATAACAATTACTAGAGGAAAATATGGTAAAGGTATACGTAAACGGACAGGATTCACAGGCAACTCTCGAGCAGGAACAGACAATCGGTGATGTCCTTAAATCCTTTGAACTCACATGCGAACAGAATAATGCTGCCGTAATTGGAATTACAGTTGATGATAGAATCATAACACCTGAGATTTTTGATGAAGAAGCAGTAAAGCCTTTAGGTAAAGATACAAAGTTTGAATTTTCCGTTATTACTGAACAGACTGTAAAAGAATCTTTTCTCAAACTTTCTGAATATTTTGACAATCTTTCGGCAAAAATGGAAGAGATTCCTGTTGCAATTCAAAAGGTAAACAACAAGGAAGTAATAGAATCTATCAATACGCTTGCAGACGGAATAGATGAATTCTGTCATGTTGCGGCATGGGCATCTCTTTTTCCAAATACATTTAAACAGACTAAAATTGACGGAAAAGATTTCAAGGATTTTTTCAATGAATTTTCACCGGTTCTCCTTGATTTTGAACAGGCAATTAAGAACAATGACCTTGTTTCTATCGGTGATCTTTCTGAATACGAAATATGTCCAAGGCTTCAGTCAATATCACAGGCATTAAAACAGATGTAGGAGAGAAAAATGGAAAGCACAGACCAGCAGAATTCACAAAGTGAAAAATTGACTTCAAAAAAAGATATTAAATATCTGAAAAAACAATATAAGCTTTCTTCGAAACATGCAAAACTACTGTGGTCAATCTGTAAAAGAAATCAGGTTCCCCAGATTACAAAATATCTTCGTGATTTCAACAAAATCCAGCAGATTTTTAAAAATGCCTATGAATATTACAGGGAATCGAACGCGAATGATGAGCAGATAAATGATTTTTATAAGCTCCTTTACAAAATGGAACAGATTTCTACAGAATCACGAAAACTTCCTTCCACAAGATCAATTCCGCTTTCGACTATCCTTTTTTATATAACACCGGAATATGAGCAGTATCCGCTTTTCTTAATAGAAAACAGGGAAAATTTTTACTGCCTTGAACTGCCTGATTTTATTTATAAAACAAGTGTCCGTCCTCAGCCGCTTTCTAGACTCAAATTCATGATGAAAACAAAAGACGGTGTAAGTTATTTCTTTATTTCACGCTTATTAAGATACGAAATTGTACCGGGCGAAGACATTAAAATGGTACTTTCTCATACACAAAAGCTTGAAGTTCAGATGCAGCGTCATTATCACCGTGAAACCTTTGACGCATCGTGTTCGTTTTCACCAGTACATGTTACCGTATCAGGTAAAAATGACAATACAACTTTTACAATTTCTGACAAGGAATATGACGGAAGAATAACAAACATTTCCGGCGGCGGTGCCTGTATAAAAACAATGCTTCCTATCCGCGAAGGACAATATATGGCACTTCATTTACGGGATTTGAAAATTAATGAGCCGATTATAGGAATTATCAAACGCACAAGAAAACTGACTGACCAGAGCTTTGCACTTCACGTTCAATTCATAAGCTTCTCACTTCATTCACAAAATACAATTTTAGGATATGTTTACAAATACGAGCTGTAATAATACAGACTTTAGTCAGACTTGAAAACACACGGAATTTAGGGTATTCTATAACATAATGAGAGTCTTAGGGATAGAAAATTTACAGCGTTCGGACAGCCAGATATTTTACATCAGACGTTATTCGGGCATTGCTAAAATTGAACTTCCAAAATCAGTTGAAGATACTCCAATCAGTTTTTCCATAGAGATGGATTGTCTTGGAAATAAATCTGTATGCCTTGATATCCAGAAACAGATTGACTATCCCCTTCTCCCGTTAAAAAAAGGCTTGATTGAATTTATTATATCTGAAGATCGAGAAGGCAGGCTCCCTTGCTGACATTTACGACAAAATCTACAAAAGAAACAATTGAACTTGGCCGTAAAATTGGCAGACTTCTTAAAAAAGGTGATATAATCGCAATGCAGGGAACTCTTGCTGCAGGCAAAACTACGATTACAAAAGGAATTGCTCAGGCTCTTGATATAAAGGATACAATTACAAGTCCAACCTTCTGTTTAATAAGCGAATATTCCGGAAAAATGCCTCTTTATCATATGGATGTTTACCGTCTTGAAGGAACTGAAGATTTCATAAATCTTGGAACTGATGATATGCTTTATGGAGATGGTATATGCATCATTGAATGGAGCGAAAAAATAATGGACGAGCTTCCAGAAAAAACAATAATCCTTCGCATAACTCCAAACGATGATGGTTCACGATTGATTGAAATTGATAACTGGCAGAACGGACCTGTTGAATAAAAGGAATATAAAAATGAAAGCATTAAGTATAGACGGTGCAATAAGCAGAATGACTATTGCCGCAAAAAATGATGATAAGGTATTTACTTCAATTTATGATATAGGCATGAAACAATCTGAATCTATTGTTCCTGCAATTGAAAAAGTTTTACAGAAGGTTTGTCTTGAACCAAAAGAACTTGATTATACGGTAATGTCCATAGGACCTGGAAGCTTTACAGGTCTTCGTCTTGCAATATCCGCATTAAAGGCATTCCAACTTGCATATAATATTCCTGTTTACGGAATTTCAACTTTAGAAATGTATGAATATCCTTTTTTGAATTTCAATCTTCCTGTCTTAAGTGCAATAGATGCAAATAAGGATAGATTTTATGCACGATTAATCAACGATAATAAAACGATTTTAGAAGACGGTGACTGGGAAATTTCAAAACTTACTGATGTTACAAAAAAACTGAAATCGGTAATTCTTGCAGGACCAGATTGTAAAAAGCTTGAACAGTTTATAAAAGAAAAAAACAGAAAAATCAATGTTTTATATTCAAAAACTCAAATGGTAACTACTGATTCACTGTTTGCACTTGCAGAAAAAAATATAGCCGACGATAATCCCCCGTTAAGAGATTTCGACGGCCCTGTATATCTTCGTGCAAGTGAAGCAGAAATAAAGTTTAATTCTACTTCTTCAAAAGCTTAGACAGTGCGCTTACTGCATCACGTGCAATAGCATTATCCTTTTGTTCCTGAACGACTGCTGCCTTGTTTTCATTCTGAATAGCATCATAAACTTCCTGTCTGAAAACCTTTATTGTTTTAGGAGCTTCAACTCCAATTTTTACCTGATCCCCGTGAACATCAATAAGAGTAATGACGATATCTTCGCCGATTCTTATTTTTTCATCGATTTTTCTTGAAAGAATAAGCATTATGCATCTCCTTTCGAATTTAAAGCTTCGATGATATTTACTTTAGTAGTCCAACGGTTATCGTTAATGATTACCTGCATGCATTTTTTGTTTTCCTTGTTGATTACCAGTGGACCCATAAAATTTGCAGTAATAGGAGAACCATCCTGAGGAACAGTTACAATCGTCATGATTATAATATCTTCAGGCTTCTTTATATCAATTTTTGAAAGAAGTTCGTCGTCAATATCTGTTTCATAATCGTGACAGATTAAAAAAGGATCTACGATTAGAAACGCGAGATTTTTTTCTTCGGTTGACTGAAGCCACAAAAAAGGTTCATATTCTGAATCTACAAGAGCAAATTTTGTATATTCTTCAAAACCGAATAAACCTTCAGGAATTTCAAGCAGCTGGTCTTCAGAAATATTGATTGTTCCGCGGGCTTTTGTTACAAGTTCCATTTTTTACTCCTAGCGCATATAGTTGAGCAAAGTGCTGCTGTAAATTTTTCCAGCCTGACTTAAAGTTGCCTGATTTGTATAATCAAGCATTTTAAGATCTGTTATTGCTTTTGTATAATCAATATCACCTTCGCGTGAAACTAATTGAGTTACATCTACAATCTGTTTTGAGTTACGCATTACGTTCTGCTGTGCACGTTCATATTCTGAACCTGATTTTGCAAGTCTTGTCGTAAGCGCATTGATTCCCTGATCAAGTGAACCAAGCACGCGACCGCCTACTGCTTCCTGATCTCCGCTTAACAACGCATTTCTGAATGCTATTACTGCATCAAACATTGAACCGCCTGCAACACGTACTCCATCCTGATAATTATATGGAGGGAACTGACTTTTATCCTTTATAATACCAAGATCCTGCAATGCGGTTCCGTTCACATCCTGAATCCAGAGCTGACGTGCATCTGTCGTAGAAAGATTAAGTGCATTTCTTACAGGATCAATGCTTGCTTTAACTGCAGCCGCACTGTCATTAATTTTTGCTATAAGGGCATAAACATTATCACCCCGTGAAATCTGAATTTCAACACCATCGATGCTTACCGAACAGTCTTCGTTTGCCTGCCATTGAGAAGCATCTCTTGCTCCGAACAGCTGCTGGTTTTCTGCCCAGAAGGTTTTATTACCGGCATTGTCATTTATAAGATATTTATTTTCATCAATTTCGACATGATTTACATCGATATTTCCACGGTAACGTACATTCTGAATAAGAGGAACTGCAGAACCTGCTACATTTCCCATATCAATATCGAAAGCAGTAGTTTTTGTATTAGTGCCTGCAAACAAGGAATTTCCGTCTGCGCTGATTGCGTTTGCATTCTGGATTAGCTGCTTTAATAACTCATCAACCTCGCCTGCCATATTTTTCAAATCATCCTGATTGTAGATTCCGTTAGCGCCTTCTACTGCAAGCTCACGAATTCTCTGCATTATATCAAGTGAATCAGACATATATCCTTCGCGTAACGCAAAATTATCGGAAAGTGTCTGGGCATTTTTTTCAAAAGTCTTTACTCTGTTAAGATATGATTCATAGCGGACAAGATGACCTGCAGCAATAGGATCATCACGAAGCTGCTGGATTTTCTGCTGAGATGATATCTGATTATTTACCTTATTTAATCTGGATTCCTGAAGCCTTAAATTAGACTGAGTATCCATGTTATTCATCTGACTGCTTATTCTACGCATAATAATTACCTCCTTTTAAATTGTTATACGCCAAGTCTGTTGATTACTGTATCAATTAAAGAATCCCATACGGTAATGAATTTTGCTGCAGCATTATAACCATGCTGGAATTTCATTACATCTGCAAGCTCTTCATCAATGTTAACACCGCTGATTGATTCCCTTAAATCACGTAAATCGCCCATGATTGCATTCTGGCTTAAAAGATTTGTTTCTGCCTGCTCGCCTTTCAATCCGACATTTGTTACGGCATCTGCAAAATAATCGTCAAAGGTTTTCATTCCGCCGACCATTATTTTTGTATTTCTGATTGATGCAATTTCTACCGCTGCCCTTCCGTCTCCAAGATTTACGTTTCCTGAAGCATCAAGATATGCAGCAGCAACACTCATTACATCATTTTTGATTGATTTATTTACTTCGATGTATGCCGAAGGATTGATGTAAGGGCTAACCGAGAACTGGGCATTTTCTACAAGTGCATTAACACTGTCGACTTGTGCGAAATCATAAGCATTGTCGGCACCGTTTCCGCGTAAAATTCCTGAATATCCGCTTAAGAAGAAACCTGAATCTTCAACATGACGTATTACAAAATCAGGATTATCAAGGCTTTGAGAAGTTGTTGCTTTAAGTACAAGATGATTATTTCTGTCAAGATATGCCTTTACTTCACTTGCAGAATCATTGATTCTATTAATGATTACTTCAACAGTATCTGTATGATGATATACAATTTCAACATTACCTTCTGTTCCGCTTAATGTAATTGTACCTTCAATACCAACCTGCTGCTGCATATCAAGGGCATTTGTACCGGTAAATCTGAAAACATAAGACGTATCAAGTTCACCGTCTCCATCTCTGTCATAATTACCGTTTACATTTTCAACAAAAGGATGTTCAACAAAGAAATCAAGACCGGTAACTCTGTTAGCACCAACTGCATTTCTATGTACATCGTTTACAAGATCTGCAAAATTCATTGTAAGTGTATTAAGATTCTGAACTTCATTACGGATATCAACATCACGAAGCTCAAGCAATGCACCAAGCTTACCGCCTGAGAAAAACGCATCATCCTGTGTATCCTTCCATACGACCTTATTAAAACCAGTGTCATCAAAACGAGGAACAAGCTCATACTGACGTGCAATGATTCCCTGAACAAAAACCTTTCCGTCAACATGTACCATAAATTCATCAGGATCACGCTGATCTGTAGTAATGTTTATTAATTTAGAAAGCTTGTCTACAAGAAGATCACGTCTGTCTAAAAGATCATTTGGATTATCACCCATTCCTCGTACACGGACAATTTCGCCGTTTATAGCCGCAATCTGATTCGCAAGATCATTTACCTGTTTTACGGTTGCTTCAATATCACCGTTTATAATCTGTGTAATACCATCGAGACTTTCCCATCTCTGCTGGATTGAATCTGTTAAAGTTTCACCTCTAGTAACAACTGCCTGTCTTGCAGCCTGACTTTCAGGATTTACAGAAAGCTCCTGCCATGCTTCCCAGAATTTATCCATATTTGAACGAACTGAAATATCGTATGGTTCGTTATAAATCTGTTCAAGCATGGTATAGTAATTACTTCTTGTTTCCCAGTAAGTTTCAACATTTGCCTGGGCAACAATTCTTTTATCAAGAAGCTCATCACGGATTCTGTTTATAGAAAGTGTATCTACACCCTGACCAATCTGTCCAGGGCGTTCCGGGCGTTCAAGATCCGGTTTATAAAGAGGATCGAATTCCTTTATCTGAACTCTCTGACGTGAATATCCTTCTGTATTTGCATTTGAAATATTATGACCGGCTGTTGTAATGGCATCTGTATGTGCCATTATGCTTCTTTTACCAAGTTCTATTCCCGAAAATGTAGATCCCATATTCTTTTCTCCTGACTGAAAACCTTAAAAATCAAGACTGACAACAACACTCTGCGGCTGCGGTTGAACAATCTTTCCTTTACTTGAATACACTTTACTTCTTGACTGAGGAAGTGCGTTTTCTATAATACTCTGAATGAATTCTTTAGTAATATTTACATATTTATTCAAAACCTGATTTTCTACCTTACACTTAAAGAGCTTTGAACGCAGAAGACCGATTTTTTCAAAATAAGGCTTTAAATCGCTTACTTTGATTGTTTCCTGAATCAATTCACGCTCTGAATCTACCTGAACGAAATTTTCAGTGATTGCATTTGCTTCATGAATTGTTCTAGTTAATTCTTCCCAGTTTTTATTATGAACAGCAGTTTTCATTTCGGCTTGAATTGAAATCATCTGATTTAAAAGTTTATCTTCTTCATTGAGAATTTCTTCAAAATCCTTAAGATTAATGCTTTTATCGTTCATAGTTTTCTCCTTAATGTAAGAAAAAATTACAGATTTTCATTTATTTATCGGATTCGTAAAAATTTACTTTAGAAAAAACGGATTAAATTATTTATGGAAAATAAAGGATTTTAAACTGTAAAATTAATTGACTAGGAATGTTGTTTTTGTTATATTATTGAATATTACGGTGCCTATAGTTCAGCGGTAGAGCGCCAGATTGTGGATCTGGTTGTCGTGGGTTCGATCCCCACTAGGCACCCCTTTTTTTTTAACGCGCCTGTAGCTCATCTGGATAGAGCACCGGACTTCGAATCCGGTGGTAGGAGGTTCGAATCCTCTCAGACGCATAGAGATGATTCTATAACTAAAAATCGTCTAACGGGGACTCAGCGCCGTCCCCGTTGCCCCCTGCTAATAGGGTGAAGCCGCATAAGCGGCTTCGGATTGGAGCTGGTTCGAATCCTCTCAGACGCAAACACAATTTTTATTTTCTGGAGGAATTTTTATGAAAAAGCTTATTACAATTCTTTCTGCTTTTTTTATTGCAGGAATTTTATTTACCGGTTGTAAAGAATCTATTGACATTCCGGTTACCAAAGATGATATAAATCTTACAGACGGAACATGGAAAGCTACAGTAAAAGAGAAAGAAAACCGAACAAAGAAAGATACATACAATTCAACTGATTATTATTATTCATATTATAGTGATAGTAAATCCACTATATTATTAACTATAGAAAACGGATTAATTTTAGACATCTGTTATTCGGCGGATTTATATTATACAGTTACTTTTACAGAAGACACGCCGGAAGGGGCAATAACTGATTATATAAAAAGTTATAAAGATTCTTACTGGACAAGAAACGGGTATATACTTAAACATGAAATTCATGAAAAAGACTCTCATGACAGTGATATTACGGGCTGTAAGGCAAGTGATTATATTTCAGCAGTTATTGAAGATGGTTTAAATGTTTATACAAATAAAAATAAAACAAAATACAAGATAACATCAAATGGGAAAGAAGGCTATAGTCTGTACAATTTAAACTATATGCTGGAATTACAATAGGTATGTATTTTATCTTAAGATAATTCATTTTATGTCTTGAAATGTTTTTATCTTTCTGATATATTATTTTTGTTAAACGCAAATGTTTAATTCGGGCCATTAGCTCAGCTGGTAGAGCAACAGACTCTTAATCTGTGGGTTGCAAGTTCGATCCTTGCATGGCTCAAATAAAAGCTTAAAAGTAGTTTTAAGTCAAAAGCAGGATTTCTAAGCGAGAGTGGTGAAATTGGCATACACGCTAGACTTAGGATCTAGTGCTTCGGCGTGAGGGTTCAAGTCCCTCCTCTCGCAAAACACTTTTAATCTTTAAATAACAATTTATCTGCGGGAATAGCACAGTGGTAGTGCGCCACCTTGCCAAGGTGGATGTCGTGGGTTCGATCCCCATTTCCCGCTCTATTGCAGATCTAATGCAAGAAAAATCTGCGGGAATAGCACAGTGGTAGTGCGCCACCTTGCCAAGGTGGATGTCGTGGGTTCGATCCCCATTTCCCGCTCTAAAGCAAGGCGATTTGGACTTAATCTGAATCGCTTTTTTTTTAATAATTTTCTTTTTATCAGGTAGGAATTAAATGAAACTTTCAAAAGAATTTACAAAATTAGAAAAATCAGCAGTAAAGCTTACTGTAACTATCAGCAAAAGTGATGTAAACGAAACTTACACAGCAATCACAGGCAAGTATGTAAAAAGCGCACAAATTCCAGGCTTCAGAAAAGGTCATGTTCCGGTAAAAATCCTTGAACAGAAATACGGTGATGCATTAAAAGCCGATACTTTCAGCGAGCTTATTGATAAATCACTTAATGAAATTTTTGAAAACGAAACAGAAAACAGACCTCTTCCTTATGCTCAGCCGGTGCTTGAAAAAATGCCGGAGCTTGATTTAGGAAAGGATCTTGTATTCACTGTAACTTACGATACATTCCCTTCTGTAAAAGTTACTGAATTCGGAGGAATTAACGTAAAAGAACCTCAGGTAACAATCGGTGAAGCAGAAATAAAAGAAGAATTAAAATCAATGCAGGAAAGAAATGCAATTGTAATGGATAAAAAAGATGCAGTTGTTGCAAAAGATGATATCGTAACAATCAATTACTGCGAGCTTGATGAAAACGGAAAAGAAATAAAAGATTCAAAACGCGAGGATTTCGTATTTACTGTCGGCAGCGGTGAAAACATCTATAAAATCGACGATGAAATTATCGGCATGAAAAAAGATGAAACAAAAGAAATCACAAAGAAATATTCAAAAGATGATGCAGATCCAGACCTTGCAGGAAAAACAAAGAAAATCAGCGTAACTGTAAAAGCAGTTAAAATTCGTGATTTACCGAAAATCGACGATGATTTTGCACAGGACTGCAATGAAAAATACAAGACTCTTGCAGACATGAAGGCAGATATTCAGCTTAACATGGAAAGAGCCAAAAACAGAAAAATCAAGGAACTTAAGAACAATTCCCTTCTTTCACAGCTCGTTGAAAAAAATCCTTTTGAGCTTCCACAGTCAATGCTTGATGCAGAGCTTCAGGGACGATGGAATATGATGGCTCAGCAGTTCCAGACAAGTCCTGAACAGCTTGAAAAAATGATAACTGCAAGCGGTCAGTCAAAGGAAACAATGCTCAAAGAATGGACCGGTGACAGTGAAAAAATGCTTAAATCAAGAATCATTGTTGACTCGCTTATCCGCGAACGAAATATCAGCGTTACTCCTGAAGAAATCGAAGCAGAATATGCAAAAATTGCTGAAGAAGGCGGCATCACTGTAGAAGAAGTTAAAAAGCATTATGAAGATCCACGTTCTAAAGAATATCTTATTGATGATGCAAAAGAAAACAAGCTTTATGATCAGCTTTATAAAGAAGTAAAGGTTTCTAAGGGTGACAAGGTTTCATTCAAGGACTTATTTGCTCTTAAATAAAAAAATTCAATATATAGTTTAAAATCAATTTTATTGTTTTCTTTTTAAACTAAAATTATTATATTTATAGTAAAGGATTGAAATATTATGAGCATCTATAATTTACCATACGTTATTGAAAGAACAGGCAACGGCGAAAGGACTACCGATATTTATTCACGCTTACTTAGAGACAGAATTGTTTTTATAAACGGCGAAATAAATGATGATACTGCTGATCTTGCAATTGCACAGATTCTTTTCCTTGAATCTGAAAATCCTGAAAAGGATATAAGCATTTACATTAACTCTCCGGGTGGTTCTGTAACGGCAGGACTTGCACTTTATGATACGATGCAATATGTAAAATGCGACATTCAGACTATATGTATGGGTCAGGCAGCAAGCATGGCGGCTATCCTTCTTGCAGCCGGAACTGAAGGTAAACGATATGCTCTTCCTTCTTCACGTGTAATGATTCATCAGCCGAGAGGCGGAGTTGAAGGACAGGAAAGCGATATTTCAATTCTTGCAAAAGAAATTATCCGTTTAAAAAAATTATCAATTGAATATCTTGCTAAGCATACTAAAAAACCATTTGAACAGGTTGCAGAAGATATTGAACGCGATTTTTATATGACTGCCGAAGATGCAAAAAAATACGGTGTTATCGATCATGTAATGCCCGCCAGAAAATAAGGACGTAAAGGATGAGACGATTTAATAATTCAAACTGCTACTGTTTTTTCTGCGGAAAACCTGCGGATACAAACAGAAAATTAATTGCAAGCCCTACCGGTGCATTTATCTGTGACCGATGCATTACGGTATGTCAGGAAAAACTTGATCTTGAATCAGCAGACCTTTCCCCGATTGAATTAGACAATGTCCCTACCCCGCGTGAGCTTAAAGAATATCTTGACAGTTATGTAGTCGGTCAGGATGAAGCAAAAAAAGTTCTTTCTGTCGCCGTTTACAATCACTATAAAAGAATGTCCAGCGAAAACATCAGTTCAATGGCAGATGAAGATGCAGTTGTAATTGAAAAATCAAATGTTCTTTTAATAGGACCTACCGGAAGCGGAAAGACTCATCTTGCAAAAACACTGGCACAAAAATTAAAGGTTCCGTTTGCTATTGCCGATGCGACAACCCTCACAGAAGCAGGATACGTCGGTGAAGATGTTGAAAACGTACTTTTGAAGCTCATCAATGCAGCCGACGGAAATATTGAAGCGGCACAGCGTGGAATTATTTTTATTGATGAAATAGATAAAATCTCAAGAAAAAGCGAAAACACTTCAATTACAAGAGATGTAAGTGGTGAAGGCGTACAGCAGGCTTTGTTAAAAATCATCGAAGGTACTATTGCAAGCGTTCCACCACAGGGCGGAAGAAAACATCCTAATCAGGAAATGCTCCAGATTGATACTTCAAACATTCTTTTCATTCTTGGCGGTGCATTTGTCGGTCTTGATAAAATCATTGAACAGAGAACTAATGAACGTTCTATGGGCTTTGGTTCTAATGCAGGTCAGCTTACCGAAGAAGAAAAAATGAATCTTTTGAATCAGACAACTCCTGACGATCTGGTAAAATTCGGTCTTATTCCTGAGTTAATCGGACGTATGCCTATTACAGTTGCATTAAAAGAACTTACAAAGGATGATCTTGTAATGATTCTTACAGAACCAAAAAATGCAATTACAAAGCAGTTCCAGGCTTCTTTTGCACTTGATGATGTAGATCTTACTTTTGATAAGGATGCAATTGAAGAAATTGCAAATGAAGCAATCAGACAGAAAACCGGAGCACGAGGATTACGTACAATCGTTGAAAAAATGCTCATGGATATCATGTATGAAATACCTGACATTCAGGGCAAACGACAGATTAACATTTCAAAGGATATCGTAAAACAGAAGAATCACAAGAATATAAATCAGCTTCTGAAGCCGTTGCTTGAAGATAAAATCAGTTAATCGTTTAAAAGATTATTTATACTGCGCAGTGTTTCCTGTACTGTATAATCCCAGCTGAATTTTTTTGAACGTTCCAGACCCTCTGCGATCTTTTTTTTGCAGAGGGTTTCGTTTTTCTGAACCTGTTCAAGACAGTCTGCAATCTGAACAAGATTATCTGAATCAAAATAAAAAGGAACATCTGCCCCGATTTCCTTCAAAGCACCTTCCGAAGAACAGCAGATTGGTATTCCGCACGCCATTGCCTCTAAAATCGGAAGGCCTACTCCTTCATTTATCGACGGAAATACACATGCCGAGGCGCCTGAATTAATCTGTGCAAAACTTTCATGAGGTATATAACCTGTGATGAATATATCGCACGAATATTTTGAATTATAAGCGGCCTTATGGACAATTTCAGAATAATCTCCGTCATTACCCGAAATTACAAGCCTATGCGGTGCATTTGTCCTGTCCTTGAAAATTTCAAATGCCTTTATTAACTGAATATGTTTTTTTTCTTCGCTTGATAAAGATGAACCGTAAACAAAATACGGCTTCTTGATGGCAAACGGTTTTATTTCAACAAATTCAGACTCAAGATCAAGTGACGGGAAAAATTTCTTATGGTCTATTCCGTTATGAATTACTTTGATTTTATTTTCAGGAATATCATTTTTAATTAAATCATTCTTTAAAAAGTCAGAAGCAGCAATGATTAAATCTGCATTTAAAAGACCCTTTTTAATTTTCCTGAAAGCTCTTTTACCGTTCTGCTTAATGACATTTGAAAAAATAGAATTAACAACTGCAACACTTTTTGTCTTGAATTTTACGGGGAAGACATTTTCAATAGCAGGATAAATCACAAGATCATATTTCTGTTTCTTTACGAAAGAATGAATTTTATGTTTGTGCCATCGCTTTTCTGCACGAAGGGAATCGTCTATATCGATTGATGTAAAATTAAATTCCTTAAGTGATTTATAAGTATAACGGTCAAGCTCCGAGCCGAATAATTCAAAATCAAAAGGAACATTTTCCGGAATATGAGATATAAAATTTATGAGATAGGAACCGAATCCTGATTTTCCATGTTCACAGCCAAAAGTATCTACAGCTATTTTCATAATAGTCCTTTTTATTACCTTTATATTATAGCAGATTTTTGTTCAGTATGCTATATTTATTATTATGCAGTCAAATTCATTTACAATTCTAGATAATTCTTTACAGGAAAAGCTTAAAGCCCTGAATATAAATCAACCGACAAACGTTCAGGAAAAGGTCATTCCCCAGATTGCAGCAGGGAAAAATATTCTTTTTCAATCTGAAACAGGAACCGGAAAAACATTCGCATATCTTTTACCCCTCGTAAACAAAATGGAAAAAGAACAGGATTCAAAGCTTCGTCTTCTGATAATTGCCCCTACCTTTGAGCTTGCATCCCAGATAAACACAGCCGCAAAATCAATCACACAAAGAAAAACAGCACTATTAATCGGTGGTTCTCCGATCAAACGACAGATAGAAACACTCAAGGAAAAGCCTCAGATTGTGTGCGGGACTGCGGCAAGACTTGTAGAACTTATAAGACTCAAAAAGCTTAAGATACAGGATTTAACTGCATGTGTTTTTGACGAATGCGACAGACTCATTAAAAAAGAATCTTTCCCGGATACAGAGGAATTAAGAAGTCTTCTTCCGAAAGAAACACAGCTTATAGGATGTTCTGCAACTATAAATAAATCATGCAGACTGTTTTTCAACAATGTAGAAACAATCATGCTGCCGAATGAACATATCCTTTCAAAAAACATAACGCATTGGGCAATCTACAGTGAAAAAAGAGATAAAATCGATACTCTGAGGAAATTTCTTTACGCTGAAAAACCTTCAAAAGCACTCATTTTTACTTCCCGTGCTGATGAAGTTGAAAACATATATACTAAGCTTAAATATAAAAAAATTGAATGTACTGCCCTTCATGCAAAAGCAGAAAAACAGGTACGTAAATCGGCAATAGATAAATTCAGAAGCGGAAAAATAAATATCCTTATAACAAGCGATTTATGTGCCCGTGGACTTGATATAACAAATGTTTCTCACATTATACAGATGGATTTACCAAACGATGATGATTTTTTCATTCACAGAAGCGGACGTACTGCACGGGCAGGAAAAAACGGAATAAATGTTGTTATCGGTGATGAATTTGAAATGAACCATTATGCAGAGCTTGAAAAAAAACTTGGACTCACTGTTTATCCGAAAGAAATCAGAAACGGACAGATTTGTGAACCGGTTCTTTAATACAGACGTAATTCTGAAAACTGATTTATTTTACCAGAAAAATATACATTGAAAAATCCTTCTATAATCATTATAATGGAAAAATAAATAATTTGTTATGATTAGTAGCGGGAAATACAGATGTTTCTAAAAAGTCTTGACATATACGGTTTTAAATCATTCGCAGATAAGACTCATATTGATTTTGCAGAAGGAATTACAGCATTATTGGGACCTAATGGCTGCGGGAAAAGTAATGTCGTAGATTCAATTAAATGGGTTCTTGCCGAAAACCGTTCAAAAAATCTTCGTGCCGAAAAGATGGAAGATGTTATTTTCAACGGAACAGAACGACGTCCCGCCTTAAATGCCGCAGAAGTTACCCTAACCCTTTCAAATGAAAACGGTCTTTTACAGATAGCAGATCCAGAAATTGCAATTACAAGAAGGCTTTATCGTTCCGGTGACCAGGAATATTTTATTAACAAAAGGCCTGCCGGTCCTACAGAAATCCGTAAGCTTTTTATGGATACAGGTGTCGGTAAAGCGGCATACTCTGTTATGGAACAGGGAAAAATCGATCAGATTCTTTCATCCAAACCTGAAGACAGACGCTATCTTTTTGAAGAAGCCGCCGGAATCAATAAAAGCAAGGCAGATTGTCTGGAAGCAGAAAGAAAATGTGAACAGACACGATTGAACATGCAGCAGACTGAAATTTCATTAACTGAAATCAAACGTCAGTATGATACGTTAAAGGTACAGTCTGAAAAAACAATCAAATGGAGAAAGTTCAAGGACGAAATCGAACAGTATGAGCTTGACCTTAATCTTCTTAAATTAAAAAGCTTTGTTCAGGATAAGGCAAGGCGTGAAGAAGAACTCAAAAACGTTCAGGAAAAACGCGATAAAGTACGCCAGGAAATTGAAGAAATAAACAACACGATTTCTGAAAACATGGATAAAGTCAAATCCATGCAGGAAATTCTTTATAATAAGCAGGCTGAACTTTTAAGTATAGGTCAGGAAAAAAACGGTAAGCTCGAGCTCATAAAGCAGCAGAATCAGCAGGCATTGATATTAAAGGAAAAAATCAATTCCCTTGAAGGACGAAAAAGAACAATTCAGGAACGAATCGACAATCTTCAGGATGAAATTGATGAACACAATGCAAACCTTCACGCAAAGACAAAACAGCTCAATGACATTAAAACAAACATTGAATCCTTCAATAATAATATTGAGGTTTCTGCCTCTCAGATTACAGATAATGACCGTCACACAGATACTTTAAGAATACAGATTGCAAAAAAAGAAGAAGAACGCAATGAACTTCAAAAAGAACTTGCCGCAATAACAGAGGATATAGTTTCAAAACTTGACGAAAAACTAAAATCAGCCGGTTTCAGTGAAAAATCAATGAAGAATGCAAAGGAAGATCTTGATACAAAACTCAGTAAAATCAAAATCTTCATAAACGGTCGTAAAAATATATTCTCTGATTTTCTTAAACAGAAAAAAGATTCTGAAGCAGTAATCAAAGAAGCCGTAGAAGCATTCAGCGAAGCAGACAGACAGCTTTCAGAACTTGAAAATGCTTATGCAAACTATATAAAATCTTCACCTGCTTTCATCATGGAATTCCTTTCACCTCAGGGTATAATGACAAAAAAACGCTCTGTAGATGAAAAAATCAGTGAAAACATCACTCACACACAGAATCTTACAAAACAGATTGGTGAGCTTAAGGAAGCTAACGATGAGCTTTCTGAAAAGATTGAAGAATATAAAGAACTGCTCAACAAATTTAAAGTAAATGAAGTTCAGATGCAGGAACAGATTAAAGCCGCCCAGGATCAGACATCTACCCTTAACCGGCAGCTTGCAAGTGAACAGGCAATGCTTCAGGAAAACGAGGATGAACTCTTTACTGAAAACAAACGCGCTCAGGAAATTACAGATCAGATTAATACCTATCAGGATGAACTTGCAGAGATAGAATACCGCGGACAGAAGCTGGCACAGGAAATGTCAAAGCTCGATGAAGATATTGCAAAAGCAAATGACAGTGTAAGCGGAAAGAATGATAAGCTTGAAAGAAAGCGTGAAGATCAGAACAGATATCAGGAACAGTATGAAAAGCTTACATTAACTCTCAATTCAGCAGAAAATGACATTAAGAACATCAAGCAGAATTTCCAGGATCAGCATTCCATTGATCTTATGCAGCATGAAGAAAGGATGTATAAAATCACTACTCCTGTTTCTGAATTACGTGACAAGCTTTTTGCCGCTAAAAAAGATTTCCAGGGTCTTGGTACTGTAAACCTCATGGCTCCGGAAGAATTTAATGAAGTAAAAGACAGATACGAAAAGATGAATAAAAACTACATGGATATCCAGAAATCACTGGAAAATTTAATCCGTGTAAATGAGGAAATCAAATCAAAATCTGCAGAAATGTTCCTTGAAACGTATAATCAGATTAAGAAAAATTTCCACAATATGTTCCGACGACTTTTCAACGGTGGACGTGCAGAGCTTAAACTTGCAGATCCACAGAATATTTTACAGTCAGGAATTGATATTTATGCCCAGCCGCCTGGAAAAAAACTTGAAAATATTTCACTTCTTTCCGGTGGTGAAAAAACAATGACCGCAGTTGCCCTTCTGTTTGCAACTTATCAGGTAAGACCAAGTCCATTCTGTCTCCTCGACGAAATTGATGCAGCCCTTGACGATAAAAACGTATCGAGCTTCGTAACAACACTTGAAAGCTTTGCGAATGTAAGCCAGTATATCATCATTACACATAACAAAAAGACTGTAATGGGTGCTTCTACAATGCTCGGAATTACAATGGAAGAATCAGGTGTAAGTAAAATTATTGCGCTCAAGCTTGGACAGGAAATTACAAAAGAAAAGATAGAACCGGTTCAGGACTTTAAAGAAGAGGATGTCCCTGAAGAAGAAGGAATTGTAGTTCCACAAAGACCTCCTAAACGAATACATAATCCGGACGGAACAATTACTGATCCTGTAATCGAAAATCATAATAAAGAAATATCTCAAAAGGAACCGGAAAAAGAAAATAAATAACAGCTTATGCAGATTAAGGAATTCGTAATAAAAAATAAAATAAAAATAATGCTCATTACTCTAGGCGTATTAATTTTACTGCTTGCCATTACGATTATCTGCGTTATTTCATCGGGTGGAAAAAAAGAAAAGCCTGATTATTCAAGAAAAAAAATCGTATTGACACAGGAACAGCTTATTCCGGATGGACCCGAAGTTCAGAGAGATTACAACATAACTAGAAAAGAAAAAGATAAATGGTCAAAAGAAGAAATTGAGGAATGGTTTACCGTACCTAATGCAAATGACATTAAATCACTTCAGACAGCCGATGATAATCTCATTTCTCAGATTCTGGGAGTGGCACCATGAAAAAGATTTTTTATTTACTGTTAATTTCAATTCTTTTTATATCATGTGTTTCTAACTGGTTCGGTAAAAATAAAAATGATGACAATAACAGCGAAGAACAAAAAGAAAATATTCCTGTATCATCCATCGAAATACCTCATGCTCCGGCCGAAATTGAAGAACCTCTTGTACGTGATCTGGAAACAGAAGAGACGCAGCTTTCAGCAAAAAGCAATAACGGGAAAACAAAAGATAATAATACTGCTGCTTCAAATACAAATGATTACAGAACAAACACTGGAACAAATGACAGCAAAGTTCCGCAGATAACAGCAGCTGAAAACAAAACAAATACTGCAAAAACGAATGAAAGCAGGCAGACAACAACAAAGACATCAGACAACAAATCACCTGCTTCGAAAACAAATGAAACTAAGACCGGTACATTAAAATCAGATAATACAAAATCAACAGGTACCGTAAAATCAAATGATACAAAAACAACAGATACTAAAACAAGTAATAAACCCGATTATGCAAATCTGAATAACAGGAAAACTCAGACCGGGACATCTGAAAGTAATGCAAAAACACCGTCAGTTTCAAACACAAAGGCATCAAATTCATCAGCATTAAATAACGCATCATCTTCAAATACCGGTTCTGCATCAAATACCGACAATGACAGTTATACAAAGATGACCGGAAAGGATGAGCAAAAATCAAAAGGCAATGCAGAATATCCCGGCTTTGTAAAGGATGATATTGAACCACAGGAAGACGAGATGAACTATACCGAAATAAAGGAAGCAGATGATTCTGCAGTTCCGTCAAGATCGGTTACCTTAAAGCGTGGTGAACTTTTACAGGTCGTTTATCCCGGCTCCGGATGGATATATCTTGGTTCTTTATCTGAATATAACAATCTTGAAAGCCGAGGAAGAAAAGTCGGCGATACTCAGACAATCTACACTCTTTATGCAAAAGATAAGGGAACACAGCTTCATCATTTTTATAAAACAGATAATCTCACGGGAAACTACATCGATGACTATCTTGAAGTTACAGTTCTTGATATAAAAGGTTCAATAACTACAAGCGTAAAGGCTCCTGATTATACAGGCTTTGTCCCGAAACAGCCTGCACGACCGGCAATCGCTTCTACAAAAATAACAGCAGATGAAGAAAAACCAAAGGATGATGAAATTGAAATCATAAATGCAAATAAAAATGAAATTCCTGATATCTCTCAGCTTATTGATGAACAGACTCAAAATGAGTCAATTCTTGAACAGCCTGCACAGATAAATCAGGAAGAACTCTCTGCTGATCAGCTTTTAAAACTTACCAGAGAATATATTTCAAACAAAGATTATATCAATGCAAATAAAACAGTAAATCTGTTCTTAACAAAAGCAACAGACAAAACTGACGAAGGATTATTTCTAAAAGGACAGATTCTCGAGGCAAACAGCAGCCTTAAGGATATAAAATCTGCTATTGCAACATACGAGGATCTTGTTCATAATTATCCTTCAAGCGCATTCTGGGAAGATGCCGGAAAACGGATAAAATATTTGAAAAGATTTTATATAGATATTTATTAATCTGTCTAATTAAAGGGGGCAACTATGTTAGACTATAAATTCATAAAAGATAATCTTGATGCTGTTAAACAGAATATCATCAACAGAAATATGACAGCCGATGCAGATGCAGTCGTAAAACTTTATGATAAAAGAACAGAGCTTGTTACTAAACTTCAGGGACTTCAGCAGAAAAGAAATGAAAATGCAAATGCAATGAAACAGAAGCTTGATAATGATAAAAGACAGGAACTTATTGCTGCAGGAAAAGCAATAAAGGATGAAATTTCGGCAGTTGAAGCAGAAACAAAGGAAACAGAAGCAGCACTTGAAGAAGCAGCACGACAGATTCCAAATATGGTTCATCCGGATGTTCCTGTTGGAAAGCTTGACACAGAAAATCTTGAAGTAAAGGTTGTCGGAACTCCAAGAAAATTTGATTTTGAACCAAAGGATCATGTTGAACTTGGCGAAACTCTTGATATAATCGATTTTGACAGAGGCACGAAGGTTTCAGGACCAAAATTCTATTATCTTAAAAACGAAGCGGTATTCCTTGAACAGGCTTTGATTATGTATGCATTAAATACATTAAGAAAGCATAATTTCAATATGTTCATCACACCGGACGTTGCAAAAGAAGATGTTCTCAAGGGAATCGGATTTAATCCGCGCGGAAATGAAAGCAATGTTTATTCAATCGAAGAAGAAGGAACCTGTCTTGTTGCAACAGCAGAAATAACTTTAGGCGGTTATCATCAGGATGAAATTCTTGATAAATCAAAGCTTCCTCTTTTATACGGAGGATTAAGTCATTGTTTCAGACGTGAAGCAGGAGCCGCAGGACAGTTCTCAAAGGGGCTTTACCGCGTACATCAGTTTGATAAAGTTGAAATGTTTGCCTACTCTACTCCGGAACAGTCTGATGAAATTCATGAAAAACTGCGCCAGATAGAAGAAGAAATATTTACAGGACTTGGACTCCCATTCCACGTTGTAGATACATGTACCGGTGATCTTGGTGCACCTGCTTACAGAAAATGGGATCTTGAAGCATGGATGCCTGGTCGAAACGGCGGAGAATATGGAGAGGTAACTTCTACATCTAACTGTACAGATTACCAGGCACGACGTCTAAACATTAAATATAAGGATGATGACGGAAAAAATAAATATGTTCACACGCTGAACGGAACAGCAATTGCAGTTGGACGAGCGATGCTTGCAATTCTTGAAAATTATCAGAATGCAGACGGCTCTGTAACAATACCACCGGTTCTCGTTCCATTCTGTGGATTTGAATCTATAAAACCGAAGAAGCATTAAACAAAAAGACGTTTTGTTGCTTTTTCAAAAATATAGCGCAGATCTTCTTCCTGAAGCGTAGTATAAATGAAGTCAAAAGCCTTTCGTTTGTTATCTGAATCTGAATAAACCTTATTTACGATACAGGTAACATAAATATCACGCGAAAGGACAGGACTGTTTTTAATTGAAAAACTGAGCTTTAATCCATATTCATGACCAGGTTCGAAATTATCCGATTCATTATCCGAAGATAAAACAATTCTTTCATGATCCACGTAAAGAATAGTAAGGGGCATCACTCTGTTTTCGAGCGATGAAATTTTTTTCGTTTCGTTAAAGGTAAGATAATTGCATACCGGAATAAGCTGAATTCCTGTTCCGGCATTTTTTTCTTTTTTAGCCGATTCTACGAATTTTTCAAGATAATCCTTTGCTTTTTTCTGATTGTCGAGTGGAATTGATTTCCACACAGGTCGTAAAAAAAGAATTTCATGTTCCCAGGGAATGCACAATCTGTTTATGTCTTTTTTAGAATTATATTCAAAATAAAGAACTGCTGAAAAATCATAATCGATTTCTTCTTCTTCATCCTTGATTCTGTCAATCTTATCAGGTAAAAGAAGAACAAGATTATCCTTTTCTGATTTCAATTCCGAGATAAAAAACAATCCTACATGATTAAAATAAAATTCAACTTTAACTGTTTTGTTTTTATATCCCTTTACAATCTGCGGAGGATTTTCAAGATATATCTTACCGTTTTTGTTTACCTTAAGATGTTCTGCTTTTAATGCAACAGGAAAAATCTGCGATGAAACAGAATGAATTTCATTTTTATCTTCATCTGCAGGAGTAATAGTTACCGGAACATTACCGTCCATTAAGTATTGTAAAACAAGTTCCCTTTCAATTCCCGAAAGTTTTTCATTCTGCATGCTTATTCCCACCTTAAAATATCAATCTGTTCAAAAAGATAATCAAAATCCCTTCTGGCAGAAATTTCGATATCAACATAAAAACCATCACCCGTTAAACGAACAGGCACCTGAATTAAATCAAAGCTTTCATCAAAATTTCCGATTATATATGATTTGTATCCCTTCTCTTTCTGTATATCAATCAGATTCTGCCTGAAAAAAACTGCATTAAACTTATATGAATCAATAAAAACATTTTCCGGAATATAATCAATGCCTTTACAAAGTTCCTTGCATAAACTGTTGATATTAGTTATCAGCTTCTGCGGAATTTTAGAAACATCAAGATTTGCAAAACCGGGAATTGAAGGATAAACCGGAAGCTGGGAATCATTGATTATAGAAAGAAGCGGAGGTGTAACGGTAATTTCATTCTGTACACTTGATAAAGCCGGAACAGGATTTTTTAAAATTTCAGGATTAATTTCCTTTGACCAGATGACACTTTTGCTTCTTTCTTCAAGCGCTGCTTTAAGAGTAGAGTTTTCATCAAATGTAATTATTTTCTTGTCAGTTGAATTTTTACAGGAGATAAGCAGAAAAACAAGAAAAATATAACCCGTTTTTTTCACTATGTACTAATTATATATATAAAAATCATATTGTCAAATAGATAAAAAAAAAGACTTGATGTAATCAAGCCTTTTATGGGCAGTGAGAGGATCGAACTCCCGACATACTCTTATTGGAAATCCGTTAAAAAAAATTGCGTCAGCAATTTTTTAGGATTATCCTTCAATCTGTTCCGCACGAGCGGCAGCGAGTAAGGTCGTAGAATGTCGGGAGTGCATTTAACGATATATGTTTAAAACAAAAAAAGCTTGATATAATCAAGCCTTTTATGGGCAGTGAGAGGATCGAACTCCCGACATTCTGGGTGTAAACGGCATATATGTATATTTTGTTATGTTTTGTCGCAATATGTTGCCTAAAACATACACTGTCTGCCATTTTATGTCAATATTTTGTTATTGTTTGTTGAAAATATTAACAATTCATTAACAATCTATTAACAATTATACAAAAGCATTTTCATCAAAATTAGGATTTTCAAATGGATCCCAATCCTGACTAAAAATTGGATTATCTTTCTCTTTTTGATGTTTAATATATTCTTCTTTAATGAATGTTGCATAATTATGTTCATAAACATTCTTTCTGCCTGATGGAGACAATAATCTATTATATTTTAATAAATAATCTTCTTGTTCATTTCTAGCATAGTTTTTTGTTTCATTCGGATCTTTTGGATTTCTATTAGCTAATAGTATGTCCAGGCTGATACCTATTTTCTCAGAAATATCTATTAATGATTCCAAATCAATTCTTTGATATCCTTCTTTCCAAAAAAATAGTTTAGTAGCATATTCTTCATTATCTAATGGCTTATAGAATAAATCATCATTAGTATCATTTATTTCTGTTAAATATTGTAATTGATTGTAAATTTTACTAACTATGATTGATTGAGCTGCATTATTGGAAGAATTGCAGTCTGTTTTACCAAATATTAACCATTCTGGTAATACATCTAAATACTGTGCCAGGATTAATACTGTTTCACCTGAAGGAATATTATTTTTTTTCCAATATTGGACAGTACTTTTGGCAAGATGTAAATCTTGATAAAAAGTAACAAGTGCGATTTGTTTAATCTTCAAAATATAAAGAATTCTTTCATAAAAAGTTTTAGGAACTGTATTCATTTTATAAAACTTCCTCAAATTTTATAAAAAACATAAAATTTTGCATTTTTAAGTATTATTTTTCGTACTTTAGTACGATATTTAGTTGACAAAGCAAAATTTATATTTTAATCTATATACACAATACAACAAAGACTTACAAAGGTCTATACCGACTGACATCTGGGGTGGCTACAATACCAGCATACGTGAGCCACAAGTCAGAAAAAAAAATATTATGGGAGGTCATCAATGAATAATGATGAACTAATTATTTCTCGAATGAATGAACTTGAAAGTCTCATTCTTCAGTTACGGCGTGAGGTAAAAGAAGTTAAAACTACTAATAACGATTCCTTACCTCATCAGAAATACTATACTTTAAAAGAAGCTTGTGCTTGGAAATTTGGGAAGGACACATCTTATTCCACTTGCTCTACAAACTATCTTTTAATGCCTTGCTGTAATACCAACTACGAAATAATTGCAGGTGTTCGTAGATGGGAGAGCAAATACATCAAAGAATGGTTAGAAATAACCGACAAGGATATAATTGCTTATGCAGAAAAATATCATGTACCACTTACTGGTCGTATTGGTGAAAAGTATTTAAAAAAATATGGAAAAAAGGAGGTTTCAGTATGACCAAAAACAAAAAAGTGCCTCTGAATTGCAGTTCAGAAGGCACCAGCAAATTGTTAATGATTGGCGTCAAAAACAAAAATGCAATTTCTTTATACACCAAAAAAGCTTTTAATTCTAGTCATGGTTCAAAGTATTGCATTCCTTATCGTATACCAAGGAGTTCAGCATGGCTAGAAGTCGAATGATCAATAAAGCTCTCATCAGCAAAGATTGCTTTCTGCAATTATCCTGTGCTACACAGCTGTTGTATTTTCATTTGTGTCTCAATGCCGATGACGATGGATTTGTTGATAATGCAATTACTCTTATCAAGCAATTACCTGTTACCGCTGCAGATTTAAAGACATTAATTGAAAAAGGTTATGTGATACTGCTTGAGGATTATCTTTATGTCATTACACATTGGCGAATGCATAATAGGATTGATAAGAATCATTATACAGGTACAGCTTATATTGACTATATGAAGAAGCTTTTTCTGGATGATAACAACGTATACTCATTATCTAAAGGTACAAACCTTTTTGATTTTCAGAGGAAACGAGGTTTCATCAAGGAATTAGAAGCTTCAAAACCTGAACTTATTGAGGATGAAGTAAAAAAAAACTGACATCAAATTGTTCACAAAATGAGTTCAAAAAGAGCACAAAATGTTCTCAAAATGTGCTCAAAAAGAACACAGAATGTGAACAAAAAGAGCCACAGTTAAGTAAAGGTAAGGTAAGTATAGGTAAGGATAGTAAAGTAAAGTTAAGTAAAGAAGACCAGACAATCCGTGCTTTCTTAGATTCTCATAATCTAAGTACAATTGATTCTCGTTACGAGAAAAAACTTTACAACTTGTTTAGAGAGAAAAATAAAGATACAGCGGATTGTGTTGGTTATTGCCAATACGTTTATGACTACCTTCATACCAGTCATAAATCTGTAGATGCTAAACTTTTCTTTACGGTAAGTCTTAAGCCAGATGTTTTAATAAGATTTCTGAATAATAAAAATGTTAAAAATCAAAAAAGAAGTGATTATTGGGATGTTTGGCCAGATAAATGCCCTGTATGTGGAAAAAATCATTTCAAGAATCAACCAAATGGTGATTGTCCTCTTGATATGTCGAAAGAAAATTCAGCAGAAACTATAGAAGCTGCTAAAAAGATTTATGAGAAAGCTCAAGCAGAAGCAATTAGAACACTTGACTCATTTTCAAGAAATCTTAAAAAAGGAGTAATATCGTGAAACATGGAATTATTTATAACTTCTTCAAAAATTACAAAGAAGGAGACATAATAAAAATCAATCCGGCGGAAATCAAAAAGATTCCAGAATTACAGAATGTATTCAGAATTGATTTGGATGTCAAAGACAGAATTAAAGATGATATGGCTGTTAATGGATTTTCAAAAGCTCATCCTGTCCATGTCTTCAAATGGGTGATTGCTGGGAAAGAAGTCCTTGTGCTTTGTGACGGATACACGAGGTTTACAGCAGCAACCGAACTAAATCTTGATAAGATTTACGCTCAGGTACATACATTCAAATCCATTAATGAAGCTGTGCTCTACTCTATGAAGGAGGAATTTAATAGGCGCCATACTCTGGACTGTGAATTATTCAAAAAATTCGAATTTCTTCGTCAGCAGGAAATTGACGGACGAAAACTTACTGCAGCAGAAATGAGTGAAAGACTTAAAAAGTCTAAACGCCACATTTTTAAGCTTCAGGAAGTTTTTGCTAAATCTTCAAAAGAACAGCTCAAAGCAATTCGTAATGGAGAAGCTTCGATTAATCAGATCTACAACCAAATTAAGAATCAGGAAAATCTTGAAGCAGAAAAACATGAAGAAGAAGCTTTGAAAATTGAAAAAGAAGAAACAGAAATTGCTGCTACCAATCTTACTGAAGAACCAACTGAATCAGACATTGAACAGAATATTCAGGAAAGGATGCAAAGTGAACTTCAGAAAAAACATCGTGAATTACAGGACAAAGAATTGGAATTAAAGCAGAAAGAAGCATTAGCATCAACAAAACTTTCTGATAAACAGATTCTTTTGATTGGTGCGAAATGTGCCTTAATACTCCAGGCTCGTGGAAAGACCACAGCCGAAATTCTTTCTGGTAATTCTTTTTCAGATTCAGTTAAAGCTTCTGAGATAAAATTCAAAGATGAAGATCTTGCATTGCTGCAAGCAATCTAATTCACATTTCACACAAAGGTAGGAGTTCAAACTTCTGCCTTTTCATTTTTATAAAAATAAAGAGGTATAAATATGACAGATAATTTTGAAGGCTGGAGAGTTACAGCTTTAATGCGTCCAAAATATAGTTTTGGGCATAATCTTAGGTTACCAGATTATGTTGAAACTCAAAAACATATTGATCCTACAAGACCACATGGTATTGTTTTTCATATGGGAGACGAAAGGGAAACTTTTAATAAAATCTTTGAAGATGCCATAAAGGAATACAATAATGGAAAACGTAAAGACAGACAAATAAAAGATTATTACCAAAAAGTCCTTGATGATGAGCGATGTGGTAAACATAAAAATCCAAAAGCTAATTCTAAAAGGCAGCCATTTTATGAATTTCAATATTACATTGGTCGAAGAGAATCTCATTGTCCAGATGAAAAAGCAAAAAAAGTTTTAAATATTTACCTTACCAAAATCTTTCCAAAAAGATTTCCGAATTTTATTATAACAAGTCTTGCATGGCATAATGATGAATACTCCTTCAATAGAAAAGGTGAAAGATTAGAAAGCCCATTACACTTTCATGCCCCTGGTATATTTGTTGCACATGCCCTTACTCCAGAAGAACTAAAAGAGGAAATGGAATATCGAAGAAAATGTAAAGAAATAAAAAAAGCAGAATTGGAAGCAAAAGGGATTGCATGGGATGAAGAAAAATGGAAGGAAAAAGACTGGCGAAAAGGAATGATAGAACGCTGGGGAAAAGCACTTGAGAGAGGAATGTCATTACAAACTTCTATGTCAGCTGCTTGTAATGAAATGGGATTCTTTACAGAAAAAGGCAAAGGTACTGCTCAACAGCAGTTTGAAGAAGCTGTACGTCATGATTTGATGGATTTCTGTGAAGAAATGGGAATTAAAATAAATCGCACTAAGGGGCATAAACACAGTCATCAGTCAAAAGAAGATTATGTTTATGAACAGAACAATATCGAATGGGATGCAGAACTTAAAGAAAAGCAGAAGGTACTCGAAGCAAAAGAGATTGCCCTTGCTAATCAGATTGATGATTTTGATTACAGAATAGAGCATCTGGAAGAAAAGGAGCAGGAACTTGAAAAGACAAAAAAGAATCTTAAGCAACAAGAAGAACAGTTAAAAAATGATTCTGATAAAATCACTGAGAGAGAACAACAGCTTGAATCAGATAAAATAAAACTTGGATTAAAAGAAAAGCAGTTAGATTCTAAGCAGAAGCTCCAGTTGGAAAAAGAAACTTATCTTTCTAATAAGGAAGAATATCTTAAAAAATTAAAAACACAACTTGATGAACAGGATTCAAAACAATCTGAACGTGAAAAAAGAATTCAACAAGGAGAAGCCCCTCTTCTTAAAAAAGAAATGGAACTTTCCGATAGAGAGGATTCTATCACTCAGAGAGAGCTTTCTTTACAGATAGATGAAAACAAAATTAAAAATCGTGAAAAACTTGCTGATGAAAAGCTTGAATCTGCTAATAAAAAAGAAACTCATGCAGTTGAAACTTTGAATCAGGCACAGAAAGAAAAAAGTGATGCCGTTAATGCTCAGAATCAAATGCAACAACTCTTAGATGAGAACCAGAAACAAATAGATATTTTCAATTTAGAAAACCGTTCAAAAATAACTGAAATTGAAAACTGGAAGGAAGCATCTGAACAAATCAAAGATAGTGATTCCTGGATTAAAACTTCATTTGAAGAGTACAACTCTAATCGTCATAAACCAAATGCTATAGTAGAGTTATATAATAAAGTCAAAAAAGGAATTACCGCTGTAATTACAAAAGTTAAACAAGCATATGATAAGAAACTTGATGAATTAAATGAAAGACTTTTTGGGCATAAACGCTTTTATTCTGAAGGAAGAAACATCGTTTGTGAATACAATTATGGCGAAAGTGATTTTGCAGATATGCTTAGAGATACTCCAGTTGATAATATTCAAAAAGCCATAGACGAAACCAAGAAGCTGGGTAAAAAAACTTTTTCCGAAGTTGCAAATACAAAAGAAAACAAGTTCGAGTTTTATGAACGATATTTTGATAAAGCTAAAACACTTACAAGAGAACGTATGTTAGAACTCGAACGTAGAAGAGAACGAGCAATAACAAGATAACAAAATCCATCGGAGGGAGTTTGGAAGCTTTTTACATGCTCGTTCTGAAGGGGTGAAAAAAATGCATAAATTGTACTGCCATTTTGTCCGCCTTTTGAGGCGTGACTGGCAGTGCAACGTTGCATTTTTTGAGGGGGCAACCAAAATGCCCCCTCTAGGAAAGTCCAGAAAACGTAGTTTTTTGCCCGAACGCAGTGAGGGTCGAGCGAATGCGAAGAGCGCCAAAACGACACTGATAAAAGGCTTGCACTTTTGTCGGTGTCAGTGTGGCGTACACTGAGATTGGCAAAGACAATCTCCAATACTACTCGCTTCGCTCGAATAAGAGTGCAAAGTTGCACTTTTACAACGATAATAAGAAAATGTTCTTTCTCAGAAGATAGAAATACCGTTGTTGCGGTGGGCGTCGCTCCCACAATACAGACACTTAGAATAAGTGCCTCCTCTACTACGTTGAGGGCATCGTCAACAACGGTTAATCAAAGTATAGTACAAAATACGGAAAAATCAAGTTCTTCTGAAATAATTGAACGTAAAAAATTTCGAATAAAAAGAACAATCAAATGAACACTATGCAGAAACTAAAGAAGAAATCAAACAGAATTACATTCTTGATAAACTTGCTGCAGCTGGAATTGAAGTGATTTCTAACAAAAAAGAATATCAATGGATGAAAGAGCAGATTGATGAAATTAACATTACTTTTACTCCACTAAAGTGCACATTATATGAACTTTTATGATTTTAAGAGCTTACACAGTTTTGCGATTAAGTGCGCATTTTACTCAAGAAGCTCACTAGGGGGCACGGGGGAATTAAAGCTGAAATAGTTCATAAATATTTAAACTATAACAATCTGTATAAAATTCTATCAAAATCAATTATTCTGTGGTATTATAAGTAGATAAGTATCTATATAAATATTTTATACTGATACTTTTTGTCAGGATAAAATTCTTATATAGGATACATATAATTAATGTTATGCCTATCTGGGCTCCTTGATTTTTAAATTTATGGTTTCCTGTATGGGAAAGCCTTCTGTGCGCCTGGGCGGCGCTAATTATGCTTTATTTTACGGGAAATTATTGTATAATCTTTTGTAAGGGTTATTGCTTTGTGCGCTTTCGCGCAATTGTAGCGTTCCTGGTATGTGCTATATGTACGCGCCTTTACGGCGCTAAAAGCAATATTTTTGTAGTAAGAATATAAGGCTTTCCACGCCTTTACGGCGTGAAGGTAGCTTTACTGTATGTGCAGGTCATAACATGCGCTTCAAATCGGATTTTGCGGTCAAGCCGCAAAACCGTTTAAGCGCGTAGTTATGTGGACGCCCGCACTGGGGCGCTTAAGAGGAAAAATATGAAAAAGATATTATTACTAGCATTGGCTTCTTGTCTGCTTTTTACATCTTGCAGTAAGAAAGCGAGAAATCTGTCAGAAAGCGAAAAATTTTCTGAAGAGACTGGTGAAGTAATAAGTTCAGGAGAAGAAACAATCGAGGCTACAAGTTCTGAAGAAGAGGATACTGAAGAAGGATTTATTCCGGCTGAAATACCAGAGCTTATCGCATTTCCGGAAAGAGTAAGCCTTGAGTTAGGACAGGAAACCGAACTCTTAAAAACAGAAGAATTTAATGGTCTTGAATCTGAAAATTCGTTATTTACAGATATAGAAATTGTTGAATATCCTAAGGAAGTAAACGTTTCTATAAATGAAGAAGTTCTGATATATAGATGCAGTGAGTTTACTTTATATATGTTATTAAAGGGAGACGTGAAAGAAGATAGAGCTTTTGGTGCTTTCTATAGTTATGATATAATATTAGCAGATTCAAATAATAAAAAAGTAATCTTCTCAGGCGGATATTCTGTTTATGAATTAGAAAAAAACAAAGAAAATCCACTCATAATATATGATTTTTTAAGTACAAAAGTTCCAGTTGTAAAAGGTGATATTGATAATGATGGAATAGACGAATATCTTTTTGTAATAAGAGAAATGTTTGGTAAAGATATGCTTGCAATTCGTTTGAATGATGTTGGATATGAAAATATTCTTGAGTGTCAAGTTCATATGAAAGGCGGTCCTGAAGAAGATGCTTTTGCTGAAAATATTATTTTTGATAATAGCAATAAAGAAATTACAATAGATTATCGTCCATATAATCACCGACATGTTTTCTCTTATGATGAAGAAAAAAAATCCTATAATGAAAAAGAATATCAATATAACTCAAAGATGGAATTTTATAAACCAAATCAAAAAGGTATTATAAAAACTTTTGGTAATCGGGAACTTTTAGTTTTGGATAACGAAGATAGGATTTACTTAAAAGATAATTCAAAATTTTATAAGGTATACTTTGAAGGTGATAAAGAATCTCGGTGGGGTTATAAATTACTACACGATTCTATAAAAGTAATTGATATTAATGAAAATGATTTTCTAGTAACCATGGAATATGTAAACAAGGATTATGGAACTTCAGTACCATTATATAAAGAACAAATTTTCTATATCTGGAAAGAAAATGATGTATTTAATATGGTGACATGTTTCAATAATGAAGAGTATGGATATTCTAAAAATGAAAATGAAGAAATAAAACTAACTAAAATAACTAATGAAAATGATGAACAAAAGCTTTTCTTTGATATAGTAAATAAAGAAACATCAGAAATAGTAAAATCAGATTCTATTTTAATAAACAAACTAGAATATTAGAAATTTCGTATAACACAGTTTTAAAAGCCGACAGGCAGTCAAGCTGCCTGCGGTTTAAAATATTGTTATGTGGACGCCCGCACTGGGGCGCTTGGGAGAAAAATGAAAAGAAAGAGTTTTATATTTTTAATCTTAATTGCAATTGGTAGTTTTTGCTTTGCACAAGGACATTCAACACCTTGTAATTTGATTTACCCTGATGATTTGTGTAAAGACTCTTTTATTCTTCAAAAGAAAACTATAAATATTTCTCAAGGAAGCAAAGAGGATTTCAAAAGTGAAGTAATCCTTGATGTAGTAAATGTGAAAGAATCTACAGTATGTACTTTTGTATATATAAACTTTTATGATTCAACATCATGGAAGTTAGAAGAAGATTGTATTTCTGTCTATATTAATGATAAGCCTGTAAAAACTGTTAAAGATATTTATCAAGATGGTGATAAATATTTATTTGAGATGACAGTTCCTTCAGGATATTTTAAAATAAAATACGTTATAGAACATAGTGGCCGTGAAATTTCTGGACAACATTATTGTGAGATATCGAATTATTTTATAAAAAATTGGAATGTATCTGACAGTTATTCAGAAGAAATGTTTATTTCTCTTTATAATGATATTATTTCATTTGATGGAAAAAATGCAAAATTAATTGGGAAAGGGAAACGAGAGGGTAATTCATATTTCTTAAAATCAGGCAGCATTTATTATTCAACAGATAAACGCAATTCTTATAATACGATATGGTGTATTAACTTTTTTAATGGTTATGGCGGTGGGTCTGGTGCACCTACATTACCAAGTATTTATAACAGCAATGAAAAAGTTTCTTCTGCAACTGAATATATTTATCAGTTTATAACTGCTGCAAAAATAGTCTCTGAGGAATTAAAATATGATTGGCTTCATGATCGTTATGAAGATTTACTAGAATATATAAAAAAATCCAGCAAAGAAGAACTACGTTTGTTCCGTAATGCTTTTTACGCTAAAAATGGGTACA
Source organism: Treponema sp. (assembly GCA_017548565.1). Taxonomy (GTDB): domain Bacteria; phylum Spirochaetota; class Spirochaetia; order Treponematales; family Treponemataceae; genus Treponema_D. The sequence goes on from JAFYZU010000013.1 coordinate 67,537, forward strand.
TTTTTAATGATTCAACATTAAATGATTTTTTTAATACTTCAATTACTTATTGGCCTGACGATTCTGTAACTCAAAGTTCGATAAAGATGAGTAAAGAAGAAAAAATACTAATTGAAATGATTCAAGCCGCAGAACGAGGCGAATCACCTGAAGCTGTTTTTGATAAATATAAACAATAATCACATAACAAAGCTTCAAAGCCAATAAAAACTTTGTCAAAAAAGTTGCTTTTCGTGGCTTTACGCCACCGCAACTCTTGCGCCAATTCTGCCGTTGGCAGAACCGTTTTTACGGTTTAAGCAGTTGTTATGCTTATATATTAAAATAAGGAGTGAAAAAGATGAAAAAGATTATTATTGTATTTTTATATTTTTTAATACTCATGAATTTATATTCTCAAACTTCAAAAAAAATTTATGTATTACACGAATTAAAATCAAAAACGTATCCAGGAGGAGGATTTGAGATTTCTCCAGAGGGCTTTTATTTTGATGAAGTCGATGATAAGGCTGTTTGTATAAATCCTTTTTTGGATAAATATTATTTTATTGATTTCAAGAATAAAGAAAATTGCATAATTGAGAAGAATGGAAATGCACCATGCGGAGCAGCAGTTTTATTTAATGTAGTTAATGTATATTGGGATAATGGGTATTCTGATATCTATTGGGGTACAAGTGATAGTTTTTTATCATATATAATCAATCCAGAATTATTTTTTGATACGACAAATATTAAAGGTAGCAGTTCAAGAAAATCTGTTCATAATATTGAAAGTGGTTTTAGTTTCATTCTAAAAAAAGATGATGGAAAAATCATTTATTTTATAAATAAAGATGGAATCCCTGGAGCAATAGACACAAAAGGAAAAATTTATACAAATACAGAAGCTGTAGAATATTTGAAAGAATATGATTCAGAGAAATATTCAGTAAGTTTAAAAAGAGCAGAAGAACTTGATTTAAAGAATGAGTTTGAAAATGCAAAAATTCTTGTCTGGGGGAAAACTTTTTATACTACGACGAAAATAAGAGAAAAACTTTATGGGAAAAATTCTCCTTATATTTATGACGACTTAATTCAATATGATCAACAAGGATATGGTTATCAATTATATCTAGAATTTGAAGATACATCATTGTGCATTGTAAATCCTGACGGAATTCGTATTGTACTTGAAAAATTTGAAGGATATAAAAAATATAAGCAAAGTGAAGATGATTATATTTCAACAAGTTGGTATGTTGGCTTTGGTGGTAATATTTATTATTATTTTGCCTGCAAAGAATATACAGTAGTATTCCAAATTCAACGTACTTGGGGAGATCCTGATTTTTATGCAATGGCAATAAACGGATACACTTATGATGAATACGGAAAATATGTAGATGAAATTCTTCCAAAATTAAGTAAAGCTGATTTACGTATATTAAGAAATACAATTTTTGCTCTTTATGGTGTCCATTTTAAGAGTGAAGATTTATCAAAATATTTTGAAAAACAGGTCTGGTACACAGATGAAGGAAAGTCATCAGCTCAAATTATTTTGCCTGCTCATCGGCAGAAGCTTGTAGAAATAATTCAGAAAATGGAAAAATAAAATTGTTGATGGAAGAGAAAATCCATCAGCAGTATAATATAAAGCATAACACAGTTTTCAAAGCCGACACAGGTTCAAGGCCTGTGCGGTTTAAAATATTGTTATGACGACAGGCGCATTGGCCTGCCTTTTTTTAGGAGGAAAAATGAAAAGAATTATTATTTTTCTGATATGCTTATTTTGTTGTCTTAAATGTTTTTCATTTCCTGCAGATAATGAAATTCTTAAATTATATCCAACACTAAAGACATTTACCTATCAGTCAACATTTACCTTTTATTATTCAGAAAACATTGTTGAACTATTACCTGAAGAAAAAAGAATTGAAGGAAGAATATTGAAATTTAGGAATTTGGAAAATACTTTTTTATGTGTTGAGCACGTACATTCTGGTATTAATGATATATGGATTTCTTCAGATGGATCAATAATAATATCTGAACGAGGTAGAAAAGTTATTATTACTGATTCTAGTAATATTTATATAGATAAGCAATTCTATCCATATAAGGTAAGTTCGATTGAAAAATATCAAATAACTAAAGGTACAATACTAAGAATTCCACAGGTATTTTATTATGTAGGGTTAGAACAGAACACAAAGTCTGCTTTTAGTATTTTACAAGAACCAAAAGAAAATTCGGATATAGTTGCAAATATTGCAGTAAATACTAAAGTTGAAGTAATTGGGGTAAAGGGCAACCCCGATGGTTCTTGGAAATTTGGGGACGAAATGTGGGTATTAATTAAATCAGGGATCGGATTAACTGGTTGGGTAAAAGCGTTTTCGATTGCTGGATGGCATGCAAATTATGAGCCAGGTTTTTTACCAATATTTGATCAATCTTATCCCTAATAATGTCTACAACTCTGTATAATTAAAAATCCATTTCAAGATTTGCAAGACAACATTGAAAGTTGTCAAGCGTTAGATCCCAATGCTGCTGGTGGCATTTTTCTATTGCCCAGACTCCAGCTTCCATAGCTGTCATTCTTTTTAATACAGATGGATCAGAAAACAGAAGATACATTCCAATAGATTATCTTTCAAAAGAAATAATCCCAGGTGATAAATTGTTTACAATGCAAGGTGCTTCTTTATATCATTTTGGTATTATGACAAGTAATGTTCATAATGCCTGGATGCGTGCTGTCTGTGGCAGATTAAAAAGCGATTATAGTTATTCCAACACAATCGTCTACAACAACTTCCCATGGCCAAATCCATCAGAAGAACAAAAAAAGAAGATAGAACAAACTGCTCAGACTATATTAGACGCCCGTGCAAAATATCCAGAAAGTTCTCTCGCAGATCTTTATGATGAAACAGTAATGCCTCCAGAATTACGTCAGGCCCATCGCGCTAATGATCTTGCCGTTTGCCAGGCCTATGGTTTTACTCAGGATATCATAAAATCTGAAAGCAAATGTGTAGCCGAACTTTTTAAGCTGTACGAAAAATTGACACAGAAAAAAAATAAGGCGTGGAAATACCACGCCTTGTTGATAAATTGAGACCTTGTAGTTTAAGCTTCTACAGGTACTTTAGCTGCAATTTTTTTGACTTCTTTTACAGAAATCTTAAGAAGGTCTGCTATCTGCTGCTCAGTTGCAAACTTAGTATCGAGCATTTTTCTAACGAGTTCAGCTTTTTCTTGATCACGACCTTCCTGAACGAAACCTTGTACAATATCGCACATAGTAATACCTCCTTTCTTATATGAGATAACTTCATTATAAGCCATTTCGAAAAATTTGTCACCTGTTAATGCTGTAAACATTTTGAACAATTCATCTGCATGCTTTATTTCTTCTTCAGTCGGAATATAATTTTTGTTCAATCTTTTAGCACGAAAATATTGGGCAACAAATTTAAAATCACTCTGGAACATATCAACAGTTTCTTTACTAAGCCAGGCAATGTTAAACACATTAATTTTATAATCACTTACAAATGGTTTAAGTTCATCTGGAACTTTAAAGCAACCTAGTAGACTCTTTGGAGCTGTCCATTTTTTCTCTGTTCCAAAATAGAGTACAAGAGTTGCAACCGGATATTTCTTCTTAAGGTTTTTGTCATTTACCTGCATTTTGTAAGAAGCGCCATCGTAACCTATTACTCGTAGTGGCATGTTATAATCTTGAACTGTCTGATTTTCGAATCCAAGAATTGAAATTCTTACTTCACCATTTTTCCAGAA
>JAFYZU010000014.1 GCA_017548565.1 Treponema sp.
GGTCCACAAAGTTTGTGTGCACTCATTGCAAAAAAATCTGCATCTATGTCCTGAACATCTACCTTCATGTGAGGGGCTGATTGCGCACCGTCAACAATAAATATTGCTCCAACGGAGTGTGCTGCTTTTGCAATTTCCTTAACAGGGTTTGTTACTCCAAGTACATTACTTACATGTACTACAGAAACAATTTTTGTACGCTCGTTTATTTTTGCAGCGATTTCTTCCTTGCTGATAATTCCTGTTTCCTTGTCGCATTCCATAAAAACAAGTTTTGCTCCGGTACGTTCACAAACCATCTGCCAGGGAACAATATTTGAGTGATGTTCCATTATTGTAATACAAATTTCATCGCCTGCTTTTAGATTTGTGAGTCCCCAGCTGTAGGCAACAAGGTTTAAACTTTCTGAAGCATTTCGGGTAAATACAATTTCTTGTGCATGTTTGGCATTTATAAAATCTGCAACAGTCTTACGTGCGTTTTCGTAGGCCATGGTTGCACGTTCACTGAGCGAGTAGAGACCACGCAGAGGGTTTGCATTTTCTGTAGCATAAAAGTGAGTCATTGCATTTAGTACAATAAAAGGGCGTTGAGCTGTTGCGGCTGTATCAAAGTATATGAGGTCACGGTTTTCTTCAGAGTTTTTTTCATCTATGGCTTTGAAGAAAGGGAAGTCTTTTCTATATTTATTCATTTGTATAACCTATTAAACTTATATGTAAAACTGTTCTATTCTAATAATTTTTCATAAGATTTGCAATAATTATTCTTCAGCAAGTTCTTTGTTTAACCATTCATTTATTTCTGTGCGTATTGTTTCATCAGGAATATTTGTTGCACAAGCTGTGATTTTTGCACGAGTTAACATTGCTTCTGCAGTTTTCTGGTCAATTCCGCGGCTGTTCATGTAAAAAAGCATTTCTTTAGAAAGTTTACCTATTGTTGAACCATGTTCGGCAGAAATATCTTCTTCACCACAAAGAATGATTGGAGCTGCTTTTACAACTGCTGCAGGTGAGAGCAGGAGAGTAGTTTCCATTTCATTGCCTTTTGAACCACAGCAGCCCTTGCGCATATCAATTGTTCCGCGATATGTTTTTGTTGTATTATCTTTTACAGTGCCGTCTGTTTTCATGTTGCAATTGGTTTTCTTTCCTGTATGTACAACAGTCTGATTCATATCTATGTATTGGGTGTCCTTGCAGATGTAAGCGGTGTCTGATTCAAACTTAGACTGATAGCCTTCAAGCGTTGCATGGAAACTGTTATTAATATGCGAACCGCCAAGTTCAATTTGGGTAAATGTAACTTTTGCATTGTCACCGCAGACTATCTGAGTGTCATCAATCTGATTTACAGAATTGTCGCAGAGCTGCACTTTTGAAATATGAACCTGTGCATTTTCTTCTGCATAGATTTTTGTAATTACTGAGCTTGTCGAAGGGGTCGAGAAGCCACCCTCATAAACAATTATTACATTGCAGTTAGTTCCTGCTTTTGCATGAATTATATTATGTGTAGCACAGTTTGAATCAACATTGATTCTGATTATAAGAGGCTTTGTGTCGTCGCCGGCTTCGCCTTTTTCAAAAGTGTAAATCTTTCCGGTGGTTGCATCAGTAATAAGTTCAACGGCTTCTTCTCCAATTGAGTTTTCCGGTTCATGAAGCCTAGTTTCAACTTTTTTTCCGCTTGTTACAGAAACTCCGTCTGGAATCTGCTGATCGGTACCGTTGTTTTCTTCTAAAGAAAAATCGTAGGTTACAGAGTCTTTATTTATTTTGAGCCAGGTCCATGTTAGATATGGAATTGGGTTTATGTCTATTTGTTTTTCCATCACATGTTCCCCTTCATCTCTAATCTGATAAGATTGTTCATCTCGACTGCATATTCTAGTGGCAGTTCTTTGCTTACAGGATTTGCAAAACCGCTTACAATCATGCTGCGGGCTTCGTCTTCGGGAATACCGCGCGACATTAAATAGAAAATTGCATCGTTTGAAATGCGGCCGATTTTTGCTTCATGACCTACATCGCATTCGTCAGTTTTAATTACCATTGCTGGAATTGTATCACTACGGCTTTCTGAATCGAGCATAAGACTTTCGCAGCTTACGCTTGTTTTAGAACCTTTTGCATTTTTATCTATATAAACTGCAGAACGGTAAATACTTGCACCGCCACCTTTTGAAATTGATTTTGTAGAAATAAGGCTTGTTGTGTCTGGCGCAAGGTGAACCATTTTTGCACCAGTATCAAGATTTTGACCAGCTCCTGCAAAGGTTATTCCTGTAAACTCTGCTTTCGCTGCACGACCAACTAAATCGCTTTCCGGATACAAATACGAAATATGAGAACCAAAAGAACCGCTTACCCATTCAATGGAGCCGCCTTCTTCAACACGAGCACGTTTGGTGTTAAGGTTATACATATTCTTTGACCAGTTTTCTATAGTAGAGTAGCGCAGGTGAGCACCCTTCTTTACAAAAAGTTCAACTGCACCAGCGTGAAGATTTGCTTCATTATATTTTGGAGCAGAACAACCTTCGATAAAATGAAGATCAGCGCCTTCATCTACAATAATCAGTGTGTGTTCAAATTGTCCGGCTCCACGTGCATTAAGACGGAAATATGACTGAAGAGGAAAGCTTAAATGAATGCCTTTTGGAACATAAACAAAGGAACCCCCTGACCAGACAGCGCCATGAAGGGCAGCAAACTTGTGGTCGCGTGGGGTAATGAGTGTCATAAAATACTGCTGAACCATCGGTCCCCATTCTGGCGATTTTAAAGCTTCTTCAAAACCTAAATAAACAACTCCCTGCTTAGCAACTTCTTCCTGAACATTATGATAAACAAGTTCAGAATCATATTGAGCACCAACACCTGCAAGAGATTTTCGTTCTGCTTCGGGTATTCCTAATTTTTCAAAAGTGTCTTTAATATCCTGTGGAACATCTTCCCAGTTTCCACTCATCTGTGTTTTTGGGCGTACATAAGTTGCGATGTTTTCTACATGAAGTCCGTCAATTGAAGGTCCCCATTTTGGAACACGCAGCTGGTTATAGGTTTCGAGTGATTTTAAGCGGAATTCACGCATCCATTGAGGGTCGTCTTTTTCTTCGCTGATTTTTTTTACTATATCTGCAGTGAGTCCACTTTCTATACGGTAAAAATCTTTTTCAGATTCTTCGTAGCGGAAATCATAAAACTCACGGTTTATATCATTAATTTGTGCTTTTTCTTCCATAAATTATGAGTAAATATATCACATTCCGTGAAAAATGAAAACAGAGTTTATAGAATAAAAATGATATGGTATAATTGATTTATAGTGAAGATCCCTCAAAATACTGTACTTTTAATAAGACAAAACTGAACAATAATTGACAAGATTTCTGGTGAAACTCCGCGTAGAATAAAATCAACAATGTTTCAGGAGGAAGCAAAAGTTGGAGTGGCTTACAAGTATTCGAAAGGCAATTGATTACATGGAAGAACATCTGGTAGAAAACATCACTGCGCAGGATGTTGCCGACCAGGTGTTTATGTCCTCATTCTTTTTTCAAAAAGGTTTTTCGCTGATGACCGGGTATGGCTTGGGTGAATATATCAGAAACCGACGTTTGTACCAGGCGGCGCTGGACCTTCAGAAAACTGATGAAAAAATAATCGACATTGCTTTTAAATACTGCTATGAAACTCCAGAAAGTTTTACAAAAGCTTTTTCGCGCTTTCATGGGGCCAGCCCCTCCGAAGTGCGCCAGGGCTCTATGGTAAAACCATTTCTTCCTCTGAAAATTGAAATTTCTATTCACGGAGGTAATCAGATGGATTACAAAATTAAAAAGATGGCAGGCTTTAAGGTAATTGGTTTTGCCCGCGAATTTGACAACGAAAATTCTTATATTGAAATTCCAAAGTTCTGGGATGAGATTCGCGAAAAATATGCAGCACGCGTCTGGGGTGGAGAAGCTCCTTCCAACGAGTATGAAAAAGCAATCGTAGAAAACAACATCGGCGAGTACGGAGTTTGTGTTGATGATGTTGGCAGCGGCAAGTTCCGTTATTTTGTTGCGGGCATTTACAAAGGCGGCGAAGTTCCAAAGGGCATGAGTGTTTGTGAACTTCCAGATTTTGAATGGGCTATATTCGACTGTTATGGTCCGTGCCCAAAAGCACTTCAGGATGTAAACACAAAAATTTGGAAAGAGTGGATGCCGGGTAACCCTGACTTTGAGTTCCCGGGCCGTGCAAACATTGAGTGGTACGGAGACGGCGACCCGACCGCTTCAGATTATCATTGTGCAATCTGGATTCCGGTGAAGAGGAAGTAGTTGTCATTGCCGTGCTTGACACGGCAATCTTTATATATTTTCCAACTCTTCCTTAATTTTCAAATTTATTTCTTCTGCAAGCTCGTGGTTCAGGCCGTGACCTGCGTCATCGTAGAAGGTTACATTCATGTGATTTTCTATGAGCGTTTCGCGGCCACCGAGCTTCTGGAAGGGGTCTTCGTTCCCAACTAAGAAAACAACCTTGTCTCTGATTTTATCAACTTCTTCCAGAGTAAAAGGTCTTACCTTGTGAAAGCCCATTGCCATGTTATTAAAGCCACGCAGAAGATATTTATAATGCTCCATAATATCCTTGTTGTTTGTAAAAACGTCATAATGCTTTCCGCTGAGCTTTTTGATAAGCTTGTCTACATTTTTGTCTGTTGGGAAAAGCGCTTCGGGCAAAAAGATTTTCATCATGGTTTTGAAAGAACCTTTTTTTTTGCCGGCATTGACAGTTGGAACAGCACTCGAAATACAGATTCCTTTTATTACTTTTTCAGGCCGTTTTATGGTGTAATATTTTACAAGGTAAGCCCCGTTTGAAACTCCTGTGAAAAAGGCTTTGTCTATGCCAAGCCCTGCAAGCGTTTCGTCAATCCAGCGGATATCATCAAAATCCTTGTTGTAGTTTTGGTTAGGTCTGCTCTTACCAGGTCCACCAATCGTATCAATTGCAAAAATATGAAAATACTGGCTCAAATATTTTGCATTAAAAATCCACATAAGTGCAGAGTCATCGCCAACTCCGTGAAAAAGAACGAGCGGTTTTAGCGACGGATCTCCGCATTCAATTACATGCGTCGTTCCGTAAGTGGTGTTTATATCTTTTTCAGTTTTGTCACAACCCCACGCAGCCAGAAGCTTGTTGTATGTTTCAATAATTTTTTGTCCGTTTTTGTCATTTCTGTAAACTTTCATATTTTAATTGTACAACAGAATGACGGATTATCAAGAAAGATTTTGTATGATATTATGAAAAAATGACAATCAAAGAATTAGATTACAACAAATACAAAGGGCAGAAATATCAGGCGGAAATTCTTTCGGACAGGTATCTTTCTATTGAGCGCAGGGCAGACTCTGACGATGATGAAAGCTTTGAAATTAAATGGGTGATGAGCGAAGAGCCTCTTCGAATGTCTATTACCGAAGACCTGCTTCAAGACTGGCTGGATGAACCTGTTGCATACGGGGCTTTTGAAGGCGAAAAGTTTTTAGGCATGGTTGAAGGCTTTCTGGAAAAGTGGAACAACCGCTTTGTAATTGCAAATATCTGCGTGTTTGACCAGGCTAACAGAAGGAGCGGCATTGGTACAAAGCTCATGGAAACTATTTTGAAGGACGCTGTCAAAAGCGGTGCAAGGATGGTTATACTCGAAACTCAGACCTTCAATTACAAGGCAATTTCTTTTTACAAAAAGCACGGTTTTGAAATTATAGGCTTTGACAGATACTGTTATTCCAACCGCGGCCCACAAGAGCACAACATGCGGCTGGAAATGGGGAAGAAGCTTAAGTAAGATGTTCAAACAGGTTCCTTGGTTTATTCACGAGAAAAAAATGCTTCAAATGAATTCAAACTCTATTGTACATTATCATCTTCCCGGCCTCTTTGAGTTTTATGAACTATACAAGGGTTTCCTGTCTTTGTGGCATGAACACCGCGACTGGTTTTACCAATGGTGTGACATTGGTTCTATTTATGGTGCTCCGGGGGACTGTCTTTGGAACGGGGGCAGGGCAGCGTTTGGCGATGCTTATGTTGATGATGTAATTGCGCTTGTGAATAAGTTTGATATTTCGGCAAGACTGACCTTCAGTAATTCGTTGCTTTGCGAAGAGCATCTTGCGGATAAAAAGTGTAATGAGCTTTGCAGAAAGTTTGCAGATACAAAGGTGTCTGCCGGAGTAATCGTTCATTCAGAATTACTTGCAGATTATCTGAAATCAAAATATCCAGAACTTTATCTTATTTCTTCTACAACAAAGGTGCTTACAGATTTTTCTGATTTTGAAGCAGAACTGAACCGCCCTGACTTTAAGTTTGTTGTTCCTGATTTCCGGTTGAATAAAAACTTTTCCCGTCTTTCCGCCCTCACGAAGGCACAAAAAGACAAGGTTGAATTCTTATGCAATGAATGCTGCGACTTCAACTGTGAAAATCGCAAGTCTTGCTATGAAAATGTAAGCCGTAAAAATCTGGGCGAAGATGTTGATGATATTCCTGAAAACATATGTACATCTTCAGATGCTTCCGGAGGATATCGTTTTTCACTTGCAAAGAAAAATCCTTCCTTTATCGGAGTTCAGGATATTTTAGAAACATATCTTCCAATGGGCTTTACAAACTTCAAGCTCGAAGGACGTGGTCTTGGAAGTGCAATTGTCCTTGAATTTCTTTTGTATTACATGACAAAATCAGAACATCAGCTGGAAGTTCGTGAAGCAATTTACCTTGATTCAATGCTTGATTTGTTTTAGGACTAGAGATTTTAACAATCATCGCTTATACTGAAATTCTTATGGAAGAAATAATTTTATTTACATCGTGTCTGTTCTCTTTTGCAACAGTTGTTGTTTCCCTCATGTTCTTTTTCAGATTCAGGAAGAACTTTTTTCTGCATGTTCTTATGATTGTTCTGTCTTTTTTTCTGATCAGCGCTAATTCGCTTTATGTTTTAATTCATGAGCAGATTTCAAGCAGGATATTTCTGTGTGTTTTTGGTGCAGTGCTTTCTTTCTGCTTTTCGTTTGGAATTTTGAATTTTGCATTTGATTTAATCCGTACAAACCCGCGGGCCCGAATCAGGAAAATCATTTTTTTGTGGCCTGCAGCAGTGTTTATTTTTGGCGTAGCCTGTGCATTTGTTCCGCAGATTGAAAAGCCTTCGTTTATCCTTAATCTTATTGGCATCTGGATTCCGTCTGCATTTTCTATTATCATCGCTTTGATTTTCTGCAGGAGAATTGACACCGGTATTTTCCGGAAAGAAAAATGGATTTTTCTGGTTCTTGCCATTTTAAATATCAGTCTGTCGTTTATCGTTCATGATGTGCCGTATATTTTTATCATTTTCGTTTCCATTTTGATTTATCACATTTTTTATCGTTTTTATTTTTCTTCTCCTATTGTTAAAAATGAAAAAACACTTTCTGTGGCATTTATAAAAGATTTTTCGATTACAAAACGTGAGCAGGAAATTATCACCGCTCTTCTGGATGGAAAATCGAATCGTGAGCTTGCAGAAACTCTGTTTGTGAGTGAAAAAACCATCGAAGCGCACCTTGCAAATATTTATCGTAAGGTTGGTGTAAAGAATCGTCTGGAGCTTTTTTCACGTCTTCAAAGCAGTCAGAATCAATAAACTGGTAAGGGTTTTCCCTAATTCTTTCTTTTTGTAAAAATCTAGTGCTTTCCCTGATTTTATTCCTCCTTTTAGTGATGTATTGTTATACGCATGATGATAACTATTTTGAAAAACAAATCTGCTGCAAAAGGCAGACATGGTAAATTGATTGCAGTTATATTTGCAATGATTTTGACGGGAGGGTTCACACCTCTTTATTGTGAAAATGCTGAACCGCAGAAAAAAACTCAGGTTGAATTAAATCTTGGTCTTGCCTGGAATTTCGGCTGTTATAAAGAAACAACCTTTGCCAATATTTCAGAGTTTCTTTTGTGCCCGAGGTTCCAGCTTGGTACCAGAATCTTTTCCGGTGATTTTCTTCATGTAATTACCGCAGATTATTTTTTTGATTCACCAAGTTCTGCTATGACAGATACTGCAGTGGTTTACCGTAATTATGATCCAGTTACCGGCGAAAACTATTATGAAGCTTTTAACAGTAATCTTTCGTTTCACAAAATCCAGCTGAAGTATGATTTAGTTTATAAGTCTCTTAGAACGGATAAATTGGATTTATATGTCGGGGGAAACTTTTCATGCGATGTGTTCATGCAGTTTGAACATTATCCTTCCATTACAGGACTGTTTTCTATCGGGCCATGTGCGTATGGAAATTATACAATTGATGAGAGGAATTCCTTGAGTTTTAATGCATCTATTCCTGTTTTGGGATATGGAGTTCGTCCGTCTTATGCCGGCTGTGATGCGCTTTTGATGAAATATGCAGAAGAAGATTTCTTAAAGATTTTGACGCTCGGAAATTTTTTGAGTATTCATAACTATCAGTCAATCCTTTTGAATGTTGATTATAAAGTAAAAGCATCTGAAAACTTTAGTATCGGACTTGGTACGGATTTTGAATATGTGCGGATTGCAGTACCAAAAGAAAAACCATTTTATTTTGTTGATGTGGATTTAAAAGTATTTGCAATTGCAAGCTTTTAGAAAAACACAAGATAGATATTCACTTTTACAGGAGATTTTAAAATGAGAAACAATAAATTATTGTCTGTGATTTTTGTTATTGTTGGATTTTGTTTTTTTGAAAGCTGTTCATTCTTTTATGGAAAAACAGCAGAGCTTTCTTATACCCAAATGTTTGATTCACTATGGAATGATTACGACGAAACCTATGCGCTTTTTAAAGTGCGTGGAGTTGATTGGAATACACAATATCAAACCTGCCGTCCTTTGATTAAGGATGATATGAGTGACAGAGAATTTCTGGACGTGCTTAAAACTCTTCTTTATCCGTTGAAGGATTCTCACGTTTATGTAAAAAGTCCAATCGGCAGCCTTAATTCCGGCGAAGACAATGTTACTCCCGATATTTTTTCGCTTGAGAAAGTTTGTGAAACTTATATTGATTCACCTAAAAAGTGCGGCAACAATATCATCACTTATGGAAAAATAAAGAATGATTCTTCAACCGGCTATATTCATATTGCTTCTTTTTCGAGCGGGCAGACGGGTATAAATCAGTCACAGGATTGGGCAGATGAAATTGACATTGCACTTGAAGCGCTTAAAGATACAAACTGTATTATTCTTGATGTTCGTGGAAACCGCGGCGGGCTTACAGGAAATGTTACGACAATATCGGGACGTTTCTGTGCAAAAAATAAGGTTTATGCAATTTCGCGTACTAAAAACGGCAAAGGAGAAAATGATTTTGGTAAAGGTGTTGAACTTGAAATAAAGAAGAAAGGAAAATGGCAATATACAAAACCTGTATTTCTTTTGACCAACGCACAGACAATGAGCGCTGGCGAAGAATTTACTATGGCACTTACTTCACAGCCACATGTTATTCAGATTGGAAATCATACCTGCGGAGTATTTTCTCTTTCACTTGAACGATGTCTTGCTAACGGCTGGCGTTATTCAGTTTCTGTTCAGAAGGTTTGTGCACCTAACGGTACAATACCGGAAGGAAAAGGTATAATTCCAGCAAACGAAAATCTGATAATTAATGTTTCCGAAACTGAAGATTTACAGATTAAAAGAGCTCTGGAGTTAAGGTAACATATTGTAAGGATTAAAAACACCTTTATCAGAATGGAAATCAATTTCTTAAATTAAGGTGACTTTAATCCTTGACAATTTTTAAAACATCTGCGATAGTTTGTATACAAACTAATTTAAATTCAGGAGTGTACAAAAATGAAAGATGTTATTTCAATCATAAAAAAATCAGAAGCAGCTTATCTTGCAACTGTTGATAAAGAAGGCAGGCCTGAAATCCGTGCATTGTTAAATCTGTGTAATCCTAAGAAATTTAAAAAACTTGAGGGTAAGACTTTGTTTGTTGAAGGCGAAACTTTAACCATGTATTTTACAACAAACACTTCTTCCAAAAAAGTTCAGAGAATCAGAAACAATCACAATGCGGCACTTTATTTTTGCGAGCCTGAAAAATTCAAGGGAATTTGTGCAAGCGGAACAATCGAAGAAGTAACCGACCAGGTACTAAAGGAAGATCTCTGGCAGACAGGCGGGTTTATTTATTATCACAAAGGAAAGACAGATCCTGATTACACTGTGTTGAAATTTACCTCTACAAAAATTGAAGGCTGGTACAACGCTAAAACTCATTCTTTTGGAAACGTAAATTCATGATTAAAAAAACGAAGGGCGGAACTCTTTTGTCGCAGGTACATTAGGTTTGCGGCAGAGTCTGGAATAAAATCTTACGCGAAAACAACATGGCCGATTTAGAAGGTGCTCGTGGCCGGATCATTTTTGCCTTGTGGGGAAAAGACGGAGTTCCAATCAAAACTCTCTGCGAAAAAACAAGCCTGGACAAATCAACGCTCACCGGAATAATCGACAGACTGGAGCGCGACGGATACATTGAACGAAAGCCTTCACAAATAGACAAACGTTCTACATTAATTTCGCTTACAGGAAAGGAACAGAAATTTGCAATGCATATTCAGAAGGTTTCAAATCAGATAAATAAAATTTTTTACAAAGGATTTTCTGATGAAGAAATCATACAGTTTGACAGCATGCTGGAGCGAATTCTTGTAAATTGTAAAGAAGCTGAATAAATGATTTGTTGAATCTTGACAGTGTTAAGATTAATGCGTATACTCTTCTTATAAACTTAACAATGTTAAGATAAGAAGGTATATATTATGCAAATTAATCACAGAAAAATTATTTTAAGCTTTATTCTGTCAGTTTGTTTCTCACTCAATCTTTTTGCTGAATTTAATGTAATTCCGATAATGGATTTTGGGATGCTTGGGCTTGGAGAGAATAATTATCTTTTCAGTCCTTCCGGCAAAATGCTGTTTAAATATCAGAAACTGGAAGATGATGTTTCTGAAGGACCTGATTCAGTAACCGCAAGCATATCTTATTCACAGGACATCTTCAAAAATGGGATTGAAGGTTATGAGGAAAAACAGTTTTATGGTTTCAGTGGATTTGGAAAAATGGGCTTTGGTAAAAATACTTTTCTATTAAAGATTACCGGCAGAGGCGCTCATCCTTTTGAGTCTTATAAAAACTTTGAGGGTCTTTTGTTTTACAGCCGTGAATTGATTAAAAATGATTCAACAACGCTTGTATTTGGAGGAGGGCTTGCGGCGACTGATACCGGTATTGTAATCGGCGGTATTGATATTTTTATAGTTCCGCTTCCTATGGTTTATTTCAGTTATAAGAATCCTTATATTCAGACAGAAATGGAATGGACAGGTCTTCCGATGATTAATCTAACATTATTCCCGGAAAATAAACTGCGCATTCGTACAAATGCTTCTCTTGCAGGTTTTGATTTGCCTGTGGACCTGCAGTATGATTTAGCACTGTGTTGGTATCCTCTGTCGAAGCAGCCGCTCGATGAACTTGTGAGTGTTTCAGCAGGCTTTGCAAGTAATGTAAAGAAATTCCGGGTTGATATGGAAAACTCGCTGAAATATCAGTATTACTGTGCATACGGTGAAATCAGCATGACAGCGCTTACACTTCGTGCCGGATATGCATTCGGCGGAAAAAAGATCTTAAGAATAAACGATTCAAAAATAACAGATGATTACAATGGTGGTTTTTACGCCACCATTTCCGCAATGTATAAGTTTTAATTAAAGAAGATCCCCGGGTCAAGCCCGAGGATGACATACATTTATAGGTTTAGACGATGACAAACTTTTTTAGGATAATGTGATGGAGATAGCAAAGATGAAAAAAATCAGTAAAATATTTTATATCTGTTTAGTTAGTTTTGGAGTGATGAATATGACAGGTTGTGCAAGTCTTAAAATCGGAAGTGACGAAATTGCAAAAGGTCTTGATAATACAAGAAAGCTCGGAGTTGAAATAAGCGGTGTCTTAAACGGAATGTATATAACCTCAACAAATGAAAATAATCCTGTGCTGCTTTTTATTTCGGGAGGTCCCGGGGTTCCTGAAGTATGGCTCAATGAAGTTTATGCAAAGCAGTATCCCAATAAGCTTGCAGATTATTTTACAGTCTGCTATTGGGATTATCCCGGTGAAGGACTTTCTTACGATAAAAAAATCAAGCCGGAAGAAATCACGCTCGAAAGACTTACCGCAGATGCACGTAAGGTGGCCGCATATTTAAAAGAAAAATATCACAAGGAAAAGATTTATCTCATGGCTCATTCAAGCGGAACTCATCTTGGACTTCATCTTGCACAGACTGACTCAGAAGATTTTTACTGTTATTTTGGAATGGGACAGGCTTATTCTCCGGGACTCCGCCGTTATGAAGATGGTTATAAGTTTATGAAGGATGAGTTTGAGAAAATCGGAAATAAAAAAGCCCTTAAGAAAATGAATGAGCTTGCAGGTTATTCAGAGACCGGAGAATTCATAATAAAAAAATCAAAGGATATCGGCGGGGAGTGGGAAAAAATTCTTCTTAGTGCAGGCTGTGCTACTACAAGAGAAATGCGTTCAGACATAAAGGATATTTTCTTTAAGCAGCTTTCGGCAGATTGTTATGCTTTTAGTGAAAAAATAAATTATTGGAAAGGAAAAAAACTTCTTTCAAAAAGTGCATACAGGAAATATCAGGCAGAAGACGATAAGCCTTGTCTGATACCGGTTTATTTTTTCAGCGGTTATTATGATTATACCTGTCCGCCGACTCTTGCAAAGGAACTGCTTGATAAACTTGAAGCTCCCGATAAAAAATTCTATACTTTTTATAATTCAGCACATTCTCCTTTGTGGGAAGAAAATGATTTAGTGATAGAGGCAATGCTCGAACATGTCAGATAAATATCATCACGGAGATTTACGGAATGCTCTAATAGAAGAGGGAATCAAGATGATTAATACCTCTGGTGAAGATTCCCTGTCCATGCGAAAGCTAGCAGAAAAATGCGGTGTGAGTATGGCGGCTCCTTATGCTCATTTTAAGAATAAGGAAGAGATGATTAATGCCATCAAAAAATATGTTGAAGATGCTTTTTCTGATTATCTTGAAAACTCAATTAACCGGCAGGATGATATAGAAAAACAGATTATTGAACTTGGTAATGCTTATGTCTGTTTTTTTATTGATAACCCTGAATATTTTACTTTCCTTTTTTCACGCGGCTATGTACACCTTAATCTTGATTATAATTCTGATGAAGACAATTTCAAGCCGTACAGAATTTTAAAGGATTTATGTAAATGCTATTTCAACGAAAAAAAGTCTGAACTTTCAGAGCACGATAAGGAACTTGACATCATCCGGATCTGGGCTTCAGTTCAGGGTGTAACATCAATCATCTTTATGAAAAATGTAAAATGGTCCCGCGACTGGAAATCTGAAATTGTGAATATTCTGAAGTAATGAAAGGTAAATATTCTGAAGTTGTATCTGTGGAATTATAATTTTAGAAATATAAAAAAATTATAATTTAGATCAAAACGTATATGGTGAAGAGTTTGTTGATAAAGGAGCTTTAGGGAAATTACAACAGGAGCCTGTATGGATTTAAGAAATTATTATATTGAAGAAGACCTTTTCCCATCGCTGTTTACAAATTGCCTGGAGCGGCCTTATGGTGTTTTGTTTTATAATCCCGACAACAAAGATTCTTTTGATTCAAATCATGCGGTAATTTATAAA
>JAFYZU010000015.1 GCA_017548565.1 Treponema sp.
CCCTTACGGCTCGTTTTTTAACGGATTTCCGATTGTAGGCTGGTAGCTGCCGGCTTTTCTTTTAACTTAATCACAAATACAATAACTGCCATCTTTTGTTTTGGTGCTCGCAGGATAAATCCTGCTCGGAGCCGTTTTCAAGGTAAATCCTAAAACGACCCTTACGGCTCGTTTTTTAACGGATTTCCGATTGTAGGCTGGTAGCTGCCGGCTTTTCTTTTAACTTAATCACAAATATAATAACTGGCATTTTTCGTATTGGTGCTCGCGGAATTAATTCCGCTCGGAGCCGTTTTAAAGGATAATCCTAAAACGAACCTTGCGGCTCGTTTTTTAACGGATTTCCTATTATCGGCTGGTAGCTGCCGGCTTTTCTTTTAACTTAATCACGAAAAAATAACTGGCATCTTTTGTTTTGATGCTCGCAGGATAAATCCTGCTCGGAGCCGTTTTCAAGGATAATCCTAAAACGAACCTTGCGGCTCTTTTTTTAACGGATTTCCGATTGTAGGCTGGTAGATGCCGGCTTTTCTTTTAACTTAATCACAAATATAATAACTGGCATCTTTTGTTTTTGTACTCGCGGAATTAATTCCGCTCGGAGCCGTTTTTATGGATAATCCTAAAACGACCCTTGCGGCTCGTTTTTTAACGGATTTCCGATTGTCGGCTGGTAGCTGCCGGCTTTTCTTTTAACTGGATAATAATTACAATTTTTGTCATTGCCGGACTTGATCCGGCAATCTTTTTTATAACTTTTATGCAGATGTATAAAATATCTGACTTTTCAAAAAATCAATGTTTACAACATAAAATTTAAGGAATATAATATTCTTATTAATAGAATTATTTCTGTTTTGATGAGGTCTTGTTATGAAGAAAGGTCATAGGTTTTTATCCGCTTTTATCTCTTTTATAATTTTGATTGCGGCTGATTTACTGATTGTAGCTGTTATTGCAAGAAAATCGTTTGCATCTCAGATCAGGGATGAGATGAATCTTAATTCACAGTTACGTACACAGGAATTTGTTTCGAGTATGAATGAGCAGCTTACTCTTGTACGTCAGATGGTAAAAACTCCTTCGATTATTGCTTATATGAAAAATCCTGATGATGAAGAACTTCAGGCAATTGCTTTTGATAATTTCCGTGCTTTTCAGAATTCTTTTTTAAGTAAATCTATTTTCTGGGTAAGTGATACAGATCATCGGTTCTGGAGCGACATGGCTTATTCTTATGTTGTTAATCCTGATAATCCTGATGAATACTGGTACAACATGACCTTAAAAGAAACTGAGGAATATAATTTTAATATCAATTATAATGATTCTCTCAAAAAAACAATGCTTTGGGTAAATGCCGTTGTGCGTGATTCTAAAGGTACACCGGTCGGAGTCGCAGGAACCGGTGTTCCGATTCAGGATTTTGTTGATTCAATGTACGAGGGTCTTGATAAGAAATTTACAATGTATCTTTTTAATGATGCAGATGAAGTTACCGGTTCATTTGACTCATCTATCATCAAGGATAAACCAAGCATTTATTCAATCTTCCCGGAATTAAAGAAGATGAATGCAAAAACTGATCAGATTATCTTTACTCAGACACGAAACGGTGAATATCTTTTAGCACCGATGTCTCTTGTCAACTGGCACATGGTGATTTATACACCTTATACAATGAAGGATCTTATTACTCATGCAATTCTTCCGTTTACAATCAGTCTTGGAATTATTTTTATATTAATCCTTCTTATAACTACCATTGTAAGTATCGTTTCTCAGATGACTCTTTTAAAAAATGCAATTGCCGAACTTTCGAGCGGTAATGCTGATTTGACTAAACGCGTTGTAGTTAAACGAAGAACGGTGTTTACTGTTTTTAAAGAGCTTGTTAATGAAGTAAATAATTTCATCATGAAATTTCAGTCAATCATCGGAACTGTAAAGGAATCGGAACGCAAGCTTAACAATGTCGGAAATGATATGTCGCTTTCTATGGAAAATACTGCGAGTTCAATTTCTCAGATTATTGCAAATATAGAAAACGTTCATTCTCAGATTGACAGGCAGACTCAGAGCGTTCAGGAAACTGTCGGTGCTGTTGATGAAATAACAAATGATATTGTAAGTCTGGAAAGGATGATTCAGGAACAGTCTAACGGTGTTACAAGTGCGTCAAGTGCTGTAGAAGAGATGGTTGCAAATATCAGAAGCGTTAATTCTTCGGTCGATACAATGGCTTCATCGTTTACATCCCTTGAAGCAGAGGCACAGTCTGGTCAGCATAAACAGGAAGCTGTAAATGAAAAAATCAAGCAGATTGAAGAAAAATCAAAGGCACTTCAGGAAGCCAATACTGTAATTGCAAACATCGCCAGTCAGACAAACCTTCTTGCTATGAATGCGGCAATTGAAGCGGCACATGCGGGTGAAGCAGGAAAGGGATTTGCCGTTGTAGCCGATGAAATCCGTAAGCTTTCTGAAACTTCATCTAAACAGACTAAAAAAATCGTTGAACAGCTCGACAGTATTCAGGTTTCAATTAATGAAGTAGTTGCAGCTTCCGGTGAATCAAGCAAATCCTTTAATCTTGTTTCCGGAGAAATCATAAGGATTAATCAGATTGTTAAACAGATTAAACTTGCAATGGAAGAACAGAATGAAGGTTCAAAACAGGTAATGGAAACTTTACATACAATGAATGCCAGTACAAGCGATGTAAAGAATGCCGCAACAAAGATGACTGCAGGAAACAGACTTATCCTTCAGAATATTACGGGACTTCAGTATTCAAGTGATACGATGAAAAACAGTATGGAAGAAATGTCAACAGGTGCAAAACGAATAAATACTACAAGTTCCGAACTTTCTGATGTTTCTGTTAAAATGAAGAACTCGATTGATGAAATCGGCGGACAGATGGATCAGTTTACTGTATAAAAAAATCGATTGAATATTGTTCATTTAATGCCGATATAATAATTATAAGGAACTATTTTGTTTATGAAGAAATTATTATCATCATTAATGCTGTTTTGTATTTTTTCAGCTGTTTTCGCGCAGAATAAATTGAACGACAAAAGTAATATTGCTTATCGTAATGCAAAAGGATATTTTGATTCGCAGGAATACGGAAAATGTCTTGAATATGCCGAAAATGCAATGACTTACCGCAAACAGCAGATTGAAAGTGAAATAAAGATTCTTACTCGTTCTTTAAGTACAAGACAGCTTAAATCTGCCGGTGATAATATCGGAAAGGTCCTTGAAACATTAAAGGAACGTGGTGAACAAAATTGTATAGATATCATCAATTCATATATTAAAAAATATGGTTCAAATAAATTCAATAATTCTATTGAAAAGTTATTGAATTTTATAAAGGAACAGGAAAGCTTCCCGGAGGCTCAGATTCTTATTGGAGATGTTTATAAAATTGAAGGTGAATATGATCTTGCAGAAGATTATTATTTTGATGCCTTGAAAAACTCCGAGGTTATGGACATTCCTGATCAGAAATATTCGGTTTTATATACACTTGCCGATATCAGCAGTCTTAAAAATGATAAGGAACAGATGGAAAAACGTCTTCTGAATATTACTGCTATTGCGGATCCTTCGAGAAACAAGCTTATCATGAAAAACATGCATCAGACTATCCGAAGAAATACAAATGAATATATGAACAAATTTTTTATTATGTACCGTTCTTATGATTATTACAGCCTTGAAGCATACTGTAAACTTGCAGAATATTATCTTAGTATTGAACAGTATGAAAAAGCACTCGGTTATTGCGCACTTGCAGTAATTACAGGATTTTCAAAGGCATATAATATAATTGAAAAACGTAATCTTGCGTTTGAATATACAAATATACAGGATTTTCTTGAAGAAGTTCAGAATTATGATGATATAGTTTCATGGGGAAGTGAAAACAAAGTCTGGGAAAGCTTTAATCTTTTGTGCGAAATAAGCTTTAAGATGGGCTACAATGTTTTTGCCAAAGATTTACTTATTGTTCTTTCAAAATCATCACCTGAAAAATACTGGCAGCAGAGTGCCGTTCTTAAGCTTGATACCCTTGACGGTGTAAAATAACTAGTAATGAAGTCCGACTCCGAACGTTATTTCATATTTTGAGATTTTTGTATTTCGCCAATCCTCGTTCAGCGAATCAAAGAATTTTCTTCCGATATCATATCCGAAGCTTAATCTTACTGTAATTCCTTTCCATTTGAGCGGATAAACAAGACATTCAAGTCCTGCCGAATAAAATCCATCCTGGAGACTGAACCATTTTTGTGTAGCCTTATTGTATGTAAGTGCCATATCTATAAATGGAGATAACTGCAGGCTGAAATCAAAAATTTTGAACTTACTTGTCGTAAAAATATTGAAAGGAAAGTCAATGTTCCAGATGATTGCGGCAGGAACAGTACATGCTTTTCCGAAATTCGGATCCTTATAATACTGATTATCTCTTATACCGCGTAATCTGCTTCCGATAGCTTTACCGTCATTTTTAAAGAATTCATTCTGATAATCATTTAAATAAAAAAATGTATAAAAATCTGTACATAATCCCATTGCATTAAAGAAATTCCTTTCTCCAAACGGAAGATGCTTGTAGGCTTTTATTTCTGAAGAAATGAACGGGTACCATAACTGACGCTGGAAATTATATTTAAATGTATTCTGTAAATCAGCATAAAAACCTGTCCTGAACTGGTCATGCCAGTTTATTCGTTTTCCGACAAGTGTATGTCCAAGAGTAATTGAAGGGCCTGATAAATCGGTATTTAATTCATTGATTCCGTCCTTATCCCAGTTATATGAAAAATCGATGTATGGTGTGTAGATAAGAGGTCCGAAATCCTTTATTTCAACAAGTGTTATCGGTACTGAAAAAAGAAATTCTTCGATAAAGTAGGTTGCATCTCCGTATGGTTTATAATCAAGGTCATTTACAGAGTACTGATAGAATCCGAATTTATAGGCAAGTCTTTTCTGAAGTGTAAATTCAAGTCCTGTTTTTGCATTCCATTCCGGAATCTTATCACCGAATGTATAATCGATTGAATAATCATTAATCCAGGTACCGTCAAAAATACCGGCTTCAAAAGGGTAGTCATAGACAAAATTCAATCCCAGTTTAACGTCCGGTTTGTCGCTTTCAGACTGCTGTTCAAGTGAAAAATTCAAATCACTCGACATTTCATTAAGGGTTCCGAGAAAATTCGTATCCTTTGCCTTTAATTTGATTTCTGTTCCGGAATTGGAATTATATTTCGGATAAGGAACTACAAGAAGATGGAAGGAATCTTTTAAATCAACTTTAATTTCTACAAGGTTGATTATATATTTTCCTTCTTCGTTCGGAATTATCTGTACATATTTTCCGTTTATTTCAAATGTACCGTCACTCATTTCAAACGGTTTAATTTCATAAGTTATATTGATTGTATCAAAGGCGCGAAGGCTTTCAAGCTTAAGTTTATAATCTGCAATGTAAGCTTTTACATCTTCTTCTGATGAGAATAATTTATTTTTATTAACAGGCAGCTTCTGGTCAATTGCATATTCCTTGGTTTTAGACATTATTTTCCAGTCACTTCCGTTGATATTGTATTCTACATTCTTGATTTTATAAACTTGTGCAGATAAAGCAGAAAATGTCATTAAAAATGCAAAAATAAAGACAAACTTTTTCATGTTGTTAAACTCCGGATTAATATGCGCCTTTTCGTGAAATAACTATCCATACTGTTTTGATTAAAATCCAGATGTCAAGCCATATAGACCAGTTCTGGATATAATAAATATCATACTGGATTCTTTCATCATAACTTGAATCAGACCTTCCCGATATCTGCCACATGCCCGAAAGTCCTGGTAATACAGAAAGTACATAATCCTTATGAATGTTATATAATTCTGTTTCTTCTTTTGTGACAGGACGCGGACCTATAAAACTCATCTGTCCTGCAAGAATATTCAGAAGCTGTGGAAGTTCATCGAGGCTTGTCTTTCGTAAAAATTTACCGAATTTCGTAATGCGCGGATCATCCTGGAATTTATGTTCTTTTTTCCATTCTGCCGCACGTACTGGATCTGTTTTGAGAATCTGTTCAAGCATCTGTTCTGAATTAATATTCATGGAACGGAATTTCCAGCATTTGAATTCCTTGCCGTTTTTACCGATTCTTTTATGACCGTAGAAAACCGGACCTTTAGATGTAAGTTTAACGAGGAGTGAAAGAATCAGGAATACGGGAATTAATAACGGTAAAAAAATGATTATCAGAGAAATATCGCATACCCGTTTAATTAAATGATTCGTTTTAAAAGTAAGGTTATGAGTCGAAGCAAAACCGATAATTCCTGCAATATCTTTAATATGCTGCGTGCTTGTAAACGATGTTTTTGACGTAGGGATAGAAATTGTATAACGGTAATTGTTCATTATTTCATTTATATCACCCTTATACTGACAGAAAATTGCATTCTTAATTTTTATTGAGTGAATGACTTCTTCTATATTCTGTTTGTTTTTTGGTATTACAGGAATTCCTTTATATTCACTTTCTGTTTTAATTCCTGAATCTATTATTATTGCAGGATTATATCCAAGATATTTATTATTGATTAATTTATCTACGACTTCATTCGCACTTCCGTTTGTACTGTAGATTACGCACGGAACACCGAACCATTTATATTTACAGACTATTGTTTTTGCAATTTCACGGCAGGCTGGAAGCAGGAAAGTACAGAAAAACAATGCAATTGCAAAAGCGATGCAGATCTGAAGGTTCTGATTACCTCTTAAGAAAAATTTTGAAAAACGGAAATTATTATAGTTTGAAAGAATTACACTTAAAATGATTGCCGTAAATCCGAAAAATGTTCCGAAAAAATATTTCCTTACTTCTTCAGCAGGAGGAATCATGATTCCGGGATATAAACTGAAGGTCGCAAATAAAGTCATAATACCCGGCACAAAAACACAGTAGTTAATGAACGATTTAAAATTGATGTTATTTCTTGCAAATAAGTTTACAAGAAAGAAACCGAGAGCAATGCAGAAAATTATTATTATGACATCGATTATGAACAGAAAAAAACCGGTAAAAAAGGAACTTGTATGAGGATATTTTGTCTGTAGATATTTCTTGTAGTCTTCTTTGTCCATTCAAGTAACTCTTAACTTTTCATATATTATATTACAGAATTGGTTAATTTTCAATATACAATAAATATTAATAGTATAGAAAAATTATACTATTTTTGATAAACTACCATTCATAATAAAAAAAATATGGGAGATTATTTTATGAAACAATTCAAAAAAAGTTTATCGATCGTTTTATTTACAATGCTTTTAAGTTTTCTTGGAGCACAAACTTATAGTTCACAGCAGATGCTTCCTCCTGGTCACTGGATTTATGACAGCCTTTTTACACTTGAAATGGAAAATTCAACGGCCAGCTTTCTTGATGAAGCACCTTTACCGATAAGTGAACTGAAGCTTTATTTCAGTAAAATTGATTATGAAAAGCTTTCTGATTCCGGAAAAGCCCTGTATAAAAAAGTAGAGGAATTTTTCGAAAAAAAGAATTTTACGCTTGAACTTTTTAAACCTGTAAAACTTGGCTTTAATCTTATTACGGATCCTGTGTTAATGTATAAATCTAATGATGAAATTCCATGGTCTTTTTCGAACGATTATACGGGACATAAAACCACTCATTACTATAAAGATGATAACGGAACCCCCGATGATTCTTCTGATGATATTGTAAAAAAAGAAAAGGTTGACAGTGTATATGTATCTTCCTCTTCGTATGAATGGAATCCTTTGACAAGAAAAATACTTACAGCGCCTCTTTATCTTGATTTTGGTGATTATGCGATCATTGAAACAGATCTTTGTCTTGGAAAAAACATTATTGCAATGAGCCGTAATGATAACTGGACTAATCTTATTTATAAAAAAAATGATTTTGACTTTTTATGGCCGACTTACGCATATTTCAGCACAGGATATCTTTTTAACAATGGATTGGGAATAAATCTTCATGTAGGACGCGAAGGACTTGAAATGGGTAAAACGCTTACCGGAAGCATTGTCTATAACAAAACCTTTCAGACTGATGCCTTTGTACAGCTCAATCTTTATTCACCGAAATTCAAATATTCAATGGATGTAATTGAGATAAACAATAAAAAAAATCTTTATCTTCATAATCTTGAATTCATTCCATTTAAGTGGATAAAGCTTTCGGTTACCGAAGGAACAATGATTAATGGTCCTTTTGAATTGAGATATCTTAATCCACTTATGATCATGCATTCTTACGGCTCATGGAATCAGTATAATAATGATACGGAAGAACAGTATTATCATGAAGGTCATTGCTGTGCATATTTTGGAGTACGCTTTGATATTATTCCGGTAAAAAATCTGCGCATTTACGGTTTATATGCAATGACAGAAGCGCAGCCAAAAGCAGAACTTCATGGTCCTTACGGAAGACGTCTTCCAGATGGAATAGGTTTTCAGGGAGGAATTGATTACAAGCTTCCTGTTAAATCCGGCGGTTATCTTGATTTTGCAATTGAAGGAGTCTATACAACTCCATATCTTTATGTAAAACAAAGCGGTGACTGGTCTTTATATTCAGAACGTCATAATATGCTTACCGGTTTTGCAACTCCAATCTGTTCATGGATAGGTTCTCCGTTTGGTCCTGACTGTGCGGCCGGAAAGATTAAAGTTTCGTACAATAACAATAATAAATGGTCAATAGATTTATCTTATCTTTTTGCTGCTCATGGTGAAAATAATTTCGGTATGTTCTCTCAGAAAACAAAAGTTGATTCAGATGGTGACGGCATCGATGATTTTGATATTTCTTCACATTATCCTTCTGCGTTATACGAGCTTGGGCTAATAGATCAGGAAGAAGCTGAAAAGCTTGCACGTTCATGGGCATTAACAGGAACAATTCAGTACACTAATCAGATTTCTCTGGGCGGAAAATATCAGATCAATAAAAACTGCTCGCTTGATGCAAATCTTACTTATTCGTTTATCTTTAACAATAAAAATGTTGAAGATAATTTTGGCCAGGGATTTCAGGCTGGAATAGCTTTTGAATATAGATTATTTGAATAGAATTTTAAGGGGATGATTATGAATTTGAAAAAAATCATTACTGTATTTTCTTTATTAATGGCTGCAGCTTTTTTAACTGCTCAGAATAATAATGAACCGGATTTAATTACAGATTCAGTTGAAATATCACAAAGTCAGGCAAATATCAGCGTTGACGTTGATGATGAAATTTATAATATTCTGTTGAATGCCCAGGCAAAAGGATACTGCAGTCCTTTGTCAAATTTAAAACCATATACAGAATCTTATATCCTTCAGGTTCTTGATGAGATTGAAGAATCGCTTTCAAAATACAATTCAGATAAATACTGGGTGCGTACTGAAAAAGAAATAATCAGTAAACAGAAGAAACGTTTTATTCACACTGTAAAAGGACTTGAAATAAATAATCTTGAATACAGTGCAATCAGTTCTGTAAAGGCATTTCCTGCAACGGTATTCTTCCAGAATCAACTTGATTTTTTCGGCAGCGGCGGATTGTATGACCGTACTGAAAATGACGGCTTCGGCTTTGATTCCTATTATTATCTGAACATTTTCGGACAGATAACATCATTTTTAAATTACAGGACAAAGGCTTATGTCGGTTTAAGTAAAATGCCGCTTACTCAGACAGGTGATGATTACATTATAGGTTACTGGTGGCGTGATACAGATTTTGAACCTGTTCCGGGCACTGACGATGAATATGTACGTACGGTCAATACATTTAAAAATTATGCAGTCCTTCCATATGTTTATAAAAAACCATGGTGTGGAAGCGTTTATTATCTTTCGAACATAACTGCAAGCGGACTCGAAGGATGGCCTGTTGAACCAAGTCTTGCTTTTGGAATGGAAGGTGAAATTACTGCATCCTTCTTTAACGATAATCTTTTGCTGCGTTTCGGAAGATACAGTCATGAACTTGCCGCAATGGATAAGAACAGCAGTCTTGTATTAAGCAACATGGCATTCCCGTTCTTAGGCATCGATATGCACATTAAGCTTACAGATTTCTTCAGTTTTGATACAGTTACTGGATGGATGGAATTCCCGAATCAGGAATACATAAACAGAAATGCTTTTTATGATAATACTGATAAAACTCATCCTAAAAACGATTCTCATGACAGAGGCGATGAATGGTTCTTCCAGAATCTTTATACTGTTAAATCAATGAATTTTGACTTCAAGTATTTCCATTTTGATTTAGGAAGTTCATGTATTTATCCAAAGCGTTTTGAACTTGGATATCTGTTTCCTCTTGTCGATTGTGTAATGTATCAGAACAGCCTGGGAGATTATGATAACCTCGGTTTATTTACCGATATCAAAGGAATCTGGCCAGGAGTAGGTTATGTATGGCTTTCCGGCTTTCTTGATGAAATGAACAAACCTAACGCTAAATTCTGGGAACGTACACGTTGTATGCTTGCATATCAGGGAGGTTTTAAAACAATCATTCCGTCTCTTCCTTTTGCAAATCTTTCGTTTAGATATACAAAGGTTGAACCGTATTGTTACACACATACTCTTCTGGCATATCATCCGTATACAGACAATTATGCTGCAGAATCATATACAAATAATGGAGCATGTCTTGGATATTACATGCCGCCTAACTCTGATGAATTCCTGCTTGATTTCAATTTCAAACCAACAGCTTCAAGCTCAGCCGGAATTTCTTATCAGCTTGCAAGACATGGAACTGACTGGGGCTCTGGTTCAGTAATAGGAAGTAACTTGTATTCAGAATTAACTTATGGCGGAAGGGATAAACTCAGAAAATACTTTTTGTATGACGGAACCTATGAATGGAGTTCAACAATCAATTTATATGGTGAATATGAATTTACAAAGCTTCCTTTCCCGCTGAAGGTTAATGCTTCGCTTGCATATATTTACGACTGGTTTACCGGTGTTGAGAATAACGGTCAGAAAAACGATTCCTTTAAGTTTGTAAGTAACGATGAATACAAGCCTTATGGTGGAGTTATTCTTTCTTTAGGATTAAAGTTATTCGAGAAATAAAACTAAACTTATTCGCTTTTAAAACGTTTGTTCCAGTCCCAGTCTATTTTTAATAATAGATCAGCGCCTTCATCGGTTTTATAGCGTTTGAATTCTGTGGAATACGTTTTAACTGCGATTGTATTTTTGCTCAAATCGAAATTCAGGATTTTAAGCCAGCCGTCACCACAGGCATGTACATTTTTTGTTTCAATGCCTGCAAATTCAAGATATTTGTCTTCATCCTGATAGTCTGCCATTATTGCATAAGTTGTGTATCCTGAGTTATTTTTATCTATCCTTAATCCTTCTTTTGAAACATGTCCGCATATAACAAGAAAAATCTGGTTATTTTCTGATATTAAAGACTCCCATATTTCTTTTCCTGAAAATTTATGTTCCTTTATGTCTGGATATGCGTTTGCAAATTTATTCTGAGATTTATTATCATCTTCTTTTTTGCCGGAAAGATATGAATGGGTAACAATAATTGTCGGTAAGCCTTTATTTGAATCTATGACTTCTTGTGCCCATTTTATGTCCTGTTCAAAAGGATTTAACTGTAAGCCTATAACAAGGAATTTTTTACCGCATGCATTAAAATAAGCATACATATTTACCCCGTTTTCGCTTGCACCTCCGAACCATTCCTTGTCTTTGTAAAATTCTGTCTGCGGACCAAAATATTTATTGTATAACTTTGTTCCGACCGGACTATGACCTTTTGCCCATCTGTCGTAATCATGATTTCCGATTACAGTTAAGAAAGGGATTTCATTGTTGATTATGCTCAAGCCTTCAGCGGCTCTTTTCCATTCCTTCATATTCCAGCTTCTGTGGTCTACATGATCTCCTACGTGAACTGCAAAAGAAAATTCTCCGCCGTTTTTAACTGAATTGTTTTTTATGAATTCCATCTGTCGGTAATAAAGCTCGTATTGGTTTATAGGGTAGTGGACGAACAAAGACTGTTGAGATCTGAAGTCTAAATAACTTTGGCTGTCCGGGATAATTACCATGGAAAATCTGTTCTTATCACCGTTAACAAAGGTTTTATATTCATCCATCTGTATCGAAGAAGAAATTTGTGTTTTATTAAATAAAATGCTGTTCGTGTCTGTATTTTTTTTTGATGAAGTACATCCTGTTAATAATATTGCTGTTATGATTAAATAAAATTTTTTCATTCGATTCTCCAGCTATGAAAATATATAGAAAAATATAACATACATTATAAAAATAATAAATGTTAAACTTTACTTTTTCATTTATAAATGTTATAAAATTAAAGTTGAGGAAAAAATGCCTAAAATCAGTATAATTTTACCTTGTTATAATGTTTCAAAATTTCTTGAAAAATGTATCCACTCCCTCATAAATCAGACAGAAAAAGATATAGAAATAATATTTGTTGATGACTGTTCACCGGATGATTCAAGTCAGATAATCAGCAGATATGCAAAAAAAGATAAACGCATTAAATTATTAAAAATGGAAAAGAACGGTGGTCAGGGTGCTGCAAGAAATCTTGGTCGAGATAATGCAACCGGTGAATATATCTGGTTTGTAGATCCTGATGATTATATAGAAACCGATGCCTGTGAAGTTTTGTATAATGAAGCAAAAAAGGATGATCTTGAAATTCTTGGTTTTCAGCCATGCAATGTAGTCACTGCAGAAAATTATAAATATATAAACAGAAATATTTTTACTTCATCAATAAGATGGCCGATTAATAAAATTTTTTCACCAAAAACACAGGGAGACAAGCTTATAAGAATCTTTTCTGTTACACCATGGCGTTATATTACAAAAAATTCTTTTTTAAAAGTCAGGTTTCCTGAAGTAAGGCATAGGGAAGATACTATTTATACTCCAATTCTGTTCAGTGAATGTAACAGGATGAAATTCATTTCATATACAGCCTATAATTATAATTTACGTGCCGGTTCCGATGTAGCTTCTTCTATAAATGAAAAAAAAGTATTTTGTGCTTTTAATGTTTTTTATAATTTCGATAATTATATTAATAAAGCGCATCTTTCAAAAAAACATTTTCTTTATAAATATGCCTTATATTGGATAATTATCATAAGACGGACATTACGTGATTATAAAAAAGTATTCGGTAAGCCTTATGTCTTATCTGATTTTGAAAAGAATATTTCAAAGAGAATAAAGCATTATATGAGGAAAAACATACAGTACAGTTTTATAAATAATTTTCTGCCTCTTGGTTTAATAAAATTATTGTATAAAGATTTTCAGTTTTATTATGATAAATTATAGGTTCGTTATATGCCCAAATTAAGTTTGATTTTACCTTGTTATAATGTTGATAAATATCTTGAAAAATGCCTTGATTCTTTAATTAATCAGACAGAAAAAGATATTGAAATTCTGTTTGTCGATCAAGGTTCGACTGATAATACGCTAAAGTTTATTAAAAAATATTCTGCTAAAGATAAACGAATCAGAATATTGCAGATTTCAGGACAATTGTCAGATCCAGAAGCACGAAAGACAGGACTTGAAAACGCATCGGGAAAATACATCTGGTTTATAAATCCTGATGATTATATCGAAAAAGATGCCTGTGAGACTTTGTATCAGGAAGCAGAAAACGAAAAGCTTGAGGTACTGTGTTTTAATGCCAGAAATTATATTTCAAAAGATGTTTATGGAAAAATAAATAATCTTGACTTTATTATATCAATTATAAACTGGCCGGTTAATGAAATAATCAATGTACAAAAGATATCCGCCGGTTTATCAGATCAGATTCCGATGGTAAGCTGGATTTTTATCGCAGAAAAATCGTTTCTTGAAAACAAATTAAATGATAAACGATATTTTGAAGATTCAGTATTATCACTCATTCTTTTTTCACAATGCACAAGATTTAAAGCTATCACTTATACTGCATATCATAATGTAATAAAACAGGATGATATAAAAAATAATGTAAGTAAAAAAGATATACTTTCTGAGTTAAATAATCTTTTGGTTATAAAAGACTTTATTATTCTTAATAACCTTCATAAAAATCATTTTGTTTCAAGAATACTAAATGTGCGTTATAAAGCATTTAATAAAATGATAAACGATTATAACAGACAGAATAATGATACTTATAAATTTTCAGATGAGCAGATTAAAAAGCTTTCGGAAATCAAACATAAAGCAAAAAGAAACAAAATCGTTTTCGTGATTAAAAATCTTATGCCTCTGGGAATATTTAAATTAGTCAAATTTTATAAAAACAGAGAAAAAATTTATCTGTTGAGAAAATAGGAGTTTTTAATGAAAAAACATTATTTGAAATTATTGTCTGCTGCTTTATTAAGCATGCTGGTTCTTTTTTCATGCCGTAACAATTCAGAAGAACCTGTTATGGAAGAAAAAAATTATTTTAATTACACTGATTTTGAATTCAGTTTTAATCAGACATCAACAGGAACATCTTCTGATTCGGTTGTGCACAATACTTATGAATATAACACGATTGATCAGGATGGGTTATTAATTACATGTTCCGGTTATTATGAATTCAAACTTGAAAATGTAAATACGGAATTTGATCTGATTATTGTTGATTGTCATGGAACAATAATGAATAACAATTCAAGACCTTCTAACAAAGGTGCATCTTTTGGTGCAGGTTATTTAGGTAACAGAAAAGCAATGATTATTGCTCCTGATTATCTTGGGTATGGAACCTCTAATGGAAGAGTCCATCCTTATATTGTTGCAGATATCAATGCAAGAAACATTATTGATGCAGTTTTATCAATCAAGCTTAAATCAGGTTATCATTTTTCTGATGACTGTAAAACAATTATTATCGGATATTCTCAGGGTGGACAGACATCTTTAGCAACATATAAATGCATTCAGAATAAAATTCCTGAGGAATACAAAGCAGAATTAAACGTTCAGAAATGTTATTCAGGAGCAGGTCCATATAATCTTATAACTACAATGGATGAATATCTTTCTTCTGAAACTATAATTGCACCGTTCGTATATCTTGTCGTAAGAGGATATTTAAGCGCTCATTATGATTGTCTTAACGGCTATAAAATTGAAGATTTCTTTACAGAGGAATTCCTTAAATCACAAATGAGAAAAGATCTTGACGATAACAATTATTCAATCAGTCTTAAAGGCGTTGATGTTCCCGATGGTTTAATTGAAGCTTATTTAGCGGGCGGTTATGCTGCTGTAATGACTAACAATGAATATATGACCTTTGTCATGACACATCAGGAGCTTGTTACAAAAGTAGTTGAATACTATAATTTTTCAGACAGATCAAAGCTTATTACTCTACAGTTTCTTGATCCTTCGTCAAAGCTCTCTAAAGCATTCAGAAAGGCACTTAAGCTTAATAATCTTACAGAAGGATGGAAACCTGAAACATCTGTTTATATTTATCATCATGTAAAAGACGATATGGTTCCATTCGAGAATTTTGAAATGCTCAAAAAAGGAATGAAGGACTGTAACAATATAATTTTTGACAAGGATGAACAGGAATTTACTCTTGAAGGACAGTTCGATTTTGTTCATGGACATGCAGGTACAGCTTTCTATGAACGTGCTATAGCCGATATTCTTGCGATTTTCTAGGAATTGTCAGAAAGATTTTTAAGGCTTTTCAGATAAAGATCAAGACTGTGTTTCCAGGAAGGAATTTTTATTTTAAGTTCCTTCTGGATTTTATCTTTACTTAAAACAGAATAAGCAGGTCTTTTTGCAAGGGAACTGTAGTCAGCAGAAGAACATGGTTCTATGTGGCATTCTCTTGTAACAAGGCCTGTTTTTTTTGCAGTTTTCAGGATTTCCTGTGAGTATTCATACCAGGTGGCGCTTCCGTCATCAGAATAATTATATATTCCGAACGAAGGTGCACTTTTTGGTCCGATTATTTCTTTTGCATTGTCTGATTTATTTATTAAAGCAATGATTGCTTTCGAAAGATTTCCTGCAAAGGTTGGAGTGCCTTTCTGGTCATCAACTACACGAAGGTTGTCCTGTGTATTCATCAGCTTGAGCATTGTAGAAACAAAATTTTTCCCGTCATAACCGTAAAGCCATGAAGTACGGATGATATAATATTGAACCATCTCTTTTTGAATTTCAATTTCACCGTTTAATTTCGAAAGACCGTAATAATTTACCGGTTCAGTTTCCATTTCTTCTGTATAAGGCTTGTTTCTGTTACCGTGATAGACATAATCTGTTGAAATATGAATAAGCTTTGCTCCGATTTTCCTGGCAATACGGGCAACATTCAAGGCACCTGTTGTATTGATTTTCATGGCTTCTTCTTTATCTTCTTCTGCTTTTTCTACATTTGTATAAGAAGCGCAGTTTATAATCCATTTTATGGATTTATCCTGATGCGTGGAATTATCTGAAACATAATAAGAGGCGGTTTCTACTGATTTTTCAAACCGGTTTAAGGCTTCTGCATCGGTTATATCTACTTCTAAATCTGTACCTATCCAGTGAAATTTATTTTCCTTTAATTGTCTTCCTAATTCTTTTCCTAATAATCCCTCGCACCCAATCAGCCAGATCATTTTTTTGCTCCAATTCTAGATTTTTTTAAAGATGAAATTACAGAAGGTTTTAATTCTGTTTATAAATGAAGTTCTTATTCTGTCGGTCATAAACGGGATGTGCGGTGCATTAACTCCGCCGACTCCGTATAAAATCCATTTATCGTTATCACGGAAAACATAGATATAAATCTGCATTTTCTGTTTTGAAACGCATGTTATTCCTGAATATTTGAGGTTGTTAGTATTGAAAGCCTTGTAAAGAAGCTCATCTTTTGTTGATTTTACACTTATCTGCTCCTGTAAAAGTCCGAATGGTTCCATTATCAGATCTGCATCTATAGTTGTAATATTATCGGTTTTTGAGGTTTTGACGATTTTTGCAGATTCATATAAATCAAAATATTTCTGATGTCTTTCTGACCAGTATGGAATTCCGGCATAGTCAGATATATTGTTTAATAAAGCTTCAAGCTTCTGTGGTAAATCTTCATTTCCTTTATAGCTTTTGATCTGGATTATTTCTGCAAGATATTTAGGACTAAGTGATTTTACATCTGCAGTGATTTTTTTTGTTGTTTCGTTAAATTCAGGGTTAAGGCACATATATTTCTGATAATCAATATTCTTGATTAAAACTTCGCCTTTATTGAGCATTTCATTTTCGTCATTTGTAAGATTTGAATTAAAAGGATTTGCATTAAGAATTGTTGAAATAAATAAGAAAAATGATGTAAAAAGTAAATATTTCTTCATTTCTACCACCTCATTTATTATAGTTTAATTTTGTAACAGTTTCAATTAAATAAACAATTTATATTTTGTTTGTTACAAAAATGTGGTATAATATATTTATGATTTGTACAAAAATATATGATCTTGTTAATAGTCCTTCTTCCGGAGTTATTCGAAAAATGTTTGAAGAAGGCGCTTTGTTAAAAGCAAAATTCGGTGAAGATAAAGTATACGATTTTTCACTTGGAAATCCTGATCTTGACCCTCCGAAAAAGGTTACAGATACAATAAAACAGATAGCACAGGAAGAAACTCATCTTTGTCACGGTTATATGCCTAATGCAGGTTTTAAAGAGACAAGGCAGGCAATGGCCGATAAAACAGCAAAAGAGCAGGGATGTGGTCATATAGATTTTTCCAATGTCGTTATGACTGTCGGTGCTGCAGGAGCATTGAATGTAATTTTTAAATCTCTTTTAAATGAAGGTGATGAAGTTATTGTTCCATGTCCGTATTTTACAGAATATGATCATTATATTCAGAATCACGGCGGTAAAATCATCCGTGTAAAAACTAAAGATGATTTTGCTCTTGATCCTTTGCAGATAGAAAATGCGCTTAATGAAAAAACTTCAGCATTGTTAATAAATTCGCCGAATAATCCTTCGGGTAGAATCTATTCAGATGAAGAAATTCTTGATGTCGTTCAGGTTCTTAAAAAACATGCAGAAAAAACAGGAAGATTTGTTTATCTTATCTGCGATGAGCCTTATCGTGCAATTACATACGGTAAAAAAGTTGCATCTGTTTTTCCAAAATATGAATATTCAATCGTTGCTACTTCCTTTGCAAAAAATCTTAGCTTACCGGGAGAACGAATCGGTTATATTTGTGTAAATCCTGAATGTCCTGAAGCTAAGGCATTTATTGCAAATGCAATCTTTGTTACAAGAACACTTGGTTTTGTTAATGCCCCTTCATTTTTCCAGAAGGTAATTACAAGAGCCTGGGACAGTGAATGTGATTATTCATTATATGAAAAACGAAAAAATGAGCTTATTGAAGTAATGAAATATGCCGGTCTTGAATATGCTGAGCCGGAAGGTGCATTTTATCTTTTTGTAAAAGTTCCTCAATGCTGGAATGATGATGACATGGCATTTGCAAATCATCTAAAGAAATACAATATCCTTTGTGCTCCTGGAAGTGCATTCGGCGGTAAGGGATGGTTCCGTATAGCATATTGTGTTTCTGAAAGCACAATCATTAATAGTAAGCAGGCATTTTTCGATGCCGTAAACAATAAATAGATTTTCTGCTTGGAGATATACTTTATGAAGATTTTAATGGTAACGTCAGAAACAGTTCCTTTTGCAAAAACAGGCGGACTTGCAGATGCAGTTTCGGCACTTGCAATTACTTTACGAAAGCAGGGACATGATGTGCGCATTGTTATGCCTCGTTATTATAAGATTGATCGTTCGAAATTAAAACCGATTGAGGCTCCTCTTGCAGTTGCCGCAGGACGCATAGAAACCTGGGTAAAGGTGTATGAATCAAATCTTCCGCAAAGTGATGTTCCGGTGTATTTTATTGACCATGAACAATGCTTTGGAAGGGATGGAATATACGGTACAAAATCAGAATCAGATTTTCATGATAATCCTTATCGTTCGGCAGTCCTTTGTCATGGAGCATTTCAAATCTGTCGTTTACTGGGGTGGTATCCTGATATAATGCATGCTCATGACTGGTTCTGCGCTCTTGTTCCTGTTCTTTTAAAATGTGTCTGCAGAAACGGATATTTTGCACATACCGCTTCGGTAATTACAATACATAATCTTGGTTATCAGGGTGTTTACGGTAAAGACAGCTTTGATGCTCTTGGACTTGACTGGAATCTTTATTATGGAGCAGGACTTGAACATAATGGTGCAATCAATCTTCTTCAGGCAGGCATTTCCTGTGCAGATATGATAACAACAGTTTCTCCGACTTATGCAAATGAAATTCAATCGGTTGAAGGCGGTTTCGGTCTTGATGGGCTTTTACGTGTACGTCATGATGTCGTTCGTGGTGTTTTAAACGGCTGTGATCTTGAAACCTGGAATCCTTCAAAGGATAAGCTCCTTCCTGCAAATTACAGTTATAAAAATCTTTCGAACAAAGCAAAATGTAAGGCTGAGCTTCAGAAAAGGATGGGACTTGAAGTACGGGAGGATGTTCCGTTAATCGGTATTGTTACACGCCTTGCCGATCAGAAAGGAATTGCCGAAATATTTGCACCGACTTATGGAAGCATTTATTCAATGTGTACATCAATGGAGCTTCAGTTTGCAATTCTTGGAAGCGGTGAAAAATGGTGTGAGGATGAAATAAACACTCTTCAGTCAAGATTACCTAATCTTCGTGCTTATATAGGTTATGATGAAGGCTTGAGTCATCTTATTGAAGCAGGAAGCGACTTTTTCCTTATGCCGAGCCGTTATGAGCCGTGCGGACTTAATCAGATGTATTCCATGCTTTACGGAACACTTCCTGTTGTACGAAGAACCGGCGGGCTTGCAGATACAGTTGAACAATATAACGAAACAACCGGGGATGGAACAGGATTTCTTTTTGATGCTTTAACTCCAAGTGCAATTTATGATACGATCGGCTGGGCAGTATATGCCTGGTACAATAAAAAAGATCATATTGAAAAAATGCAGAAAAAAGGCATGCAGAAAGATTTCAGCTGGGATCAATCTGCATATAATTATACAGATATTTATTCACAGGCTTTAATGCGCGGATGTGGAATAAATACTGCCGACTGGAAATAGTTTAATAACTTACAACCAGATTTTCGTTAGAAATGTACCAGTCGCAGTTAAGCGAAGTCTTTTCGTTTTCTGTCCACGATACGCTTCCGTTTGAATTTAATACTACAACTTTATCCTTATTCTGAATAAGAGCGACAGGAATGCAAGAGCTTCTGTCTATTGAGTATTTTTTCTTCTTTTTGATATTGTAACAGAAGATTTTTGTTTTACCGATATTTGTATAAAGTGTATCGTTATTGTAGTAAGTAAACGCTTCGGTATCTTCTTCATTGAATTTCAAAAGATTAGTCATTGTCTTTGTTTCAATTTCAAATGAGAATACATAAGTATTATTGTTTTTTTCTTCTTCAATCAGAGAAATTCCGAAAATTCTGTTTCCATCTGTACTTAAACCGAAACAGATATCTGACTGAATCTGAACGGGAACTGTTTCACGGGTCCTTAAATTAACACATACAAGTGCAGATTTAGGATTTGTTGCCGCAGATTTTGCTACATAAAGATTATTGTCATTTGTAATAACCGCATCCTGAATTCCGGCTCCTGTGTATAATTCCCTGTATTTCTGCTGTTTGAAATCGTAAATATTCACGATTGTATTTTTTTCTATCTCGACAAGATAATAATTATCCTTTGCAAGACATAATTTCAGAGACTGAATGTTATTTTTCGGATAAAATAAAAGCTTTGTTTCACCGGTAACTGTATTTATGAGCGAAACATCTTTTTTTGTCCCCTTTGAATAGACGATTATATTATTGTCTGTATAAGAAATGAGGTTTGTGTGACCTGTAGTATCAATGATTTTTTCAACAGTCTGTTCTTCAAAATTCGATTTAAAGATTTCATTTTTTGTTATGAATAAAAAGCTGTTTTCATCTGCCGCAACATCGGTAATAGTCTTGAATTGAGATGCGGAAACAAGAAGGGCAGTATCAATGCTTTCTGATTCTTCAATTTTTACTGTATATACATTTCCGTCTTCACAACCAATGAAAAGAGAATCATACTGTTTTATTGCATAAGAAATTCTTGTTTTTGGAATTTTAAAGCGTTTAAGAACAACAGGCTCAGAAATTGAGGTTTCGGTTGAATTGATTACGTTTAAGGTATAAGTGCTTGATCCGTCCGATGTCAGATAGTAAAGATCTTTTTCAATATCAGTTGAGGCAATGACACAGTTGTAAGCAGGAAAAGTTTTGAGAGTTCTACCTTTGACCGGACTGATGATTACAAGCTCATTGTTATGTATACCTGCAAGATATTTTGCTTCATTATAAAGAATTGTCTGTGTCATATTCGGCTGGATATTGAATTTTGTTTTTAATTCACCGTTCTGTAAATTAAAATACGAAAGATTTCCTGCAGCATTATAAAATACCGCTGTTTTTTCAGTATTGCTTGTATATAAAAGACTGCTTATGCTTGAGTTTGCCTTGAATTTATTCGGAATTACTGCAAAGCTTTTTGAATTGATAATTTCGACACCATCCATCGATGAAGTTCCAACAAGAAGGTAATTGCCTTTTGCGGAAAAGTTTATAGCTGTAATTGTATCATTGTATTTTTTTTGAAATTCTCTTGTATAGGTTTTGAGATTCCAGATGCTGATTCTGTTTATGCTTGTATTTGTTTCATAAACTGCCAGATATTTGCCGTCAGGAGAGATTGCGCAGAATTTTACCGGTAAATCACTTATCTGATAATGTTCACCGTCGGCTCCGTTTGTCCATTTAATCATTGTTCCGTCTTCTGCACATGTAATGTATGAAAAATCAAGCTCACTTTTTGATGGAAGCGCACATATTCCGGTAATTTTTCCCTGATGCGGTTCGTAAGATTTATGAGACTGTGTAAATAAATTAACATTTAATGATAAAATCAGACAGATTATGAATAATCTTTTCATGTTTTGTTCTCCTTATAGACTCAGCATCAGCAGTTTGCTTTAATGCTTTGTAAATAAAAATCTTAAATCGTTGCCAATACCAAAAACCGCAATCAGAATGATAATTGCAAGTCCTGCATATTGAATGTAAAGCTGAACTTTTGTATTTATCTTTTTTCTTATTATAAATTCGATTAACGATAATAAAATAAGTCCGCCGTCAAGAACCGGAATAGGAAGAAGATTCATTACGAAAAGCGAAATATTGATGATTCCGATTATTGAAAGTAAAGCCGCAAATCCGTTTCTTATACCTTCTTTGAATCCTTCGGTGACCGAAAGTCCTATTATCTGTGTAGTTCTGATTGGACCGGTAACATTTTCTTTTATATCAATTCCTTTAAATAATAAACTGAATCCCTTTAAAGTCAATGAAAAACTTTTACATGTATCGGCAAAGCCATGATATACGGCAGGAAAAAAACTGTAGCGTGGTGCTTCTGTTTTAATTGTATTCTTATCATCTGCTATAATTCCGATGCTTCCTGTTCCCTTTTTTTTATTCAGGATTGTATGAAGGGTAAAGCTGAGGATTTCACCATTTCTGTCTACTTTTATGGTTATGTCTTCATCAGGACGTGAAGCAATCTCAGAAACGATAGATGAAAAATCATCAGTTTTATTTCCGTTTACTTCAAGAATAATATCACCGGTCTGCATTCCGATTTCACGTGCGGCAGAAACTGTTACTGTAGTGTCATTCTCATCAGGAATAATGATTTTATTTGAATAAGTTTCATACGTATAGCCCGAGAGGTTGATGACAGTAAAAGCAATTATACATAAAATAAAGTTAGAAAGCGGTCCTGAAAAAGCGATGAAGGCCCTTTTCAAAGGATGAACGCCATAAAGAGAATCTTTTTCTGCTTCTATTACAGGAAGATTCTGTTCAAGCGCCTTTGAAAAATCCTTTTCACCTTTCATTCCGCAGTAACCTCCCAAAGGAATGAGCGACAGACGGTAATCTGTACCCCTGATTGTTTTATGAAGAAGAATCGGTCCAAAGCCTACCGAAAACGATTCGACTTTTACACCGCATATTTTGGCAGCAATAAAATGTCCCAACTCATGAAAAATAATTAAAAATATTAGACAGATTATTCCAAATATCCAGCTCATATCAATTCCTCTGCATATTTCTTTGCTTTCTGATCTGTTTCAAAAACATCATCGAAGCTTGTAATTTCAGAACTCCAGTCTTTATCAAGCACATTCCTTACGATTTGTGCAATCTGAAGATAGGATATTTTTTTAGCGATGAATGCATTTGCCGCAATTTCATTAGCCGCATTAAAGGCAATTGCATATCCTTTTTTTAATTCAGCACATTCAAAGGCATATTTTAACAGCGGAAAATCATCTGTGCGTGGTTTGTAAAAAGTCATTGTATTGTCAAATAAATCAAAAGGTTTTAAATACGTATTTTTATTTTCAGGCCAGGTTAATGCATTGAATATTGGATGCTTCATATCCGGATCACTTATCTGTGCATAAAGCATTCCATCATTTGTTCGTACAAGTGAGTGAATCAGACTCTGCGGATGAACGACAACTTCAATTTGATCAGCATTAACATCAAAAAGATATGCTGCTTCTATAACTTCAAGACCTTTGTTTGCAAGAGTAGAGGAGTCGACTGTAATTTTTCTGCCCATCTGCCAGGTAGGATGCTTTAAGGCCTGTTCAATCGTTACATTTTTCAACTGTTCCTTTGAATATTCACGGAAAGGTCCGCCGCTTGCAGTAATTATGATTTTCTGAATGTTATTTTTTCCGATTTTTTCAACAAGATTAAATATTGCTGAATGTTCTGAATCAACCGGTAAAATTCTGCAGTTATTGTTTTTTGCAAGTGATTTAATCAAAGAGCCTGCCATTACTATTGTTTCTTTATTTGCAAGTGCAAGATCAATTTTATTTTCAAGAACAACCTTACTTGGTAACAATCCTGCTGTTCCGCTTATTCCGTTTACGACAATATCCGGTTTTGATTTTTCGATTAAATTTATAAAAGCATTTTCTGAATTATCAAGAGATGTCAAAAGTGAAGGGCAGTTAAATTCTTTTGCTATGGAATCAAGTTTTTGTTTATTTGAATGAGCCTGAATTCCTGCAAGCACAAAATCACTGCTCATGTTTTTAATGATATTTATTGCGTTTGAACCTATTGAACCTGTACAGCCTAAAACTAAAACTCTTTTCATTGTTAATTATATTAAATATAGAAAGTAACAGGTAATATAATAAACAGGTGCAGCTACGATTAAAGAATCAATCGAATCTAAAATTCCACCTCTTCCTGGAATGATGCCGCCGCTGTCTTTAAAGTTACATGATCTTTTTATTACAGATTCAACAAGATCTCCGGTAATGGCAGCAAGGGCAGTGAGTACTGAAAGTAAAAGCATTTTTAACGGGGAGCCGGTAAATATGTTTTTAAAGAAGAACCAGGCAATAAGACCTGAAACGATTGAACCTGCAACTCCTCCAATAAAACCGACAATGCTTTTATTCGGGGAGCATGCAATCTTTCCTCTTGTGGATTTTCCCATTGTAATTCCGAAGAACCATGCTATTGAATCGCACATGTAAACAAGTAATATGAATAAAGCGATAAAATATGACGGATTGCTTTCGATTGCTGAAAGTTTACCGATGAATGCAAGCATGTATCCGCAATAAAAAAGAATTAACGATGTAAATCCGATTTTTTTAGCTGAATTTTCAAAGGTTTTAGCAGTAAAGCTTTCTACTCCCATGAATATGATTATTTCAAGAATAAGAAGCCAGATTGTATAATTTAAGTCTAATTTAAATCTTATGCAGATGTAATTTAACAAAGGATTCAATGCACTTGCAGCAATTACTGCCCATTTTGGAAAAAGGACAGCCTGTGTAGAAAGCATGTTATGCATTTCATAAGCAGCAATTGCAGAACTTATAACTACTGCAATATTAAACAAAAGATTATTCTGGTAAGGAAGGAGACAGATAAGAATTACAACTGGTAATCCTATGAAAAATATTAAAAGGCGTTTGATAGTTTTAGAATTCATATTATGTCTCCTGTTTTCTGCTTTTTTCTGCGCCGAAACGTCTGTTTCTATGCTGAAATTCTTCTATATGTCTGTAAAACTCATCCTTCGTATAATCCGGCCAGAGTGTATCTGAATAAATAAATTCTGCATAAGGAACATGCCACAACAGAAAATTACTTAACCTCTGTTCACCGCCTGTCCTTATAACTAAATCTACATCAGGACTTTCTTTCATATCAAGATATTCAGAAAAATCCTTTTCAGAAAAATCTGAAAGATCCTTTTTTTTATTAAACAGTTTTTTTATTCCGCGAAGAATTTCATCTCTTCCGCCATAATTAATTGCAAGATTAACAGTCATTTTATCAAATGATTTTGTATCATCCATTGCATTAATTATGTCGCTCTGTATATTTTTTGGAAGTGCATTTATATCACCAAGATGATTAAGCTTGATTTTATTTTCTTTATAAAACGTAAGCTCGTTCCTTAAATGAATGTGAATCAGATTCATTAAAAAACCGACCTCATCCTGTGTTCTTTTCCAGTTTTCAGTAGAAAAGACATATAAAGTGATATATTTAATTCCAAGATCACAGGCATCCTTTACAATCTTTTTAATTGTTTTTAAGCCTTCATCGTGACCTGCACTTCGTGATAATTTTCTTTTTTCTGCCCATCTTCCGTTTCCATCAAGAATAAATGCTACGTGGAGCGGAAGATTGTTTTTATCAATAGACATTAGTTCTGCAAAATTTCCTTTTCTTTTGCATCGTAAATCTTATTGATTTCATCGATGTATTTGTCAGTAAGCTTCTGGAGCTTGTCAGTTTCAGATTTTAATCCGTCTTCTGTTAATTCTCCTGCTTTCTGCTGTTTTTTCAATGCTTCATTCCCATCTCTTCTTATATTGCGGATTGCTGTTCTTGAATTTTCTGCACTTGCTTTTGCCTGCTTTACAAGTTCCTGACGACGTTCTGCAGTAAGTGAAGGAATCTGAATTCGGATAACTTTTCCATCGTTAGATGGATTTAATCCGAGGTCTGAGCTTTGAATTGCTTTTTCAATTTCACCGATAAGTGATTTATCAAAAGGAGCGATAATTACAGAACGCGCTTCCGGTATCTGAATTGTTGCTACCTGATTAAGCGGAGTTTTGTTTCCGTAATAATCAACACGTACCTTATCAAAGATGGCTGCATTTGCACGACTGGTTCTGATTGCATTAAAGGAATCTTTAAGGGCTGCAATTGTTTTTTCCATTCTTTCTTCGTTTTCTGCCATAATTAACTCCTGATTATAATTATTTGATAAAAAAGTTATACTGACATTTTGTGCAGTATAACTTTTTTATCAGGCGTTTTTGTACCGCACGAATGTCGGCACGAAAAACGCCGGTAAAAACCGCACTGTGTGTCGGTTTTTACTTATTTTCCAAGTACGAACAATTTTGAAGCGGCAAAACTTAATGTTGCACCGGCTTCTTTACTTATTTCAGCAATTTTAGCTGTTACAGTTTTTTTGTCGTCCTTTACGAACATCTGATCTTCAAAACAGATTTCTGCAAGGTGCTTGTTGATTTTACCCTGTAAAATTCCTTCCTTAACATTTTCTGGTTTTGAAGCCATTTTTTCATCCTGATCCATCTGAGACTTGAAGATTTCCTTCTGTTCAGCAATGTAGCTTTCAGGAACATCTTTTTTTGATGTATATGCAGGTGTAAAGGCTGCGATATGAAGACAACAATCGTAAGCGAAAGTCTTAACAACATCTGCTGTAGATCCGTTGATAACAACAACAGCACCTGTTTTATTATCAGAATGGATGTAGTAAGAAGCAGTTGCTCCGTCAGGAATGTCAATTACTTCAACTTTTGCAACGTTCATGTTTTCACGGATAGATACCTTAAGATCTTCAAGAAGCTTATTGTGTTCATCTTCAACCTTTGTGTATCCTTTAGCGATTGTTACATCAAGCATTTTTTC
Source organism: Treponema sp. (assembly GCA_017548565.1). Lineage (GTDB taxonomy): Bacteria > Spirochaetota > Spirochaetia > Treponematales > Treponemataceae > Treponema_D. The sequence goes on from JAFYZU010000015.1 coordinate 27,275, forward strand.
ACCAAGTGCAATAAAGTCCTTGTTGTTTGCTACGAAGTCTGTTTCACAAGTCATTTCAACAACATAAACCTTTTTGCCTTCAATACGCATGAAAAGTCTGCCTTCAGCAGTTGCTCTGTCTGCACGTTTTGCAGCAGCGGCCAAACCTTTTTCTTTAAGGTATTTTGCAGCTTCGTCAATGTTTCCGTTGCATTCAGTCAATGCTTTTTTACATTCAAGCATGCCTGCACCAGTCATTTCACGAAGGTTTTTAATATCTGTAGCTGTAAATGCCATAATTATTAGTCCTTATAAATTTTGTCTTCATCAACGAGGCTGTCGTTTTCGTCAGCTTCTCTGTCTTCTTCTTTGATTTCTGTAGGCTGATAGTTAGAATAGTCAACGATTTCTTCGTCTTCATCTTTCTTAGCTGCATCAGTCATGATTTCTTCTTCATCATTAAGATTTTCAAGAATCTTGAGACCTGCTTCATTATCAGAATCAATTACTGCATTTGCAATGATTGATGTGAACAATGAAATTGCACGGATAGCGTCATCATTTCCAGGAATAGGGAAGTCAATTCCTTCAGGATTACAGTTTGTATCAACAACTGCAATGATAGGAATACCCATTCTTCGTGCTTCTGCTACGGCAATCTGTTCCTTGTGAGTATCGATGATAAAGATACATCCTGGAAGCTCTTTCATCTCTTTAATACCGCCAAGGTTTTTTTCGAGCTTTGCCTTTTCCTTCTGCAGAGCAGAAACTTCTTTTTTTGTGAGGTTTTCAAAAGTGCCGTCAATTTCCATTTTTTCGATTTTCTTGAGGCGCTGAAGAGATTTTTTGATTGTAGAGAAGTTTGTAAGCATACCACCAAGCCAGCGGTTGTTTACATAGAACATGCCGCAGCGTTCTGCTTCTTTCTGAACTGCCTGCTGAGCCTGTTTTTTAGTACCTACGAAAAGTACTGATTTTCCGGCTGATGTTACTTTACGTACTTCATCATAACCGTCTTTAATTGCAGCAATTGTTTTCTGCAAATCGATAATGTGGATTCCATTGCGTTCTGCGAAGATATACTTCTTCATGCGTGGATCCCAGCGTTTTACCTGATGTCCGAAGTGAACTCCAGATTCCAACAGGTTTTTCATTGTTACTACTGCCATGAGTAACGCTCCTTCACGGGAAAAACTGGTGTTATTGTTGTATTTGATACAACCTTTATTGCCGTACCTGATACGGTAACCCTGATTCCCGGTTCAAGACCGGGAATGACAATTTTATAGTATTTCCCATCCAAACTCTATTTCTCGTATCACATAAGTGACCGGAAGATTCGACTCTACGAGCCGATTTATTCAAGGACAGAATATCCCTGTTCCTTTAATATATCGAAAAGTTCATAAATAGGCAACCCGATAACGCCACTATATGAACCATCAATTTTTGTTATGAATAAAGATGCAGACCCCTGAATTCTGTAACCGCCTGCAGCTCCATGCCAGTCTCCCGTATCTACATACCATTGGATTTCTTCATCGGTCATCGGTGCAAAGGTTACTTTTGTTTTACAGATTCTTGAAGTAGAAGTGTGCTTTTTTCCATTATAAAGAACAATCGCAGTAATTACATTATGAGTTTTTCCCTGGAATGTCTTTAAAAAATTAAATGCTTCTTCCTGATTTTGCGGCTTACCGAATATTTTAGAACCATATGTAATGATCGTATCTGCTCCTAAAACCCATGGAATTTCCTGTCCTGCAGGAAGGCTTCGTATAACTGAAGTTACTTTTTCTTTAGCAAGCATTTCGGGAATAGATTCATTGCCTGAAGATGATGTGACTGATTCATCTATGTTCGGCATGATAACCCTGAAAGGTATTTTCAGCATTTTCAGAATATCCTGCCGTCTTGGAGATGATGATGCTAGAATTATAGGATCCATTGTATTTACAGTACCTTATTTTGCGTTTTTATTTGAACCGCTGCTTGAAATGTTTCTGAGAACCTTCAGAGCTTTCTGTCTTACGACTGTTACATAGCGGTAATTTGCGGAAATACCTGTAATTGAATCTACCATCAGTCGTTTATTTTCAGTAGATGGTGCAAGTTTTTCATAAGCATCAAGAACTTCCATTGCAAGAGAGCTTGTAGGATTCAGATACTGGTTTCTTTTATTTGCAAAAGCAATTGCAGCAACCGTTTCGTCATTTTCATTGATTCCGATTTCACCAAGAGATTTTACTGCGGCTGCAACAACCATCGGTTCATTATCGGCAATTGCAATTGAAATCAAGGTATTAACGGAATGTTCTGTCTTAACCTTTGCCATCAAAAGACATGCCTGTCTTCTTACTTCAGGGAAATTGTTTACAAGTCTTCCGTTAGCACGTGCCGGGTTTATAAGTCCTTCTCCTGCAAGCTGATCAAGGGCCTGAATTATTGTTTCAGAATTGTTTCCGTTATCCAGTGCATCCTGTAAATATTGAAGGGCAACAAGTTTGCTATCAAGATCATCTGCATTTGCAAGCCCCATGATGATATCGCCGTCTACATCGTTTAAATATTCATTTTCAACAGATGTTTCTTTTTCTTTTTTTTGAGCGGACACTGAAGAACACAGGCAGATTACAGCAGTAACAAAAAGAATTTTCTTAATAAGTTTCATTTTTATCCTCCGGAAAACTATAAATTTCCTTATAAAAATTATAAGTTATAGAACTTAAAAAATCAACGTTTAAATTATCGGTAGAATGACTAAAAAAAATCATTCCAATTCAGGAAGATGTACAAGCCATTTTCCGTCAACCTTTGTAAAATAATAGTAAACGACGATTGAACCGTCCTGTTTTACATGAACAGCCTTTATACTGTCCTTTGAAATATAACGGATTTCATCTACCTGACTTCTCTGTCTTGATGGAATGAATACATAGTTGAAATAATCACTCAAGGATTTAAGCTGAAGTCTTTTGTTCGGCAGTTTATTCTGTGCTTTTCTTAAATTTGACGGATTTGAATAATACTTGATGGACTGAGGATCTATGAATTTAAGCCAGTTGTTGTAATCCTTCGTTTCCATTATGTTTGAAAGATCTGAAATGTCAGTTAATACTGCAGTCTTATCTTTGCTGAAATCTTCCCTTGTGACATCATTTTTATTATCAAGATTTATGATTGAACGCTGGTATTCTTCTTCAAGAGGATCTATCTGGATTTCCACTTCCTGTTGTCCGGTAACCGGTACCGGTTCTTCCTGTCCTTTCAGATTTGCCTGCTGCTGATTTTCGTTTACAGGATTTGTAACAGTTGCGGGTTTTTTCTGAAAAATTGATGTAATGAAAGCAAACTTGTCAAGATTGCAGCCCGTACAGAAAAGAGAAAAAAATGTGATGAATAATATACTTTTATTAAATTTCATCTGTTATTAATATAACATTTATTGTATTAATCCGTCAAATAAGATATTCTATTTATATGGTAAAAGCAGTATTCGCGGGTTCATTTGATCCGCCGACAAACGGACATCTTGACATTATAAAAAGGGCATGCAAGCTTTTTGATAATATTGATGTCGTAATTTCAGTTAATCCTGAAAAAAAATATCTTTTTTCTGATGAAGAACGTTATAATCTCTTGCAGGAGCTTCTTAAGGATTATAAAAATGTAAACGTTCATATCTGGAAGGGGCTTATTGTAAATTATGCCAAGGAAAATAATGCAAAGGTTCTTATAAGGGGAATCCGTTCAACAAACGATTTTGCCTATGAATTTGATCTTGCGCATATGAATCAGAATCTTAATCCGGAAATTGAAACACTTTTTCTTCCGACAAAAGAAAAATATGCAATAGTAAAATCAAGCTCAATAAAAGAACTTGCAATGTTCGGAGGCGATATAAGCAGAATGGTACCTCCTGTTGTTGAACGTGCCCTTAAAGATAAATATTTGACCTGATATCAGTTTCATTTATTGACATAAAGACTTATTTTTTGTATATTATTTGAGTTATATAAGTAAATTTTTAGTGAGGTTATATAAATGGCAGTACCTAGATCAAAAACATCAAAAGCCGTTACAAAAAGACGTCAAACTATAAACATGAAACTTAAAGCACCTCAGCTTGTTGAATGTAATAACTGTGGTAACCTTGTACAGTCTCATCATGTTTGTCCTAAATGTGGTTTCTACCGCGGACGTCAGGTAATTACACCTGAAGTTAATGGTTAATAATATTCATTCTATAGGAGATTAAAATGGACGAATTGTTTGAAAAAATGCAGAAATTAATTGTTGAAAAGCTTGACATTGATCCTGCAAAGGTAACAATGGATGCATCTTTCAGAAACGATCTTGGTGCAGACAGTCTTGATACTTATGAATTAGTTTACGCTATTGAAGAAGAATTGAGTGTAAACATCCCTGATGAAAAAGCAAATGAATTTGAAACAGTTCGTGATGCTTACGAATTCATTAAATCTGAATTAGGAAAATAATTTTTTACAGAAAAATTCTGTTTATGAAAAGTACAGGTTTTATAACTTGTACTTTTTTTTTACCATATTAATTTTGTTGTAAAATGACTGAAATATCCAGAGAAAGAAAGAATCTTCTTTTAAAATTCTGCAGAAATATAAAAATAAGTTTTAAAAATCTCAGTTTATTGAATAAAGCCTTTTGTCACCGTTCAATTACAAATGAAAACAAAGGTATTGCAAATAACGAAAGACTTGAATTCCTGGGAGATTCAGTTCTGGGAATGGTAACTGCATCTTTTTTATATAATCATCTGGAGAATAAAGAAGGGGATCTTGCAAAAATCAAATCGGCTGTTGTTTCTGAAAAAGCACTTGCACCTGTTGCCAGAAAATTCAATGTACCTGAGCTTTTGATAATAAGTCATGGAGAAGAAATCAGCGGAGGACGTGATAAAAATGCAATTCTTGCAGACTGCATGGAAGCAATAATCGGTGCATATTATTTAGACAGCGGATACAAGGCGGCAGAAAAATTCGTGCTTGAATTCATTAAGGATGAAATTGAAAAAGTCCTTGAAAACGGAATTGGCAGCAGTGATTATAAATCGGTCCTTCAGGAAAAATATCAGAAATTAACTAAAAAACTTCCTGTATATGAGCTTGTTTCCAAATCAGGTCCTGATCATAAACAATTGTTTACCGTTCAGGTTAAGCTTGGTCAAAAAATCTATGGACCTGCAAGCGCATATTCAAAAAAAGAAGCAGAACAGCTTGCCGCTCAAATTGCTTTAAAAGATTTATAGAAAAAAATCATAACATTTGATATAATATTCTCTATGAAAAACAAAATATTAAAGATTAATCTTTTGATTATTTTTATCGTAACGGTAGTTTTTGCCGTTACCTGTGGACTTAACTGGTTTGAAAAACTTGACTTGAGTTTTTACAATGGATTACTGCATCTGAAAAAGAATCCTGTACTTTCAGATAAAGTAATGATGGTTACGATCGATGAAGACGATATAAATGAAATCGGAGACTGGCCTTGGACGAGAGATATTTTAGGTAATGCGCTTTTAAGGATGAAGCAGCTCGGTGCAAAGAATGCAGTATTCGATATTGAGTATATTTCACCGTCACTTAAGGGCGTTGCGTCAAATGCAGAAACTAAAATCAACAACAGGATTTACGAAACGGAAAATGTAATCAAGGAACTTCTGGAAAGCATCCCATCTGTTTTAAATCAGGGTTATACAGTTAATGATATTCCGAAATTTTACAATGATTATGTATTTCCTGAATATTCAAGTCTTTATGATTTTGTTAATAACAACGTTGCAGCCGATAATGATGAATATTTTTCACGCTGTGCACAGTTTTTCGGAAATACCTGGCTTACCGTTAATAACAATGAATTGAAATATGATTACATCACTCAGGATAAAGTCGATTACATAAGAAACAGAATGCTTGTTTATTCGGTTGATGATTCAAAGCATCGTATCTTAAAGGACAATGACTACGAGTTCAATAAATCATATTTTGGTGTTGGAAAAGGATTTACACCTGCCTTGCATACGATGATGATGCGTGCGACAGGTGCGGGTTTTACGAATTCAAATGTCGATAGTGACGGTGTAAGGCGTAGAATGGAGCTTTTATATGAATATGACAACAAATATCTTCCGCAGCTTGTATTCGGACCATTTTTAAGGATTGTCGATTCTACAAAGCTTACAAGAACCGCAAATGCACTGATTGTTCACGATGCACTTCTTCCCGGACAAACAGAACGTAAGGATATAAAAATTCCGCTTGATGAACACGGATGTATGCTAATAAATTTTCAGCATGAAAAAGGAGCATCAGGTGAAAAAGTAGACGGATTACCTTTTGTTCACGTAACTCATATCCTTCATCTTAACAGTATTGAAGAAAATCTAATTAACGATTTCAATACAATCTTAAATGAATATTCAGATATAACATATAATAATGATCTTCTTGAATATTACTATCATGCGCAGGAACTTGTTGATTTTTATTCTAAGGTGATTGAATACAAGAATTTTCTTTTGAGTAAATGTACCGGTTTTGATGTTAACAACCGCCCTTATGACGGAATTACTGCAGAAGAATATGATAACTATTTTACGATGTACAGTAATTTTTATGATTATGTACTTCAGTTCATTCAGACAGATTATATGAAGCAGTATGAAGCTCTTTTTGATGAATTTGTCTCACAGGTTCCTGAATTTGCACAGATCAGGGCAAATCTTTCTCAGATTTTTGACAATATACAGAAGGATTATTCTGATTATGTCGACTTATATGGACAGCTTCAGAAAAAACTAGACGGTACATGCTGTATTCTTGGTATGACAGCTGCTTCTACAACTGATATTGGTGCAGTTCCTTTCAACAAACAGTACTACAATGTCGGAATTCATACAAATGTTCTCAATACACTTCTAACTGAAAATTTCCTGCGCCAGGAAAAATGGTTCTGGGGATTAATCGTTACCTGTATTGTATATCTTATTCTACTTCTGTTCATTAACCGTTCAAATTCACAGGTAAATATAATAAACGGATCTGTAAGTGCTTTACTTATTGCAGGCTTTATACTTCTTTTTGTAATAAGTGGAATTTATGTACCGATGGTCGGAAGCGTTATTTTATATAATATTGCACTTTTCTTAAGCGGTGCAATTTACCGTTATATCAATTCAAGCCGTGAAAAACGATTCATCACACAGATTGCATCTTCTTTTGCAAACAAAGATACCGTTGAACAGCTTAGAAAAAATCCTGAAAGCTTCAAGACAGAAGGACAGAAAAAAGTCATTACTGCTTTATTCTCTGATATTCAGAAATTCTCTACCTTCAGTGAAAAAATCAACCAGATTTACGGAGCAGAAGGTCCAAACAAGCTTATTGAACTTTTAAATGAATATCTTGGTGCCATGTCGAATGAAATCTTAAAGAATAACGGAAACATAGACAAATATGAAGGTGATGCAATCATTTCAATGTTCGGAGCACCTGATCCGATGAATCTTCATAATCCGAATGAATGGGCATACTGCTGTCTGGATTCTGCAATCCGCATGAAAAAATGTGAAGTAGAATTCAATGAATCTCATAAATTTCTGTTTGAACCTGTTACAGTTAAAGATAAGGACGGTAATGATATTCAGGTAAAATTAAATCCTTTCCAGACACGTATCGGTATTAATACAGGAAATGCCTTTGTTGGACTCATGGGTTCTAAAACCGATTCTTTCAGTAAATTAAATTATACGATGATTGGTGATACTGTAAACCTTGCAAGCCGACTCGAAGGTGTAAACAAAGCGTATGCTTCCTGGATAATGTGTTCAGATGATACATGGAATCTTGCAAATACCGGAGCAAACGAAGGAAAGATTACCGTAAGAAGACTTGATAAGGTAAGGGTAGTCGGCCGTTCAACTCCTGTTCAGCTTTACAATATTGTGGGCTTTACCGATGAGCTTACAGACAAGCAGAAAAAAATGCTTGAAACTTTTGATAAAGCACTCGATAAATATCTTGCAAAGGAATTTACAGCGGCAGGAAAACTGTTCGTTGAATGTTCAAAAATTCTTGGAGAAGAAGATTCAACAAGCCTGATTTTTGCCGAGAGATGTAAAAACTTTGCAGAAAAAGGCGTTCCATCAGACTGGGACGGCGTTATGAATATGACAAGCAAATAAATAAGGATAATATAGTATATGAAAACAATCAGAAAAATTACATTAAGTTTACTTGCAATAAGTTCTGTTCTATTTACAGGATGTCCGTTCCTTCAGTTTAATGGTGGTGAGAACTGGGGTGAAAAGAAAACTGAATTGATAGAATTTGATGATGAAGGAGCACAGTTTTTTGTTCAAAAAAATTATTCAAACAGCACTGTGGGTGCAGAATATACAGGTTATGTTTCAAACAAGAGACAAGCCGCAGAAGATATGCCTGATTTAAAGATTAAGGTTCCGGACTACGGAAGAAAAGAATGCGATTTTATCATCAATTCGCGTAAAGAAGCTTTTGATTCAATTTCAAGGGCAAGCGCAAATGATCTGATTGACATAACAGGAATAAATGATCTTTCAACTGAAAATATTGGTGACAAACACGATTTTTATTTTATTTCAGATGCCAATAAATATACTTTTGAAAAAGCATCCTTTACTAAAAAAGCAGAAGGAAGTGATTGTGTAGTATGGTTTTATGAAAATCAGCCTACAATTACTGCTCTTTATGGACAAACTGCTTATAATCTTAATACTCAGCCGACTCTAAATGCAGAAGGAAAAATTGTATATTCTCAATCAATTTTTAGAGAAAATTTTTATACAACACTACAGTTTCAAACTATTGCTGCAATATTTGATAATCTTATAGAAAAAGAAGAAGCAGTATTCGGCTCTCATAAGCATACCAGAAAATTCAAAGGTAATATAAATCCTCAGGAAAAAATCGACATTATTATCTGTGATTTGTTTAATGATGCAAGAACAGATGCAGCAGGCGGTGTCTTCGGTTACTTTTTCAACACAGATTATATTAATACAGAAAATTACGGTAACCAGAAATCCAACATGCGGCAGTGTATTTATGTAGATACTTACTGGCTTCAGATGTGGACAAAATCGCTTTATTCAACGCTTGCCCATGAATTCTGTCATCTTTTAAATTTTTCGAATAAAACAATGAATTACGGCGTTGGTTTTGATACCTGGTTTACAGAAATGCTTGCAATGACTGCCGAAGATTATTTGTCTACAGATCTTGGAACAACTTCTTATGAAGGTCCTGAAGGAAGATTGAATTATTTTAATGCCTATTATAATTACGGCTATACAAAATGGCTCAGCGGAGATAATGTATATATTTCATATGCTAATTCATACGCATTTGGTGCATATCTTGCACGTAATTTCGGCGGTAAAAATCTTATTAAGGCAATCGCTACAAATCAATATGCAGATTTTGCGGCAATAGATGATGCACTTAAAAATCATGCAAAATTTAATACTTCTAAAATGAAAATAGATTCAATTGATTTTATGACAGATTTTCAATATCCATATTATGAATGGGCAGACTGGAATTTTTCAGAAATAAACATTGATGCATTTATAAGAAAAAATAAAACAGATTTAAACATTGATTTAGAACCTTCATCTTTTAATACATTAAACAAAAGTGTAACAGGTTTTAAAGCAATTGATTTATCAACAATTCTTACAACTACATATAAAAATGATCAAAATGAAACTGTCCCTTATTATGGCCCGATTATCTATAATTATCAATATAAAGCAGATTTAGGACCAAGAGGCTTCTTAGTTCATTATTTTGGCAAAAAAGTAAAAGCATTTAATTATTCATATTATGAGAATGCACCGGTTTATCCATTGTTTTATTAACAGGAGAATAATAAATGAAAAAAATAATAAGATTCTTCATATTTTTATTGTGCATAAGCCTGTTCAGTTCACTGCTTTGCTCTTCAAAACAGAATAAAGTTACTGAAATTAAAGGATTCATCCGTTGTACCGGTAATGAACCTTTTGTTTATCCATATATCATTACGGACGATGAAAAGCAGTATATCATAATCTGTTCAGAAGAAAAAAAACAGGAAATCCTTGATTTACAGGGATATCATGTTGAGCTTACCGGTATAAAAATGAAAATTAAAGATAGACCTTTTCAGTTTAAATATGGTTTTGAATTAATAAGCTGGAAAAAATTAAATGATGATGAAGTGTGTAAATTAGAAGAATAATCCCAATAATTTATAAACTGTCATTGTCGGGCTTGACCCGACAATCTTTTTTTATCTGAAGAATATAATCAATACCTGCGAAACAATTACTACTGCTACAAGGGCAATCGGATAAGTAGAAGCGTATGCACCTGCAACTTTTTCTGTTTTTGCAGTACCGATTAATGTTCCAAGCGCCGGAGTAGAAGTCATACCGCCGCAGATAGATCCTAAGTTATTCAAAAGATTAAGCCTAAGGATAGATTTTGCAACAAAGAATCCGATTATCATCGGGAGCATTGTCATTATTATTCCGTAGATGAAATATACCCATTCAAAGTATTTTACAAAGCTTGCACCACCTGCAACACCGGCACCAATCAAAAAGAGCATAAGTCCTAACTCGCGAAAAACCTGAAGTGTTTCTTTTTCCGGCATAATGCAGATTTTTCCGATTTTCTGGAAATGACCGAAAACAAGAGCGAGAATAAGACATCCACCGGTGGTGGTTAACGAGAAGTTTCCGAATTTGAATGAACCTGCAAGAATACCGAGCAATGCAACTAAAGAAAATGAACAGAATCCAAGAGGATCAAGCTTTAATTCTTTTCCGTTAAGCTTTGACGGAGCTTCAGGAGCTGATTCATTTAATTTTGAACGTTCCTCGTCCATATCTACACGTGCAAACTTTGGAACAAGCTGAACAAAAAGAACAACACCAACAACACCAAAAAGATATGCAATGCCATGTCCAACTGCAACAATGTCTTCAAGCTGCTGTGCTGTATATTTTGCAGAATCTATTACAGTTGCTTTTGCTGCAGAAAATGCCGGTGTTGAAGTAAGAGAACCTGAAAGAAGTCCTACGAGCATTGCAGATATTTCTTCAAGGTCACGTCCGAATATTTTGTGATCAAATACGATACATCCTGCACAGGAAAGTCCACCTACAAGAATAATTACAATACCAAGTAAAATATAAGATTTAAAGTTTTTCTTCAAATCACCAAAAAAGCTTGGTCCTGCAATAAAACCGACTGAAGTTACAAAAAGAATCAATCCAAGATTTTCGATGATTTTAAGTGCATTTGTGACATAAGTTACATCACCAAGTTTTTCTCCACCCTGTTTAAATGCAACCATAAGCTGATTTGCAAGCGGGTTGTAAAGAAATGCACCGAAGAGCAGGGCAACAATAAATACTCCTGCAGTTCCCAAAGAAACACCTTTGATTGTGATTCTACCAAGAAGGTATCCTAATCCGGCGATTAAGAATACACAGAATACTAAAAAACTTATTGTTTTAATTGATAAGATTCCACCAAAAAGAACCATTTTATTTACCTCTAAAGTTATTATATAGAAAAAAATGATATATGGGTAGTACCCTTGAAATTTCAATTGTTTGATTTTTATGGAAAAAATGATATTATATTTTTAATGGAGTAATGTATATGGGATGTTTACGTGCAATTATCTGTATTATCTGTCCGCCACTTGCAGTTTTAGACAAAGGATGCGGTGCAATTTTACTAACCTTGATTTTAACATGCGCAGGCTGGATTCCCGGGGTAATAGCGGCTATTTTGTTTAATAATAAATAAAATTGGAAATGATTGTCGTGCTTGAACACATAAATTGTCATTCCCCGGTTTGACCAGGGAATCTTGTTTTACAATGTTGCTCCAGGTATATCCTTTTCAAATTCCTTGTTTCCGTGTGTGTAGCGTGGAAGAATCTTTGGAGAAACAGAATCACCTGAAATCTTTGCAGCATCGCGTTCTTTTTCAAAATCCTTTACATGCTGAAGGCTGAGCTTGTCAGAAAGCTTTATGTCTTTAAACATTTTTCCGGCTTCAATTCCAGCTTCGCGTCCGAATACTACAACATCAAGCAAAGAGTTACCCATAAGACGGTTTGTACCGTGAACACCCCCAGAAGCTTCACCTGCTACGAGGAGGTTTGGAACATTTGTATGACAGGTCTTGTTAATTTCAACACCACCATTCTGATAATGGAGGGTCGGGTAAACAAGAATTGGTTCCTTACGGATATCTATTCCGTATTTAATGAACATATTGTACATAGCAGGAATTGATTTAAGGATTGTTCCTTCTCCGTGAATCATTTCGATCATAGGAGTATCAAGCCATACTGCATCCTGAACATCATTTTTTACACCACGGCCTTCACGAACTTCACGGATAATACCACTAGCGTTTACATCACGTGTTTCAAGAGGGTGAATGTAAACTTCACCGTCTTTATTGATAAGTTTTGCTCCAAGAGAGCGAACCTTTTCTGTAACGAGCTTTCCAAGAATCTGTGTAGGATAAGCAGCACCTGTCGGGTGATACTGTAAAGAATCCTGATAGAGGAGTTTAGCACCTGCACGGTAAGCCATTACAAGACCATCGGCTGTAGCACCGTAGTGGTTAGAAGTTGGGAATCCCTGATAGTGCATACGACCGGCTCCACCAGTTGCAATAATAACAACCTTTGCCTTTGCAATACGGATTTCTCCAGTTTCGATATTCATTAAAACAGCACCACATGCTTCGCTTTTATCGTTTTTGATAATTTCGATAGCAGCAGTAAAATCAACTACTGTAATTGAATCTGCACGGTTGAATGCTTCATCACGGAGGGTACGCATGATTTCGGCTCCTGAGTAGTCCTTACAAGCGTGCATACGTTTACGGCTTGTACCACCACCGTGAGTTGTTACCATTGTTCCGTCAGGCATTTTGTCAAATTCAACACCAAGGTCGTTGAGCCATTTGATTACAGACGGTGCTTTATTTACGAGTGTGTATACAAGTTCAGGTTTTCCGTCAAAGTGTCCGCCACCGAATGCATCCAGATAGTGCTGGGCTGGTGAATCATTAGGTTTATCTGCAGCCTGGATTCCACCTTCTGCCATCATTGTATTTGCGTCACCTACACGGAGTTTTGTTACTAAGAGTACTTTTGCACCTGCTTCACTTGCCATGATAGCCGCAGAAGTACCGGCTCCACCACCACCAATTACAAGTACGTCAGCTTCGTAGTCAATGTGGTTAAGGTCAATTTTTTCCGGTTCAAGGCGTGGCTTTGCCTGCAGCATTTCTGCAAGTTCTATTGGAGCCTTCTGTCCTTTGTTTGGACCGATTTTAAGTTCTGTGAACTGTTCCTTAATGCGGTCCGGATGAAATTTTAAAAGTAAATCGTCTTTTTCTTCTGCAGTAAGACGAGCATGTTCAAATTTAAGGTTTTCTTCGCGTTTTTCTGCAACGATTTTTGCAGCATCATCTAAATAATTACCGTACATATAATTTCTCCTTAGGGGAGGGCCCCTAAAACCCCCTTGTTTTTTGGGGGAGAGAACACCCTCTACTTCGGAAGCGGTGGTTTTCTCTCCCCAAAACCCCCTTTCTTTCCCAGCACCGTTCAAGGGCTCTGCCCTTGAAAATCCCGGTGACTGACAGACAGGGATTCGGGTTATTTTTCTATATCTCTGTTGTTATATAAGTTCTTAATCTGTTCTTTGTCGCCGGTTGACATTGCAACGAACTTCTGGATAGCTTCTTCGCATTTTCCTTCATCGATTTCTTTTACTCGATCGATGAGGTGCTGGGTTTCAGGCTGTAAATATTTTCCATTGATACGGCGTGCAAGTTCTGCAACCTGTGGATGGCTGATTCCTGCAGGACATCTTGAAGAACAGCATCCGCACATTACACAGTCGAATGAAAGATCTGCACATTTTGCAAAATCACCACGCTGTGCATAAGCAATATACTGCATTGTCTTTAAGTTCTGAGGACATGCTCTTGTACAGGCATTACATCCTACGCAGGAATAAATCTCAGGGTAAAGCTGCATCATAATCTGCTGTTCTGGTTTTATTTTATTGATATCATAAATCTGTTTTACGAGAGGGAAGAAAGGAAGTGTTGCAATGTACATGTCGTTTTCAACTTTTTTAGAACAAGCAAGACATGTCTGAAGCTGGTTCTGACCTTTGATCCTGTAAATTGTAGCACACGCACCGCAAAAGCCGTTTCTACATCCGCATCCGCGTTTTAACTGATATCCGGCATATTCCATTGCATTCATGATTGTCAATTCTGCCGGTACATCATATTTTTTACCAAAAATATAAATTGTAGCCATTTCTTTATCAGCCATAAATTTATAACTCCTGAAAATTTTAATGTATTAAATAATTATAATGATTTTTGAAATATTATGGAAGTATTAAATCTTATATAATAGAATAATAATTAATTTTTTTATTTTTTTTTTTGCATTTTAAAATGATTAGTAATATAATATTACTATGAGAAAGTACTTATTAGCATTAATTTACTTTACGTCTATTCTTTTTTCATCTTTCGCCCAGGATTCTTTTTTCGATAATTATGTCTATCAGTCCTGGAATGCCTTTGGTTCCTTAAATGGAACAACAACCACAGATATTATCCAGACAGCAGACGGATATATAAATATCGGTACCTATGAAGGACTTGCAAGATTCGATGGACTTTCATTTACAACTCATAAACGTACAAGCGAAAACGATTTAACTTTTGTTTCTGTCCGCGCAATACTTGAAGATTCACGAGGTGATCTGTGGATTGGTTCAAACGACGAAGGACTTCAGAAACTTTCAAAAAACGGCATTAAAACATACACGACAAAAAATGGTCTTCCAAATAATTCAATCCGTTGTCTTGCAGAAGATAAACGCGGTAACATCTGGATTGGAACTGCAGCAGGCGTATGTTACATTACACCTCAGGGACATTTGATTTCTGCAAACTTTGAAGCTGGTACAATTTCAAAAGGAATAATTGCTAAATCATTATATTGTGATACAGCCGGAAGAATGTGGCTTTTAACTGCAAATGAACGCGGTATTTTTCTTTTTACAGAAGATATCTTCCGTACAAGACCTGAAGTTGAAAAATTCGGTACATGTTTTGCTACAGCAATCTGCCAGGATTTAAATGGAATGTTCTGGGTAGGGCTTGGAGATGACGGAATTATCTGCATGAAAAACGGGTCTGCAGAAAAAATCAAGACAAATACAATTCTTGATAACACACCTACAACTTCTATTTATTCGGCTTCAAACGGAACTATCTGGTTTGGAACAGAAAAAGGACTTGCCGTATATGAACATGGAGTTTTTCATGAATATACAGGCGGTGAACTTGCAGCTGCTAAAATCAATAAAATAATATGTGACCGTGAAAATAACATCTGGTTTGCGACTGACAGAAACGGAATCGGTAAGCTTACACACGGTAAGTTTAAAATGAAAAAGCTTAATACTTCCGTAAACAGCATTACCGAGGATCGCAGTGGAAAAGTATGGGTTGGTTCAGATTCAGGGGTAAGATGTTATGAAAAAGATACAGAAGTTCAGAATATGCTTACTGATTATACAAAAGGGATAAGAATCAGGGATGTTGCAACAACACGAACCGGAAATCTGCTTGTAAGCTGCTATACAAAACCTGGTCTTCTTTTATATGACGGCAAAAAAATTAAAAACTGGACGACGGATGACGGTCTTGCCGGTAACAAAGTTCGTGTAGCCATTGAAACTGCAAAGGATGAAATATATGCAGGAACTACAACCGGTTTAAGCATTATTCATGCAGACGGCAGAATTAAAAATTTCAAACAGAATAACGGCCTTGATAATGAATATGTCATGGCAATTTATGAAGATACAAATAATATTGTATGGGTCGGAACAGATGGAGACGGAATTTATCTTTTAAAAGATGAACAGATTTTTTCACATATAACTTCAGATAACGGACTTGCCGGAAACGTTATTTTTAAAATTACTCAGGATGTTGACGGTGCCTTCTGGATCTGTACAGGAAGTGGAATTTCACGTTGTCCTGAATTTGACAGTAAAACAGGTATTCCTTCTGTTTTCGAAAATGTAAACTCTGAAAAAGGAATCCAGACTGATTCTGTTTTTCAGGTAATCGCAGATACAACTAATACACTATGGTTAACGAGCAACCATGGAATTTCTTCTGTTGATTATTTTGATTTTCTTGAAGTTGCATCAAACAGAAGCAATAGCCTGAACATTAAATTCTACAGCAAAAATGACGGTCTTGATTCAAATGGTCCGACATCAACTGCAAAAAGCCTTATTGATCGTTTTGGAAGAATCTGGTTTACAATGGTCGACGGTATTGCCATTTATGATCCGATAAAGGTAGAAGAAAACCCTATTATGCCGCTTGTACAGATTGAAACCGTAAATGTTGATAATAATGTAGTCTATAACAAT
The DNA here is from genome assembly GCA_017548565.1 of Treponema sp. Taxonomy (GTDB): domain Bacteria; phylum Spirochaetota; class Spirochaetia; order Treponematales; family Treponemataceae; genus Treponema_D. The sequence continues at coordinate 43,836 of JAFYZU010000015.1, forward strand.
ACTCTCAGCATGGGTAATTCTTCAACTATAGTCCTTAAACCCGGAACAAAACGTATCGTAATTAAATTTACCGGCTTCAGTTTTGATTCACCTGAGCGTGTAACCTTTACTTATAAGTTAAGTAATTTCGAAGATGACTTTTGTTCTCCGACACAGGTTCGTAACATGTCATATACAAACCTTAAGCCTGGAAAACATGTTTTCTCTTTAAATGCCATTAACGGTGACGGAATCTATTCTCATCAGGCAGAAACAGTAGTTTTAATTCAGAAGCCTTATATATATCAGCTGCCGATCTTCTGGATTCTGATTGTTCTTGCTGTATCAGGAATAATAGGTTTTATTTTTTATAGAAAACAACTCAGAATGAAAAAAGAAAACATCCGTCTTGAAAACATCATCAGACAGAGGACTGCAGAAGTCACCCTCGAAAAAGCAAAATCAGATAATCTTTTACGAGCAATTCTTCCAAATGAAATTGCAGATGAACTTAAGGATGGAATTCATTCAATCGGTCGTGATTATGAAGACGTTACCATTCTTTTTTCAGATATCGTTGAATTTACCAAAACTTCAAGCGGACATACGGCGTCTGAAATTGTAGATGCCTTGAATGATTTGTTCTCAAAATTCGATGAACGTGCCGAAAGATGCGGAGTTGAAAAAATAAAGACAATCGGAGACGCTTATATGGCTGCATGTGGACTTCCAACCGTAAATGAAAATCATGCACAGATAATGATTGAATTTGCGAAAGGTATGCTTGAAGATCTTGCTGAGTATAACAAGGAAGCAAATATTAAATTCAATATTCGAATCGGGTTGAACAGTGGACCTGTAACAGCCGGAGTCATCGGAAGGACAAAATTCATTTATGATATATGGGGAAATACTGTAAATGTTGCAAGCCGTATGGAAACACTGGCAACTCCCGGAAGCATAAGGGTTTCACATTCTGTTTATGAACATCTTCAGAATTCTTATGTAAAATTCAGTAAGCCGATTGAATGTAATGTTAAAGGCAAAGGAATAATGACAACTTACGATATAAATTAATTTTTTGTTCATGCACTGGAGGTTTTATGAAAAAATTTATTTATTCAACATTCTTTATATTATTCAGCATCAGTTTTTTTCTGACCGGCTGTAAGAAGAAAGAACAGAATTATATAAAAATTGGTCTTTTACATTCCTTAACCGGAACAATGGCAATAAGTGAGAAACCTGTAAGAGATTCAGAGCTTCTTGCAATCAAGGAAATAAACGAAGCAGGCGGTGTACTTGGTAAAAAAATCATTCCGGTTGAAGAGGATGGAGAAAGTGATCCTTATACCTTTGGAGAGAAAGCTCGTAAACTTATAACAGAAGATAAGGTAGCAGCAATTTTCGGATGCTGGACATCATCATCAAGAAAGGCTGTAAAACCTGTTGTTGAAGAATATTTCAATCTTCTCTGGTATCCTGTTCAGTATGAAGGAATGGAAGCAAGTCCTAACATCATGTATATGGGTGCATCTCCAAATCAACAGGTTGTTCCTGCAATAGATTACTGTGCAGAAAAATTCGGAAAAAGAATGTTTCTTGTCGGAAGTGATTATATTTTCCCGAGAACAGCTAACAGAATCATTAAGGCACAGCTTGCACAGTTAAACGGCGAATGTCTTGGTGAAGCATATGTTCCTCTCGGCAGTACGGATTTTGATGAAATAATTGATGACATCCTTCGTGAAAAACCTGATGTAATCATTAACAGTATTAACGGAGATTCAAATACCGCATTCTTTAAAAAGCTTTATGAAGCAGGAATTACTTCAGATAAAATTCCGGTAATGAGTTTTTCAATTTCAGAAGAAGAAATCAAAACAATAGGTGTAGATTATCTTAAAGGAAATCTTCTTGCATGGAATTATTATGAAACGACAGAGACAGTAAAAAATAAACAATTCGTAAAGGACTATAAAACTGAGTATGGTAATGAACGTGTAACCGGAGATCCGATAGAAGCCGGATATATTGCAATCTATATGTGGGCCATGGCATGTGAAAAAGCACAGAGTTATGATGTTGAAGATGTCCGTATAGCTGCAAAGGGTTTGAGTTTTACTGCACCTGAAGGAACAGTTACTATTGATGGATTAAACCAGCATCTTTATAAACAGGTACGAATCGGAAGAATAGATGAAAAGGGTCTTATTGATGAAATATGGGCAACAGATGGTTCAATCAAACCTGATCCTTATTTAAGTACCTATGACTGGGCCCGCGGTTTACAGGACTAAATGACAACTAAAGGAAAAATACTGAATCTTCTCGAAAAACAAAAGGATGTAATTTCCGGTCAAAAGCTTGCATCTTTTTGTAATGTAAGCAGGGCTGCCGTATGGAAAGCAGTCAATTCTTTACGTAATGAGGGAATTAATATTGAAGGAACAACAAACGGAGGTTATGTTTTACGAAGCAGGGATACTTTTAATAAAAAAATTCTTGAGGAGCTTGTAAAAACTGAATATCCTGAATTAAAGGACTGTACGATTGAATTTTTTGATGAGATTGATTCAACGAATTCCTATGCAAAACGGTTATTGAGCGAAGAAGGAAGTATAAGAAATCAATCAGGAGAACTTACCGAAAAGGGAAAAAAACTCAATAACATGCTTATAATTGCTTCTTCTCAAAGTAATGGAAGAGGAAGATTGGGAAGATCATTTATTTCAAAATCAGGAAACGGTATTTACTTTTCTTTGATTTATTGTCCGGAAAATGGAATTCAGGATGCCGCGAAAATTACAGCCTTCAGTGCAGTTGCAGTTTACCGATCGATTAAAGAACTGTTTAATCTTGATGTTAAAATTAAATGGATAAATGACATTTATGCGGATAATAAAAAAATATGCGGGATACTTACCGAGGGATTTACGAATTTTGAAACAGGAACAATTGAAAGTTCAGTAATAGGAATCGGTATAAATATTTATGATAAAATTGATTCTGAGATAAAATCTGTTGCGGGTAGTATTCAGGCAGCTCTTGATTCAAAAAATGAAACAATAACGATAGATAATGTTCGTTCAAGACTCACGCTTCGTATAGTTTCAAATCTCTTGAAAATCTTTGATGAAGAATACTCAAAAGTCATTGATGAATATAGAAAAGCATCCTTTTTAATCGGCAAAAAAATTACTGTTATTCCTGTAATCGGGCAGAATAAAAGCTATGAAGCAAAAGTTATTGATATTGATGATAATGCTTCGTTAATCGTAGAACTTGAAGATAGGACAAGAAAAACTCTTGTTTCCGGAGAAATAAGCCTGCATTCAAACAGCTTTAAGCAATAATCAACTTCTTATCTGAATTGCACGTGAATTATTCCAGGCTTTTTTTAATCCTGTGGTAAACAGCATGTTAAGCAGCACGATGAACATCTTAATGTTTTTTTTACCGCCTCTTACAACCCATGCTTTTTTTGATTGTGTCCAGATTCTGCTTAGCATCGGAATAAAAATAACAAAAATTGAAAGTGTCTGAGCAATTGAAAATTTATATTTTATTATTATTTTAATAGAGTTTTCTATTTTTTCAAAGCCTTCACGTAATTCAAGCACAGTAGAAGTCTTATACATAATTGATGCACTCTGAAGCATGCAGAATATTTTCATCAGGAAATAAAGTGTTGTTTTTCCATCATTAAATTGTTTTGAAATTATTTTTGTAATATATAAAAGAACTGCATAAAAAAGGACTGGTCTTAAATCATAGTAAAAATCCCTTAAAGAAAAATGCAGTGAAAGTTGAACGATAAATTGAACGATAACGAGTAAAACCGTGAACCATACAGGAAGGATGAATATAAGAATGCTGAAACATGGAATGAACAGGATTTTTATCCACGATGGACATTTATGAAAAAGAGAATTTCCTGCTTTATAACTTAAAAATCCTTCGTTCATTGCCAAATTAAGTCTGAAACTTTTTTATAACTTACAAGTGGATTACGTATGTTCCATTTTTCGAGATTTTCTTTTAATCCATTATGTGGTGTTCCGTCAAAGACTTTTTCTCCTTTGTATAAAACTATCATTGAATCTGCGAGGGCAAGACATTTTTCAAGTTCATGTGTAAGTATGATAATTGTTTTTTTATCCTGTTTTAATTCTTTCAATAACTGATTTACCTGTTTTATACCGTTATAATCAAGATTTGCATAAGGTTCATCAAGTATTATGATTTCAAGATCCATTGCAAGCATGCAGGCAATGGCAAGCCGTCTTTTTTCACCACCCGATAAAAAACGCGCAGGATAATCTTTTTTTTCATAAAGTCCGCTTTTTTTTAAGGCTTCTTCAACTGATTTTTTTATTTTATTTTCAGGCCATTTCAGATTTTTTGGACCAAACGTAACATCTTCTTCTGGTGTTTCTCCAAGAATCTGTGTTTCTGCCTCCTGAAAAACAAAGCCGCATTTTCCGTTACATTCGATGTTCCCGCTGTCTGCTTTTTCAAGTCCTGTGATTATTGACATTAAAACACTTTTTCCCGCTCCGTTTTCTCCTGCAATTACTGTAACCGAAGATTCCTTTATTTCAAGAGAAATGTCTTTTAAGATGTGATGTTTTCCATCGAAGGTTTTAAATGATTTATTTATTTTTTTAATTTTAATCATTATTTTCGCCTTCATTTGTATATAGATAAAGGGCCAGGACAGGTCTTAGTTTTAAAGCAAGAGGAATTATTATAATGCATTTGATTATGTCGCCCGGAATATATGGTATAACGCAGGTTCTTAATGTGTATGAAAATGCAGACGAATCTGAAGGCACACAGTTTGTTTTTATTGCCCAATTCGTAAAATGAATGATTCCAGGAATATAAATTATTATCATCCCTGTAATAACTGCAAAACTGATTCTGATTATTTTAAAATGATTCTTTTCATCAACCGATGGTTTTCCTGCAATTAATCCTGAAATTAATGATGCAATAAAATATCCGTATAAAAATCCACCTGTTGGACCTGCAAGAACTGAAATTCCACCTGTTCCTCCAGAGAAAACCGGAAGGCCTATAATTCCGCTTAATAAAAATAAAGCAGCAGGTAAACAACTTGAAAATCCGCCGAACAAAACAGCTGTTAAAATACATAATGCATTCTGCAATACTATTGGAACTGGTCCCAGAGGGATCCGTACAAAACAACCGATGCAGATAATTGCCGCAAACAGTGCAGTAACAGACACTTTAAGCAGGTTTTTATTCTTCATGGTTTCATTATAACAGAATGCATTATAATTGTAAACTTATTTTATATAAATCTTGGTTTACAATTAATATTCCGGTGGTAATTCTCCAAGCTGATCAAAGCTGAATACAGGACCATCCTTGCAGACAAATTTATCACCGATATTACAGCGTCCGCATTTACCGATACCGCATTTCATCCTCATTTCCATTGTCGTGAAAACCTGTTCATCTTTAAATCCAAGCTTTTTCAGCGCATCAAGAGAAAGGTGAATAAGGATCGGAGGTCCACACATGATTACAGTCATTTTAGGATCAGGATTAAGCTCTGTAACGAAAGGTGGTACAAAGCCAACGTGTCCATCCCATCCTTCTTCTTCACGGTCAATCGTAAGGTCAATAGAGCAGTCAGGCTGTTTCATCCATACGTTTTTCATTTCATCAAGACGTACTAAATCTGCCATTGATCGTGAACCGTAAATTACCTGAATTTTACCGTAATCTGAACGGTTATCCATCATGTAATTTACAACTGAATGAACAGGAGCAATACCGATTCCACCTGCAATTACAAGAATATCTTTTCCTTTAAGCTTTGTATCAACCGGGAAACCGTTACCGATAGGGCCTCGAAGACAAATCTGCTGACCAACTTCTGCATTATGAAGCCATTCTGTAACACATCCGCATTTCTTGATGGAAAATTCCATGTGAGTTTTGAGAGTAGGTGAAGATGTAATTGAAATCATTGATTCACCGACACCCGGTACAATAAGCATTGCACACTGACCCGGAATATGTTCAAATAATTTCTTTCCGTCAAGACCTGTTACACTGAAGGTTTTTACATCAGGTGTTTCCTGTCTTATATCAATAATTTTTCCTACGTAAGGGATAAAGCTTTCTTTTGTTTCCATCATTTAATCCTTAAATATCATCGCTTTCATTAATTGCATTAATAACTTTGACAATGTTCATATTAATAGGACAACTTTCAAGACAACGTCCGCAGCCTGCACAACTGAATAATCCTTCATGAGCCATCGGATAATATACAAGCTTATGCATGAAACGCTGTCTGCTTCGTTCAACCTGAGTTAAACGAGGATTAGCTGCTGCCATCTGTGTAAAATCTGAATACATGCATGAATCCCAGCATCGTGTCTGTGTAACTGATTTTCCGTTATCAAAATCGCGTACATCAAAACACATACATGTAGGACAAACATATGTACATGTTCCGCAGCCTAAACATGCTTCTGCAACCTTAGTCCAGATTTTTGAATTAAATATTTTCATCATCTGTTCAGGCTTTACATTTCCGATTTTCGAAAGATTAAGCTTTGCAAAAGGAAGCTTTGAAACCTTATCTGAAATTTCTTTTTTGCATGCTTCAACGTCCTTGTCATTGCTCTCAGAAAGAACATTTTTTACAGATTCAAGGAGATTTTTTCCTTTATCTGTATTTGCATTAAAGAAATATGTGTCATTTGTAAACCAGCAGCTGATATCACCGCAAGGATTTGAAGGATCAATATTGTAAGTAGAACAGAAACATGTTTTTGCAGGTTCATTACATGCCAGAGTGATTACTATTCCGTGCTCGCGTCTATTTTTGTAATAAGAATCGACCGGGTTCATATTAAGATAAACATTATCGATTACTTCAAATGATTTAGCATCACAGGCACGTACACCAAAAACTGCAAAATCCTTTAAATCTTTTCTTGGATCTTCTACAGAAACTTCAGTTCCGTTTACCTTATATGAAACCATGTGCTCGGTTTTAGGGAAGAAAAAGTCTTTTGCAGAACGTACTGTCTTTAACTGTGCAGTTAATTTGACATCCTTAGACCATTTCTTAAAGTCTGCTTTACCTTCAATAGTATCAGAAGGAATGTAGAGATCCAGTTTAGAAGCAACTGCTTTAAAAAAATCATTTATTTTATTAGAAGAGATTGATAACATCAGTCATTACCTCCTTCCGGACGGTCTGTGATAATTGAAGTTTCAGGATCATCCTCTTTGAAAGTCCACATAACCGGTTTAGATTCCATATCTGCTCCGGCCTGATATTCACCGTAGATTTCGTTTATATCCTTGATAAACTTTCTGTTAAGAAGATGAAGTGGAATGCTCTGAGGACAAACTCGTGAACATTCACCGCAGTCTGTACATCGTCCTGCAACGTGCCATGCCCTTATGATATGGAACAGGCTTTCTTCAAAAGATGTAACTGCAACTTTCTGTGAAGTATAAAGTGCATTATTATCAAATACACATTTTTCACAGGTACAGGCAGGACATACGTTTCGGCATGCATTACAGCGGATACAGCGGCTGAATTCATTTTTCCAGAAATCATTGCGTTCATCAGCTGTCATTTTTTCAAGCTTTTCAACCATTTCCATCCGTTTTGATTCAATCATGAGTTTTTCTTCATCAACTCCAATTGCTTCATCACAGGAAACAGGTTTTTTGTTTTTACAGTTATCACAAGGTTCACCGCCGTCGAGTGTATCCTGACATGGAACTGCAATTGCATATATATCTTCTTTTTTAATTCTGTTTTCCTTTAAAAGCTGAGTAAAGGAATAAGTGTCGTTAGGCTTTAAGAAAACAAGTACAACTTCAGAAGGAACCGGTATTTCTGCGGCCGACGGATCCTTCTGCTTAGCCATTGTATTGTTCATTCGTGTCGTTGATTTTTTAATTTCAATATCACGTGTAATTCCTACAAGGTATTTTGAAAGATTTGCGGCACAATATTGATTGAAAACAAAATCTTTTTTTAGTTCTTCAACAGATGAAAAAACATAAGGAGTGATATCTTCATCAAAAAGTCCTTTTTTCCAGCCTAATACCTTTTGAACTTTACCTTCAGATAATAATTCTTCTGCGCGTTTAATTAATTTGTCTTGCATCTTACATCCTCCAGTTTTTTGCATTCACCAAGAGCAGTAATCTGCTTTACAAAGTCATTCATAATTCCTGCAAAGCGTACGCCTTCAGCAGCAGAACACCATTCAACTCGTGTTCGTCCTTTTTCAATACCAAGAAAATCAAGCATACTGAAAAGCAAAGTCATGCGTCTTCGTGCAAAATAATTTCCTGTAGAATAGTGACAGTCTCCAGGATGACATCCGCATAAAATAACTCCATCAGCACCACGCTGGAAAGCACGCAGGATAAACAAAGGATTCAGGCGGCATGAACATGGAATACGAATGATTTTAACATTTGCAGGATATTCCAGTCTGTTGTTACCGGCAAGATCGGCACCTGCATAAGAACACCAGTTACAGCAGAATGCGATAATTTTTGGAGTCCATGATTTATTCTCTACAGACATGCATCTACCTCCGCTAAAATCTGTTTATTACTGAAGCCGTGAAGATCCATGGCACCGGAAGGACAGGCAACTGTACAAGCTCCACAACCATGACACATAGCTGTGTTGACCTGAGAAACTCTTCTTGTAATTGTTGTTCTGTTTGGTCCTCTGAAATCCTTATCAACATAAGAAATAGCGCCGTAAGGACATACATTTTTACAAGCACCACAACCGTTACATGCATTTTCATCAGGATGAGCGGTACAAGGATCATTCTTAAGTTTGTCTTTTACTAAAAGACAGATTGCTTTTGCAGCAGCTCCTGATGACTGTGCAACAGTTTCAGGAATATCTTTTGGTCCCTGACAACAGCCTGCGAGGAAAATACCTGCAGTAGGAGATTCAACAGGACGAAGCTTTGCATGTGCTTCAAGGAAGAAGTCATTGTTATCCATTGAAGTTGTAAGCATTGTTGCAAGTGGACGTGCGGTTTTATCTGCTTCAATACTTGCGGCAAGAACAACCATATCTGCTTTTATATGAACCTGTCTGTTAAGGATTAAGTCTGAGCCCTGAACATCAAGAGTACCATCACTTTGAGGAGTAACTTTTCCGACCATACCTTTAATGTAATGAACGCCATATTGTTCTACAGCACGACGATAGAATTCATCGAAATTTTTACCCGGAGTTCGTACATCAATATAGAAAACAGTAATGTTTGTGTCAGGATAATGATCTCTTGTAAGGATTGCATGCTTTGCAGTATACATACAGCATATTTTTGAACAGTATTCATGACCTTTTGTAGAATCTGCAGAACACCGGCTTCCGACACATTGAACGAAAACAATATTCTTTGGTTCTTTACCGTCAGATGGTCGTAAAAGATGACCGTTTGTCGGACCTGAAGCGTTACAGAGTCTTTCAAATTCGAGAGATGAAACAACATCAGGACTCTGATTATATGCAAATTCATCGAACTGTTTTAAGTCTATAGGATTGTATCCTGTTGCTACTATAATAGCACCGTATTTTTCTGTAAGCGTTGTTTCTTTCTGACCAAAATCTATTGCACCTGCAGTACATGCTTTTTCACAGAAACCGCAGACACCGTCTTTTCCTTTTTCAAGCGCCTTCATATGAAGACAGTACGTAGCATTGATTGCGGCAACCTTTGGAACAGCCTGTGCAAAAGGAATGTTTATTGCCTTACAGTTATCAAGATTCAGGTTAAAGGCGTTTGGAACCTTTGCATTAGGACATTTTTCGATACATGCTCCACAGCCTGTACATTTTACTTCATCTACATATCGAGGATGACGTTTGATTTCAACTTCAAAGTTTCCGATATAACCTTTTACATCTTTAACTTCTGAATAAGAAAGAATCCTGATATTTGCATTCTGACTTACTTCAGTCATTTTTGGAGTAACAATACATGAAGCACAGTCAAGGGTAGGGAATGTTTTATCGAGTTTTGCCATCTTTCCGCCGACCGTGTAATCTTTTTCGACAATATCAACAGGGAAACCAGCATCGGCAATATCAAGAGCGGCTGTAATACCTGCAATTCCTCCACCGATAACAAGTGCACGTTTTGTCATTGGAGTTTCACCTTCAATGAGCGGTGTATCAAGAATTGTTTTTGCAATAGCGGCTTTACCAAGTGCAATTGCTTTTTCTGTTGCAGCCTCTTTATCTTTTAATACCCATGAATCCTGTTCACGGATATTTGCAACTTCAACTTTATATGCATTTAATCCGGCTCTCTGTGCACAGGCGCGGAATGTTTTTTCATGCATTCTAGGAGAACATGAACAAAGAACAACACCAGTGAGCTTATCCTCCTTGATGTGATCTTCAATCATTTTCTGACCGGCAGAAGAACACATGTAAGTATAGTTTGTTGAATAAACAACACCCGGTACTTTTCCAAGTTCTTCTGCAACTTTTTCTACATCAACTGTTCCTGCAATATTAGTACCACAGTGACATACAAAAACACCAATTCGTTCCATCTATATTTCCTATTTTTTGTACTTTCTGAACGCACTTACGATTGCCTGCTGAGGTAAATCGTCATCTAAATGTTCCGGTACCTGATTTGGATCTAAATGATGAGGGCCTCTTGCACCTTCAACAACCTGACGTACTGCATCAATTAATTTAGCAGGTTCAACCTGACGCGGACAACGTTCAAGACAGGCAAAGCAGCTTAAACATGCATAAATTGATTTTGTCTGAAGAAGTTTTTCAAGTTCACCGTTTTCTACCATCTGAACAAACTGATGAGGATGATATTCCATTGCATCATAGTTCGGACAGGTTCCTGAACATTTTCCACAGACCATACATTTTTTAGGATTAACTCCTGACTTAAGAAGGATTTCTTCTTTTATCTGTTCAATTTCATGTGTTAACATTATTTAACCTCCTTAAGACCGAGTGCTTCAGCAAGAAGCTGTGTAAAATAAATTACATCAAGCGATGAATCACCCTTGTTTTTAAGAAGATTGTATTTACACAAAGGACATGATGTAACAAGAAAATCTGCTCCCATATCCTGTGCATTGTTCATGATTTTAGAAACGCGGTTTTTAGGAATTTCTTTGTCTTCAAACATTGTATAGGCACCGCAGCATTCATTTCTCTGTGAATAAATGACCGGTGTACCGCCGATAGCCTTGATAAAATCTTCGATAATCTGAGGATTTTCAGGATCATCAAACTGAAGTACACTTGCAGGACGTAAAAGAAGGCATCCGTAGTAAGCTCCGATTTTTTTGCCTGTAAAAGGATTTTTTACTGCAGCACGAACCTTCTCCCATCCGACAACATCACGGAGTACTTCAAGATAATGAAGAACTTTTGTTTCGCCGTGATATTCAATTCCATCTTCTTTAAGATAATTGTTTACTTTGAAGTCTACTAATTCATCTGTCTGAACATCGTTGTTTACCTGTTTAATAACGTTGTAACAAGCAGAACAAAGAGTAACAAGTTCATGACCGGCATTTTTTGCATCTGCAAGCGCACGTATAGATGAAAGCTTTGTAGCAAATTCATCCTTTGCCATAGGGTATTCGCCGCCACAGCACTGCCAGTCAGGAATTTCTTCAAGTGTGAATCCTAATGCTTCCGCAGAAAGACGCGCATATTTATCAAGATCTGCTGCCTTGTTTTTAAGCGTACATCCCGGGAAATATGAATATGTCATACTTGCTCCTATAAATATCTAATAAGCTGTATTTTTAAAATATTTTTGAAATTATAGCGTATTTTAATAAAATAGTTAAGATTATTTAATGCAAATATAGAAGAAAATTTATAAAACTATTGTTATTACGGCACCATGACCTTTTTCGACGTTTGATGCCCTGATATTTCCACCCAATGCTTCGACAATAGTACGTGCAATTGAAAGCCCAAGCCCGCAGCCGCCCGCATTCCTGTTATGAGAATCATCACCGCGGTAAAAACGTTCAAAAATATGTTCAATGATTTTATCTTCAAAGCCTTTTCCGTTATCGCTTATCGTCATGATGACTTTTTTAGCTTTATCTTTTCTGCAGTTTATGTTGATTTCAATCGGATCATCACAATATTTGAGGGAATTTGAAATTACAACGGTAAACACCTGATGTAAAAGCTCTTCATCGGTAAATACTTTTAAATCCTTTGAAACATTATAATTGAATTTGCAGTCCGGTTTTATTACAAGAGTTTCTTTTTTAAGGCGTTCCATCAAAGGTTCTGCCAGAAGAATTACTTTTTCAGGGACAATTGCACCTCGTTCAAGACGTGACATCTGAAGAAGATTTGAAATTATCATTTCCATAGAGTTTGCTTCACTGATAATCATCGCAAGTGATTTTTCAAGCTGGGCCGGATCATCTTTTCCCCATCTGCGTAAAAGGTTAGCCTGTCCCGAAATAACTGCGACCGGTGTACGAAGCTCATGCGAAACATCGCTCGTAAACTGACGTTCCCTTTTTAATTCGCGCTTCAACGGTTCGGTAGTACGTTTTGTTAAAAATGCAGATCCGATGAATGAAAAAATTATGATAGGGATTAAAGTTATGAAAATGATCCAGGCAAGATGACTGAACATGTTTGTTGCCGAATCAGAATCCATATTTATTGAAACCTGAATGACAATGTCCGATGTAAGATATCTGGCAGGGGATGAAATATAAAAAATATTGAGATCTGAATCACCGAAATAAAGTCTTTCCTTATGATGGCGAAGCTTATTGTCCGTTATATCAAGATGCGGAAGATAAGGATTGTTTGTCTGAAATACATCCTCATTCAACGGATTTCCATTTTCATCGTACCGGTAAATTATAAAATCGATGTAGTAGGGAAGCTCGACAAATCCCGCCTTAATGTCCTTTACGTCATTTTTATCGAGGGATTTTTCAATAATTGATAAAGCGTTTAACAGCTCTTCCTGCTTCTGATTTTTAATGTTATTCCATAAAACAACAGTATAAATATATACGATGATTATTGATGTAAGCGTAAATAATAACGTGAGTTTTGCTGCTAATTTTACGGTAAGCGAATGTTTAACGTCTATCATTTAGAACTTTTGCTGACCATCATAAAACCAGCGCCTCTTACGGTTTTTATGTATTCTTCTTTACATGTATTGTCAATTTTTGAACGGAGATAACCGACATAAACATCGATTGTATTTTCGTCAATAAAATGATTTTTTCCCCAGATGTTGTCAATAAGAAAATCCCTGTTCAGGACCTGATCCTGATTTTCAAGAAAAAGCTTAAGCATTAAGAATTCAGTTTTTGAAAGATTAAGGATTTCTTCATTTAAGGTTACTTTCATGCTCTGTGGAACCATTTCTAGATTTCTATTTTTTAGTACCGATGATGAACCTTCAGTTGTAAATCGTCTTGTAACGGCGCGCATTCTTGCTAAAAGCTCTTCAATCTGAAACGGTTTTGTAATATAATCATCAGCTCCCGCATCAAGTCCATTAACGCGGTCATAGGTTTCTGTTCTTGCAGTTACAAGAATGATTGGTACCGAAGAATCTTTCCTTATCCTTCGTAAAACCTCAAGTCCGCTTAATTCTGGAAGCATTACATCTAAAAGAATCAATTCAGGCTCAAATGATTCAAATTTTTCCAATGCTTCACGGCCGGTAAATGCAGTCTCTGTTTCATATCCTTCGTGATCTAATTCCAGCTTTACAAAATCTGAAATGCCTCTGTCATCTTCAACAATCAATACTTTTGACATATAAAACCTCTAATCTATTATAAACATAATATCATCATTTATAAAATTAAAAAATAAGAATTTTCTTAGTTTTTATTTATTTTATTCTCAAATACTCCGATTTAATATACACTATATTTATCCTGTAAGATAAAACTAATTGTAGGGAGGTGAACGCGATGAAACAGATAAAAAAGAAAATCACATCAATTGTATTTTTAGTTCTCTTTGTAATTAGTTCAGTTTTTGCAGGCCCTAAAACTTTAAGTCCTGTTCAGGAACAAAACACAGATATATCCGATTCAGAAGATGATGTTTATGATGAAGATGAAGATTTATGGGATTCTTATGAAGATGAAGATACGGATGAAAGTTATGATGACGATGAAGAAGATGAGTTGTTAAAAAGAAAACGAAAGGCAAGAAAAATTCAGACACCTAAAAATCCAGATGCACTTCCTGAAAAATCAGTTAATGGAACGACATCAAAAGAAAGAAAACCAAAACCTATAAAACCGGACGAAAGGGCTAAACCTAAACAGAAGGAGAAAAAAGACAATAAGCTTCTTGAAGTAGTTGTTGCAGGCGGGATTCTTTTATGGCTCTGGGATGTGCTTACAGATTAAAAGATATATAAAATGAAAATTAAAACAAAGACTGATATGTTATCGTATCAGTCTTTAATTATGCTTTCTGATTTTACAAGCCATGCTATTGCAAATGCTTCAAGCATGATTGTTTCGTTTATCATTGTCATAGGAAACCATTGCGGAATATTTATGCAGAATGATATTCCCTGCCATATACAGAAAACATAAATTATTGATGCACAGATGTAATAAACAATATTTCTTTTTCTTTTCTGCGGATTTTCAGTGTTGCCAAGCGTAAATAAGAACATGATGTTAGTTGCAAAAGCGATGAATAAAATACATGCGCTTATGCAATGCAGAATATTACTGATATCAACGCTTAAGTGAAGAAGTCCTACATAATCAGGAGCATAAGCAGTCTTGCATGGAAATACAATTACTCCCAATGCAGCAACTGCTTGAATGCAGCTAAAAAGACGATCTTTCCAGTCATAACCTTGATATGAAAAGAAAAAAACTGCAGTAGTAAACAGAAGACCAATCATGCAGATTTTACTGTTTGCATAATAGGTAGCAGAAATTGAACAATACCAGTAGTCCATATTATCGCCGAGCAATCCGAAAAGAATACAGGCAGGGGCAAGCACCGCACAAAGGATTCCAAGTATTTTTCGCTGAAGAAGCATTGTTTCCTTCATAAGGACTCCCGAATGATTTATTTCTGTGGATAAGCCATACTTTCAGGCTTGAATACTTCGTCAAACTTTTCAGCAGTTAAGAAGCCCAAACCTACGCATGCTTCCTTTAAGCTGATGTTTTCATCAAAAGCCTTATGTGCAGTTTTAGCGGCATTTTCATAACCGATGTAAGGATTGAGAGCCGTTACAAGCATTAACGAATTGTAAAGGTTATGGTGCATCTTTTCTTTGTTTGCTTTAATTCCTACGGCACAGTTCTTGTTAAAGCTTTCCATTGCTTCTGCAAGTATTCTTGCACTCTGGATAAAGTTATATGCGATTACAGGCATGAATACGTTTAATTCAAAGTTACCCTGACTTGCTGCAAAACCGATTGCGGCATCATTTCCCATAACCTGAACAGCAACCATTGTTACTGCTTCACACTGAGTAGGATTTACCTTTCCGGGCATGATTGAAGAACCGGGTTCATTTTCAGGAATATGAATTTCTCCAAGACCATCACGAGGACCCGAAGCAAGCCAGCGTACATCATTGGCAATCTTCATCATATCGGCAGCAAGTGCCTTGATTGCTCCGTGTGCAAATACAAGTTCATCTTTTGATGTAAGGGCATGGAATTTATTTGGTGCAGTAATAAAATCTTTATTTGTAAGTTTTGAAACACATTCTGCAACTTTTGAATCAAATCCTTTTGGTGCATTAAGACCGGTTCCAACGGCAGTTCCACCAAGGGCAAGCTGCTTTAAGTATGGAAGGGAAGAAACAAGCATTTCCCTGTCGCGCTCTAAGGATGTCCTCCAGCCTGAAATTTCCTGATCAAAAGCAATAGGAACTGCATCCTGAAGGTGAGTGCGTCCTGATTTTACTATGCCTTCATTTTCTTTTTCGAGTTTTTTGAAAGTTGAAACCAAATTGTCGATTGCAGGAAGAAGCTTATCTTCGATTACACATACGCTTGAAATATGAAGGACAGTAGGGAATGTATCGTTTGAAGACTGACTCATGTTGATATCGTCGTTAGGATGACAGATTTTTTTACCGGCAATTTCGTTGGCACGGTTTGCAATAACTTCGTTAGCATTCATATTGCTTTGAGTACCGGAACCAGTCTGCCATACAACAAGAGGGAAGTGATCATTTAAAGAGCCTGAAATTACTTCGTCACAAGCCTGACTGATTGCCTTTAATTTTTCATCAGTCATTTTTTCAGGCTTTAATGCATTGTTTGCCATTGCGGCTGCTTTTTTAAGATAACCGAATGCTTTTGTAATTTCACGAGGCATTGTTTCAAGACCAACACCAATTTCAAAATTTTCGTGGCTTCTCTGAGTTTGAGCTCCCCAGTATCTGTCTGCAGGAACCTTTACTTCTCCCATCGAGTCGTGTTCAATTTTATATTCCATTTTAGTGTCCTTTTTAGAAATTCAACTGTTTGATTACATTCTTGAGGCTTTCTGCACTATTACGAAGTGAAGCAATTTCTGAATCAAGAAGAGGAACTTCAATCTTTCCTTTAATTCCGCCTTTTCCTACAACAACCGGAATTGAAAGACAAACATCACTGATTCCATATTCACCGTCAAGCATAGATGAAATTGTAAGTACTGAATCTACGTCATACTGTAAGGCTTCACAAAGCTTTGCAGTTGTTACACCGATTGCATAATTAGTGCAGTTTTTAGCAGCAATAATTACACCGCCTGATTTTCTGATGTAATCTTCAACATCATCTTTATTGAATTCAGAAAGCTTTTCGCCGTTATATGAACCTGCATAATGATCTACAGGGATAGAACTTATATTAGCCAGTGACCATGGAACGAAAGATGAATCACCGTGTTCACCGAATACATATCCGTGGATGTTTTCCTGAGCAACCTTATAAGTTTCTGCGATTCTAGCCCTGAAGCGTGCAGTATCAAGCATTGTTCCTGTACCGAAAATTCTGTTGGAAGGAATTCCCGATGTTTTTACAAGCTGATATGTAAGTATATCTACAGGATTTGCAACTACTACATAAAGAGCGTTAGGTGCTACTTTTGTAATCTGCGGGATGATTGTTTTTGTAATATTAACGTTTGTCTGTGCAAGATCAAGACGAGACTGACCAGGTTTTCTTGCAACACCTGAAGTAAGTACAACAATATCAGAATCCTTTGCATCTTCATAATCACCATCATGAATATAAACTGGACCGATGTATGGAGTTCCCTGACGGATATCCATTGCTTCTCCCATTGCACGATCCTTTGCAATATCAATTAAAACAATTTCTGAAGCAAGCTGTTTGAGTGTTAATGCAAAAGCAACTGTAGATCCTACCTGTCCGGCACCGATAATCGTAATTTTTGACATAAAAGTCTCCTAACTTAAATACTCATTAATAAAACATTCTTATTAATTATTATACTATATTATTTTTAATTGATTTTGTGAATATGTTTTATTGTTTTTAAACTTTTTTTCTATCTTCATATTGACAAAAAAAAAGATAATTTATATATTTAAAACATCTTTGCGGCAGTCATATAACGGCTTATTATCTCAGCCTTCCAAGCTGATGACGAGGGTTCGACTCCCTTCTGCCGCTCTTTCAAAGCTCATCGATAAGATGAGCTTTTTTTATGCCTAAATTGTTGTATTATAATGATTTAGAGCAATCGGAATACATAATTTATATTTGTATGTGTCCTACCTTGCTGGGCCAGGCGCATGAACGTAACGGCATTTTTGGCGGATTTGGGATCGAATTTGATAAAAAATTTGATAACGGATTTGATAAA
>JAFYZU010000016.1 GCA_017548565.1 Treponema sp.
CTAATAATCCTTGAGCTTTAATAAGAACGATTTTTTTGCGGTGTCATCAAAGCCAAGATTCCTGTAAAACTGATGTGCCTCTGTTCGCCAGGCTCCGCTTTCCAGAATTACTTTATAGCAGTTTTTCTCACGTGCAAACTCAATTGCTTTTTCCATAACTTTTTTTCCCAATCCCTGCTTTCTGTAATTCTTATCGGTAACAACATTTTCAACAAAGCAGATTGCACCTCCAAATCTTGTAAGGTTTGGAATTATCGCAACAAAACAAGTAGATACAACCTTTTGTCCTTTAGCGGAATCTTCTACTGCACCAAAATATTTTATATTTGGATTTCCTTCAATTTCATTTTTCCAGATTGCGCGGGCGTCCTCTACATTAAAATCACCGTTCTTACCATCAAGCTGCTCGTACAGCTTTATAAGAGATTCCAAATCGCTTTCATTCAATTCACGAATTTCCATAGATTATTCTCCTTGCGGCACAGTATATTTTAATTGTAATGGCAACGAGTCAAAGAAACAACTGATTGACACAGCATTTTATGCTGTTATAAAATAGCTTTATTCAATGGTTGCCTGTCAGACAGCCTTACTCAGGAGACATATCGCCAATGTAACTACACTTCAGATTTCCACATTTTTTTCTCGTACGAGATTTCATTCTGGAAATCAATTGTAGTTTTTTAATCAGGAGGCCTTATGTCAATTCTAATATCTAATCTTAATTTTTCTTATCCTTCTTCAAGTACAACTCTTTTTGAAGATTTTTCGCTACAGCTGAATGACGGCTGGACTTGTATTGCGGGTAGCAATGGTTGTGGAAAAAGCACGCTGCTTAAACTGATTGCTGGTATGATTGAACCCGATGGCGGAAAGATTTCGTGTGGTGGAAGTGGTATCACCAACGAGGTAATCTACTGTCCTCAGGAAACCGCGGAGATTCCAGAAAATCTTTATACCGCTTTCTGGTCTGATGATAATGATGTCCGTCGATTTTTCTCGCGACTTTGTGTTACCGAAGAAATGCTGGAACGTTACGAAACACTTTCCGGCGGTGAAAAAAAGCGGATTCAAATTGCGTGTGCCCTTGCCGAACAACCACAGATTCTTCTTCTTGATGAACCAACAAATCATCTGGATGCGGCAACAACCTCTATGATTTCTTCAGCCCTTTCTGATTTTCACGGAACAGGAATTATGGTAAGTCACGACCGAGGTTTTGCAGATTCACTTTGTACCAGAACAATTTATCTTTATAATGAGTCTCACGCTTTTGCTGGTGGCCGCGATTGCATTGCTTATGATTCTTATCCTTGCGGACTTTCAAAAGCACTTGAACTTCGTCAAAGCGGGATGGAACAGTCGCGCGGAGACTGGGAACGACTCAATTCAAAGGCGGCATCTGAAAAACAGCGCAGTGCTAAACTCGAAGCTGAAAATCAAAAGTCAAAGGCACGTCTTTCAAAAAAGACAATTGATTCTCACGACCACGATGCAAAATTAAAAATGGATGTTGCGCGCATAAGCGGAAAAGACCGCACAACAGGAGATGCCAAAGCACGACTGGAAACACAAATCCGTCAGACCGAAGCTGCGCGTGACAGTATTAAAAAATCACTTCGCCGCAAGGAAGGTTTTTCGGTTGAAAAAACTGATTATGCAAAACCAATCATAATTGACGAAACTACAATTCAAGCGGGAAACTACAGTTTGTCGGTTCCACACATCGAAATCACACGCGAAACAAAAATTGCTCTGACAGGACAAAATGGCGCTGGAAAAACCCTTTTTGTCCACCACGTGATTGAACTCTTGGAAATGTCTGGCCGCACAAAAGAAATGCTATATCTGCCACAGGAAATAAGCGAAGAGCAAAAACTTTCTATTCTTGATGATTTTTACAAGCTGGACGAAGCAGAACGCGGAGAAGTTCTTTCGACGCTTTTCCGGCTTGAAAGTGAACCGGAGAACATTAATCAACAGCAGCTAAGCCCCGGAGAACACCGCAAGCTTATGATAGCACTTGCCATCCAAAAACCTCTGTCTCTTCTGATTATGGATGAACCAACAAATCACATGGATATCACAAGCGTCCTTGCCCTGGAAAATGCACTTGCCTCCCTGAACTGTGCCATGCTGGTAGTCAGTCACGATCAGTCCTTCCTTGATAAAATTACAAACATGAAGCTTGTCGCAGAACGCACGAAAGAATCAAATGGAGTTATAAAATTATGATTTCAAACACCATAACCCATGAAATCCCGCCAGTCTGGAACAGCGAAAGCCGCATTTTGATTTTAGGAACGATACCCTCCCCCGCAAGCCGCAACGCTGGATTTTTCTACATGCATCCTCAAAACCGATTCTGGAAAGTGGTGCCAGCTGTATTTGGAGAAGAGCTGAAGTTCACAAACAGTGACGCAAAAAATCCCGAATTCAAGCCTCAGGTAATTCAGGAACGCCGTGATTTTCTTCTTCGCAATAAAATTGCGCTTTGGGATGTACTTTCTTCCTGCGATATAAACGGTGCCAGTGACGCAAGCATAAAAAACGCACTTCCAAATGATTTTACAAAAATCCTTAGCAACTCAAAAATCACAAAAGTTTTCTGCACAGGAAAAACTTCTTACAATTTATGGAGCAAGTTCTGTGCAGAAAAATACGAAACCCAATTCAACCTGACAACCAAATGTCTTCCAAGCACAAGCCCCGCGAATGCCGCATGGACATTTGAGAGGCTTGTAGAGTCTTATCGTACAATATATAGCGCTGCCGCAGAACGCTCATAATGCTCAGGAATCTTAAGACCTTTAACATTCATTCCATACCAGTAAAGTTCCTGTCGTGGACTCAAAAAACTACAGAGCCAGAAAACATATAACTGATCAATTCTTTCTTTTACACCATGCATCTCAGGAAGCAGAATCTCTTCCATTGTTTTATCAGCTGCTTCTGCAATTTCTTTTACAATTGGAATTACAGCCCTTGTTATGATTTTCTCAAGTTCTGCAAAAACTTCTTCTGTGAAAACTGGAATCATCGGCCTGTAACCATCAGCAGTTTTTACAACAACACCATGCTTTTCAAAATCTTCAAGCCAATTCTTTTCAGTTTCGCTAAACTCGAGCTTGTCACCTTTTGTAAGCTTAAGATAAAAATCAATATTTTCACGCGTCAGATAATTATTTCTTCCCATCTCTGATGGACCCATTCCAATTGCGATTTCTTCAAAGCTGCAGGGAAAAGGGCTGTAATCAAAAACATTGTTGTATCGAACTTCTCCATAATGATTATAATAAGTTGATGTCTGAGTCAGACGTCTTTCCAGATGATCATCTTCGATTTTTTCATCCGCATAATTATATGAAGCACAAAGTGAAAAATCATAATTCTGGGTCCGCCAGTCAGTACTACTCATAATAACTTCATCCGTTTTATCTGAATAATACGAACGGAATTCTGAAATCATACAGTTGTCGGTTACAGTATACAAAAACCAATTCAGGTATGAAATATCAAAATCATTTCCATAAAAATCCAGGGCTGCAATTTTATCCTTCAAAGAAAAAAGAAGATTGTTGATTTTCTTTGGAATCTCGTGCTCTTCAGAAATCTTATAACCCAAAGCTCCGACCTCGTAATTTTTCTTCAGATGAAGCATCGGGAAAATTGTAAGATATTTTCCGTCAAGCTTCTTCATCATCTTTGCGTTACAAAAGCAATCCACCGCATCCTGAATATATTCACGCGGAGTCTGAAGTGCCTCAGAAAGTTCTTCTACAGATTTTGCTTCATCATAACAAAGCAAAGCCAGTTGCTGTCTGAAAATTCCATGCATCTCGCGCATTGCAGGAGATGCCCACCCGCAATAAGAAACCCTAAATTCTGCAGGTGCATACGAAAGCTGTTTATCTATTTTACTCATTTTTTACTCCTTTAATAAAACCATAGCCACACACGAGGCGTTCTTGCCTTCTGCAAAACGGACCATGTTATTTTCAATTGCATACTGCATCAGCTTTGAATCCAGACTCTTTCTGTCTCCAACCGGAATAACATGCCAGAACGAAGCCCACAAAAGTTCATGACGGATATAAGGCAGCACAATCTTTTCCTCTGCTTTGTAAAGTGCATCATGATATTCGATAGAAAGCGATTTGAATTTTTCTTGCCAGATTTTGCACCACTTATCTACAAGCGCAAAACTAATGACAGGGACAGTTCCTTTATAGCCCGCAGAAGTTTTTACGAGCACACCGTTATTCATCATATCTGCTGCAAGGACTTCCTCTTTTTCTGTGAGAGTTTTTTTAGGATTTTTAATAAGCTCAAGGTAGAGGGGCGCGTTGAAGCCGTTCAACCAGTGCAGGCGGTCCAGATCCAGAGTGTAAGAGTGTCCATTTTTTTCATAACTCATTGTGTTGATTGTATTATGAACTTCGATGTGGCCGTATTGCGGAATATTGTAAATCTCATAATTGTAGCCAGGACCAATCAGCGGTGCAGTGTGTTCTTCAACTTTTTCAGGTTCATCCTCATACTGACCGGAAAGATAAAAATTTCTCCAGAATCTGTCTGGAAGACCCTTGCCGTATTTTTCACGTAGATAATTACCGCCCTCTTTCATGCCAAACTCTCTATCGGCGCGGATGATAAAATATGGCAATAGATATTCCCAATCAAAATCATTCCCGTAAAAATCTTCCTTGAGAAAATCCTGCTTCATGCCATTAAGAATTTCAAAAAAGCGTTCGGTTACCTTCAACTTTGCACATATCTCGCGGTCAATTTCTTCTGCTTTACGAATTACAGATTTCGGGAAGATTGTAAAATCTGTAAGATATTTTCCCTTCTTTTCTTCAAAGAGGACATTTGCGCGAACAAGTTTTGTAATGCTGTCTTCAATGAAAAGCTGTGGGATACCAAGCTGTGAAGCAAGCCTGCTTATTGTCTGACTTTTTTCTCGACACGCAAATAAAATCTGTCTGTCTATCAGAGAAGAAATTGCCTTCCAGGCCTGATTTGCATTGCCATAAAATTCGAGATCAAAATCTACAATCTTACTTTTGTTTTCAGATTTTTCATTCTGATTTTCCATAGTTTCAAAATTCTCCTTAAGATTTTTACGGGCATCGGATAACCGACTTGTTACCGTACCCAAAGGGAGCTTAAGCGCACTGGCAATTTCTTTTACACTTTGATTTTTGATGTAATAGTGCACAAGAATATCTCTGTGAATATTTGCAAGGCGAGCCATCGATTTTGAAAGCAGGTCCAGTTCCTCCTGTTTGATGTAATCACCAATTGATTTATCAAAACCAAGAAGACTGTTTTCCATATCATCAAGATTGATTTTTGCCGGTCGTTTTTTTCTGTAAAAATCTACAACCTTGTTATGTGCAATCTGCCAGAAAAGACCATAGAAATTTTCTATCTTTTTTCCACTACGCAAAACGAGCATAGCATCAATAATGATTTCCTGTGCAAGGTCCTGCGCATCCTCTTTGTCTGAAATTTTCTTCCAGCAAAAAAGAAAGGTCTTTTCCATCAATTCATCTGTTAGTAAATTGTCCACTGTAAGCTCCACTTTTTATAAAACTGTTTCTTAAGAAACTATGTAATCGATTACACTATTATAGTCGTAAAAAGGAGATTTTTGTTGGGAAAAAATTATTTTAAATTTATTATTAGGCTCTGCTTCAAGCCTTCATATTTCTTAATTCGCAGAACAGCTTCACGCAGTTGAAGTTTTCCGTATCCCTTGCCCTTGTGTTTCGTCAATATGCAATTGTGCCCAATTTCAACATATTCAGGACAGTGCCGCGGATCCCACGAAATATGCCTAACCGGCTCCCCATCAACCACCGTTACAAAAGCATACTTATCCGCCAGCTGATTGTAAAAAGTTCCTTTGGGAAACTCACTTGGCTTTTTGAATTCTATCATTTTTTCTCCATGATGAAGGGGGAAGTCTCCCCCTCGCTTCAGCCCGCTCCGCGGTCTTTCGCTACCCCTTCTCCTAGGGCTTGCCGCCCTAAAACCCGAATCATCTATCGTCTATCTTTCCAAAACAAATTTATAAACTTTCACGCCGCCGTCCATCCCAGAACCTTCAATTTTAAATCCACACTTCTCAGTATAAAATTTCACATTCTGACTTTTATCTGCCGGCGTAACCAATGTAAATTTCTTCCATTTCTTGTAATACGATTTTGCAAATTCCATAGCCGCAGTTCCAATACCTTTTCCCTGAAACTCCGGAATCACACACAAACAACCGATTTCAAAAACACCTTCCTCCAGCTCTCGACAGGAAATACAGCCAACAGCCTTATCCTCATTCAAAATCAAAAACTTCGGATAATCAATTATCGACTGCTCCATCTGTTCTTTTGTTCTTCCATAAGCAGGACACTCGCCATATTTTAAAAAATCATCATAGAATGCGGAATTGTAAATTTCTATGAATACGACGGCATCAGAAGTTTCGGCCTTTCGAAAATCAATTTTCATACCTAATAATCCTTGAGCTTTAATAAGAACGATTTTTTTGCGGTGTCATCAAAGCCAAGATTCCTGTAAAACTGATGTGCCTCTGTTCGCCAGGCTCCGCTTTCCAGAATTACTTTATAGCAGTTTTTCTCACGTGCAAACTC
>JAFYZU010000017.1 GCA_017548565.1 Treponema sp.
AGGTACAATTATCTTGCTTTCAACAATCGTTATCTGGTTCCTGTCATTCTTTGGCTGGGCAGACGGCAGCTTTGGAATGCTCGAAGAAGATCAGATGGATTGCAGTATTCTTGCTAAGCTTGGAAGTTTGATTGCCTGGATCTTTACACCAATTGGCTGGGGTAACTGGCAGGCAGCTGTTGCTTCTGTTACTGGTCTTGTTGCCAAGGAAAATATTGTTGGAACAATGGGAATCCTTTACGGCGGAGAAGCAACCTGGGGTAATATGGCAGCTGCATTTACAGGTCCTGCAGGTCTTTCGTTCCTTCTGTTCAACCTTTTGTGTGCTCCTTGTTTTGCTGCAATTGGTGCCATCAAGCGCGAAATGAACAGCAGAAAGTGGACCTGGGCTGCAATTGGATATCAGTGTGGCTTTGCTTATGTTGTATCATTTGTTGTTTACCAGTTAGGAAAGCTCTTTACCGGTAACGTAAATATATTTGGAACAATTCTGGCATTTGCTGTAATTGGCTGCTTTGTATGGCTGTTGTTTAGAAAGCCAAAGACTGCCAAGTAGGAGGCTTACATGTTAGGAACAATTATCGTCAGTTTAATACTTCTTGGTATTGTGGCTGCTATTATTCACTGGATGGTAAAAACAAAACGTTCGGGGAAAAATTTGTGCAGCTGCGGCGGTAAATGTTCCTCATGTGGCGCAGCTTGTCAGTATAGAAAATCAGAATTCAAAGAATAAAATTATTTGGCGTTAGCTCTGTTATTTTTTACAAGCTTTTTGATTGCTTTAAAAGATTCAGGGCTGATGTCGTGTTCAATTTTACAGGCATCGGCAACAGCGATGTCTTTTTTTACGCCCAGCTGTTCAAAAAATTCTGTAAGAATTGTGTGGCGTTCATAAATTGTCTTTGCAATATCAAGACCCTTTGTAAGAAGTGTAATAGTCTGATCTTCGGCAATAGAAATATATCCTTCCTTTTCAAGATTATGAAGAGTAACGCTAACAGAAGGACGAGAAAAATTAAGTGACTTTGCTACATCAATAGAGCGCACTGCTCCTTCCTTAGACAAAACAAGAATAGTTTCCAAATACATTTCTGCAGATTCTCTAATAACCATTTTTTCACCTCTTATGTATCTAGTATAGTGCATAGAATGGTGTAAAACAAGAACTATTTCAAAATAAATATGTTGTTAGACTTGACTAACTCGTAAGAATTTTATAATATCTGTTTGTTAGTCTAACCTAACAACATACTGCTCTTATAAGGTTTGTCAAAAAAAATAGCGAAGAAGGTTTAAAAAGCAATCTTCAAAATAATTTTTTCTACCTCTGATAAATCAGCTGATTTACTTCATCCAATGTCGGTGGATTTAATGGCAGAGGAAAACGTGAAATTGCTACCGCTGAACAGGCACTTGCAAAGCGAACGGTTTCATCATCAGTCATTCCTTTGAGCAAGGCATATACACAACCAGCCTTAAAAGTATCACCGGCACCTAATGTACTTTTGACTTCTACATTAAACGGCTTCATTTTCTTTATTGCTTCACCTTTTCTGGCATACAACATTTCACGACCGCCCTGTGTAATAATCGTAAGCCCGTCTGCTTCATTTTGCATAAGGTTCATTATTTCTTCGGGCTTCATTCCCTGATAACCATTTGAAGTACATTCTTTAGATACAACATTGATTGCGGCATGTTTGTGAAGAAATGAATCATGCCTTGAATCAATTGTCACATACGGAATCTTATATTGAATACAGATTTTTGCGGCAAGCTCTGATTCCTCACCAAAGAAAGGATCAATGGCCACGACCTTGCTGCTTCGTATGTCATCTTCTTTTGGAATATTCCACCAGCGTTTTCCTGAAGAAAAAAGCGTCTGAAAAAATCCCATAGGAGAACGCACCAGACCTGAAATAACGACGTAATCCATAACTCCAGGATTATCTGCACAGAAATTCAACGAAGATAAATCCACAGACTTATCTGTATAAAAATCTTTAAGCATAGGAGCTACTTCAGTTCCTATCCATGTTCCATCCATACGAACCGAAATTCCCAAAGACGAAAGAACCGTTGCCGCAGTTCCAGTTTCACCACCCGGCAGAAAAAACTTTTCACCGATTTCAGAATATTCATCTGGTTTTAAAAATCCATCTTTCAAAAGAAAAGAATGTGTTCCAAGTATCTGCCCGAATAAATATACTTCTGGTTTATTGGTAACTGTATCTTTCATATCATCAGTCTCCTTATAAAATGCCCTTCCTGAATTTGATTTCAGAATATTCGTATTAATTCTCACTCGGATTCACATGAATCATTACATGCTTTATTGAAGGGAACTGCTCTTCAAGATTCTTATGCACGGTTTCAGCGATTTCGTGGGCTTCTACTAGAGTACGATTTCTATCTACGGAAATCTCAAGCTCAACATAGACCTTATTTCCGAACTGTCTTGTATGAAACAAATCGATGCCTTCTACACCCTGCTGCTGTTTTATAAAGTTTTGAACATCATCTTCAAATTCTTTGCTGCATGAAGTATCAAGCATTTTTTCAAGCGCATCTTTGGTTATATCAAAAGATACCTTCAGTATGCACAAGCAGATTATGATACTTGCAATCGGGTCCATAATTGGATATCCGATTTTTGCTAAACCAATACCTATAAACGAGCCTACTGAAGAAATTGCATCTGATCGATGATGCCATGCATCTGCTTTAAAGGCTGAAGAGTCAAGCTTCTTTGCATAGTACATGGTGTACCAGAACATTCCTTCCTTTACTACAATTGAAACTACCGCAGCTATCAGCGGAAGCAGAGTCGGGACTTCAAGCTCAGAGGGTTCAATTATTTTGTGAATACCGGTATATCCTATACCCAAACCTGTAACAGCCAGGATTATACCTAAGATAAGGGAAGCAACACATTCAAGACGCTCATGGCCATAAGGATGTTCTTTATCCTCCGGTCGTTTAGACATCAGAACGCCAATATATGCAATCAGCGTAGCAAACACATCAGACAAAGGATGAACTGCATCTGATATCATCGCACCGGAATTACCCAGAATACCCGAAATCAATTTGAATGCAGCGAGCAGCACATTGCCGAGTATACCAATTGTTGACAGCTTGCTTACAATTTTCTTTTCGTCCATTGACATTTTTTTATATTCCCCTTACTTTGCTTTATCCAGCGGTTTTTAGTTACCCTTTATGACTTTTAAAGCAGCATTCAGTTTTTCGTCTTCTTTTTTGTTTATCAGATTTGAAACTATGATACTGATTGCTGTACTCAAAACATAGCAGGCTAAAAAAATCAGCCAGTATTTTAATTCATTCGAAATCCATTTAAAACAGAATGCAGAAATCATAATGAAAATCGTACTCAAACCAAAAAACAAAACATAACGTACAAGACCGCCAAGAGTTTTTATGATTGCATCCGTCAAAAATATCAATTTAAAAAGACTGATTGTAAAAGCTAACAAAAAAAGTTGAAACAAAGATTCAACTGCAATACCCGAACTGCCAAGTCTGAAAAGGCTCGAAACTGCACCTGCCCCTTCTCCAAGCACAAACGTAAGAAACGTAAAAATCAAAATTACAGAAGCTGAGATTTCCAGAAAATCTTTTATAAAACTAATCAATCGTTTTTGCATTTGAAACTCCAAGGTTATAGATTTTTGCCTTAAACTCTTCTGCATACAAGCGCGAAATTATAAGCTGATAACCATTTTCAAGCGTAACGCGAATCCGCCTGTCTATATCAGATTTTATGCTTTTGATTTTATTCAGATTAAGAAGAGTTGATTTATTTACGCGGACAAAGTTACATTCGCCAAGCATTGATTCCAGCTCGTAAAGGCGGTAAGTACTTTCATAAACTTCCTCGCCGGTATAGATAAAGGTGTTCCTCTCCAGGCTTTCAACATACAAAACAGTTTTCAAATCTATAAGATGAACTTCGCCGTTTTTCTTTGCCGAAAGTTTTTTATCTGAAAGACGGAAAACGCTAATGAGCCGCTCCAGTTCAGGAGTTATTTCTTTACAGGTAATCGAAAGAGTCGTTTCCTGAACCGAACTGTCTGTCTGAATTACAATTTTCATTCTTTTATTGTATCACGCTTTGCACAGATTTTCATGAACAAAAAGTAAAGTGCTGTTGTAAACAACGGAGCCGCAAAAACATAGATAAAACTCAAATCATGCAAAACCAAACTCTGATAAATCACAAAGGAAATCACTGAAAGCACATATAGTACTACAATCTTTACTATCGGTTTGTAGCGGTTGATAAGCCACAAAACAAAGGCAAAAATCACCGGCAGTAAGAACTGCGCAAGAACACGAATGTCTGCACTGCCAGATTCAATCGCTACATTCTGAACTACAGCAAAAATAATAGAAATAACTGCATAGCCCATAAAAACTATGATTGCTGCATAAAATGCACGAATCAGATTTTTTGATTTCTCCGATTTTTCTTCTGTTGAATTAAGATGACGATAAACAAGCACGCTGAATAAAAGTGTCTGACTGCATATTTCCGGCAAGCCTACAAAATGAAAAGCAAATGGCAGCTTTGAATAGACAACGCCTTCGATTGAACTTGGTGCAGCTGCAGGTGCGCCAATGATTCCGATTCCTACAAACAAAAGCCAGAGCTTCAACCAGCCCGATTTCTGCTTAATAAAATCAATCAGCGGAATTAAAATAAGCCCGTACAGCAAGCCTCTGATAATCTGAATAAAAGGACCTGCCGCACTGGCTGCTCCATCAAATGTCCTGAAATAATCACAGACTACAGGCTGTTTCCACCATTCGCTGTAACCCATCAGCTGAGAGAAAATCACACCACAGATAAAATAGGTAATAACATGTGCAAAAGTAACATAAAGCACAAATGAAATTGTTTTCTTTGATTTTTCCATTATTATCTCCTCTTGGCTTTTTTGTTTAGCCTGAGAAGAATATAATGCCACTTGTTTTTGAAGGAAACCCGGTTTTGCACAAGTTGCCGGATTTAGGGTATAAGATGCCGGTTTATTTTATTCTTATAAAATGCCCTTCCTGAATTGCAGCAAGTATTGCAACAGCACAAACTGGAATGGCGATATATTTTATTTCAACAAAAGGCACGGTCAGCGGTAATGCAAAAAGCATCAAACCTGTTACCTTATTTAAGATTGTATGAAGCATTACAAATTGTTTCTGCACAATAAAACCTGAAACAATATTGATTATCCGGATTAGTGCAATAATTCCAATCCAAATATAAATCCAGACTGGAATACTTATTGCCGGAAATATTTTTATCAAGCAGACCGCAACAAATACGATATCAGCAATAGAATCCAGCCTTGCACCAAACTCACTTTCTTTTCCAGTTTTTCGCGCAACAGTTCCATCAATCATATCCGTTATGCCGGCTGCAAGATACAATGCGTAAAATGCAGGCGAGAAAGCCGGAAAGAAAAGAAGCGCTATACTTATTATGAATCTACTGCCGGTTATTATATTTGCCATGTTCTTATATTTCTTTAGAATTTCAAATTTTTGTAAATGCTTTTTAATTTTTTACGACAAATAAATACTCAAGTTCCTTTTTGAGTATTTCCCAATCTGGAACAAAAAACTCAAAAGTCTCATAAAATCCTTTTCCGTGATTTGGATGGATTAAGTGACATAATTCATGATAAATAACTTGTTTTATACAATTATTATTGGAGCATACAAGCAGAGTATTTAATGTCATTCTAGCCGGTTTCGATTTTGCACTTTGAGACAAACTACCCCAACGAGTTTTCATTATTCTTAATGTCAAAACAGGTTTCGTATATTTGGGATAATAGTTCTTAAAATGCAACCAGCACTCTTCAAACAATTCATTAAAAATCTCATTAGCCATTTCTTTTTGCCATCGTATAAAAGTATTCTGAAACGACTCTGGCGTTTTTATCCTTGTTTGAATTATGAGATTATTTCCAGAAAGATAAACCGCACTTTTTTTTACAAATTCATTATTTGATTTAAGAATATATTGTTTTCCACGAAAGTAAAAAGATTCACCAGGTACATAAAAATGATTAACAGGAATTTGTGCAACATCTTTCTTTTCCTTTATTTTTGCAGTTATCCATTTTTCCTTAGAAATAACAAAATTATTTATTCTTTTATCTGAAACATTTTTGGGAGCTCTTACTTCTATTGTTTTATCAGGAAGAATTTGAATTTGTATTGTTTTTCTATTAGAGCGAACCAATTTATAGCAATACATTAATAAGTTCTCCTTTTTCTTTCTACAAACAAAACTTTATCAATAATTTGATCCATAATGCTTGTTGGAAGAGATATACCTTTCTCATCTCGAATTACATCATAGAAGTAATCATCCATCATATCTTTAACATTATTAATTGCATCCTCATCATTCCAGAAATTAACTTTATTATTTGTTTCCAAAATCTTGTCAAAAGAAGATGCAATAATTGAACTTATTTCCTTTACTTTATCTTCTGTAAAACCAAGCTCTGATATAATTGGATGAATTACACCGTACGCTGCAATGGCATTATCATTATTAACAAGATTTTCAGGGACTTCATCATGCTCTCGCGCATCTAGCCTTCTTTTTGTTTCCGTAATTTGCTTTAGATATTCCAAATCGGAAATCTGCTTTTGCCGATATGCATCAATTACATTCTGAATCAATACAGAAAACTTTGTATAGAAAGCAGGATCTTCTTCCATATTTTCAGAAATTGTTTTTTTAGCAATAGAGGCTATTCTGTCAGCATAAGCCGCTACCCCATTACCAGAAGAGTTTTCTGCAACATTCAAAAGACCTGTCTTCTCATTGATTATGTAAGTAGGTTCATTTAGTTTTGTTACTGTATCTGCATGAATATGAGTATCCAGAAGCTTTTGTATTTTTGGTTCATAATCTCTATAATCAACAACTTCTGCATAACGATATTGAACAGCTTTTCTTAGTTTTTCAAATCTCTTTAAAGTATTCTTATATCTCTCAATATCATCAAGCTCTGTATTAGCAAGAAAAACTTCAGAAGAAAGTGCAATCCCAAGAGTTTTCGCATAATCTCTTAATTTATCATAAAAGGATTGTCTTAGATCATCATCTGCAAGAAACTCTTCGTATGCATTTTCATCATAATACCCTTTAACAGGATTAAAGATATCAATAAGAGCAGAATACTTTTGAGGAAGACAGTTTATTTCTGTTGATACACTTGAAAGAGCGCCATCCAAATCTTGCTGTTCAAATCCAGCCAAAGCCTGGTAGGTTGTAAGAGCTTTATCTAAATTCTCAAGGACATCTGCATAATCTATAATATATCCAAAATCTTTACCATCACAGAGTCTATTTACACGAGCAATCGCTTGAAACAGAGTATGCTCTTTTAATGGGCGACAAAGATATAAAACAGTATTACAAGGAGCATCAAAACCTGTTAATAGTTTATCTACTACGATAATAATTTCAGGCTCTTCTCCATGTTTAAATGCATCGATTATTTTTTCGTTATAATCTTTTTCATCTTTGTATTTTGCCATCATCTTTTTCCAGAAGGCATCAACAATCTCGGATGGCTCTTCCAGAATATCTGTGTAACTATCTCTAGTATCTACCCCAGAAATTAAAACTTCTGTCGTTATATCGGCAAACTCATCAAAAAACTGTTTAAACTTAACGGCTGTTTTTTTATCTGCTGCAACAAGTTGTCCTTTAAAACCCGTTCCTTGCCAATTATTCTTAAAATGCTCGTTAATATCGAAAGCACGCATATAAATAACTTGCTCAGTTTTTTGCAGCATATCTGCACGGGCATATTTTTTCTTTAAGTCTGCTTTCTGTTCATCTGTAAGATTAGTAGTGTGTCTTTCAAACCAAAGATCTATTGCTTCTTTATTTTGAGTTAATTCTACAAGACGACCTTCATACAACAATGGAACAACAGCCTTATCTTTCACTGCCTGCGAAATAGTATAAGTAGGTTTTATTAATCCTCCAAAACGCTGAAAATTATTTTTTTCTTTTTTTAAGATTGGAGTTCCTGTAAAACCTATATAACATGCCTTTGGGAACATTTGCCGCATTTTTGCAGCAAAACTACCAAACTGCGTTCTGTGACTTTCATCTACAAGGACAAAAATATCAGAAGAATCATCATGAAACTTTTTAATTCCAGCTGCTTTATCAAATTTATGAATGAGAGTTGTAATTACAGATGCTTTTTTCCCGGAAATCAAATCCAAAAGATTCTTTCCAGATGTGGCACGAACTGGAATAATACCACAATGCTTAAAAGTTTCTCCAAGCTGTTCATCCAAATCTGTTCTGTCTGTAACAAGAATAATTCTTGGAGCCGGAATATCTTTACAATACATCAGATTCTTTGCAAGCATAACCATTGTCAGTGATTTACCAGAGCCTTGTGTATGCCAGATAATACCGCCATGTCTGATACCATCAGTTCCTATACAATGAATTCTTTCAAGTGTCGATTTGATAGAAAAATACTGCTGATAACGGGCAATTTTTTTTGTGCCGACATCAAAAACCGTGAATCCATGAATCAAATCTAAAAAGCGTTCTTTAGAACATAATGAAAAAATAGCTTTATCCTGTTCAGTTGGATTTTCAACAATTTTTTCCAATGATGAAATATCAGATTCTTTCCAAATGCTCCAGAATTTTGAAGGAGTTCCAACAGTTGCATATTTTGCTCCATTTTTATTTACAGCCAGTAATATCTGACAATACATAAAAAGATGAGGAATATATGTTTCTGTCTGATTTCGAATATTCTGAGTTACAGCCTGCTCAAGCTCTTCTGATGGAGCCTTACATTCAATGACGCCAAGAGGAATCCCGTTTACAAACAGAACAATATCAGGACGAACTGTCTTTTGAGAACGGACTCTTTCTATCACAAATTCAGGAACAGCATAAAAAATATTGTTTTCAGGATTGTTCCAGTCTATGTAATTTAAGGTAAAACTTTTTGTAGAACCGTTGATTGATTGCGTCTC
The DNA here is from genome assembly GCA_017548565.1 of Treponema sp. Classification (GTDB taxonomy): domain Bacteria; phylum Spirochaetota; class Spirochaetia; order Treponematales; family Treponemataceae; genus Treponema_D. The sequence goes on from JAFYZU010000017.1 coordinate 9,064, forward strand.
ACTTGTTCCCATAACAAGAAGATCAGTCATCTCACTATTAAGTGGAAGTAGCCCATCATTTTTGAAAGGCTTTAATTTTTGAACAGCACTTTGGATACATGATTGTTCAAAAGCATATTCTTTTCCCTGGAATGAAATCTTATTGATTTCTGAAAGTTGTTTATAAAGAATATCTTCAAGTAAAACAGAAGAAAGCTTTTCACCACGGAGTTTATTTGCCTGTTCATAATCAACAATTTCCCAGTCTAATTTTGAAAGAAGTTCTAAGGCTGGTTTTTGAGAAAGAAAAATTTCTGTAGTGTCGAAATAGTGATTGTTAGTTATCATTATCGCCCATCCTTAAAGAAAGATTTCGCAATGTTCATTTTTATCTGACCGTCTTTGATTTTTTTTGAAGAGAATAATCCTTGTGTATATAAATACTCAAATAATTTATTATTTATTTCTGTATCAGGAATCAAAACATAATTCTTGTTTTTTATATTCAAGAAACAATCATCTATTAAGCAAAGATTTGTTAGAATTAATTCATGATTCAGAAATCCTGTCCCTATTGGTGACGGTCCAATAAATGTTTTTACCTTATTTTCATAGCTGATTTGTCGATTTTTTAAGACTTTCGTTACTTCATTAGAAACTAGCTCAAGTTTTAAATTATATAACGTTAGAATAAAATTATTAGTTAACTTTTCATAATTTTCAAATATAATTGATCTTGTTTTCTCAAATAATAACTCTTTGTCCTTATTTGGAATGTTTTTATCAAGTATGAATTTCTCAATATCAACAAAAGAAAATGATTCAGAATCAGAAAGATATTCGTCTAAGTTGCATTTTAGATAAGTCGAGATCAATGAAGCATCATAATTACGAATTTTATCTAATTCATTTTTAGAATAAGCAATACTATCAGTCTTTACCAAATATCTAACTTTTTCTTCTCCTAATGCTTCATAATCATAATCTGAAAATCTCCACTTTGAGAGAGGATTTAGAAATTGTAATGTTTCAAAACTAATTGATGATTTTTGAGCTACTTGTTTAAAGAACTTTGAAACTTCATATTGCTCAGAATCAATTATTGCTTCAATCTTTTGAGTAGCCAATTTTTCTGCATTACTTTTATCGTTTAAGAAATTTACAAAATCATCTGTCAGCTGATTTTGTAAAATGCTAAAAATTGCAAAAACATTTTCCCAATTTGGATAAATAGTCTTATTTGTTAATAATACAATCTTTAATTCTTGATTTTTAATTTGAGTGATATCAGAAATAACAGTTTGATTTTTGAGAATAAAAGTCTTTTTTAAATCATTTTCGATAGCTTGATTATTGATAATAAATAAAACAGGATCTGATAATTCATTTAATGTATCTAAATTATCCAAAAGAATATTAAGAACTTGTACAATATTATCTTTTATAATTTGAATAAGAATTGAAGCTCCAGATGCAAAAATTATTGAAATGCAGTTTGTAATTATTGAATTCTCTGTTCGTTTATCTAATACATGACATATGGTTTGCAAGTTTTTGAAATTAATTTCAAATAGTTTTTTATTAACAAATTCTAACATCAAGTTAGTATCATCGATATCGCATAAATCCTTGAAGCAAACTCCAATATTACAGAGTCTTGATACTATTTCATTTGGAGATAAATATTCAAAATTACTAACTATACTTGAATGCTGATTTATAAAATCTACAAAATCATCATCAATTTCCATTTTATCTAAAGCAGACAGTATTATTGGAGCAAAAAGTAATAATTCGTCCTCGCTATAAATATATTCCATTTTTTTCCATAAATTAGAAATTTCTGTGAAAATGATTTTTATAAAATTTTCATTTTTCTCATTAATCTGATTTCTAAGAAAAATCAATTCTGATTCATTCGAAATCAGCTGCAATAAGTCTAATAAATTATTTCTATACAAATCTATATGCTCAACTAAATATTTTACTAAATCATAATTAATTAGACTTTTTGTTTTTTTCCATTCAAATGGATGAATTGCATCAATTATATTTTTAATATTTGTAAGTTTATAATCATATGACAGTGGATAATTTGTTCTTACAGAAGAAATGAAATTATTATCTGCATTTGTTAGTAGTCCTTCATAGAACAAAGATATATATTCCAGATAATTTTCATCAATATAGCCATTTGAAATAAAATAAGAAATTAGATATTTGAATTCTCCAAACAAGTTATATTTTTGGACTATTTCTCCATAGTCTTTTGATAAGTCAGAAAATGAGTTATTTTTTATTTGGATAATGTTCTTTTGTATTTCATTTATTCTTACTGTTAACTTCATAATATCTTTTTGGGATAAAATATTCGACTCACTTTCTTTATACGATTTATTTAGGCCAAGTTCTTTCTGAATTTCACTTGCATCAAACCGTTCAGTAGTTTCGTGACTGTAAGAATTATATATATATGAATATTGAATATTTTCTGTTGTTAATATTTCTGAGAACTTATTATCTTGGCATAGTAAATCTAATTGACTTTTATTAACAAAATGCCCTTTTTTTTGGAAAAATGTAAAAAGATATAATTTACGTAAATCTATAACTTTCTCAAACTGTTCCTTTTGAATATCATAAATTTTTTGCTTTAATTCTTGAATTTCGTTTTCGCTTCCTTTACAGATTTCACCCAGTATTTTTTCTTTTGATTTTATGAAATCGGCTAATTTTCCTTCGCCATATTGTAATTTAGCAAAATCGCTTGGAAACAGGTTTTTATATACGATAAGCGAAAATAGATTGACATATTTCTGATTATGAATTTTATCTACATAAAAAATATATTCATTTGTAATATTTTTTAATAATCGCATATCATCAATGAATCTACATATATCTTTTAAATAATCATCCTCTATTCCAACAAAATAACCAGAATGTCTTTCTTTAAACTTAATTAAGAAATTTGCAGAATTAGATGAATTTATAACAGGAACAACAGGAATAATAAAATCAAAAAACTTTACCCTTTCTGATCCTTCAAATACATTATCCCTCAATGCATAGATGAAACATATACGTTTTCGTTCCTTTGTTATTAATTTTTCATAGCCATTCAAAAGTAAATTTAATTCTCGTAAACGAGTATATATTTCAGGATTTTCAAAACGATCAAGGTCTTCAAATATTACTATTTCATATTGAGGACAACATTCAAAAAAATAAAGTATTTCATCAAGTCGTCTATTTAATACTGAATTATGGAAATCTGAATTTAATTCTATTTCAGCCGTCGACTTTAAATGTAATTTTATATTCTTAACTTTTGTAAATTGTGAAAATAATTTTTTAAATAGTTTTATTGATAAAAGAATTATTACTATAAATGAACCATATTTTATCCCACAAGATACTATTAATCCTGGCTTATTCGAAAAATCAACCATAGGGAAGATATAGGAAATAATAGTCTCTCCTTTTATAAAACATATTATTGATACGATAAGCATTATTATCGTATTTGCCCAATCATTAACTATAGCTTTAGGAATATACTTTATTCGTGAAAACTTTGAATTTGGTAATTCATCAACTGATTTTTTATATACAATTTGTTGAAGAATACTTGTTTCTATATCACTAATTTTTATCCCAGGTTTATCTTCTTTACAAGTTTCATCATTATAAACTAATTCATTGTTTTTACCGCTAAAAAAATCATCCCATTGATTTTCATTCCTTTTACAAGCAAATGAAGCGAGACTGATTTCTATACACTTTTTTTCAAGTTCTTTTGATTTTATAAAACTTTTTATTATGGTACTTTTTCCTGCTCCATATGAACCAGTAATTGCAATATTGTGAATTCTTGGGTTATTTAAGGCTTCTTCTAAAGCAACAAAACTAGTATGATCCTCTTTATCTATATCTGGTAATAAATCAAAATATCGTTTTTCATCCTGTGGACTTTGTAATTCACTTTGATTTTTTGTATCGTCGTTTAAACTGTGAATATTATTGTCTATAATATTTGAATTTACAGTTTCTTCAGTCATTTTTTATTTCACCCTCCATTCTCCATTCTCCAGTTAAAAGTTTTTGCATTAAACCTTGTTTTTGAAGTTTGTATTGTTCCAATAACTTTTTATTCAATTCTATATCTTTTTGAATAAGAGATAATCGTTCAGCAATTATTTCTTGTTGTTTCAATTCTGGAAGTTCAATTACGGAATTCAAAAGATTATCCATATCCAAATTTCTACGAACAATACTTGCCCCTACTATTGAAGAATCCATCAATAGTCTTTTCATATACTTTGATCTGATAAGAAAATGCGCATATTTATAGGATATTAAATCTGTATTTATTGTGAAAACCTTATAGGCAGGAGAAATAATTCCAATGTCTGTGAGCGTTTGTAAATCCACAGATCCCATCCAAAAATTCAATCCGCTAAAAACAAAAGTATTACGTCTTGCAATTAAGTAATTGCTTGTATCTTCGTTAGCAACCCTTTTATTAAAATACTCTTCCTGAAATACAACTCCATCTTTTGTTACAGATAATGCTGGATATAATATATTTGATGAATTCTTTTCGTTACTTTGAATAAACAAGTCTGAAAATAAAACCTTTGTTGTACTTCCAGAAATTAGATTTTTTTTTAATGCAAAATCAAAATTTTTTTCTTTTTCAGAAATCAACTTTTCAGTTTTCTTAATTGCAGAATCCCAAATAGATAATGTTTCTGCTATTTTTTCTTGGTCTACAATTGGCGGCAAAGTTATTCTCAATTTTCGTAAATTATCAAGTGTTACTGTTTTTTGTGCTTCACCAATTGCAACTTTATCAGCTTGTGAATGAAAATCACTACTATCTAGTGCTTGAACAAGAAAATCTGGACTAACTTTTTCTGCTCTTATTAACGCGATGTGACGTTGAAAACAAAACTTCTTTACATTTTTTATGAGAACAGGAATTCCATATGAACCTACAACTGTATATAGAATATCATTTTCTTTTACTTTTCTCTTATCAATGATTTTTTCATAATAAGATTCAGGAACATAAGAACAATTTGTAAAATTTATTTTATTGAATCCTTCAATATTTGATATAAAAATAAAAGGTATTCCGCATTCTGTTTTAGGAGGGGGCAAATGATCTCCATCTGTTATAAAAGAGATTTCTCCTAATGTTACTTTCTTCCAGCCTTCTCTCATTTAAACATCTTTCCTATATTTTCAGCTTCCATAATTACCTCGAATTCGAGGCAGTTACACCGTTACTCCCAACATATTCATAATTTGCTTTGCATCCAGTTCAAGTTTTGAAAAACCAAAAACTTTCTTTCCCAAATCTTTTAAGGACGCACCAATATGATAAATTGTCTTTTCATCAATAAACAAAAATCTATCGTGAATATTTTTCAAAACCTGCACGTCTATCGGTGCAAACTGAGCATTGTGCTTCTGTAAATCCAGAGCAAGCTGCTTGGAAATGTTTTGTGTGTAAATTGTTGCTGAAACACCATTCTTTCGTTTATCCAGCATTGAAAGAACTGTGTCATCAACATAATTATCAACAAGAACTATTGAAGTTTTTGCCTTACGAATCAAGTCTGATGCAAACTTGTATGAATCAAAAATCTGTCCATCACAGAATACACCTTGTTTTGGCAAATCAGCCGCTTCAAGAGCATCAAAAACCTTCTCAAAGTTCTTTTCGTGAACATCCAGTTTTTCATGAATCTGAACAAGATTGCGATTTACCTTTTCTTCCGTTTCAATCTGCTGTTTTTCAAAAGAATCCAGTCGGGCAAAAAGTGAACCATTCGCCGAAAGGAAATGCCGCATCTGAACAAAGGCGTTCATAATCTGAATACTCACTTTTACAGCAGCTTCACTTTTTAGTATTGAAGCAAGCATAGCAACGCCTTGCTCGGTGAAGGCATAAGGGAGATATTTTGAGTGCTTTCCCCATTCCCCAGATCTTAAGGTCACAATTTGTGACCTTAAGATTTGATCTTCATTGTTCAAGGTCACAAATTGTGACCTTGAAGATTCTTTCATACATCTTAAGGTCGCATTTTGCGACCTTAAGATGTCGACTTCTTCTTTTGTAAGCTGAAAACAAAACTCTTCTGGAAATCTTTCAATATTTCGTTTTACTTGTTCATTAATACGTTTTGTTTCAACTCCATAAAGTTCTGCCAAATCTCTATCCAGCATTACCTGAACACCGCGAATTGTAAAAATTTTATCTTCAATAATCTGAGTGGTTAAATCTTCCATATGCTACCCTCTAAGAATCTCAGAAAGTTTTGTCTTCATCTGAGCACGAACATCAGCAAGCTCACCTTCCAGACGGTCAATTTCTTTCTGAACGGCATCAATATCAATTTCTTCCTCTTCTTCATAAGTGTCAACGTAACGAGGAATATTAAGATTGAATTCATTGTTCTTTATTTCATCAAATGAAACTTTTCTACTGTATTTTTCAACATCATCCCTTGCCGTATAAGTTTCTGTAATCTTATTAAGTTGTTCCTCAGATAATGTATTCTGCTTTTTACCCTGAACAAATTCTCTTGAAGCATCAATAAACATTACATCTGTTTCATTCTCACGACTTCCCCCTTTTTCTCGAGCTCTATCAAATACAAGAATAGCAACAGGGATTCCTGTTGTTGGGAAAAGGTTTGAAGGTAATCCAATTACTGCATCCAAAAGATTTTCTTCAATCATTGCCTGACGGATTTTTAATTCTGCACCACCACGGAACAAAACTCCATGAGGTACAACCACTGCAATTCGTCCTTTCTGATTTTTTGCTGTTTCAACCATGTGAGTAATAAAAGCCCAATCTCCCTTACTCTTTGGAGGAATGCCACGAGTGAATCTTCTGTACTGATCACTTGCTGCATTTTCTGCGCCCCATTTATCCAAACTAAAAGGAGGATTCGCAACAACAATATCAAATTTCATAAGACTTTTATTGCTTACTAAAAGAGGATTATTAAGTGTATCTCCCCATTCAATTCTTGCCCCATCAAAACCGTGAAGGAACATATTCATACGACACAGAGCCCATGTACTTCCGTTTGTTTCCTGACCAAACAAAGCAAAGTTACCAGAAGAAATCTGATTTGCAGCTTTTATAAGAAGCCCACCGGAACCACAAGTTGGGTCACAAATTGTATCGCCTTCCTTTGGTTTTGCAAGACGAGCAACGAGCTCTGTTACCATAAGAGGACTGAAGAACTCGCCTGCTTTTTTTCCTGAATCAGAAGCAAAATGTTCTATCAGATAAATATAAGTATTACCAATGATATCTTCTGAAACTCGGCTTGGTCTCATATCAAGTTTTGGAGAATTAAAATCTTCCAAAAGCTGCTTAAGGCGGCGATTACGATCTTTTGTTTTTCCAAGATTTGCTTCACTATTAAAATCTATATTACGGAATACACCCGCAAGCTTTGTTCTATTGGCCTCTTCAATATGTTCTAAAGTAATATTGATTAATTCTCCGATGTTATTTCGTTCCTTTCGCTCATAGAGGCTGTAAAAATTTGCAATAAACGAATCTACTTCTTTTCGTTTACCATCAACTTCTTCTGTAAGTTTTATAACAGGAAGAATAAAGCGTTCACGTTCAAGTTTACGTCGAATACGTTCATCATCATCACCATATTCTTTTTTGTATTCATCATAATGATCCTGCCAAACATCAGAGATATAACGTAAAAACAAAATTACAAGGATGTAATCCTTATACTGAGCGGGATCAACAACTCCACGAAACGTGTCACAAGCTGCCCATGCAGCAGCATTAATATCTTTCTGATCGATTTTCTGAATCTCGTTTTCCATTTTTATCTCCTGATTAAAAGTCTAAAGCTTTAAGAAGTACTGTTTCTGTCAGCAACCTCTTTTTCCTAATTAATTCTTCCTGTAATTCAATTTCTTTTTCAGAAAGAATACTAATTTCAACTATCCTTTTTTGGATTTCTAGCACAGGAACCGCAACTGGTAATTCTGCCAATACCGCTGTAGAAATCATACTTACTGAAGTTCCTGTTTTGTTTGTTGAAAAATATACCTGCGCTTCCTTACTGTTAATATACCATAAAAGGTATTGAGGCATGATTGCCATAGCATCGTGTAGTCTTATTCGCTGAAAAGGAGCCGAAAGAATAATATTATCTGAATCTATATCCATAATGGCCGCTGTAGAATCCATACCTCTAGATCTGAATACTAAATCTCCTTTTTTTAGAAGATAGTTTTCAGAAATATCTGACATATTGATTCTTACAGCCGTAGAGATATCAATCATATTCTTTTCCGATAATTCTTTTAACTGAACTACCAGAGCATTTCCTTCCGAATCGGGCTCAAGTTTTGCACGAAAAGAATAACCAGTGCGAATATCTGCGATTTCTTTTAATAAACAAGTATTATTTTTCAAACAGTAACCTCGTTACTGTAAATAATACAACATAAGATTTAGATTGTCAAATTTATTACAATAATTTAATTACTGTATTTTTTACTCAACTTTTACAAATAGTAAATCATTAGGAATCACCTGAAACATGCAATAATAACGGCCTACTGATTCTATTATCTTCTTGACTGTTCTGTCATAATTCCCCAGCGGATTCCGAAGCGGTCAACAAAAACTACACGGGCAGAACTGTAAACAGCTCCATAGCCTCGCGGCACTTTCCGTTGAAATTTAATGTTGTTACAAATGTCATAGTGTTTTTGTCTCCATTTTGAATTTATTTAACTACAGGGATTCGAATAATATGCTTTTCATGATTGAATTCGCCAATGATTTGACCGCCATTTTTTACCATGATTTTTACAGTGGCGATATTACTTTTCAGCGGGAAAAGTTTTATTTCTTCGTATCCGATTTCCCTGCATTTTTTTAGCAGCTCCTGAAACAGGATGTTTCCGTATCCCTTGCCTCTGTATTCTTTTGCTATGGCATAGCCCAGATTTCCGGCGCCGACTACGGTTTCCAGATATTCCGAAGAGGCATGTCTGACACGCCCATAGCCAACCGGTTCATCGTCTATATAAAGAAAATAAGTTGTGGCAGGAATCCATCCTTCCGGCAGATTGACGTCTTTCGATATATCGTCTTCCTTTTTCAACCATTTCCGATATTCTTCATAAGAAATATTGAATGCCGGGTTGTAGAAACCGTTTTCCCCGTTTGATATTCCCTGCAACATGTTGTATTCGCTTTTCCCCATTTCCAGGGATAATTGTTTTAGTTCAACTTTCATTTTATGTTTCTTACTTCAGCCCCTTAAAATACTCATGCAGTAATTCTTTTGTTACAGGTATGCTATGGCCTTCGAGTTCTTTGTAAACTAAATCTGTCAGATTTAAAAGCTTTTCCCATAATTCTGCTGGATTTTCGCTGGTGATAAATGTACTGCGAATTGCAGCTTTTTCATTTTCAGGCAACCTGTCAATTTCGCGATTCCGGTCACTTTCCAGGCGGTATCGGTCTCCAAGCAAATCGATATACAGTTTTCTGACATAATCCAGTTCACCCATCACACGGAAAAATTGTCCGCGACGAATTGCAACTGACGCATGTATTAATCGGAGCCATACAGACTGACAGGCTGTGTCTATATCTTTCTTCTGCTTATTACCAAATATTCTGTCATCCATCCCGACCAAAGATTGTTTCATCTTTTCTTCAACAGTACCAGAATTATCATACAGAACCTTAAACGCCGGCTTCCA
>JAFYZU010000018.1 GCA_017548565.1 Treponema sp.
TCTGGCATCGGCAGAGGCAGATAAATATGTTCCGCTCAAACTGCTTTCACACAGACGAAATCTTTCTGTAAAATATCTTGAACAGATTTTGATTCATCTTAGTAAGAGCGGGCTTGTTACGGGAATCCGCGGAAGTAACGGCGGTTATAAACTTTCTAAGCCTGCTTCGGAATACACAGCGGGAGAAATTCTTCGTGCCATGGAAGGAGAGCTTTCGCCAAAGGGACTTCAGAGTGATGACAACAACACTGTTCTTTCTGAAGGCAGCAAAAAATTCTGGAAATCTTTTGACTCAACAATAAATCAATTTGTAGATTCGGTTAGCCTTGAAGATATTGCCCAAACCTCAAACAGTTTTACGGGGTATGAATATTCTATTTAAGATTTAGAAGTTTCAGTTCGTATGGTTTAGCAACATGAAACGTCATTCCCATGCTTGACACGGGAATCTATTACTGAAATTCCATAAAAGATTAATCTCTGTTATAATGAGATTATGGAATTTCGAAAGATATTTGACACAATCCCGGAACAGTTTGATAAGTACAGACCGCGTTACAGCAAGGAACTTTTTGATGCTTTGATTGATTATGCAAAAATTGGTCAAGGGAAAAAGGTTCTTGAAATTGGACCTGGAACTGGTCAGGCAACCGTCCCGATTCTTGACACCGGCTGCGACTATCATGCGATTGAACTTGGCGAACATCTTTACGCAAAAATGCAGGAAAAATATGGTGCTCGCCCAAATTTCAATATTGTAAATGATGATTTTATTACTCATGATTTTGGCTCCCAGAAATTTGATATGATTTATTCGGCAGCAACGATTCAGTGGATTCCTGAAGATGTTGCCTTTTCAAAAACTTACGACCTGCTCAAAGAAGGCGGTACTCTTGCCATGATGCTTGTTTCTGCAGATTATAAGTCGACAAACGAAGCTTTATATGCGGATATTCAAAAAGTTTACGACCAGTATTTCAAACCGGAATACGAGTATGAGCACAAAAGCTTTCATTATGACAATGCCATGAACTACGGTTATAAAAATTTTGAACGCCGTGATTTTTATGGCGAGCGAAAATTCACTGCCGATGAATACGTTGCTTTTTCCAAAACACACTGCGACCATCTTGTAATCCCAGAACCATACGAAATAAAGTTTTTTGATGGCTTACGCAATGCCGTTCTTGCACATGGGGATAGCGTTGTATTCAAAGATACTTATGTTTTGTATCTGGCGAAGAAATAAAAAAATGGGGAAGGGAAGACAATCATGATTAAAGGAATCCATCATATTTCAATGAAATGCGGTACGGCAGAAGAACTGGCCAAAGTCCATAAATTTTATATTGAACTTCTTGGTATGAAAATCATCCGTGAGTGGGCAGAGGGCATGATGATTGATACAGGAAACGGTCTGCTCGAGATTTTTACAAATGCAGAAGGAACTCACGTGCTTGGTGCAATTCGTCATTTAGCCCTTCTTACAGATGATGTTGATGAAATTGCAGCAAAGGTCAAAGCTGCCGGCTACGATCTTTTTATTGAACCGAATGACAAAGTTATACCTTCAGATCCGCCTTATCCAATTAGAATGGCCTTTTGCTATGGTCCCCTTGGCGAGCAGGTTGAATTTTATACCGAACAATCGTGAATGAACTCTTGACAAAACTACTTCTTTAGAAGTAGTTTTATATTATGTCCAGGATTACTTTGTATCACGGTTCAAATAAGATTGTTTCTCAGCCGCTTTTTGGAGAAGGAAAGGTTTACAATGATTATGGGCGTGGTTTTTACTGCACGGAAAATCCTGAGCTTGCAAAGGAATGGGCCTGCCCTGCACCAGAAGATGGATTTTCAAATTGTTATGAGCTAGAGACTGATGGCCTTAAACTTTTAGATTTACAATTGCCCGAATATTGTACATTGCACTGGCTTGCCTTGCTTGTAAATAACCGTCGTTTTGATTTGTCCACTCCAATTTTGCGTCAAGGATTTTATTATCTTACACAAAACTTTTTGATTGATATTTCCAATTATGATTTGATTAAGGGTTATCGGGCCGATGATTCATATTTCTCTTTTGCGCAGGCATTTATTTCGAATCAGATTTCGTATGCACAATTACAGGCTTCTATGAAGTTAGGAAAGCTTGGTGAACAGATTGTGTTAAAAAGTCAAAAGGCGTTTAATACAATTACTTTTACTGGTTATGAAATTGCAGAAGGAAAAAAGTATTGTACTCTAAGAAAAAAGCGGTTAGAAAAGGCAAACGAAGATTATAAGAAAACTATAGAAACAATGGATATTGAAGGTTTGTTCATCCGCGAATTAATTTTACAGGAGGTAAAAAATGACGACCCACGCTTACGATAAATTCCTTTTGCCTGGCGTAATGAATAATCTTGGTTTTGCTGTTGATTTTGCCGTGAATGGTTGTGCTGTGCCGGCAGACTCGTTTTATGATTTTTTTATTGCCTCAAAAGTGGCCAAGGAAATGGAAGCAGGCTCTCCTGTTTTTATCTGTGGAAGCTCAGGAACAGAACTTGCTCTTGCAGTTTTTGATCGTGTTGGTTTTAAGAGTGATGCTGCAGAAAAGGAGTTTATTCGTTTTGACCGGACCCCCGAATATTGGGCTGGCTGGATTCTTGCATATTATCAGTGGAGTAGTGGCATTTCATTTTCAAAAATCAGAGACTATATTCCTTTTCATGATATTATCAATATGTATTACCCCCTGCACGAAGCACCTAAAGAAAAATTTTCTGATGTTATGAATGAACTTATTTTACGAAAAAATCAGGAGCGAGGAACAAATCTTCATCGTCTTAGAAAAGTAGCTGGCCTAACTCAAAAAGAACTTGCAGAACTTTCCGGTGTAAATCTGCGAACCCTGCAACAGTATGAAATTGGTCTTAAAGATATTAATCATGCAAGCGGTTCATCTATTAATGCACTTGCCCTTGCCTTGCACTGTAATTTTTATGATGTGATGGAATTAGATTTGAAGAAATAGTTGAAATTGATTTTGCAGCGTAGTGAAAAGATATAGTTTAAGTAGATTTTTCTGATATAATAAAAAAAGAAACAATACATATAAGGGATTATTGTATGATAAACTATACCAAAGCAGATTTGAACCGTCTCGATGAAATCATAAAACTCCGCCTGGACTTTCTTCGCGAGGATGTTGGACCGCAGACTCCAGAGGATGAAGCTACTATGAAAGCGCAGCTTGAAGTCTATTTTAAAAATCATCTTAACCGCGATTGTTTTGTTTTTACAGCGGTGGAAAATGAAACAATTATTTCAATTGCCTTTTTGTTGATCTTAGAAAAGCCGGCGAATCCAAGGTTTCTTCATGGCCGCATTGGAAACATTATGAACGTTTATACAGTTCCACAAAAACGCCGACAGGGAATTGCAGGAAATGTCATTAAGCAGATTATAGAATTCGGAAAAACTCAGAATCTTGATTTTCTGGATTTAAAGGCTGCTCCAATGGGATATCCTTTGTATAAAAAACTTGGCTTTGACGATGCCGACAATCGTTGCAAAGGAATGGTTTACAGGTGCTGAGCATCTATCACAAAGGGCCTTACGATAACATCGGAGAAGTCTATGCTTTTATCATGAAATACGCGGAAGAAAACGGCTATCAGCCTGCCGGCCTGACCAGGGAATGCTATATTGACGGAATCTGGAACAAGGAAAGCGCTGACGATTGGCTGACAGAAATTCAGCTGCCGGTTCGCTGAGCGAAGAAGCGGAAGCCA
>JAFYZU010000019.1 GCA_017548565.1 Treponema sp.
GAAGGGAGTCGAACCCTCGTCATCAGCTTGGAAGTTATAACTTATATCCTCAACGTAAATCAAAGATATTCAAGAGTCATGATAAGATATAAGTATATTAGCATAAAATAAAGGTTTAGACAACTGAATATTTTTGAGTATCGTTTAATATTTTTTCGTTTTTATCAAATCGCATCCCAAATCCGTTATTATTTTAAATCCCAAATTCCATCAGCCCTGAGGGCTGAGATACAAATTTTAGAGTAATCGCAAATAAAAATGCCTTCTAAAGAGCCGTTCGCTACGGCCGTATTTCATACCGCCTCCGCTCCCTTCATCCCACCTGGTTCCAAAAGCGTCACCTTCCAGATAAGGTAGCAAACAGAGTGCTCTCTCATTCAGCTTCACTTCGTTGCGCTTCATTCGTTCACACACTGTTTGCATTTACTGGCGGGCTCGCAGGCAGCAGCGCGAAGAAGCAAAGCACGCTTTAATGCAAGCACAGTCAGGCCAGTCGCTACACGCAACAGCTTCACTTCGTTACGCTGCAGCGTTCCGCTTTGTGTCCTGCCTGTTTCCGCACGCGGGCCAATCGTGGATGAAGGGCACGATTCCCTTCATCCGCAAAAATTGAAACTCCAACAAACATTCTTCGTGGCGGACGTATGGGAAATCTTGTTGCACGCCGCCAGTTCCTCTAGTTCTAAATAATGAAACGGTAAAATAAAAATGCCTCTAGTTCGTGACGCAACTAAAAAAGCGGGCACGCAAAAAGTGTTCCCCCCTTTCCCCCCCAGACCCCCTCTTCACCCCCCTCCCAAAAAAATAAAGAATGTTATTCAAGCTGGGGGGGACAGGGGGGCACCCTTTTTACTCAACATTACAGTTGTCCCGCTTTTTTAGATGCTCAATTGGTTCTACAAGTGGCGGCTATGGGGATATATCTTTGTGTGGGAAAAATTGTTGCCTCAATCGCACAGAGCTGCCGCAAGCGTCATCCCTGCGCTCAATCGGCAAGGCGGCAACGTCCGTGTTGCCGCCCTTTACGCCGTTGTGTTTCATCTTCCAAAACGAAAGTGCCTCTTACACAGGTCGCTCTGGTCGCGCGTCCTTGCGCTCCCGGCGCTTAGCGGGCCGATGATTCTTCCAGCTCCAGTCGCAGCCTTGTTAAGCTTGTGCCTGCTGCCGCAGCCACTTGAAATTGAGCAAGACTGCTCCTTCCGTGTGCTTCGTGAAAAATGAAAATGCCCTGATTAAGTCCTTCGGACAAATTGATTTCTTCCAGGAAAAACATCATCTTCCAAAACTCCGCTCAGACAGCTTTCAAAAGTTTGCGACTGCTTCGCAGACGCTTAGATTTGAAAAGCAGTCTTCGCTCCGAAACTTCTTCTTCCCAGCCGTCGCTCCGCGACGGCACGTTGATTTTCAAAACTTCGGGGGGAGCGCGCGCAGCGGTCAGAAAAACTTCTTAAAAAATTTAATCTGCTGACTTTAAATACAAAGAGCGCATGTGCAGAGCACATGTGATTTTCATTTATTTATATATTACGTATAAAATTTATTTTAATTTCTTATGAAAACGCGCTCTAAGAGCACTTATAAAAATATAAGCAATTCAAAGTAATTCAAAGGTATTAAAGCAAATCCCAAAAGCACAAAAATAAAGAGCGCATTTGAAATCAAATTGTCAAACATGCGCTCTTTAGAACGCATGTTATGACTTCTAGAAAAACTCCTGTTCCAACACCGCTTTACTTTCAGAGCGGATAAAAGGCGCCAGCCGCACTTGGGGGCACGGGGGAAAACAGAAAATGATGTAAATTATATTTCATTAAAAGCCTCTGCTTCTGTTTCAAATATCTTATTTATTCCGATATTCACTGCAGGATTTGAATGAATCAGTCCAGGTATAAATTCATAGAGATATTTTTTAAGACCATTTTCAGGCAGATTTGAATAAAAAGTATAGTAAAGTGAATGAAAAACAAAATTCATTTCTGAAAGCATATCTGATTTTGCTGGACTATTTGGGAAAAAGGCAACTCTATACATATATCGAATGCCAGAGATTATATATTCTGTCTGTTCTTTTGTAATAAGTTTTTGTTTGTTTTCCAGTGAATTAAAAAAATTATTTATAAAATAAGCGAGTAAGAATACTCGACGGAAAAATTTCCATAATTCTTCTGGCTCGTTTTGTTTATCTGATAAATTATTAGAACGCTTAAACAATTCCTTGGAAGGTAAAAAATCTTCACTACAAAAATATTTTACATATTTCCAAGTCGGATTTTGTTCTCCTTTTATCCATCTGTCAATTTGTCTTTCAAGTTCATGGCTTGATTCTATCTCATCGTTATTTGAAATCCATTGAGATAATTCATCGTAAAGTTTTGCTTTATCGTTTATGATTTTATCAAGATACCAAAATACCTTTTTGAAAATTGTATTCTCTTTCAAATATTCTGAATCAGAATCAAAATAGTCGAATATAGATAAAGTTTCACGAATTAAATCTTCTTGCTTTTCATCTTTATTCTGTTCAAAAAGAGTTAATAGTGTTTCCCAAATTACATAACAAATAGAGTAAGATGCAATATAAAGAATATTTCCAACAGGAAGTTGCAATTGTGCAGCTTCTGTAAAATGAACAAGAAATCGGTCTACATAATTCATGGTTATGCCACTTGCATATCCATCTCCAATTAGCCAATCGGACCATTCTTTTATGAAGTGTGAAAAGTCTTCTAAATTTTTAATTGTTGTTTGATCAAACGTTTCTCGCTTCTTTAATCTTTCAAATTTCTGCTTTTGAGTTGCATATTCTTTTTGTGTAGGTGCTGCAAGATAATCTAAAAGACAATCCTGCCCAATAGTGTCAATCATTACTTGTAGGCATAAGCCTATCGAAATTGGTTCTTCTGTTTTCATATTGCCAATTCTTGCATACTCCTACTTAAATTCTCAATGTCTTTTTGGTGACAAATTAATCTTATATTTCAAAGGATTTATTTTTCCATAAAATATGTATTACCATCTTCATGAAAACCGCAATGCTCATAGAGTTTCATTGCTGTTGGATTATTTACATTTACATATAATCGTATGCCTGTTGCATTTAATTCAGACTTTAAATCATCCGCTTTTTTCATAAGAGCTTTAGCAAAACCTTTTCCCCGGAAGCCTGGTTCAACCCATAATTCATCCACGTAAATATGGCCATGTCCATTCCATCGTTGTCCAACTTTCGGAATATATACAAGTGAAATCCAGCCAACATACCTGCCATCTTCCAAAGCAGCATATATATATAAATTTGGATTAGATAATTCATTTTTCATCAGTTCTGAAACTGGGGCACTTGCAGGAGTTCTTTCAATTCCATTTTCGCGCCAATAAATCATATCTTCAAATAGTGAATAGTTATTTACATCAACTTTTTCAATTATCATTATCTATCCCTGCACCTTATGCACCACATACCGAACTTTCCCCACAACGCGAAAGTCCTCACTTTCTCCGCTCTCATTCATTTGTGCATACTTCTTATTATCAGAAATAATACGTACAAAATCCTTATCACGCTGAAGCCTTTTTACAAAGCCTGCACCCTTGTAGTTGATAACATAAATACCGTCCTGTCCGTCATAACCAAAGCGGTCAAATAAAATTACATCATCATCAAACAGAGTCGGCTCCATACTATCCCCGCGAACATAAGAAGCCGCCATATTATCGCTGTATTTTTTTAAGTGAGAAGGAAGAGCAACCCAGTCAATAATTTCAGCTCTGTCCTGCAGTTCCTGTCCGCGTCCGGCAGATAGAGCCTGCTCATATACCGGAATATTAATAACGTCTTTTGCAGGAACATCAGGATATGCCTTAAACTCTTCCATCGTCATTCCAAAAACTTCAACAATCTTCAAAGCTTCATCAAAAGAAGGAAGTCTTCCAAGAGAAATCTTATTTCGTAATGTTCCAAGAATAATTCCAGTCTTTTCACAAAGCCAGTCCTGGTTTACATCACGCTCAGAAAGCAGCATTTTTACTTTCTTCCAGAATATTTCAGCATCCATGATTTTATTATAACGTGACTTTTAAAATAAATAAATAACTAATCGGTTATTTTAATTGACAAACTATTAAACTCCTATTATCATCATTTTTGTATGGTAACAGGCTTTCCAAGTCCCGCTCAGGGCTATGAACAGAATATAATCGACCTCAATCAGGCTTTAATCCGCCACCCCTCAGCCACTGTCTTTATGCGCATTGATAATTCACATTATCGCAATATGGGAATCTACGACGGAGACCTGCTAATAATCGACCGTGCCAAAAAGATAAACTCAAACAGCCTTGTTGTCTATGAATCAGAAGGACACTTCGTTCTTGGAAGAGTTTTTAATATCAAAACCAACGGCCAGACTGATGTAATAATAACTGGCGCAGTCACTCACGTAATCCATACGGTAAAAGAAACATGATTTTACATTGTGACGGAAATTCATTTTATGCATCCTGCGAACAGATTTACCGTCCGGATTTACGAGGCAAACCTGTAGCCGTTCTCTCAAACAATGACGGAGTTATAATTGCATTAAACAAAGAAGCCAAAGCCTGTGGAATCAAACGCGGAGACCCGTATTTCAAAGTCCGTGATATTTGTAACTGGCGAGGCATTACAATCTTTTCAAGCAACTACACTTTATATGCAGACATAAGCCGACGCATAACTTCAATCTATCTTGAATACGCTCCTGATATAGAAGAATACTCAATCGATGAATCTTTTCTCTTTTTCGATAAATGCAACTGGAGCATAAAAGACTATTACGAAATCGGTCATGATTTAAAACGACGTATATACAAAGAAGTCGGCATCCCTATCTGCGTAGGAGCTGCCCCAACAAAAACTCTTGCAAAGCTCTACAACAAAAAAGCCAAGGAACACGGCGGAGTTTTTGTTTACAATGCTTCAGAAGTTGATTCACTTCTCGAACAGACAGACTGCGAAACTATATGGGGTATCGGTCACAAACGCGCTCAAAAATTAGCCTGGTATGGAATCCGTAATGCCTTAATGCTAAAACAAATGCCGCTTTCGGATGCAAACAAGCTCCTCACCTGTCAGGGCTTTTCAACAGTTCAGGAACTAAACGGCATCCGCTCAATAGAAAAAGTCACCAGAGAAAAAAAAGACATAATCACTTCAAGCCGTCAGTTTGCAATCAAAGTATATGATATAGAAACACTCGAATGTGCTGCAGTCGAATATACAGAGTTAGCCGTAGAAAGGCTCCGTCAGCAAAAGTCCGAATGTCAGGCTGTTCAGATAACAATCTCTACCTGCAACTATTACAGCGAAGACACTTCAAGCCAGTATTCCAACGCAGCCATAGTCCAGCTTCCACGCCTCACATCCTACACTCCTGACATAGTAAGAGCCGCAAGAATGGCACTCCCACACATCTACCGCAAAGGCTACGGCTACAAAGTTGTAATGATTTCTTTAATGCAGATAATGCCTGCCCAATACCAGGGCTGGCTCTGGATAGATCCAAAAGAAGACATCAAAAAACACCGTCTCATGGATGCCGTAGACCAGATAACCGAAGCCTACGGCAGACGTTCAATTACACTGGCCAAGTCCTACACAAAAACCGGCTGGGAAATGAAACGGGAATTCTTAAGCCCGAATGTTACGACGGATATTGGAAGTGTGCCTATTATAAAATGATCTGCATAATTATGTATTATTTTATTATATTTCATGCTATTATAATTAAATACGAATTATAGTAATAATTTTACACGGACATTTTATGTCAGTATAAAATTATTATGAAGGATACGTATAATCTATGTTA
>JAFYZU010000020.1 GCA_017548565.1 Treponema sp.
GAGTTTGCACGTGAGAAAAACTGCTATAAAGTAATTCTGGAAAGCGGAGCCTGGCGAACAGAGGCACATCAGTTTTACAGGAATCTTGGCTTTGATGACACCGCAAAAAAATCGTTCTTATTAAAGCTCAAGGATTATTAGTGAAGGAATTGAATTATGAAAAAATGGTACGATGAAGAATACGAGTTCACGGTGGAAGTTACCGGCTTTTTGCATGGCGACCACACCGAGCATTATTGTCGAAACGGTGAAGAACCTGGCGACACTTACAAGTGTACTTATGGCTGCCCGGTGAATAAGGATGGATATGGAATCTGCTCTAAAACTATGATGATGCTTTATCCTTTGATGGAAGCAATAAGAAGCGGCGGCGACCTGCAAAATCTTGGCGGCGACAGTAAGTATACAAAAACCATTGTCTGCCCGGATGGCTGTGTGATATTTAAGCTTACTGCAAAACCTCTTGGGAACGAAAACTTTCACAAGGGCGGCTTCTGGGAATATCCGGACGAAACAAAATAATTGACATGATTAAAATGATTGAACAGGCTGTAAAATTATTTTCTCTACAGAATTATGACTGCTGCGAAATTGAAGGTCACGAAGGCGGACGTAACAGGATTTTTGTTTGCAGTAAGGATGGAGAAAAAAGATTCGTACTGCGGATTTCTGCGACAGGGGATCGGACTGAAAAAGACTATCTTGCAGAAACGGAGTTTGTTCATTACCTTGCGCAAAATGGGGCGCCTGTTGCAGATGTGATTCCAAGTGTGAATGGAAAACTGGTTGAAGTTGTTGAAGCGAGTGGGGGTGCGGCTTGTGATGGCGGCGCGACTCCAGTTTTCATCTCGCTGTTTGAATACGCAAAAGGAATGTTGTTGTGCGACAACGGCTACCATTACCGGGAAGGCGTTCCGCTTGAAGAATACTTTTTCAACACAGGAAAAACTCTTGGAAAAATTCATGTACTTGCAAAACAATATGTGCCTGCTACTGACTGCCACCGCCCGGATTATTTTGACAAATACAATATGGATTACATCAATAAACTGATTCCTGACACTCCGGCTGTTTATAAGGATTTGAAAAATGCCATTGCCGCACGGCTTGAAAATTTCCGAGCACTTCCAACCGACACTCAAAACTACGGCCTCATCCACTTTGACTTCAGCGATGGCAATTATCATATAGACATGTCCACCGGCAACATCACAGTTTTTGATTTTGACAACTGCATCTACTGCTGGTACATGTTCGATCTTGCAAATCTATATCTTCACGGCGAAGGCTGGGCACGCAATATTTCAGACCCAAAAGAACGCCAAGGATACATGCAGCATTACTTTGACAAAATCCTTGAGGGCTACAAAACTCAAACCACCCTCGACAACACATTGTTAAATCAACTCCCGCTTTTTATAGATATGGTCCTGCTTGAAAATATCGTAGACGAATTTGAATGCGCTGCCCGCGAAGGCGAAGAAGTTGATTTTGAAGATATCGAGGATGCAGTAAATTGTCTTATGAAAAAATAATCCTTGACAAATTTCAAAACATCTGTAATAGTTTGTATACAAACTATTATAAATTCTGGAGTGTGTAAAAATGAAAGATGTAATTTCAATTATTAAAAAATCAGAAGCAGCTTATCTTGCAACTGTTGATAAAGAAGGTCGCCCGGAAATTCGTGCTTTGCTGAATCTGTGTAATCCAAAGAAGTTTAAAAAACTGGAAGGCAAAACTTTGTTTGTTGAAGGAGAAACTTTGACAATGTATTTTACAACAAACACTTCTTCCAAAAAGGTTCAGAGAATCAGAAACAATCATAATGCTGCACTTTATTTTTGTGAGCCCGAAAAATTCAAGGGAATCTGTGCAAGCGGAACAATCGAAGAAGTAACAGACCAGGCCCTTAAAGAAGACCTCTGGCAGCCCGGCTGGTTCATTTATTATCACAAAGGAAAGACAGATCCTGACTATACAGTGTTGAAATTTACCTCTACAAAAATTGAAGGCTGGTACAACGCTAATCCTCATTATTTTGGAAACGTAAATTCATGATTAAAAAAACTAGAGGAGGAACTCTTTTGTCGCAGGTGCATCAGGTTTGCGGCAGAGTCTGGAATAAAATCTTACGCCAAAACAACATGGCCGATTTAGAAGGAGCTCGCGGCCGGATTATTTTTGCCTTGTGGGGAAAAGACGGAGTCCCTATAAAAACCCTCTGCGAAAAAACAAGCCTGGACAAATCAACGCTCACCGGAATTATCGACCGACTTGAGCGCGACGGATACATTGAACGAAAGCCTTCCCAAACTGACAAGAGGTCCACCTTGATTTGCCTGACTGGTAAAGAACAGGAATTTGCAAAACATATTCAGAAGGTTTCAAATCAAATGAATAAGATTTTTTACAAAGGATTTTCTGATGAAGAAATTATGCAGTTTGACAGCATGCTGGAGCGAATTCTTGTAAACTGTAAAGAAGCTGAATAAGGACAAAACTGAACAATATTTGACAAGATTTCCTGCGTGACTGGGCGTAGAATGAAACCATCAAAGTCGTATGACTTAAGAGGAAAGGAGTGTGACAAATGGAGTGGCTTACAAGTATTCGAAAGGCAATTGATTACATGGAAGAGCATCTGGAAGAAAACATTTCTGCGCAGGATGTTGCCGACCAGGTGTTTATGTCCTCATTCTTTTTTCAAAAAGGTTTTTCGCTGATGACCGGGTACGGCTTGGGTGAGTATATCAGAAACCGCAGACTTTACGAGGCGGCGCTGGACCTTCAGAAAACTGATGAAAAAATAATCGACATTGCTTTCAAATACTGCTATGAAACTCCCGAAAGTTTTACAAAGGCTTTTTCGCGCTTTCATGGGGCCAGTCCTTCTGAGGTGCGCCAGGGCTCTATGGTAAAACCATTTCTTCCTCTGAAAATTGAAATTTCTATTCACGGAGGTAATCAGATGGATTACAAAATTAAAAAGATGGCAGGCTTTAAGGTAATTGGTTTTGCCCGCGAATTTGACGGCGAAAATTCTTATATTGAGATTCCAAAGTTCTGGGATGAGATTCGCGAAAAGTATGCTGCACGCGTCTGGGGTGGCCAAGCTCCTTCCAACGAGTATGAAAAAGCA
>JAFYZU010000021.1 GCA_017548565.1 Treponema sp.
CAGCCTTTCTAAGTTTTCCATCGCCAGTTAATAACCTTCCGTTTGTCTGTTTTGCATAATACCAGACAGAACAATCTGTAAGAGAAGCATTATTAGGATTCATTACAAAAAGACTTGTGATATTAGAAAATTCAGAAGGGCTAAACTGAACAACATCCAGCTTTCGAGACTTAACAAATGAATCAATTATCTTTTGCTGAGCTGGCTGAACAATTTCATCAATTACCAAATCTGTAGTACAGATATCGCATGGCAAAGAGAAAAAGTCATTCAGCATATTCAAAGACAAAAAATCGAGAAGAATGTTTGTATCGCTGATAACTATTTTCTCTGTTATCATACGGGCATTAAGTCTCCACGTACCTGTTCAACACTTTTGTGGAGTAAACTTGCTGCTTTAGAAATAGTAATCAGTTCATTACTTAATGCATTATATACAAGGCGGTTAAAGCGGTTGGACTCTTCCTGCGGGTAATAAGACTGTTCGATTCTTTCTTTGAAAGCGGAGTTTCTGTTCTTTTGAATGCAATAAGATTTGTAACGAGGTTCGGAAATGATTCCGCAGGTTTTGGCTTTATACATTAAGGCATCGCAGGAAATACCAAAATGAATCTGAACAGCACGAAGTTCCGGATAAGTAATTTCACGTCGGGAACCACCAATAATCCGTCTGAACATAGATTCCAGAATAAGCATTTCATTTGCAAAAAGATTGCAGAGAGTCTCTTCATCTTTTTCAGAAACTGAGTCATCAAAATTAAGAATAAGATGTCCAAGTTCGTGAAGTGCAGTAAAGCGTTTGCGTTCAGATGGGAATGCTTTGTTCAGAACGATAACAGGATACAAATCATTTACCATGGAACTTAAACCATCAAAAGATTCCGGAGCATCAATTTCCATAACCTTAATGCCGTGTTCTTCTAGAAGATCAATTACATTTATAATTCCATCGTTTCCAATATTCCACAAATCACGAAGCTTTAAAGCCGCTTCTTTTACCTGCTCGGCAGAAGAGACTGGCTTTTTAAAAGGAGAAACAAATTTGACGGAAGCGTTGCAAATCTCTTCGATAGTGATATAACGTTCAAACATATCAGAAATATTCTGCCTGATGCTTTCTTCCTGTTTTACCGCAAGCTTACTTTTATGTTTTCTAAATTTAACAGATTCGATCTGCATGGTAAAAGGACGAAAGAAATAATCCACCGGTTGCCCCAGAGCTTTAGAAAGAGAAATAAGAACACTACTACTAGGAGAGAGCTGACATTTTTCATATTTAGAAATGGCCATTTTAGAAAGACTGTTCCCCATAGCAGCAACCAGTTCATCCATAGAATAACCTTTCATCACCCGAGCATTCTTGAGTCGCTGTGCAAAAATTTCATTCTGAGTCATACGGGCCTCCTTGTTTACAAATATAGTGTGAAAATGGTATTTTGTAAACTAAAAATACAGATTGGTTCAGATAAAGGTCAAAATGCTGAAGAAATTCACTGAATTTATATTGTTTTTGCGTTGATTTTGCATGATTTGTGCAAAATCAAAAAATTATTTACTGTCTTCAAGAAGATCAATGAAATCTTTCATCATAGAAAAAGGTTTGTCCGAGTTTTGTTCGTGCTTTATATTTTGGCTGGCAGAAATGCGATTTTCCCATAAGATTTCCTGCTGCTCTAAAGAAAGTTTCCCTTTTTTATAATCAGTCCATGTACTCTCTTTCTTAAGCATATTAACACATTCTTCGCTAGAAAAATCTTTGGCAGGAACTTTTTTAGAATGTGCTAAGAACCACACTTCAATGCAAGGGCGAGATAATAACAGCTTTTCTTCACAAGTCAAAAGATTCTCTACAACAGATTGAACATCAGCATCATACATTAAAAAGCAATCAATATTTTCTGAGTTTGTTAAAGACAGTTCCTTTTTATGCCGCTTTATTAATCTTGCGCTGATTTTGCTGCCAACAATCTTGGAAACAATCTTTATCGGAAGACGATATTTCTGTTTGAGAAAATCAACATAACATTCTTCTGTTTCTCCTTCGCACAAGACGAGGATTACAGGTTTCATTTTTCGGCTTGGGCGAGTATTCTTTGGCATAATCACTCTCCAAACAGTTTTCGAATTGTTTCAACAGAAGAAGATACATAAGGAACAGCGTCAAACCTTCCCTGCAGATAGCCCTTTTCGGCATCCATATTTTCGCGGAAATCCTTAAAGTCAAACAGAGAATAAAAATCGGTTGAGGCATCCTCTTTTTTGTTAGTAAAGTAAATCTGATCCCTTCGGAATTTTTTTGTATCAATAAGATTTGTATTATGACTTGTAAAGAGAATCTGCGCATTTTTAGATGCATGAACAAGATTTACAATAAACTCAGCAAGTTCAGTATGAAGGCTCAAATCAAATTCATCAATAATAAGAGTTTTACCATGCCTGCATACATCAAGAAGCGCAAGAAGCAAATAGAAAAGCTGAACAGTTCCAGATGACTCTTCCAGTTCCAGGTCGAATTTTATCCCCGGATTTTTTTTGTGCGAAGTAAGGAATCGTATATAAGTTTCCGTCTGCATAGCTGGCATACCCGGAACAACTTCTCTTCTTGCATTCAAATAAGCCGGCATCACAGGAACAGTTACCTTTTCTTCTCTTGCTTCAATATCAATAATATCACTGTCGGCCATTTGCAGCGCCTGCAAAAGCAATGGCTTATATTTATTAAAAAGATTTACAGCATAGTCATTTGCCATCGAAGGAATACCTAAAAGCAGATCTTGCATAAAGAACAAATAAATTTTTTTGGCAAGTTCCCTGTCCATCTGACTTGCACGGCTTATAAAAAGAGTATTACGGCCAGTACTCTGCGCAACATCAAGAGGTTTTACAAAAAAGCCGTCACCAAAGCTATAGATTTCAGATTTAGGTTTTCCAACCTGCTCTTTACGAACAAAGATTTTTGCCTTTCGCTTACCAGGATAATAGTATAGGCTTTCAGAAATAATTTCTTTTCGGTTCAGAGAAAATGAATATTCGTATTCCGTATCATCACAAATAAAGTTGATGCTGAAGGTACTAGGCTTTTCATGATAGTCGTCAAACTTAAAAGGCATAAAAGCAAACTGAACACCTTCGTTATTGCGGTATGAATCAAGAATCAAAGAAATACAAAAAGTCAGTGCTTTAACAATACTTGTTTTTCCAGATGCATTAGGACCAAATACCCCAATAGATTTAAGATATTTTTTCTCGTTCAAGGAAAACACATTGTCAGAAAGCTCTTTTGTAGCAGCAGTAGAAATACGAGCCGCCTCAAAATCCACAACAAGAGTATCTTTAATTGAATAAAAATTACTTAAAGCGAATTTTAATACCATAAAACACCTATATTTGTAGTATTATTACAAATATAGCACTTTTACTGGTAAAAAGCAAGATTTTTTTTTGATTTAAGATTTTTTTTCATAGGGGGAACTGTTCTGAATTTCCGAACAATTGCAAGTTCTTATTTTACTTTTAACGTTAAAAGTAAAATAAGGAAAATTATATTTTACTTTTGAAGAAAAACTAAAATATAGATTGACTCAAAAAATGGTCAGATCTGTAGAAGGAATTTACTGAAGTTACGCCAAATTTGAGTTGATTTTACATGATTTGTTTTTAATATATTATTTTTTATAAGCGTAATACAATTACCCAACAGGTAACTTTTTACTTGACATCAAACTCTAATTCCATTAAAATTACCTAAAAGGTAATTTTAATGGAATTAGAGTTTGCAAATGCTTCAATACAAGAATACATCTCAGACTTGTGTGACATCGCAAATTCCAAAAATTTACTTCAGAAAAAGATTGGTCCACTACTTACAAAAGCAACAAAGAAAAGAATAGATCACCTAAAAGTTGCGGCAACATTCCAAAAGTATCTGGACTTTCGTATCGGTAGTCCACACAGTTTAACAGGAAATTTATCTGGTAATTATGGTGTGGATTTGGATTCACATACACGTTTAATAATTCAACCAATTCCTCCAGATTTATCAGCAGAAGCTCTTAAAATTTGTGAAAAGGTTCGAATTATTGGAATAGTAGATTATCATGGAGACAAAAATGAGTGGCTTATCGCGTGAAATGATTATTCATCCTGGAGAAACATTAAGAGAAGTTCTTGAAGAAAGAAATATGTCCCAGCAGGAACTTGCTATACGAACAGGAGTTACCCCAAAACACATCAGTACAGTTCTCAACGAAGAGAAGAATATTTCGGTAAGCTTTGCAAAAAAACTTGAATATGCCTTAAATATAGATGCTGAATTCTGGATTGGTTTACAGGCTTTGTATGATAGAGAACTCTTTGAATTTGACGAGCTGCATAATATTTCTACAGAAGATATTAGTATTTGTAAAAAATTAAAAGATGAAATAACTTTTATATATCAAAATGAATTTATTCCAAAATTTGATACATTAGAAGAACAGATACTAGAATTAAGAAAATACTTTAATATAAGTGAATTAAAAGCTATTCCATCTCTCGTATCTTCCGGTGCCTTCAGAGCTCAAACAAGCGCAAATTATGACCCCTATGTTTTGTTTGCATGGCAAAGAATTTGTGAATCCCTTTCAGAAAGAATAAAAACAGAAGAATTGTCTCAAGCAAATCAAATAACAAAACTCATAGAAATATGTCCAAAAATTAAAGAGTTATCTCTTCTACCACAAGAACAGTTCATAACTAAATTGCAGGAATATTTTTCATCATGTGGGATTGCCTTTGTAATAGCCCCATCATTTAAGGGGGCCCCAGTACAAGGTTATATAAAAACTGCTCAGGATGGGAAAACAACAATCTGTATGACATTCCGCCAAAAACGTGCTGACATTTTCTGGTTTACCTTATTCCACGAAATTGCACACTTTATAAATGGGGATTCAAAACAGATGTTTATAGATTTTGAATCAACCGAAAATTCAAGAGAATTAAGGGCCGATTTATTTGCACAGAATTCATTGATAGAAAAAGAAGCATATCAGAATTTTGTTAATGAACAGAATTTCTCACTTAATTCTATTAAAGAATTTTCAAAGAAACAGAATATTCTTCCAGCTATTTTGATAGGAAGACTTCAAAAAGATGCGTATCTTAAATGGAGTGATTATCCAGAACAAATTGCAAAATATGAGAATCTATGAACAATAATTTGATATGAGGGGGAAAGCCTTCCCCTCGCTCCCAAGCCAAGTCGCTCCACGAATCGCCCCTACAAGCAGTGCCGATTCTCTCCGCTTTGTTGGCTTGTCCGCTACCCCTTCTGCGGGCTCAAGCGCCGCCCGCAACGCCTGCTAGATTAAATATATAATTTTCTACGTCTTGTTTTTTTAATATACCTTTGTAGATTGCAGTTTCATAATAATTAACACCATAATCCCTTTTTTTTCGTTCATATTCTTGTTTAATCCAATTCTCCGCTTCAGTTTTGGTAATCGACCAGCATGATGTAATACTACGTAAACTTCCAATTAAATTGGTAATCACTTCTGGAGTTTTTTCTATATATCGTTTTATCACCTTTAGTTTAGAATATTGTTTTTCGATTGCAGCTCCAGTTTGATGATTTCGTATATTTTTTTTATTAAGATAGTATGAAAATGAAGGTTGACTATTATCAATAGTAATGTCGCACTCTAAAAACTCATATTCATTTAGGTTTTCATAATACGGGTTCAGAAATATAGGTTTTCCATTTTCTATATAAAAATCATTTTTTGTTGTGTTACATTTGCTACAGCACCAAACTAAATTATTAGGTAAAAATGAAAACTCTGGAAAAACAGATTTAGGTAAATAATGATCAACAGTTTCGATCTGAAAAATATTACAATATGGACACGTAGTCTTATGATATCCTTCTTGATTTTCAACTATTCGTTTCAATATTTTTTCTAATGGTTTTGTACTACTCTCATAACAATGAAGTAAATCGTCATTTCCATTCGGAAATGATACTGGTATATTATATAAATTATGATTTTCAGCAAAATTATCATATTGATCTAAAATATCCAATTTTCCGGAATCTTTTAGCTTTTGCAGGTTCTCTTTTCTTGGAGTTTTTTTTGCTTCAATAAACTCTATAACAATCTCTTGAGGTGAAACAACATCTTTATTCAATTTCATTTCTGTAATTCCTCAGATATAATGTGGCATTTAGACTTAATTTGTCAGAGAAAAGCTTACCTTCAATTTCTTCTGGCTTATAAAAACATAACAATCTTTCTAACACAATCTTATAATACTCTTTTTCTGAAATTTTTCCAAAAACATGATCTGTTATGGTAGTAAGATTTTCTCCAAATGATTCGTTTGGTAAAATGGTTGAAAAAATAAAATCCTTATCCCGTTTTAAAACTCTCACATGGCTAGAAGGTATCTGTTGAACAATTATTGGGGAATGTGTAGCCACTATGGCATAAGAATTATATTTTTCTAATAGACAATAAAAAATCTCGATTAGTTTAGAAATAGCATTAGGATGAAGATGTATTTCTGGTTCATCAATCAATAATAAAGAGTTCTCGGTTATACTTCCCAATATATGTGTAACATAATTCAATATAATATTTTGTCCCGAACTCAATGGCAACGGAGTATAATATATATCTTCATTATATTCATTAAATTTTTCTTCGATTTTCTGAAGTGCTTCTATTGAAATTGATTTCTCCAAAAGTTCAATCCAATCAGACTTTCTTCCCATCTTTTCAAGTTCTTTAAAAGAGCTTATCAAATTTTTTTGAATCTTTTCTTCAGAAAGAAGATGCCCTTTCTTATCTTTAAAACCAAAGTAAAAGTACATAAACTTACTGGTTCGCTCAGGTTGTTTAAATGAATCAAACAGACTAAATGATAGAGCAATTACTTTTTTAAAAATTGGTCTTCCTTTTTCAAAATTCTTACTATCACTTAATTCTTTATCTTGTCCGCTTAATCCCAAAGCTAGATTAGCTAAATATTGGGTTTTTCCTGTTCCATTCTCACCAATTAAAGCAATTATTCTATTTGGATATCCATTCCATTTTTCCCTGAAATCAAATGCAATGTCATGTTCATTATTTAAAAAGCCTATTCTACATTTATAGGAAAAATCTTGCATAAAAGCAGAACTTATTCCGGTTAATATATCTTTTGCAGAGTTACTAAGCTCCTCAACATTTTGATCTCGAAAAAGTGCTTTTATCCATTCATCCTTATTTACATTAGCTCTTAAATTATCATCAATTACACAATCATTTAATGATTTTAGTATTTCTGAAGTTTCGTCCTTGAATAATTGTTTTAAGGTTCTGTAGTATCCCTCTCCAACTCCTATAGAAATATATTTTGAATCTAGTTTCTGAAACTCAGTCAAAGTAGTTCTTTCATTTGTTGTATCTAGGATTCTGATATAACCAATTTCTATTCTTTGATTTTGTTTTGTTTGATAATATAACTTGAATAAAACATAATAACCGAAATCATTCCAATTCGGATTTGGTTCCAAAAAAAGAAATGGACTTTTCTTGTTAGGTGGTAGATTTCCCCAACTGTCAGAAATTAAAAAACGCATTTTTACCTTCCTTATAAATTACACTTTAATCTGTTTGTTCATCAACTTTGGTAATAAAGATTCCCGAAGTTCTTGAAGAGTTTTGTTTTCAAAATAGGATTTTTTTATCTGTTCTAACAGAGGTTTCACTATGTTGTTAAAGTTTTCAGCAGTTGCTTCATCTGGGATTGGGATTTCAAAGTCCCCTAAACCGCCTTCCCAAACTGCATATGGCATTGTTGATCCTTTTGATGTTTTTTGGGCATAGTCAATTGCTAAATCCTGATTACAAGTAATAGCAGCATAAGCAAAATATTTTGGCTTAATTGGTTCCAAAACGAAACAGGTTGTTCTTGTTATTCCATCGAATGGAGCAATCGCAACTCTGTGAAAATAAACACGCATCGCACCAATCAGGATATCATTTTCATCAAATCGCAAGAGACTACTTAAAGCTTCTTCGTTTGGACGAACTTCTCTTATTGCTAAGGATTTTATAGGTATTAAATCAATAGGAAGATATGGTAATGAAGTATCTTCTCCTGGTTGGATTGGATTCTTTTTCAAGCATAAAATATCCGACAATTTTCCAACTTTCCACCCCTCGGGCATTTTGCCGCCAAATGGTTCAAAGTCTACAAACCAGCTTTTGAAGAGGGCTTGGGCTTGCTGTTCCAGGTTTTCGTTTATCTTGTTGTTCAGTTCTATTTTGTCGTCTAATGATGAAAGTATTGCGGCGATTTTTTGTTGAGTGGGGAGAGGAGGAAGAGAGACATCTATACTATCAAAAGTATCTCTAGTTATTGTGTCAAAAACTGAACCATGTGTATTATGTTTTAAGATATTAACTGATTGTTTTAATAAGTAATACAAGAAGGTTGAATCAACAAAATCTTTAGCGCGTAATCCATAACAAGATTGATTGAAAGCCATGTCTGATGGAATAATTGCAAGCTCTCCAACGGTTCCTCTGGCTGAAATGATAATATCACCTTTGGAAAGAATTTTTGTCGAACTATTCTCTAAACCAGCTTGTGTAATTTTCTTTTCGGTCTCTCCAACATAACGTCGTTCGCCATTAAAGTCTTTAACAGAAATCCATGGAATATCACCATCCCAAAAATCAGGATTTGAAGTTTTAGGAGTTCCACCTCCAATGAGATCCATGATGCCTGAAAGTTTATATTCTTTCCACTCTTCCATATTTTACCAACCAGAAATATCAAACTCTATTTGATCCTTCTCTTGATAAGGTAATTCTTCTTTTATCCGAATTTGTATTTCATTTTCTCTCAAATGCTGTTCAAATTGCTTTAAATCTTTTGAAATAACATAAGTATTTTTTAGTGATACAGCAAATGATACCAACGTTGCTAATAAACCAGAATTGTTCGGATCCATATTTTCAATTTTTGAAAATTCAGAGTTTGAGACTTCTAATAATTGTTGAAAATCATTAATAAAATTACTTATTTTGTTCTTCATAGAATTATCATTTTGGCATTTATCAATCAAGTTTTGAATTCTGGAATTATATAATCTAATTAATTGAAATAATTGTCCTAATAATACTTCTTTCTGAGATGTAAAAAGATTATTTTCTGTCATTATATATTTACTCTTTAAATATAACAAAGCCTGTATTGTATTCTTAATAAATACTTGATCAAAAACTTCATCTGGAAATTCTTTTATTGCAAAAATTAACTGACTGGATAAATTTACAAGATTGGAATATAAATTATAAATACTTTGATAATATTGAGATAAATATCTATTTTTGTTTTCTTCATCCATGTTTAGATATTCTTCGATACCTAATACACAACTTGAAATTTCTGAAATTAATCCAAATGTTTGTTTTTTATCAATAAGTTGAAACAATTCATAAATTTCTTGTGAGTGTTCAAAAAAAACTTTTTCCATACATCTATTACATTCATTGTTGATTTCTTTTGAGATATCAATTTTTAATAATTTACGTATCCTTTTGTTTTTGGGGTCTCTAATTACAATTTCTTTTTCCATATGTATTCTCCTTTTCATGCGTGAGGCTATGGAGCCCCTTTAGTTGCCAGCTTGCTGGCAATGAGCGCCAGCGAAGGGCGGAACAGCCGACGGCAACTTGTTGCCGGCACGCCCTGATTATTTATATCTTAAACCCAATTCCTTCCAGGTTTTTCTTTATCTGTTCTTCGAGGTCGTGGCTTTTTGCGAACATTGTGCCGAGCTCGGTTGTAAGGCGTTTCATTTTGTCTTCAAATGGTTCGTCGTCTGCGGGGCCTTCTTCGATTCCGACGTAGCGGCCTGGGGTTAGGATGTAGTCCTGGGCGGCGATGTCTTTTGTGGTGACGGCGGCGCAGAAGCCTTTCTGGTCCTGAAGGGTGCCGTTCTGGAAGGCGGTGAAGGTGTCGGCTAAGCGGGCAATGTCTTCTTCGGAAAAGTCGCGGTGCTTGCGGTCTACCATGTGGCCCATGTTGCGGGCATCTATGAAGAGGGTTTTGCCGGTTTGCTTTTTGCCGCGGGTGATGAACCAGAGGGTTACCGGAATTGTTACGCTGTAGAAAAGCTGGGTTGGCAGGGCTACGATTCCTTCAATTAAATCTGCTTCGATTATCTTTTTGCGGATTTCTCCTTCGCCGCTTGTCTGGGTGCTGAGTGCGCCGTTTGCAAGGACGAGGCCGATTTTTCCGTTTGGTGCAAGGTGGTAAATCATGTGTTCAATCCAGGCGTAGTTAGCGTTGCCTGCCGGTGGGAGTCCGTATGCCCAGCGTGGGTCGTTCTGCAATTTGTCCTGGCCCCAGTTTGAAAGATTGAACGGTGGATTTGCCATGATGAAATCGAACTTCTGGTTTGCGTGCAGGTCGTGGAAGAAGGTGTCTTCGTGATGTTCGCCAAAGTTTGCGTCGATTCCGCGGATTGCCATGTTCATTTTGGCCATTTTCCAGGTGTCGGCGTTGGCTTCCTGTCCGAATACGGAAATGTTGCTTCTGTTTCCGGCGTGTTCCTGTATGAACTTTACTGACTGTACGAACATTCCGCCTGAACCGCAGCATGGGTCGTAAACGCGTTTGCCTTCTGTTGGCTTTAAGATGCTTACGATTGTTTTTACTACGCTGGCCGGGGTGTAGAACTCGCCGCCTTTTACTCCCTCGTAGCTTGCAAACTGCGCAATGCAGTATTCGTAGGTGCGGCCAAGCAGGTCCTTGCTTGCTTCGGTGTCACTCATGTCCATATTGGTAAATACGTCTACTACGTTTCCAAGGACGCGTTTATCTAATTCCGGGCTGGCATAGTTTTTTGGAAGTACGCCTTTTAAGCTTTTGTTGTCGGCTTCTATGGCGAGCATGGCTTTGTCTAAGATTGTTCCGATTTCCGGGGTGTGGGCAGCTTTTGCAATTTCTGACCAGCGGGCTTCTGGTGGAACAAAGAAGATGTTTTCTGATTCGTATGCGTCGGGATCATCTTCAAAGCCGTCGCCTTCTTCTACGAGTTCGTTGTATTTCTTTTCGAATGCGGTTGAAATGTATTTTAAGAAGATAAGTCCTGTAAAGATTTTGCGGTAATCTGCGGCGGGAATGTGCCCCCAAAGTTCGCAGGCTGCATCCCAAATCTGCTGTTCAAAGCCGATGGTGGCGGAAGTTGATTTGATCGATTTTGATTTTGCCATAATGGGTCTCCGGTTTTATTATATTGCTATATATTATAGCATACTTTCTTATTGTAAAACAAAAAATCTGTGTTACAATTAAATAATAATAAAAATCTTTTAACGATTATCAATTCTGATAATTGTTAGACAAAGGAGTTCAAAATGAAAAAACTAAAAATTGCTTCATCTCTTGCCGCACTCACAATGTTAGCCGTTTTATTCACAGGCTGTCCTTCAAAAGTTTCTGAAGAACCTGATATTTTTGCTATAGGCAAACCTGGTTCATGTGGAATCACACTTCGTGACACAAAAGAAGCTTTTACTATCTTTGAAAGCACTTCTGCTTCAGATGTTGTAACAAATGCAGATGGTTCTATCACCTGGATTGCGACAGCTGCCGGTGGTGGTGGTGGTGGTGTTTCTTTCTATGCAAAATCAAATCATGAAGAAATAAACATTGCAAATTATAAATCAATTGAACTGGAATTTGCTTATGCTCCAGTTAGCGGAAAATGGAATGCAGATGCACAGAAACCTGGATTCTGCCTTAGAATTCTTCCTTACGATTCAACAGGCTTGTTCGGAGGATTTGAAGACCTTGAATATTTCGATTCAACAAAAAAATCTGGAATCATTAAATATACAGTTAATATTCCTGATGATTTTGCTGATAAAATAGTTTCAAGTGCAGACTTTGATTCTGTTTTAGGTTTTGCCCTCAAATTCAACGATTATAACAGAGGCAACGACAACGGAGACCAGCTCAAAGTTCAGTTGAAAAATGTTAAATTCAATGCAAAAGAAAATGCTCCTGCTGATGAACCATTTGATGACGGTCTTTCTGCAAGTGACTATGGAACTGTAGTTTCTATCAACTATCCAACTCACGATTACACTGTTGCTTCTTCAGAATGGACAGAAGCAGATTCATATTACAAACATGCCTGGGTTTATCTTCCTGCAGGATATAATGCAAATGACACAAGCAAAAAATATCCTGTATTCATCCTTCTTCATGGTTTTGGACAGAATGAAAATACCTGGGGACTTACAGATCAGGGACGTGGTGGAAAAATTAAAGGTTATATGGACCGCGGAATGAAAACTGGTGAAGTTGAAAAATTCATTCTTGTAGTTGCAACAGGAGTTGCAAGTAAAAACTGGGGACCAGATGGTGGCGGTATGGACTTTAACGGCTTCAATGCATTTGGACCTGAACTTAGAAATGACCTTCTTCCATACATCAACGAAAACTTTAATACAAAAACAGGTCGGGATAATGTTGCTCTTGCTGGACTTTCCATGGGTGGCGGACAGACCTTTACAATTGGTATTGGTGAGTGTCTTGACATCATCAGTAACTTTGCAGGCTTCTCTGGAGCTTTATTCGCTTCTGCAGACGACTTTATTGCTAGCGTAGATGAAAATGAAACATTTGATGGTTTAAAGATTCATAACCTTTACATGACCTGTGGTGATAATGATGGTATGGTATATAATACATACCCTTCTTATGTAGAAGCAATGAAAGAATGGACTAGAGTAGAAAATTTTGTTGACTATACTTTCCCGGGCGGAACTCATGACTTCCCTGTATGGTATCATGGATTCAGCGACTTTATTAAGATTGTATTCAAAACAGGAGTACAGCTTTATTAATTAATTCATACTAAAATCCATTAAAAAAAGACCTGATGTATAGATTATATGTCAGGTCTTTTTATTTGTCGTTTTACAAATCTTCTCCTTACTATTCACAATTTTTTCAAAATCTTCTATAATTATAAATCAGATTTTTTGGGGAACAAAAACGGTTCCCAAAACGTTGGAGAAAAAAATGCCAAAAATTGAAGTTAACGAGAAATTATTCTTTAATGCAATCGGAAGAAAATACAGTTATGATGATCTGGAAGCCGTTTTTCCATGTGCAAAAGCTGAACTCGATGAAAAACCAGATATGTCACAGTCTGATGATGAACGTGTAATTAAAATTGAATTAAATGATACAAACCGCCCGGACTTATGGTCGTTGAACGGTGTTGCCCGTCAGATTAAAATCCACGAAGGCGATAAAACTGTTGATTATATGAAAATCATGTCTAATAAGGGCAATAATAACTACGAAGACAGAGTTGTAAATGTAGACCCTGAATTAAAAGACATCCGTCCATACATGGTTGCATTTATGATTGCAGGAAAAGCAATTGATGACGCCATGCTCAAAGATATCATCCAGACACAGGAAAAGCTCTGCTGGAACTTTGGACGTAAACGTAAATCAATTTCTATGGGTATTTACAGAATCGATCAGATTAAATTCCCTGTAAGCTATCATGCCGTAGATCCAGATAAAACATCTTTTGTACCTCTTCAGTGTGATGCACCTATGACATGCCGCCAGATTTTAACAGAACATCCAAAAGGAAAGGATTTTGGCTGGATTTTACAGGATATGAAAAAATTCCCTCTTTTAAGCGATGCAAAGGATGAAGTTCTTTCTATGGCTCCAATCATCAACAGTGCAACACTCGGTGCCGTTCAGGTTGGCGACAAAGACCTTATGGTAGAACTCACAGGTGATAATATCGAAAACCTCATCTTAAGTGCAAACATCGTTGCCTGTGATTTTGCTGACCAGGGATATGAAATTAAACCGATTCTTGTTAAACATCCTTATGAAACAGGGCTTGGTAAAGATATCATTGCTCCTTTCTACTTCCAGCCGACAACAAAAACTACTTTAAAAGCAGTAAACAAGCTTCTTGGAAGCGATTTTGATATGGACAAGGTTGTAGATGCCCTTACAAGAATGGGAAGTACAGTACAGGTAAACGGCGATGAAATCACTCTTTCACCGGCACCTTATAGAAATGACTTCCTCCACGAGGTTGATATAATCGAAGACGTAATGATTGGCTGCAATATTGATGCATTTGAACCTCGCACTCCACAGGATTTTACAGTTGGACGATTAATGCCTCTTACAGAATTCAGTCGTAAAGCAAAAACATTAATGGTTGGTCTTGGTTACCAGGAAATGATTTTCAACTACGTTGGTTCTAAAAAGGATTATATCGACAACATGCTTATTGACGGTTCAAAAGTAATTGAAATTGCAAATCCGATGAGCGAAAACTATCAGTTCATCAGACCGGAAATCCTTTCTTCTCTTTGCCGTGCAGAAAGCGGAAGTGCAAACGCTATGTATCCTCATAAAATCTTCGAAATCGGTAAGGTTGCTTATCTTAAGGATGATGAAAACACAGGTACAATCACACGTCAGCACTTGGGCTTCTTAACTGCCGCTGCTGATGCAAACTTTAATACACTCGCAAGTGAAGTTTCTTCTTTAGTTTACTTCCTCGACCACGAATACACAGTTGTAGAAAGCAATGACCCTCGTTTTATTACAGGACGTCAGGCTGCCTTAATGATAAACGGAAAACAGGCTGGTGTATTTGGAGAAGTTCATCCAAAGGTTTTGGAAAACTGGGGAATTACAACACCTTGTGCAGCCGGTGAATTAGACTTAGAAACCTTAATGTAATTAAAAATTATTAAAGGATTTTATATGAAAAAAGTTTTTCTTTCTTTTATTATATGTTCTCTTTGTATTTTAAATGGATTTTCACAGTCCGTAAAAGCTGAAATTCTTTCTACTCTTGAAAAAGAGCCTGTTTACCGCTATGACGAAGCCGGTGAAACAACACAAATTAAATTTGAAGCTTCAAAAAACGGATTTTCCTTCGTTGCAGCCAGCACAAAAACAAAAACTACTTACAAGGGAACTGTTGTTTTAGAAAACTATACCCTGATTTTTAAAAACGGCAAAAACGTTCTTGCAAAGCTTGAATTCTGTCAGCCGGTTGAATATGCTCGCGGTGCCGGAATCAGATTTGAATTAATCACAAAGGAAGATAATACAAAAAACAACTGGTTCAACGCTCCAAAAGGATGGTTTTTAGGTCATGACAACGGTACTGCAGATATTGTAAAAGATGATGTAATCTGTAATCAGTTAAATAAAAACTTCTATGCAAAAATAGATTTTCCAGTTTATTCCAATCCAAATATGACAAGTAAAAATCTTACAACTGAAATATGGTCGGAAGGAAGTGAAAATTTCGTTTATGCAAAATCAAAAAATGAATTTTTAATAAACAATAAAAAAGGACGATGGATATATTTTAGAGGAACTTCCAACGGATGGATTTTTGCAAGCGATGATGAGCTTTTATCTCCGGAAGAATTTTCCGACTGGCAGAGAACACGAAAAACTGCTGTAAAAGAAGAAAAAATCTTTATAGGCAACATTCTTAAAACTTCAACTCATTTGCGGTTAAGAACAGAGGAAGCAAAATCTTCAACTTTAATCACAACTATGGCACAGGGCACAAAGGTTAAAATCCTGAAAATCGGTAAGAAAGATACTGTCGAAGGCTTAAACTCATACTGGGTAAACGTAGAAATTCTTCCGGGCTCATCAAACAGAGAAGGCAAACCCATTCAAAATGGAACAACCGGCTGGTGCTTTGGCGGATATTTACAATAACTTAAACTGTCAGTTCATAAAAAATAATACTAGACGCCTGAGCAACATTCAGACTTTCAACGCTGCTCTCTTTTTTTGCTGACATCATAGGCCACGGAATTATAACAAGCTCATCGCAATTTTGTCTGACATCAGGACTTATTCCATTTTCTTCATTTCCAAGGATAATTACAACAGGATTTTTATTTCTCATCTGTTTTATTTCTTTTACGGTTTTCTTTGCAGATAAATCTGTTCCTATTCTTATCATCCTGTCTTTAACATCCTTAAGAAAACCTGCGCTTGATTTTACGCTGTAAATATTCACAAATTCCATTCCACCTTCAGCAATTCTATAACTGGAGGTTGTGATAAAGGTTTGAGCCTCATCTATCGGTAAAATAATATTTTTTATTCCAAAAAAAGCGGCTGAACGGATTATTGCGCCAAAATTATTTGCATTACCAATCCTATCAAGAAGAATTACAGTCTCATTATTTTCTACCCATTCTTCGATTATTTTTGAACTGACACTTTCAATTTCCGGAAAAGAAATCATTGCGACAACACCCTGATGATGAACAGTTCCACTCAGCTTTTCCAAATCTGCTGCTGGTTTTAGATTATATGCTCCATGATTTTTAGCAAGCTTTTTACATAAGCCGCCGAACAACGGTGCTTTTTCTTCCGTAAAATAAAGTCTTTTAATTTTTTCCGGATGATTTTTTTCCAGCTTTTTTACTGCAGAAAGACCGCAGACAGCCAGTTCCATCTTTTGTTTATTTTTCATACCTTGATTATATCAGATAAATTTTTTTCTTTAAATCATTATCATTCTTCGTTATAATTCAATCATGAAAAAAATATTTTTAAGCTTTTTTGTTTTTACGTTATTTTCTATCTGTTTTTCGCAGATTAATCAGCAGATTATTCCTTCCAATTTAATTAAAAAACAGATAATCAAATCTAAAAGCCTTGATAATCTGACAGTAAGTTTAAATTATGAAAACGTTTCAATAAAGGATTATTCTTCTTCTGAGATTCTAATTGAGATTTATTCAAACAATAATAAAAAAATCCCGGAAATAAAATTCGAAAACAAGAATCTTTCAATAAAAAGCATCAAAAACTATAAAAAAGGAGATTACTGCTTTATCTGCATATATCTTCCATCAAATTTACTGCTGAACAAATTTTCCCTTTCAAACAAAACGGGTTCGGTAACCTGCACGGGCATAAAGGCAGAGGATTCAATTACAATTTCATGCACAAATTCAGACTTAAATATTCAAAAATCAAAAGCGTTGTATCTTGATTTGTTTTGCGAAAAAGGAAATGTTGTTTTATTCAAAAATTATTTTGATTTTTTTGAAATTAAATCACGCGAATCTGCCATAGATATCACTCTCGATACGAACATCTATGGAACAAGTAAAATTATTACGGAAAAAGGAAGCATTCTGATAAAATTAAATAAACAGAATTTATTTGATGTATCCTGTGATCCTTTTTCTCCAACAAAAGGAAAGTTTACAAACAATGCATCAAACTCCAATCATACCGAGCTTCCACTCATATTTATTCATACCGAAAAGGCAGACATCACATTAGAAGAATATTAATTTATAATCCTGTCGAAACAATATCGTATTTATTCTTTCCAAGATGAATTTTTACCTTTTTGATTCCTGCTTTATATGCAACAACCTTTAATTTATTGGCAAACGGTGAATTATAACCATAAATCTCAGGAGTAATTGCATGACACATCTGATGAAGGATTATTTCATCATGTGCTTTTGCTGTTGTAAAAGTAGAATCCCTGAAATAAATTACTTTAGGTTCTGAATTGCAAAAACCTGTCAATGCTATTCCACGACCCATTCCACTGTCGGCAATCCAGTCCGGCATATATCTGTATTCATACTGATTAAGGATTTTCTGTTCATCCGGTGTAAAACACAGCTTTATAAGATGTCTGCATTGTCTTGTAAGATTTGATGTTTTATAAGAACCACGAAGGAATCCGTTTTTATCGTTGCAGTAATTCATTCCGACATAACCTTCTTTGTCTGCAACCTTTACTTTTAACCATTTGCCATCAACCTCTTTTTCTACAAAAAGAAGTGAATCCTTATTAACAAATCCTATTGCTTTTCCACCAGGGGTTGCCCTCAAACGTAGAGAAATCCAGTTGTAGGTTGTATAATTTACTTTTTTTATTCCCTCTTCCTGACCGGAAGCCTTTGCTTTTTCAACTGTTTTGGCTTTTTTTGCAGTTTTTTTATCAGATTTAAAAATTCCGGTGACTTTTGTCTTTATATCATTAAATGTAATTCCCTTTTGTCTGCAAAAATAATAACCGGCCCCGCCTGCTGCAAGAATAATCAGAATAATTAATATCAAAGTTACCCGTTTTTTATTTACAGGTTTTTTCTGCTTCGGGGGTTTTACTGCTCTCTGGGCTTCTACAGGTCGTGCCTGCTGTGCAATTGTTGCCATATTTTCTTCTCCATAATTTCTTAAATTATATACTATAAATTTAGATTTGAAAAATTTTTTTTCTTTTAAAACGAAAAAAATAATACATAGGTATCATTTTATATAAAAAGAGATGATACCTTGGTATAAAAGTACTTTTTTTTGATAGACAGGAAAAAATATTTATTATACAAAAAGGTAAGATTAAAAGATCGGAGGTAAAAATGAAAAAAAATCTATTAAAAACCATTTGTTTTGCTGGAAGTTTATTTTCAATTGTTTCCTGTAAACAACTGAATCAAACTGATGTCGAAAAATTACTTACTAAAAATCCTGTAACAATTAAAATTCATGATTCTGTAAAGGAAATTAACAGTATAAGTGCAAATGTAAAGGTTTTCAGTAAATCCAATAGAAACACAAAAGATTTTGAACAAACCGGAGAATATCGTATTGCCATAAAGGATATCGACGGTAGAATTTGCACAAGAATTGATCAAAATGATACAAATGGTCATAAAACAGCAAGGACTATCATTTCTGATGGTAAATCGGCCGTAATATATAACCCCTTTACAAATACAGTTCAATCAAGATTTAATTTACCTGAAAAAGAAAATACTGCTTTAGATTTCCTGACTGCATCCCCCATTACAGGAAGAATAAATCTAGAACAAATCAAAAAAGAATCGAAACGATTAAATTTTGATATGACAGAAGATTCTGAAACAAACGGATTGTTAATCTCAATTCCTGCTGAACTTGTAAAAACAAATACCGGTGAATCCTGTATTTCTGCAAAAGTCTGTTTAGATAAAACTTCTGAAACTATAAATGAAGTTGAGCTTGTAATGCTTCAGGAAGACGGTTCTACGGTTACATCATCTGTAAGATCTGTTTATGAGGAAAAAGATGGCGAACTGATTAAAATTGGAACTATCACAGTTATAGAAAAACAAAATCCAAATTTGTTGTCAGGTTATGATGACAATATCATTATCTATAACTCTACAGATGATATTCCTGAAATAAGTGACGCAGAATTCCAACAATTATCAGCAGATGAAGAAATATATGAAATTCCTGATGTAATTATAGGTAATCCGGCTGATATGAGTGAAATAATCACTCAAATTGAATTATATGATTACATCGAATTGAATGCTGTTGAAGATTCACAATTTAAATTATTATTTGAATAAAAGGAGAGCGTGAAATGAAAAAAATTTTATTAACCTGTTTATTATTATTTACAACAAGTTTATTTTTTGCAGATGTAAGCAAAGAACTTAAAACCCCTGATTCTTCCTGTAAAATCGTTTATTACGAAGGAAAAGAAATCCAGACGGATGAAGAAAATAATTCAAC
>JAFYZU010000022.1 GCA_017548565.1 Treponema sp.
CCAGGGACAATTTCTTTTTCCCAAACAAACTTGCACTCAAGGTTCATAAAGCATTCTTCTACGAGTGGAGCATTTACCAAGATGGCGTTGACGGGAGTCAGACCGGAAGCCGTAATTTCATCAACTTCAAACTGATTATTTTTGATTGTCGCCATACATTTTTTGAAAATCTCAGCAGACATAAAATTGATTACTGCGTCGCCTGTTTCGTGGACTGATTTATAAAAATGGCTGTTTTTGTTCACGTTCGATAAGATTGCATAATATCCGTTGCCCTTGTTTGCGCAGGTAAAAGTAGCCCATGATTGCATGCAGGCATTTGACAGCCCGTTTGATTTATAAGTTGTAACAAGCATCAGCGGAGATGGAACTGTTGCAATGAATTCTTTCCAATTGAATCCAAAGTTGTGAGAGTAATCAGCGTAAGTGCCCTTTAAAGAATCGGGCATATCTTTGTAGTGGTGTTTCATAATTAAATGATACATGAGGATTAGTTAGATTTCAACCCAAACTTCTCCTCAACAACCTTCAGCGTGACTTATAGCACTTTTGGTTTTGTTTATTTATAATCAAAGCATGCGCACAGAAGAACAAATGTATGATTTGATTTTGCAGATTGCTCAAGGCGATGAACGGATTCGTGCTGTTTATATGAACGGTTCGAGGACAAATAAAAACGCACCTAAGGATATTTTCCAGGATTACGATATTGTTTATGTTGTAAAAGAAACCGCGCCATTTATCCAGGACAAAACATGGATTAATAAGTTCGGTGAAATTTCTTTTATGCAGTATCCC
Organism: Treponema sp.; assembly: GCA_017548565.1. Taxonomy (GTDB): domain Bacteria; phylum Spirochaetota; class Spirochaetia; order Treponematales; family Treponemataceae; genus Treponema_D. Next base: position 799 of record JAFYZU010000022.1, read on the forward strand.
GACGAAAGCCCTTATTTTCCGAGCGACAAAGAAAATAGCTACGGCTATCTTATGATGTTCAAAGATGGAAACAGAATTGACCTTACCCTGCAAAGCGAGCTCTATGCAAAAGCGCATATTAAAGACGACAAACTTTGCAAAATCCTTCTTGATAAAGATAACCTTTTGCCGCAAATCCCCCAAGCCACCGATGAAGATTATCATGTTCAAAAACCAACAGAAGAACAGTTTCTTTCAAGCTGCAACGAATTCTGGTGGTGTTTGAATAATGTTGCAAAAGGCCTTTGGCGCGGTGAACTTCCCTACGTAAATGATATGCTCTCTTTTGTTTTGCGAAAGGAACTGGAAAAACTTATCAGCTGGAAGATTGGAATCAAAACTGATTTTTCCGTGAGCACAGGTAAATCTGCAAAGTATATGTACAAGTGGATTTCTGAAGAAGAATATAAAACTTATCTTTCAACTTACTCCTGTGGCAGTATAGAAGATTGCCGCGAAGCAACATTCCGCATGGTGAAGCTGTTTAGTGAAACGGCCTTGTTAGTGGCAAAGTCTCTTGGTTTTGAATATAACCAGGATGAAGAAAAAGCAAGTATTGAATATTTGCAGAAAACCCAACACTTGCTTCATCAAAATTAATTACACATCGCAAACACGCACACCAAATATATCATCAACTACGACAACTTCTCCACGGGCAACGCACTTTCCATCCAGAATTATATCCAGGGCACAACCGCATTCACAGCCCAGTTCCAGTACAGTGCCTTCCCCCACCTTTGCTGCATTTTCATCAGAAAGATAACATCCGCCAAGTCTAAGTGCAATGTAATGTTCTTCATTGTAGCCTATGATTTTATCACCCGTTAGAACCTCACTTACACGTACTCCATAGTTTTCATCAGCAGCAACAACTGTACCCTTAAAACGAACTTCATTTCCAATAACAACATTCAACGGCTCTGTATATTTTAAATCAGTTACAAAAATACTTCCCGGTTCAAAGTCAAAACTGCCCGGCATAAAACGTCCGAACTCCACAAAGCAGTTATCATCAAAATGCTTAGACTTAATGTTTGTCAGCTGATGAAGTTTGATATCATCATGATTAAAAAATCCGAACTTAGAAAGCACATTTACACAGTAATAATAATTCAGCTGAATATTGATGTACCCCTTGCCGTTATCGGTTTCAACCTCAAGACTCACAAGCATACACATCTGGTTGGTCGGCTCGTTTGCAGAACGCGGAAACAAAGTTCTATAAGTCAGCGATTTTTCGAACTCCTCACGCGAAATAGTTTTGTTTGTACTTTCATAAAATAAATCCTGCATTCGGTGGGCAAAACTGTTGATATATGCAATCTGTAAAAACTCCACATCGCAATCTATAAGTTCCGGATACTTTTTCAAATCCTGGCGGAGCAGCTGTTTTCCAATTTGCGGATCAACTTCAATCGCAAAACCGGAATTGTTGTAATCATAACTATAAAAGAATGACTGCTGCGGAATGCTCTGCATAAACTCATCGTTGGTCAACTGGTCAACAGCGCAAATCTGAATTGAATACAAATCTTTTCTGATCCCGGCAAAATCACTTTTAATTTTCTCACATAAAACCGCAAAGCACATCCATATATCGCGAAATTGATTTTTACTAAACCAATCCGGACGCTTAAAATCATAAATCTTGATTTTGGTTTCGGGCTTTAAAAACTGCCGGTCCATTTCGGGCATCCCGCTTCCTGGATTTTTAGCTTCCATTTCGCGCAGCATCGCCTCGGCTTCTTCCTGTGTGATTTCGCGCCTTGGAAACTCCCCTTGCAAAAGAGAATCCACATCCGTTTCAAGTGCCTGTGCAAGAGCCGGCAAAATCCCAACATCCGGGCAGCCGTCCCCGCGTTCCCATTTACTCATAGCTTTGTCGCTTACGTTTACAAGCTCTGCAAGTTCCTTCTGAGTAAGTGATTTCTTACTTCTCAAATAATTAATCAATTTTCCAGTTTTCTGTGCGTCCATTTCGGGCCTCCTGTAAATTAAGAGCTGCGCATTCTCTTTTCTGAGTATAGTCTACACTACAAATGCAGAAAAATCACCCGACAGAACGTAGAATATAGTAGAAATATGAATAAATGAGTAGAATATATTGTAGAATCTACCTCACTGTTCGCAATTAGGGAAGAAAATTTTGAAATGATGCGGGCAGGGCTTGAATCTATTGTTTGATATTTTAAAACTTGACTTTACATTTGTACAATAGTACAATAATTATATGACCGATATAGTTATTGATGCTTCCTGTATTTTAGAGTTTCTCTTGAATCAGCAAGGTAAGAATCTTGTTTTGGAAAAAGTTTCTGATAACGGATTGGTTGCTCCTGCCTGTTTACCTTATGAAATTGGAAATGCTGTGAGTAAACTAATCAAACGAAAGTTTTTATCTGTTTTTGACGGGGCGGCAGTTTATCATGAATTTGCCAGAATTCCGATTCGATTTGTAGAACCAGATATTACTAATGCAATTGTTATAGCAGGAGAAACAGAATCTTATGCTTATGATGCGTATTACATTTCTGTAGCTAAACAATTAGCACTGCCATTGTTTTCTATGGATTCTGGAATGCAAACAAACGCAGTTAAGCAGGGGGTTGTATGCTTGTAATGACATATTCAGAAGCACGACAAAATTTTGCTACAGTTCTTGAAAAATCAAAAAATGATGGCTGTGTTTTCGTAAAAAGAGCAGACGGTTCTATGTTTAAAATTTTACCTGAACAATCAAACCGTTCCCCTTTTGATGGAATAAAAACCTTATACGATATCCGTCACGAAGATATTATGTCTGCATTAAAAGAAACCCGCGAAGAAAATTAAAGCAATAAACTTTATGACAAATAATATCAAGAATCGCCCGCACTTTCCCGGTAAAATTATCTTATAAACTTAAGAAAAGGAGCAAAAGCTATGGATGATTTTACCCCGCTTTTCAGGTACATCGAAACTCACATTGAAGACAAACTTGATTTAAAAGAGCTCTCAAACTTTATGGGCTACAGTCCCTATTACCTCAGCAGAAAATTTATGAGTGATTATGGAATGCCGCTTACCGGTTACGTACGAATCAGGAAGCTGCAGTATTCCATAAAGGATTTGCTTGCTGGTATGAAGGTGATTGATGTTGCCATGAAGTATTCTTTTGAATCGCACGAAGGTTTTACAAGATCATTCCAGAAGCTTTTTGGTTCTTCTCCTAAGGTTATAAAAAATTATTTGCAGGACTACAGCATTCCGGAGGTTGGGGTTTCTGCAAATACCAAAACCATTTCACAGGAGAATGCAAAAATGAGTTTAGTTGATGATATGCACAAAATGATTTACACAATTCTTGGTAATTCTTTTGAAGAGCTGTCGGCAGGATTTTGTTCAAAGATTGAGCTGCGTTTACTGAGCAACAACACTATCAGTATTTTTGATGATGGTCGCGGAATTAAGCTGGATGATGGCGGTGAAGTTCACGAAGAAGTTCTACAGAATCTTTTTTCGGGAAAGCCCATTACAAAGGTTGAGTATGCTCGCATGGGAGACCTTCCTTTTGATGAGCTCAAACTTGTTAATTCCTTGAGTGAATCTTTGCAGATTACAGTCTGGCGAAACGGAAATATTTACCGGCAGGATTATGTTCGCGGAGTTCCACAGCACGCACTTACTGCAAAAACAAATGATTCTGAAATTGAGCACGGAACTCAGATAATTCTAAAGCCAGATTCCGTGATTTTTGAAGACGCGGTTTTCAGTAAAGAAAAACTTCAGAGTTGGGTAAAAGACAATTATCAAGAACTGGCAGATAAGATAACTATCACACCTGCCTGTTAATATACTTCGCCGTTACATACCCGTCTTTATTAATTTCAAATCGTGACACTGAACCGGATGCTCCATTAAATCTGTGGCGTATCCGGTCTTCCAGCGTCTGTCCCATAAGCATTGACTGAAGAAAACTCAGCGCCGTACCATGAGAAACTATAATAATGCGTTCCTGCTCGCTTGAAATAATTTCCTCATAAAACGGATGAATACGCTGCCACAAATCTCTGTCCGATTCGGCATCATCAAAAGGGCGATAGTCTAAATCATATTCTTTTGTCTGTGGGATTTTATGTGCATCATACCAGGTCCAGGGTTGTCCGTTTCCAGCCCCTGCATTCACCTCGCGAATCAGCTGATTAAAAACAGGCTTAAGTCCAAGCACGCTACCAATTTCTTGTGCAGTCTGGGCGGCACGTTTTAAATCAGAAGCATACATAATGTATCCATCACCACAGCCTTCGTTCGCCAAAAATCTTCCAATATTGCGGGCCTGCTCGTGTCCAAGTTCTGTAAGGTCCCAGTCTCCCCAGGCACCGGCGTGGCCGTTTGTGTGATGTACCGATTGTGTATGTTGAACTGTTATGATTGTTTTATTCATTCTGTAGTTTCAAAAATTCTTCGAATCCGTTCTTATTAATTTCCTGGAACAGCTTGCCGTCGCCGGTTTTTACAATGTGACCTTTAACAAGAACATGTGTGAAGTCTACATTTAATCCTTCAAGAATTTTCGTTGTATGTGTAATAATCAAAAGTGCGCCGTTTGTAAGTTTGCGGTATTCTTCAATTCCTTTTGCTACAAAGCGGATCGCATCAACATCAAGACCGGAATCTGTTTCATCAAGAATTGCAAAATCCGGTTTGAGCATAAGAAGTTGCAATATTTCTGCCTTTTTACGTTCTCCACCTGAAAATCCAACGTTCAGATCTCGTTTTGCATATTCGCCGTTCATGTTCAAAAGCTCCATGCAGCGCTGAAGCTCTTTTTGAAATTGAAATAGCTTTACACGTTCTCCGGTTTTCTGCTGGATTGCAGAGCGGATAAATGCTTCAAGACTGATTCCCGGAACCTCTAGCGGACTCTGGAAACTCATGAACATTCCGGCTTTTGCACGTTTGTCAGAAGTTTCATTTGTAATATCCTGGTCCTTAAAAAAAATCTTTCCGCCTGTTATTTTATAAACAGGATTTCCCATGAGCGCATTGCCCAAAGAAGATTTTCCGGCTCCGTTTGGTCCCATAAGAACATGAGTTTTGCCGGCATTGATTTTTATATTAAGGTCATTAAGAATCTGCTTACCATCTTCAAGACCTGCATTTAAGTTTTGTACGTCTAATAACATAGGTATAATATACTGAAAAATAAACCGGTCGACAAGACGAACAAAAATAAACGGCATGTTTACATTATTCATCATATGGAAAAAAAAAGAATTTCATGCTAAAATTCATTCATGAAAAATTTCAAATTATTTGTGCAGATTTTATTAATTATGTTTTTTACCGGTTGTGCTCATACTGTAAGTACATCAACCGGTTCCGGATTAAAAGTAATTTATAATCCTGATATGGGATTTTACAGTGCCAAAACAGTTACTGTTGGTCTTGATGGTTCTATTACAAAATCACCTTCAGAAGCAACTTTTCTTGATGCAAAAGGAAATTATAATAAAGATGCAAAATTTAATCTTGTTCACCTTAAGATTGATATAAGCGCTTATCAGAATACAGATGATTTGAAGCTTGATAAGATTGATAACCTTTTAACAAAGCTTGAAGAATATGAGCAGACAACCGTAATCCGTTTTGCCTACGATAAAGGTTATAAGGGAAAATGCGATGGAAGTGAACAGTCAGTATTTGAGCCTGAATCTTTTGAAAGAATTCTTAATCATGTTGAACAGATATGTGCGGTTTTAAAAAATCATATTAAAGTTATAACTGCAGTTGAATGCGGAATGCTCGGTCCCTGGGGCGAAATGCATACAACATCTTTTGCAGAAAAAAAGACACCCAAAAATGATTTTATAACTTTATTGCAGAAAATTAATCCTGATGCTTCATATTATATCGCAAGTGATGAAACTGAGATAAAAAAAGGATACATCGTTTTATTGATGGAAAAATTCCTTACAGAGCTTAAGGATGTAGAAGTTCCGTTTCTTGTACGCCAGCCTGCATTTATCTATCATTTTTTAAAACGTCTTTATAATCATGATTTTGACGGTACGAACGTTCCCGAGCATTATATTCCACAGAAGGGAACAAAGCTTTATAAGCTTGGAATGTATAATGACGGATATCTTTCGAAAAAGAGCGATGAAGGAACCTTTAAAATTCATGATGGTGACAACAGGAATGATGAAATTGCTTTTTTAGAGGCGTTTACAAATCACACTCCGTACGGTGGAGAATTAATCGGTAACTATGAACTTTCTTCTTCTGACACACAACTTCGTAACGTTCATCTTTCGTTTTTGAACATCGGATGGAATGCAGACGTTCTTTCAAGTCTTGATAAAACTAAAGCAGGTTATACTTCCGGTGATAGTATTTTCAAATATATCTTAAAGCACATGGGGTACCGTTATAAAGTAAAACAGGATTCTTCCATAATATATGAAAACGGAAAGCTTACGGTAGAACTTAATCTTGAAAACATCGGCTTTGCAGAGCTTCCTTATCACAGAAAAAAATCAGTATTTGTTTATCTTATTCCAAAAGGACAGGAGCCGCAGGGGAATGAATCTGCAGAATCAACTTCGGCTGAGTTTAAAGCTGGAGTTACAAAAATTTCATTTGTAAAACCAGTTTCTCTTGATCAGGGAGAATATGATGTTTATCTTAAAATTGCAGACAGCGATAAAAAATATCCGGTACAGCTTGACGGCAAAAATGTAATCTGGAATGAAAATATAAGGGCAAATAAAATCGGTAGTATAATTTATAGGAAATAATATGAATCATAAATCCTTTGTTTTTTTTGACTGCGAATGTGCCAATACTTTTGATGGAATAGGAAAAATCTGTTCTCTTGGTTATGTAATTGCAGATGATGATCTTAATATTATTGAAAGTGAAGACGTTGTAATCAATCCTGAATGTGAGTTTGACTGGTATCTGTTCAGCGGACAGGGGGAATGTCAGCTTGCGTATTCAAAGGATTATTTTCGTATCAAGCCTAACTGGGAAAGCTATCATAAGAACATTAAAAAGCTTCTTACTACAGGAAACCGTTATATTGCAGGCTTTGCGGTCGGAAATGATGTAGGCTTTGTGAATAATGCCTGTGAAAGATATAATCTTGATTATATTCAGTTCCGTGCATTTGATCTGGAGCGTTATCTTGAACGTAAATATGAAAAAAAACAGAAGCTTTCGGAATGGGCAAAGGAATTTGGTGTTGATATTTCATCTTATCAGACCCATAAATCTGTTGATGATGCAATAATCACTATGCTTTGTTTAAAAGCAGAATGTGAGCGTACCGGTAAAAATGTAGAAGAGCTTATTACTGAGCACAAGGATTGTTTTGTTTCCAATGAACAGATTCTTGAGCAGGCAGCAGAGCGTGAATATCGCCGGGAGATGAAGGAAAAAATCAGGCGTCTTTATAATAAAAAATCTCCCAAACCGCGTTTTAAAACAGTCGTTAACTGCCGTTTTGAGTTAGACCATAAAATCCTTCATGATGTGGATGAAGCATTTGAGCTTGTTAAAAAGATTTATGCAAACGGTGGAATCGTAAGTGAACATATTACGGGGCATCTTCCGTCAAACGAAAAAGGTTTTGCAGTTTATAAAAATATTCCTGATAATCCTTATGTGCTTAAAAAACTTAAAGACCGTGGCCTTGAATCTATGTCACTGGAAAAACTTGATAATCTTTTAAAATAGCCGTAAAATTAATATATTAAAAGTGTGAGGAGAAAGTTTTATGAAAATAAAATTTCCTATAAGCCTTAAGCAGATACTTCTTTTTTCTTTTTTGATTATTCTTGTTCTTGGTGTTTCTACGGCTCTTGTTTCGACTCTTATCAGAGATGATGACAGAAAAAAGGCAGAAGAGAATAATCTTGCAATTAATGAAAGAACTGCTCAGACAATCCAGACTCAGTTTGAAAATATCAAGAGTAATTCCTATGTTTTTTTTCAGTCATATAATTATCTGAGGGATGATAAAGAGAAATCTCAGTTAGAAGATTCTTTTTTTCGTTCCAACGCGGATATCCTTTTTGTATCTACTGAAGATACAGGCTTTCTGTTGAATCCGGATGCTGTAATTCATGAAAAGGCAGCCGGGAATTTCATTAATTTACATTCAGGCGGCTTATCAACTGATTATGTTAATTCGTCAGATATTTTCGGCATTCCATCTCTTGTTCTAATTTTCAGTTATGGTTTTGAAAATGATATTAAGAGAGCTGCTGTTTGTATCGACGTTCATTTTTTCTGTGAGCTTATGAGTACCGGCTCTAATAATGCAACAATGCTTGCAGATCAAAACGGAACAATTCTTATAAATCCGGATTATGATTCACAGTTAAAGGAATGCAGTGATGCTGTAAAAGAAAATATAAAGACACTTTTGAAAAATGAAAAGGATAGTAATACTCAGAACGAAAGCGGAGGAATAATTTCAGCTGTCAATCAAATATCGGATAATCTTTTTGTCATTACGTCTGTTTCCGAAAAATCAGTTTATGCGGTAATCAACCGTACCACTAACAGGATAATTCTTTTTTCTCTCGCAGTTTTCTTTATGGCAATCATCCTTATTAGAATTTTCAGTAATAATATTACTAATCCTATAAAGGAGCTTGTCGGTGCATCTGCTCAAATAGAGCGGGGTGAATTTGAACTTGACATTAAACCTCATACTCATGATGAAATCGGTTTGTTAACTTCATCTTTCGTGCAGATGGGCAAAGGTCTTGCAGAACGTGAAAAATTAATGACTTCTTTCAGTAAATTTACAAATAAAACAATCGCTCAAAAGGCTGCAAACGGAGAATTGACTCTTGGCGGTGAAAATCGTGAGGTTACAATTTTTTTCTCTGACATACGTTCTTTTACTGCAATGTCCGAAAAAATGCAGCCAAAAGAGGTCGTTGAATTTTTAAATGAATACATGACAAAAATGGTTTCGTGTGTAAATAAAACCGGTGGTGTCGTTGATAAATATATTGGTGATGCTGTTATGGCAGTATGGGGTGCGCCTGAATCAAGCGGGACTCCTTCAGAAGATGCCTTAAATGCAGTTACATCTGCACTTATGATGAGGGTTGCACTTTATAAATATAATCTTGAAAGGAAGGCAAAAGGACTTGCTCCGGTAAGAATCGGATGCGGAATAAATACAGGTACTGTAGTTGCAGGGCAGATCGGTTCAGAAGAAAGAATGGAATATACTGTAATTGGAGATGCAGTTAATCTTGCAAGCAGAACAGAGGCGTTGAATAAGCCTTTTGCGACAGATATTCTTATTACGGAAAATACATATAATCTCATAAAAGATAAAATTATTACAGAGCAGATGCCCGGTGTTCATGTAAAAGGAAAAGCTGATGAAATAAAAATGTATGCAGTTATCAATCTTTCCGGACGGGACAGACCAGATACACTTGAAGAAGTTCGCAGAATAATCGGTACAACAGAGCCGGATTTATCAAAGGTAGATACAGATAATGAAGAAAAAAAATACAGTATACAGGCTTAATAAGACAGATTATTTTATTTTTATCTTTTTCTCTCTGGCAGCGTTATTTATGTTTTATCTTTTTTACAGGGACTTGAATTCTTTTACTGTCAGACTTAATGAAGAACCTGTCGCAAAAATTTATTTTAAGAAGAATACTGCACAGAGAAAATTTATTGATAACGAAATATGGGAAGTTCTTACAGATTCCAGTGATGTTTATGACGGAGATAGAATCAGGACTGCACAAAATTCTGAGGCATATACAGAATTCTTAGATACAGGAATAAAGATTGAGCTTCACGAAAAGTCTATGATTCAGATTTTTAAATCAAATAACAAACGTTCAATAAATTTTATAGGCGGTGAAATTTTTGTTGAAACTGCTTCTTCTGAACATGAACTTGTAATTAATTCTGGAAAAACAACTGTCTGTGTTTCAAAAGATTCTCAGGTAAAACTTGCACTGCCTGAAAATAATGAAAGCATGACAGGCGATGAAGAGAAAGAAGAAAGAAATGTCACGGTTGAAGTATTGAGCGGTCAGGTAGAAGTAGTTGGGCAGACCTTGAAAAATGCCGTATCTGCACCAGTTGTTATTTCAGCCGGTAAACTGATGGAACTTGATTCTGGAAAACCACTGACTGCAGAAAATATCATGCCGTCAAGACCGACAGAGCCTGTTAAAGAAGGAATAGAAAAAACAGTTTCGAATGAATCTATAGGCTTTAATCATTCGGGCTGGTGGAGGAATCCTGAAAATGGAGAGCTTGATTATAATTATGCGGTAAATATCTGCAGCGCGGATGTAACTGAAAAATACAGAATGATTCCTTCTGGTGCCGTCGTTCGAATAGAAATGAGCGGCATTTCAAATAAAGATGTAAAGGAACTTTTCATTCAGCTTTCTACCGGAGAGGAAGAATGGATAAGAGCACATCCCTGGTTTTCTGTAATTCCGGGGAAAGGGGAAGGTGTACGAAAAAATGTTCCCTTTAATGTAATAAAGACATTTGTGCTTGACAGGGATGTTGTGAATACAAGCAATTCTGTAATTAATATAGGTTATATGCATAATGTTCTTGATGAGCCTTTATTAATGAAGGATTTTGTCGTAAAATTTAAAGTCATATCATATAATTCAAAAGTTCAGATACAAGAAATTCCAAAAGGATATACAAAAACTCTGGAGTATAAAAATCTTGTAATAAACAAACATGTCTGGGGAAATGAAGATGAATATAATTTTCCTTTATATATGGATATGACTGATGTATTTGGTGAAAATTATCTGTTTCCTGCAGGAACAAAAATTAAATTCACGGTAAGCGGAAAATCTGATACTGTCATTAACTGGATGCATCCTGATTTTATAAATGCGGGTGTTGAAGAATGGGACGATGTTGTTTTTAAGAATCCGAATGATAGAGATTACTGGGCGATTAGAATAAGTGATGATTATATTCCTGAAAATACATATTTCAGTTATTCAAAGGTTTATGAATTGTACAGACCTATAGATAATTCAAGTTACGGAAGGTTTGAATTGTATTTTGATAAAGGTAATACACCAGATCCTATGATTTTTGAGGATTTAAAATTAATCTTTGAGGTCATGTAAAGAGATTTGAAAAAATATGATTGTCATTCCTCGTGCAATTTAATATTATATAGTTACATATTATTACATAGCTGATTTCCGCCCCGAAAGGTGCTCGCCCGGAATAGCGGGGAAACTGCGGACTTTGGCAAGGTGGTTTTTATGATTACATTAAAATTTGGCGGCACGTCAATGGCGAATGCCCGCCGTATCTTGTCTTCTGCTGATATTATTATCAACCGTGCAAAAGAAGATCGTCTTAGTGTTGTTGTCAGCGCAGTAGCAGGCATTTCAAACACCCTTCAATCTGCAATAGAAGCAACAGTTTCAGGCATTTCCGGTCAGAATTACGTAACAGACATCAGAAATACTCATAATGAAATATGTCTTGAACTTCAGTCAAAACAGAACGGTTTTGATGCAGAAAAGATAATGGCAAAGCTTGAACCATGCTTTGTAGAACTCGAAAAGCTTCTTGCAGGCTGTGTATCTTTTGGAGAATGTCCTGATACAGTTCATTGCCGCATTATGGGAATGGGTGAGCTTTTATCTGCACCGATTATGGAAGCAGTTCTTCTTGCAAAAAAACAAAGCGTCATCCTGCTTGATTCAAGAAAATTTGTATTTACAACCGGCAATCAGAAAGAAGGAGAGGCAGATTATACTTTATGTAACGAAGCCTGTGCTCCTTTCCGTGATGGTGCAAGTCCTACACAGACAAAAATTCTTTTATTCCCCGGTTTTATCTGTACCTGGAAAAACGGTTCTCAGGGCAAGAGTGTAATGGGACTTTTAGGTCGAAACGGTTCAGATTTTTCTGCTGCAATCATAGGCTCTGCGTTAAGGGTAAAGCGTGTTGAATTCTGGACAGATGTTGACGGTGTGTTTACGGCCGATCCTCGTGTAGTAAAAGATGCCATCCTTGTAGATGATATGTCTTATGAAGAAGCAATGGAACTTTCTTTCTTCGGATCTAAGGTTCTTCATCCAAAAACAATCGCTCCTCTTCAGTCAAAGGGTATTGAAGCATGGAGTTTAAATTCGCATAATCCTTCTGCAAGAGGAACAAGAATTGCAAAAGGACCGTTTGAGTCAAGGACAAAATCAAGCATCTGCGGTATATCGTCGTTAAAGCATGTTTCGATGATAAGTGTTGGCGGTGCTTTGATGCGCGGTCGTACAGGAATGGCAAGCAAGATTTTCTCTGCTGTTTCCGCTGCTGGTTCTTCAATTCTTTTAATCACTCAGTCATCATCTGAATATACAATTTCTTTCTGTGTACGTGATGATGAAGCAGACAAAGTAAAGGATGCACTTTCGCAGAAATTTGAACTTGAAATACGCGAAAAATTAATTGATGAAATTGAAGTTCGTTCTGACTGTGCGATTGTATCTGTCGTCGGTGACGGAATGATTGCCAACCGCGGTGTTGCAAGTAAATTTATGAATGCGCTTTCAAGTCAGGATATAAATATTCTTGCAATTGCCCAGGGAAGCTCTGAACGTTGTATTTCAGCCGTAATCAGTGGTGAATATGCAGATACTGCGGTTCGTGCGGTACACAGATTTTTCTTCCATACTGCACAGTCAATTGAAGTTTTTGCATTTGGAGCAGGAACAATCGGCGGTACAATGATAGATCAGATTTACCAGCAGCGCGAAAAGCTTCTTAAAGAAAATGTTGACATCAAGGTCCTTTGTATAACTACAATCGACGGTATGATTTTGAACGAGGATGGTCTTGATTTAAGTAACTGGCGTGAGCTTATGAAAAAACCGGACTTTCCGTTCAATTCAAATCAGAATGTTGACGATATCATTAAATTCGTAAAAGAGAAAAAGCCTCTTAATCCGGTATTTGTAGATTGTACTGCAAGCTATGATCTTCCTGAACGCTATCTTGATATTCTTAATGCAGGAATGAGTATTGCAACTCCAAATAAACGTGCCAACTCAATGGACATAAATTTCTATCATGAGCTTCGCCGTACTGCAAACAAGATGCACAGGCGTTTCCTTTATGAAACAAACGTAGGTGCCGGTTTACCTATTATTGATACGCTTCAGAATCTTTATAAATCAGGTGATAAGCTTGAAAGCTTTAATGGAATTATGTCGGGTTCTTTATCATATATATTCGGAAAGCTTGATGAAGGCGTTAAATTCAGTCAGGCTGTAAAAGAAGCAAAGGAACTTCGATATACAGAACCGGATCCTCGCGACGACCTTGAAGGAAAGGATGTTGCCAGAAAGGCTTTGATTATTGCACGTGAATCAGGATTCGATATAGAGCTTACAGATATCGAGATGTTCCCGGTCTTTCCGAAATCCTTTGATCCAAGCGGAACAGTAGATGAATTTATGGCAAAGCTTCCTGAAGTAGATGATTATTTTTCTAAAAAAATTGCAGATTTGAAAAAGAAAAATATGGTTTTACGAATGGGTGCTTCAATAAAAGAAGGTAAGGTAAGCGTCGGAATGATGGAAGTTCCTGTTACAGATCCTTTGTACAGTGTTAAAGGCGGAGAAAATGCATTTGTATTCTATACGGAACGCTATCAGCCTATTCCATTGACTGTACGCGGATATGGAGCAGGTGCAGGTGTAACTGCAGCCGGTGTATTCGGTGATATATTACGAACCGTAAGCTTTAATATGGAAAGATAATAGTAAATAGGGGATAGTAGATAGGCGCCAGGTTTTAGGTTCTAGGTGCCAGGAAGGTGATTTTATGGAAAAATTTGTTCTTTCGGTTTTAGTAGAAAACAAAGCTGGTGTTCTTAGCCGTGTATCGGGGTTATTCAGTCGTCGTGGGTATAATATTGATTCTCTTACTGTATGTGAAACTTCAAATCCGGAGCATTCGAGAATGACAATAGTTGTAAGCGGTGATGAGTATATTCTTGAACAGATACAGAAGCAGCTTGCAAAGCTTGAAGAAGTAGTCTGCATTAAAAAATTTGATGCTGAAACTTCAGTACAGCGTGAAATGGCTCTTATAAAAGTACGTGCAGAAGAAGGTAAACGTGGAACGATTATCGAGCTTTGTGATATTTATAAGGCAAGAATTGTTGATGTAGGTGTTGAAAGCCTTATCATAGAAATTACCGGAAGTGAAACTAAAATTGAAAGCCTTTTACGCCTGCTTGAAAATTACGGAATTTATGAATACGTAAAAACAGGTTTAACTGCAATGGAAAGAGGAACTGCTGTTTTATAATTCATGATTCGTTGAATTTCAGATATGCCTTATCTGATTTTTTTCCAGACAAAAGCAGTTGAAGCACAGGAATTATCTGAAAGCTTTTCTGTTTCTGCAATCCGGAAAATTTTTAAATCCATCGGAAAACTCAAATCCGGTGGATTTTTTATTATTATTTTTTTATCGTCATCCGGTTTTGGTTTATAAACTGATAAAATTGTAAGTTTAGATTTAATCATTTTATTGTTAAGAAGAATATCTGCATCACTTTCGATAATATCATTTTTTAAAACAGGCTCATGAATCGTTATTTTCTGAATGCTTTTTGAAATATCAGAAAGATTTTTATCATCTGAAAATAGTGGAATCCATAAAGGTGATTTTCTTATAAGAGTAATATCAGGATGGTTCAGCTTAATAAGATGCTTCTGATATTTTACGAATCGTAACTGGTCTTCGGCATGTAAAATGATGCTTATCATGAAAAACAGTATAAACTTTTTTGATAAAATGATATAGTGTAGAATCATGGAAACTAAAAAAGAGAAGAAAAGTATGAAGAAATCAGTAAAAATCATCATCGGCATTATTGCGGCTGTTTTTGTAATTGATGCGGCTTTGTTCGCAAAGGTTGTGTCCGGTAAAAAGAATTCGAATATCGGACTTCAG
This sequence comes from Treponema sp., assembly GCA_017548565.1. Taxonomy (GTDB): domain Bacteria; phylum Spirochaetota; class Spirochaetia; order Treponematales; family Treponemataceae; genus Treponema_D. Next base: position 15,832 of record JAFYZU010000022.1, read on the forward strand.
AATATTTATGATGAAACAATCGACAGTATGATTGCACTTAATCAGAATGCCCGTACAAGTGTAATCAGGGAAGGTGATTATCTTTACTATCAGTTTACCGAAAAACAGAAAAAATCGTTCGAGGAATGCTTTGAACAGTATAAAAATGCTTCGCTTTTAATAAGAGCAGAAATTTCTTATTCAAAGGAAACGGCTCAAAGAATTTCATCCGGTGAGCTTCCGTTTAATTTCGGTTTTTTATATGCAGATGATTTTTCAGATAAAGGTAATTTCTTAAATGACAAGGTTTCTGCAGTAAAAAAAATAACTGTAAATGCAGATGAAGCAATGTTTGTTTCTGAAGAAAACGGAAATTACAGTTATGCGATGGATATTTCACTTGCAATTAAAAAAACTGATCAGAATATTCCTGTTATTCCTGAAGGCTTTTTCGTTTATTCAGTTCTCAAATGCCGTATAAAAGGGGCAGGTGTTGTTCCTTCAGAAATCGGTTTTGATTATTCTTCTGATATTCCATTTTATGGTTTTTCTTCTAACGGTGGAAATATAACAAGAAATAATTCAATCATTGATTTTACAGGTGGATCACTTATTTTCCCTGCACAGAACACAAAATCCGGAATAATGCCGGAAATAGTAGTCAGCCTTACATCTGATAAAAGATATGAATCTACACTCGAAAAATCAATACGTGTAAAAATGAAGATTGGTTCAGAAAAGATTTTCGTAAAGGTAACTGAAAATGCAAAAAAACTGATTATTCCTTCAGGTTCACTTGTAACTCCATTCCCTGTAATTGAGCTGACCGATAACAGACCGGCAGTTACCGGACTTATAATGAGAAATTCATCGTCTGCAGTAAAAAACAATTCTGATAATGAATTTTCTTCTTCAGAAATCTGTGTGCCTATAAAAACAGATCCGGGCCTTATTTTAAATTATAGTCCAAAAAACTGGCGTTCTGAAGATTATGAAATATTTGAATGGGACAGGCTTCCGGGCATAATTTTCTTTGATACAAGAAACTATACGGTACAGGATAATTTTTTTAGACGACTTGCATTTTATATTGAGAAAGCAGGATATAAGGGACGTCTTTTAACCAACAGTGAGCTTGGAACAATGCATGGCTTTAATGCTCTTGATTATCGTGCAGAAACACTGGCAGATTTCTTCAATAAAGCAACAGAGCTTGATTTTAAGCTTAATAAAGAAGAAATTCTTTTAAAGAAAATACTTCTTGCAAATGGAATCCTTATTGCAGATGGACAGAGAGTAAAGCCGGGTTATGGTGCAATAGTTTCAATTTCTCAGGAATCATCTTCTTCGCTCAGGGTACAGCTGCTTGCTCACGAGGCATGGCATATGCTTTTCTTTATAGATGATGATTTCAGAAATTATACTGCCGCTGCATATTATACGATGGATCCGCGTTCACGTGAATTTTTAATCGATTATTTCAGGTCGCAGCCTTCTTTAGGATATGATGTTACCGATGAATATTTAATGCATAATGAATTTATGGCATATATACTTCAGAATTCGTTCAGCAATGTAGGTCAGTATTTTGTAAATCATGCACAGTGGAAATCTGTAATGAGCTTTACTCCGGAGCTTTGCGATTATGTCATTAAGACAAACGGACAGGGCTTTACCGATGCGGCAGTGATGCTTGAAAATTATGTTTTCGATAAATATGGAGTAATCTGCGGCTGTTTGAATCTTGTTCAGAGGTAACTATTCAAGATCAAAATTAAACTTTTTTAATGCTTCAATTGTTGACGGAGGTCCATGTCCCGGCATTACGATTGTTCCGTCGAGTTGTGAAAGGATTTTCTTTTCTATATTCGATTGAAGTATGAATTTTGAATAACTTGAATTTGTACTTCCCATAGAGCCTGCAAAAATCGCATCGCCGCTGAAAAGGATGTTTCCTATTTTGTAAACAACCGAATCTGATGTATGTCCGGGAACAGCCATATGATATATGTTCATCTTTGCAATTTTTAATCTTCCGTCTCCGGTAATAACGTTAGTATGTGTCCCTGCAATTTCCCAGTCTGCGGCATATATTTTCGGAGAATAAATTTTCTGGAGGGTTTTGATTCCTTCTACGTGACTTTCATGATTGTGGGTTACAAGAACTGCAGAAAGCTTGAGTTTATTTTCTTCAATTTGAGTTATGATTTCTTCTGTTATTTTTCCCGGATCTATGATGATTGCTTCTCCAGCCGTTTCATTTACAACAAGATAACAGTTAGAAAATCCGTTTATGTTCAGATGAAAATAGACTTTCATTTCTGTTCCTCCTGCACGGTTTCTGAATTTGCAAGTTCCTCGGCATCTGCTTCTGTTCCAAGAATAAGATTAGAGCCATCCCTCGTAAAAGCAGCCTCTCTTGTGTTTGACATTTTAAATGAAACATTTGTTCTTTTTGTATCATAAAACAATGTTTTTTTGAGGTTGCAGTTTCTGTATGATGTGTCTACAAGAGTTGCATTAATAAAGCGTGAATTGAATAAATCAGAATCATCGAAGGAAGATTGATATGCCTTTATACCGTTGAAATTATCCTGAATCATATCACTCGATGTAAAAAGACAATGGGTGAAGGTTCCCCCTGAAAATGAAGTATAGACGATCTTACTGTTCAAAAGATTGCAGTCGTTCATTACAGCAAAATCAAAAATGCACATTTTTAAAAGAAGATTCTGTGAACGGATGTTTGAAAACGTACAATGGATGAAGCTGCATCCGTAAAATTTTTTATTTGAAAGATCTGAATTCTGAAGAAGAAGTCCGTTTGCATTTAATCCGACGATTGTATCATGTTCATGAATATATTTTACTATATCTTCCTTTGATTTTCCCGGATTAGGAGAATGATCCAGACAATATGATTTTTGATTTTCAATTTCGCCTTTTTCATTTACTGTAGAAAGAGCCATATTATTGCAGTAATGGACAAGGCATTTATTTGTACTGAACATGATATTATTATAAACTAAAAGCCGATAAGAGTTAATACTAATTGAAGATACTTTTTTTTTGATATAAAATATCATTATGAAATGCTGGAAATGTGGTAAAGAAATAAACGTTGAAATTGTCGCCCGTATAACTGAATGTCCTTTGTGTTCTGCAGATTTACATTGCTGCAAAGCGTGTAAATTTTATTCAAGCGGAAGTCATTTTGACTGCAGGGAATTAATCGATGCACCGGTTACAGATAAAGAACGTTCTAATTTCTGTGATTATTTTGCATACAATTCTGAATTAAAGTCACAGAAAAATGATAAAGCGGCAGCCGCAAAGGATGCTTTCAATGCATTGTTCGGGGGCGGCTTATGCCTTTAAAAAAACTTCCGTCAATTGATTATGTTTTTTTAGATTCAGGAACCGGTGGTATTCCATATCTTGTTCATCTGATGGAAAAATCGCCATATTCAAAATGTCTTTATATTGCAGATAATGAAAATTTTCCATACGGTGAAAAGACTCATGAACAGATTGTAAGCTTCGGATTAAAAATAGTAAGGAATGTACTTAAAAAATATAATCCTAAGGTTTTTGTAATTGCATGTAATACAATGAGCGTAAATTCTCTTGATATTCTTCGTGAAGCTTTTCCTGATAAAAAATTTGTAGGGACGGTTCCGGCAATTAAAACAGCGGGTGAACTTTCCGTAAAACGATGCATTGGTCTTTTAGCGACTAGTTCTACGGTAAAGAGTCAGTATAATCAGGATTTAAAAAATCATTTTGCGGCAGACTGTAAGCTTGTTTTACGTGCAGATCCTGAGCTCATTTCTTTTATTGAACATGAAGGTTTTTTTGCTTCAGATGAAAAAATACAGAAGAAATGCAAAGGGGCAATAGATTTTTTTAAAGAAAACGGTTGTGATGTAATTGTTCTTGGATGCACACACTTTCTGAACATCAGCTCACAGATGCAGCAGGCGGCAGGAAGCTCTATAAAAATCATAGATTCAAGGGAAGGTGTCGTAAACAGGGCATTAAGTCTTGGTGGAAAACGAAATGCCGTATTTAAAAAAAGAAAGCCTTTTCTTTATGTAACCGCTTGTGACAGTGATAAGAATCGTGAAGAATATGACATTATATGTAAAAAATATGATTTTGAATTTGCAGGAATCTTAGGCGATTAATCTGATTTAAAAAGATAAAGGCCTTAATCCCGAAAAGAAATTAAGACCTGTATGCTATGAATAACTTTATTATATAAGATTATTCATCATAATGCAAGGAAAAAACAACATCCGATGCATTTTTTTATAAAGAAGCGTCAAGACGTTTCCTGATTTCTGCAATATACTGCCATGAATCAAGGACTTGTTTTGCTTTTGGTTCTGCTATGCGCGCAATATCACCTGTCATGTAGCCTTCTTCAATTGTCTGTAAGGTTGCTTTTTCAAGTTTTTTTGCAAAATCAACGAGTTCCGGAGTACCGTCGAGTTCTCCACGTTTTGCAAGAGCGCCTGTCCATGCAAAAATTGTAGCAACAGGGTTTGTCGAAGTTTTTTCACCCTTGAGATATCTGTAGTAATGCTTCTGAACGGTTCCATGACTTGCTTCAAATTCAAAGTTTCCGTCCGGGCTTACAAGAACAGAAGTCATCATCGCAAGACTACCGCAGGCAGAAGCAATCATATCGCTCATTACATCACCGTCATAATTTTTTGTAGCCCACATGAAGCCGCCTTCTGATCTCATTACACGTGCAACGGCATCATCAATCAAAGTGTAAAAATATTCAATTCCGGCTTTTTCAAATTTATCTTTATATTCTTTGTCGAAAATCTCCTGGAAGATTGCCTTGAAGTTTCCGTCGTAGATTTTAGATATTGTATCTTTAGCTCCGAACCATACGCTGATTTTCTGATCGAGTGCATAGTTGAAACAGCAGCGTGCAAAGTTTGCAATAGATTCATCGATATTGTGGATTCCCTGAATTATTCCTGGTCCTTTCATATCCATGATTGTCTTGCGGATTTCTTTTCCGTCAACACCTGTAAATACAAGTTCAGCCTTTCCTGCAGTAGGACATTTTATTTCGCAGTTTTTGTAAACATCACCATAAGCGTGACGTCCGAGAACAATTGGTTTTTTCCAGCAGCTTACTGTTCCGTGAATATTGTTTACGAAAATCGGTGCGCGGAATACAGTGCCGTCAAGTTCAGCACGAATGATTCCGTTTGGAGATGGAGTGAGCTGCTTAAGATGATATTCTTCTACGCGTGCCTGGTTTGAAGTAATTGTCGCACATTTTACGCCGACATGAAGTCTTTTGATAGCGGCTGCCGATTCATAAGTAATTTTATCATCTGAATCATCACGGCTTTTAAGACCGAGATCGTAGTATTCAGTTTTTAAATCAATATAAGGTAAAAGAAGTTCGTCCTTGATTACCTTCCATAAAACACGAGTCATTTCATCGCCGTCTAATTCAGCGATTGCATTTTTCATTTGTATTTTAGCCATAGTGACTTCATTATATAAAAAACAATGATGTATGACAATAAATTATTTTATATAAGAATATGCATTTTGAGTTTTTTTACTGAAGCGTACACCGAGATTTATATGAAACTGATACGAAGCGTCAAATACCTGGACCTTTTTGTTTGTTCCAAGATTCGGATTGTCATAACTGAAGAAATTATTTTCCGTGATTGTCCAGCATTTTGATATCGGAAAATCAATCCCTATTGTACCGCCGATTCCTATATAATTCATGTGATATTCATCGGTAAGCTGATACATATAGTGCATTCCCAGTGAAAAATTCAATATGATGTAGTTCAATCTGTCGTAAGTGATTACTGTTCCGAAATATGTGTCCACTGCATAGTTGAAAAGATTTTTTGTTTTCTGCTTCATTCCATTAAAGGCCTGATAAAACGGATAGTATGCACTGACGGTACAGATTAAATCAAAGAAGCTTAAATCTACTGTCTGAACGGTAAAGTATGCCCCCGCCATCATGTTTTCACGTACAAAATTGCTTCTGTCTTCCATTACTTCAATTCTTGTAAGCTGTGCGTATGATAATCCTTCGTCAAATACATATCCGCATTGTGTAAAGCTTTTAAAGAATTTTGGTACATCTGCTTTTTCTGCGGATTCTGTTCCTTCTGCAAAAACGAAAGATGAGCATAAAATTAAAATCATCATTAAGAATATTTTTTTCATATTTCAATCCTTTGCTTTTAACGGGCAATGTGATAGAGCTTCAGGGTTTTTGTAACATTGTTTGCAGTCCATTCAATGTATAAAAGGGCTCCGCGGATATCCCATTCTGTATTTCTTGTTGCGGCATCATCTCCCTGAATATTAAAAACAAGAACATTGTCTATAACAGTCCATGATCCCGAATAAAGGGTTGAAGTTTCATCTGTACCGATGATTGTTGCCGAAAAGGTTCCGTCATCCATAAAAATGATTTTATCGCCGTCGTTGTCTGCCCAGGTTCCGTAAAGTGGGGACGGGGTATAGCAGGAAAAACTTAGGCCTGTAAAAAGTGTAATGAAAACTAGAATCATTAATTTCTTAAAAAATGTATGTGTTTTTTTCATAATCATGTGCTCCTTTTATTTTCTTCCTTCTTCACCTACAGTCCAGTTTACCTGTCCGTTGGTAAAAATTATATTTCCATTTAAATCTTTTGTCGTAACCTTATAGTATCCGCCACCTGCAGCACCGCTCTTAATCTGAAGGTTTTCGTAATCTGCAATTCCCGGATACATTCCCGTGCTTGTCGTAGACTTATGCATTGTTCCGTTACCGCTCATGTTTGCTTCTGTATCGGTATTTCCGTTTATAAAGAAATAATAACCTTCTGAACTGTCATTGTTTATGTAGAAATCGGCATAGTTCGTATATTTCATTGTGATGGCAGCTCCGAGACCTTTTACTTCGGCATTATAATAAAGTGTTCCGGAAAGTGTTCCGTTTACAGTTTCGGATCCAAGCTTATCCATATCGTTTGATTTATGCATGAGCGTTAATTTTCTCTGAGAATTCATGACGGTCTTGTTGTATTCGCGGAACCATTCATCAACCGTAAGTGCTCCATATCCGCGGCAGTTGTTCTGTGTATCTGAAAGAGGATCGTTTCCTTTTTTACCGTTTCCAAGAACATTAACGGAAACAACCTTGTAATAATACATTGTTCCTGGCTGTGCAGTTTCATTCTGATCTATGAAATAATTTGTTCCGAGTAAAGGTTCGTCATTTAATAAACGGAACGAAGAATCTTTTTTAGTTGAACGATAGATGTTGTATCCGTAAGGTACTTCTCCTACAGGATTATCCCAGGTGATTTTTACAGGATATACGTTGTTTTTATTTGGTGAATAATTTTCAAAGCCGTCAAATTTCTGTGTCTTTGTTGCAGTGACATTTATCGGTGCATTAGGATTTGGTGCCGTAACGATACTTAAATCACTTTCCGTGCCCAAAGCGTTTATCGTACTCAGGCGGAAGAAGGAATGCTTTGCAAGTTCAACACTATACCAGCCTTCAGAATCCTGTGATGAAGGAAGAATATTCTGGGCAGCAGGCGTATATCCTTCTTCCTGCATGGATGAATAATAAATGTTGAATTTAAAAGGAACGGCTTGTGTTTCAAAACCTACCGGATTCTGCCATCTTACGGTAACCGTATCCTCTGTAGTTCCGTCTGCAATATCAATTACAGAAGGAGGACTTAATAAAAATCCCATCGCAGGTTCAGATGAATCAGGGCCTGTTTCAGAGAACGAGCTTTTTGTTTTTTCATTGTTTGAATCAGTAATTACAGACTGAAGGTAATAATAATATTTGATTCCCGTTGAAATATCGTTGTCTGTAAATGAGGTAACATTTTGAGCAATGTTTGATTTTACAAGGGTGTATGAAGAATCAATTGAGCTTGTCTTAAAAAGAGAGTAGGTAACAGTTCCTTTTCCGCTTGTTACCTGATCCCACTTTATCGTAAGGCTCTGGGTATTTGTTCCAAGACCATTTTCTACGCGTACATTTGACGGAGCTTGAGGTGCACCGTCTTTTAAAGTATATCCGAGTGCAAACGCTCCCGCTACAGATTCAGTTCCGTTTGAAAGTACTGCCTTTACCTGATAGTAATATTCCTGTCCCTGATTTTTTTCTGCGATTGTGTCTGTGTATTCACTGGCGCTTCCTTTTACGCTTGCAATATAATTTCCTGTACGAAGATTGTCTTCTCCGCGATAAATGAGATATTTTGTAGCGTTTTCTACCTTATCCCAGGTGATTTTGATTTTATCAAAGGATTTTCCCTTCCATGCTTCGGTATTCTGAGGAGCCGGAAAAAGCCATCCGCAGGTGTCTTCGGTAATGGAAGAATAATCGCTTGATTCATAGTGTTTAATAAGGTTTTCTGCGCTGATTTTATAATAATAGCGGTAAGAATATGCTTCGTTTGCGTATATGTTTTTTGAATCAGTAAGATTGCTGATTATTGTATCTGTGTAATTTGTCGTATAAACGTATTTGTTGATTACCTTAAAATCGCCTTCATCAGGTTCTGCATATTCTCCGTTTGAATCAGGCTTTACGACAGCACGTTCAATTCTATAGGTTCTTGCATTTTCAACCTCGGTCCAGCTGATTTTTACCGAGCCACTGTACAATCCCTGTGAAACAAGAACCTGAGCCGGTGGATTTAAAGAAGTGATTCTTTCAGGCTCATAAAGAAAATCTTCAAGCGAAATGTTTTTCGTTTCCTCAGACATTGAGACTTTATTTTCAAACCAGGAATAGCAGCTTGAAAAAACGATTGAAAGCATTATGATTAAAATTGCAGTAAGTGATTTTTTCATTGCTGTCCTCCTTAGTTCCACCAGTAAAGGGAGGAATTTGTCATCATGGAATAATTACTGTCGTTATCCATCTGCATAGGAAAGAACATTCTTCTTACTGTTACATCGCTTGTATCAATAACTGTAGAAGAATTACCGTTTCTTGTTACAATCAGTTTTATTTTTGAATTTGTCGGGATACTGATATTTACTTTTCCATAATAAAGGATAGCAGCAACATCATCTTCGGAACATGAAATATCTATATCGTGTGTATCTCTGAATAAGTAAATGTAATTGTCGGCGTCACCTTTAATACCCGCAGAGTATTTCGATGTTGTAAGCGAAAGGAATGGTGTTGAACTTCCGTTTGGATTAAGCATGGAAGGAGTATAATTTTGATATGTATAATATTGTTTGAATTTTCCAAGACCAAGTTCTGTGGTAGCCCTGCTTCTTGATTCAAAAATTACAGAGCCTGTATATCCTCCGATTGTGTTTCCGCCACCATATTTAAATCTGTTAGATATGTTTGAATAGTTTGGATTTCCACCGTCATTAATATAGAACGCATACGCAAACTCAAGCATGACAGAACGTGCAAATTCTGTGTCGTTAATCTGTCTTATAGCGTAAACAGGTTTTTCGCCGGCAGGAGTCTGTTTTTTACTGATTGTTGTATACTGTGGTTCTATTCCGTCTTTCTTTAAAACAATCTTGTAGTAATGCTTGTAATCCCTCAATACCATCAGAGGACCTTCTGTAACAGGCTTAGTTGAATTTGCTAAAGTTACAGGCTTAAGTGAAAGGCTTGTATTTGTTGTAGAAATGCTTGTATTTGTTAAATCCTCTTTTGAAGAATACTTACAGTCTTTGTCCAGTGTTGCAACCTTTATCCAAGTGTCGTTGCTGCAGGCACTTAAGTTTGCATTGTAAATATAGATTTCTGAACCCTGGTCTGGTCCGATTGAGCGGTTGTCATAATCCCACGAAGCCCAGCTTACAAGTTCACTGTAATAATTTTCGTTGTTTACATAGTTTCCGCTTCCGTCCGGAGTTCCGCCATAGCAGGCATCAAAATCAATTGCCAGAAGGTAGCCCTTGTTTGCCTGTTCCGATTTTTTGCCCTCGTAATCATAACGCTGTTCTTTTTCCACGGATAGTTTTTCTACTAAGCTTACAGGAATTGTCATGCTTGTATCTGTCTTGTTGTAAATTACACAGTACTCGTAAGGATCAAGAATTGACTTTGGTTTAAACGAAGCATCAGTTTTTGTGCTTGTAAGGTTTGTCGTAATTTTCTGCCACGGGTTATTTGTTCCGCTTAATCTCGTATAAACCTGTGGAACAGATTCGTAATATGGCTTTTGCCAGCTGATATTCTGTGTAGAAGAATTCTGTGCCTTGTCTGACTGAACGTTTAACCCGTAGCCCCAGGTTGCAGATTTTACGTCCTGTATTGAAGAAGTATAAACTACACCTGAATCGCTTCCATTCTGTACCTTAAGATAAGTTGAGGTTGTATTTCCAAATTTAAAATCATCAGGGGTTCCGTTATTTTTAACAGGCAAAACCATATATCCGAAAGGAATGCCCCATGAAATCTGAGACTGATTTACTTCGTATGAATTTGTAGAATCATCAGGCTCTTTATAAATATCAGTTAAAATAAAGTCATCGCCGGAAGCAGTAACCTTTGCCCTTGCAGAACTAACTTCATCCCCGTTTATATAAATCTTCTGAGTATATACATCATAATAATATTTATCTGAGCGGTCATATTCCCATGCACCTGCGTTCGGTTTGTATTTATTTCTATTAATAATATAGCCGGCCGCTCCCGTAACTTTTTTCCAGCTTAATCTGATGCTCTGATCATAAATAGAAGCATCTTTTCTAAGGTTGATGTTTGCCGGTCCTAAAAGGCATGTTTCAATAGTTGCAGTTGTTGTGTCCAGAGTAGTAGAATTCTTTGCAGTGATTGTAACAATAATAGTTTTTCCCGCATACAAAGGATTATCGTATTTAGAAGGTGCCGTGATTGTTGTTTCATAAATATCTGTTGCCTGATTATAAGGAGTTGTTACTGTGTTTGCAGATGTAACAAGCTCAGTATTTTCTCCCTGATATTTTGCGCTGATTACATAATTCAGATCTGCTTTTTGAACGCTCTCCCAGGTAACTCTGATTGTCTTATAGTCAACTGCTTCCCAGTTAAAATGAGGGATTGCAGTTCCAAGAGTTTTTGAAACACAGTCATATGTTTTTGTACTTGAAATATGCTTGTCATTTTTTATAGTCAGGGTATAAAGCCGCTGTTCACCGGATTCAGCCGTATGTGTATAGGAAACTGTATTTCCGTTTACTGAATAATCAGATGCTGAAAGTTCCTTAGAGCCTTTTTCTCCGTTCTGATTTTCATAGGAAAGTGTATATATTCCGTTTGTAACCTTATCCCACGAAAGAACGAATTTATTTTTAAATCCGTCCTTTATGTTAAAATTCTTTATCTCAGGTTTTTCTCCGAGATCTTCTACAACAGTTACATTCTGGTTTAATTCAATACAGTCAATATATTGTGAAGGAATGAAAGTTACAGGAGTTTCTGATTCGGGAATAATGTAAAGCTTGAAGTTATAATAGCCTTCCCATTTATTTTCATCTTCCGTATGCTTTGAAAGGGTAGCTTCAATAAAGCGCTCTTTGTTTTCATTCATTGAAAAACTTAAAAAGAATTTTTCTGCATCAGATGTATTTGAATTAAGAGGCTTATGGGTTTTAGAAAGGATAAAAGCATATCCGATATCCTTGTCGTCAAAGCTGACATCAAAATTTACGTTTACATCAAGAATCTGATTTTCTGTAATTATGTCATTTGAAGTTACTGTTACCGACGGAACACTTAGAGCCCATCCGTTGTCAATGGCGCACGAAGAATCTGCGGTAAAGTTTTTGTTTGTATCATCAGTGTATGACTGAATTTTATAGGTATAGGTTTTAGTTCTGTCTATGTTTTTATCTGTATAGGTGATAAGGCTCTGTGATATATAAGAAGCGTATGAGCCTGTAAGGGCAGTGCCGTCTGCTTTCTGAACAGTAAGATTTGAATTATCAGTTGTTTCTGTCAGACAGTTAAAATGAATGTCAGCCTTTGAATTCGAAAGTCCGTCCGCTCCTATTGTCTTAAGAAGAACATAATCAACATCATCCTGATTTTCAAGCTTTCTGAAGATTTTGAAATAGACCGGATGCTTATCGCTCGTATTAGTTGAATTTTCATCCTGATAATCAACAGGCTCAGGTAAAAGCCAGCTTAATTTTACCGAATGTTTAGAGCTTCCCTTTGCGGCAGTAAAATTTTTCGGGCATTGAGGAATGATTCTTTTTGCAGTCTGTTCCTTAGTTAAATCACTTTTTTCTGCGTCAGAAGTTTTTTTGTTAACTACTGTTACCTGAAAATAATAATCAGTTTTTGGAAGAAGATTCCTTATAACCGCCTGTCTTGTTTTTGAATCAGTTGTAATCTGCTGTATACCGGGAGCCGGATTTTTTCCGTCCTTATCTGAATAAGTGTTTACGGTAAATTCAATATCATCTTCGTAGGTTTTTGAATTGCAGTTATCCATCCACCATTTGATGTTGATGCTTTCACCTTCATCGTTCGGTGTAATTTCATAAATCGTCGGAACATCAAGTGTCGAGCCGCATACCTTGATGCTCTTTTTAGATTCAGTTCCGTAATAATTTACCGCTGTGATGCAGTACCAGGCAGTAAGTCCGCTCGGTGTTTCTTTTGCCTGAGATGTGCTGAAAGAAGTGTCGCTTGTTTCTCCGATTGATTCAAAGTTTTCGAAAGGTGTGTCTGCACAATAGATTTTATACTGTACGGCATTTTCAACCTTTTCCCACGAAAGATTTACGGTTTTGCTCAATCCATGTGATGCAATAACCTTTGACGGCGGAAGGATTAGATCATCGTAATCTGCAGGATTTTTGTTGATTTTACCTGATGATGACGGTGCCTTTACAAGTTCGTATTTACATGATGAAAAACAAATCGATAGCAATAAAAATACAAAAAATTTCTTCAAAACAGCAGTTTTCATGCCATCTATTTTACACGATTTCAGAATTTTTATAAAGCATAAATAAATATTCTGAAAATCCATTTTGGAAATATTAATCGATAAAGAAAATCTGTTCCCAGTTGATTTGTCGATTCCAAAACCGCGGGCTCGCCCGCTACACGCCAGTTTGCCTTGGAATTATATATGTTGCCGCTCCCGCGGCAGCAAACTGGAGTGTTTTTGTAATCGCCAACTCGCCTTCGCACAGATTTTCTATAATAGTTAAACAACAATTGATTTTTATAACTTCTGTACCTTGTTGTTGAAGACTCATTTTTTCTGTATAATATTCTAACTATTTTGGTAATTATCCATTTAATTATTTGAGGTATAACAAATGAAACTATGGGAAAAAGGTGCTTACCTTGTAAACGGTAAACTTTCAGAAAACGGAGCAAATCCGGAGGATGGAGTTAAAAAAACTCTGGCTTATTCAATTTTACAGAAACATAATATTTCAGGTGATGATAAAAAATTAAAAATAAAATTCGATAAAATTACTTCTCATGATATTACTTATGTAGGAATTATTCAGACTGCCCGTGCATCCGGCATGGAAAGGTTTCCTCTGCCTTATGTTCTGACAAACTGTCATAACTCTTTGTGTGCAGTAGGCGGAACAATCAATGAAGATGATCATATGTTTGGACTTACATGCGCTCAGAAATACGGTGGTGTATATGTTCCTCCGCACATGGCAGTTATTCATCAGTATGCAAGAGAAATGCTTGCTGCCTGTGGTGATATGATTCTTGGTTCAGACTCTCATACACGCTATGGTGCCCTTGGAACAATGGCAATCGGAGAAGGCGGTGGAGAGCTTGCAAAACAGCTTTTGAGCAAAACCTACGATGTAGCATATCCTGGAGTTATTGCAATCTATCTTACAGGTTCTCCGGTTCCTGGTGTTGGTCCTCAGGACGTAGCCCTTGCAATTATCAAGGCTGTTTTTGACAACGGTTATGTAAAAAACAAGGTTATGGAATTTGTCGGTCCCGGTGTTTCAAATCTTTCTGCAGATTTCAGAATCGGTGTTGATGTAATGACAACTGAAACAACATGTCTTTCTTCAATATGGAGAACAGATTCAAAAATCGAAGAATGGTATGCAATCCACGGTCGTCCACAAGCTTATAAAGAACTTAATCCTGAAGATGGTGCATATTACGATGGCGCTATAGAAATTGATTTGAGCGAAATCCGTCCGATGATAGCACTTCCTTTCCATCCGTCGTGCGCATATACAATTGATGAAGTAAACAGAAATCTTATGGATCTGCTTGATGAAACAGAAAAGCGTGCTAAAGTTTCTTTCGGCGATAAGGTAAATTTCAGTCTCAAGAATAAGGTTATTGGCGGTAAGCTTTATGTAGATCAGGGTGTTATTGCCGGTTGTGCAGGCGGTGGATTTGAAAACATCTGTGCCGCTGCCGACATCCTTAAGGGTAAAGATACAGGTAACGGTAAATTCTTACTCAATGTTTATCCTGCATCTATGCCTGTATACCAGGAGCTTATGAAAAACGGAGCATTCAGTGCGCTCGTAAGTTCCGGTGCAATCATTAAAACTGCGTTCTGTGGTCCATGTTTTGGAGCTGGTGATACTCCTGCAAACGGAGCATTTTCTATCCGTCATTCTACAAGAAACTTCCCTAACCGTGAAGGCTCTAAGATTCAGAACGGACAGCTTTCTTCTGTTGCCCTTATGGATGCACGTTCAATTGCCGCAACTGCCGCTAACAAAGGTTTTCTTACACCTGCTACCGAATACGATACAGAGTTCAGTGGTAAAAAATATTTTTTTGATAAGGCAATTTATGATAAACGCGTTTACGATTCAAAAGGAACTGCTCATCCTGAAGTTGAAATTCAGTTTGGCCCTAACATCAAGGACTGGCCGAAAATGACTTCATTAACTGACAATCTTCTTTTAAAGATAGTTTCAGAAATTCATGATCCGGTAACTACTACAGATGAGCTTATTCCTTCAGGTGAAACCTCATCGTTCCGTTCTAATCCTCTTGGACTTGCAGAATTTACCTTGAGCAGAAAGGATCCTTTATATGTAGGACGTGCAAAACATATCAGAGGTGAAGAAGAAAAACGCGAAAATGGGGTGCTTTTTGAAAAGATGGATGATGAAATCGTTCAGGCCGTCAAAACCGTTAAAGCAAAGTTCCCTGAAATAAATGAAAAGAATACCGGAATCGGTTCAACAATTTTTGCAGTAAAACCGGGAGACGGATCGGCTCGTGAACAGGCCGCAAGCTGTCAGAAAGTTCTCGGCGGATGGGCAAACATTGCAAATGAATATGCAACAAAACGCTATCGTTCAAATCTCATCAACTGGGGAATGCTTCCGTTCCTGTATTCAGGCGGAGATAAAAATCTTCCTTTTGCGAACGATGATTATGTATTCATCCCGGGAGTAAGAAAAATGATTCAGGACAAGCTTCCGTCAATAAAAGCTTACTGCATCAGGAAAAACGGAACAATCAATGAATTTGAGCTTTCGACAGGAGAGCTTACAGATGATGAAAGAAAAATCATATTGAGCGGATGTCTCATTAACTTTAATCGCGACAACAAATAGGACGGTAAGATAAAAATGAAAAAAGCAGCTTTATTTTTTATCTGCATTATTTCTCTTTTCAATGCATCAGTTTTTTCACAGTCTAAAAAATCAGAAAAGCAGATTGAATCGGTAAAGGACATTAATCTTTCAAAAATCAGGATGAATCCTTTTATGAAAAAAGGGCAGAAAGCCGATTCAGTTCAGATGATTTCTTATCCGGATATTTATGCTTTAGGATTTTCAAAGGAAGGTCTTTTTGCATATATTACCTGCCGTAGTGTTGACGGTCGGGGAGGCTCTAAGGTAATTTTTCAGATTATAGATCTTGTAACTGATGATATAGTCAACCGTATTGAAAAAGATACCGATGACAGTTATGAAATTGATGCAGTAAAGGAAATGATTTTTTGTGAGGGTTCTGCGATGGATAAGGCATTGAAAGATAATTCAATCATAATCAATAACTGTACCTGGAAAACATTTCCTGTAACTCATCGCGGAACTAAAATTTCTGTGAACATAGAAAAAAACATTCTTGAAGAAAAAGAATATGATTTTCTTACAAAGCTCGATTATAAAATCACTGCTTCAAACGGTTCAGGTAAGGAAAAAATTCTTGCACAGAAAAAAAATCAGGTGCTTGAAGATGTTTATGCATGCGGATATTTTGAAAATCCATATGAAGACAGGATTGCCGTTATAATCGGTGAAGAAAAATTAGGTTTTGAAGGGTCACATGATATATATTATGAATGTACCGGCTGTAATCTTAATGTATGGAAATAAACTGAGTTCTTTGTTTTACGGGGCTTTTTGATGAAAGTTAAAAAAGTTATTCTGAGTTTTCTGTTCCTCATTTTTCTGGCAGTTTTCCTTCTGATGCTTCTTGTTATTTTTACAGCAAGAAAACAGAGTCCTGAAGGAGAAACTGCATGGGTATGTCTTGATCTTCTTGTACTTCTGATTCTTATTAATATTGCTCTGGAGCTTTCAGGCAAAATCAAGAATACAAAATTTAAGAATACCGTAAGCTTTTTTGCGGCAATTATTTTAATCTGTATAAGTGCTTCATCCTTCGTTAAAGCGGGAAATAAACAGAAAATTGCGCTTGATAATGAGACTGAATATATAGAAGAACAGTATTTCGTTCAGGATATAGATGAACTTTATCTTGGAACATATTATCCTGTTGATTTTATCAATACATTAACTGCGACAAAATCTTACGTAAAGGCAGTCAATTCACTTTCTGATGACCATGATTTCGTGATTAATGTTCGCAAGAATATTATTACCGGTGCAAAAGGCTTTGATGAACAGAAACCGTATCTTTCAGAACGTGTGCAGAAATTTATTTTTACAGATTTTTATGGTGAAACTTCTTTTACCGATGATAATAACATAAAATATGTAAAGGTTTCCGAACAGTATGATTTTGAATCAGTTCTTTGTAAATTTGTCATAGATACCATTTTTTATGAATATTCAGATACGATTCACACATATAACTCAAAAATTGAAATAGGACATAAGACTTATTCTTTCGTAAGCAACTGTTCTTCGTTTGCTGCCAGAAACATTCCTAATCTTTACATAAAGGACGAACGCAATGTTTTTGCTGCAAGATTTACCGAAGATCTTCTTGTCCTTTATTATATGGATTTAACTCCTGATTTTTCAGGCAGGACAGAATCTGATGCAATGCCGATTGCAATAAATCTCGTAAAATCAGAAATCGTTGATGTTGAAATTCCTGAGGATGCAGTACCTTCTGAGCCTGAACTTTCTGAACTTAAGACTTTCCAGCCTCTTGCTTCTCTTAAACCATCAACAGAGAAGAAAGCTGATGATGAAAAAACATTTGTAAATACAAATAACGAACAAAAGCCTGAGCAGAAAACAGAAGTTAAGCCTGATATTTCAAATTCTGTTACCGTTCAGAATGAAGAGCCGGTTACTGAAAATCCTTCTGCCGAAGAAGAACAGAATTCAGAAGAAACTCAGGACGAATGGGAAATAATAGATTTCGGCGCTGCCGACTTAGATTAAATAAATAGTTATATATTCACAAAGGAGATATTAAGACATTATGTTTACTAAAGAAGACGCACAGAAAATTCTTGAAAAAAATAATCAGGGACATGTATTGAAATATTTTGATATACTTTCAGATGAACAGAAGAATGATTTTTTACGACAGATTGAAAACATCAACTGGGATGACATAAAGATGATCGGCGGTAATACTGCTTCTGAAAGAGGAAAATTTACCGTGCCGCCTGCTATATCGATAGATGAAATAAATGCTTCACGCCAGAAATATGAAGAGGCCGGAATAAAAGCAATTAAAAATGGGGAAGTAGCCGCAGTTCTTCTTGCAGGTGGAATGGGAACACGTCTTGGTTTTGATTTACCAAAGGGATGTTTTAATGTCGGTCTTACAAGAGAGCTTTATATTTTTGAATGCCTTATCAATAATCTTATGGATGTAGTCAAAAAAACAGCTTCATTCATTCCATTGTATGTCATGACAAGCGAAAAGAATGATGAAGCAACAAGGAAGTTTTTTGCTGAACATGATTATTTCGGCTACGATAAATCCTATGTTCAGTTTTTTATTCAGGATATGGCATGCGCAGTTGATTATGACGGAAAGCTTCTTCTTGAAGAAAAGGGAAGGCTTGCAACATCACCGAACGGAAACGGCGGATGGTTTACTTCCATGGTAAAGGCAGGACTTGATGCTGATCTTAAAAAACGCGGTGTAAAATGGATAAATATTTTTGCAGTTGACAACGTGCTGCAGCGTATTGCCGATCCTGTTTTTGTCGGTGCTGCAATCCTAGGTAATTTTGTAAGCGCTTCTAAAGTAGTACGAAAGGTTGAGCCGCATGAAAAGATGGGACTTCTTTGTCTTGAAGATAACAAGCCTTCAATTGTTGAATATTACGAAATGAGCGAACAGATGGCAGAAGCAAAGGCAGAGGACGGTTCACTGCTTTATAAATATGGAGTAATTCTGAACTATCTTTTCTCTGTCGATAAGCTGATTGATATTGTAAATAACAGCCTTACTGTTCATGTCGTAGAAAAGAAAATTCCTTTTATAAATGATGAGGGTGAAAAAATAAATCCTGAAACTCCGAACGGTTATAAATTCGAGCTTCTTGTTCTTGATATGATTCACATGATGGATAACAATCTTGCATTCGAGGTTGAACGTGAAAAGGAATTTGCTCCAATTAAAAATCTTCACGGAACAGATTCAGTTGATTCTGCAAGAGAGCTTCTTAAAAAGAATAACGTTGCTTTATAGCTGCTGTTATTGAATTTCGCCGAGATTTTTCTTCATGAGCTTTTCGGCATATTCACTCATTTCAATTGTAGACATCTGTATTACCTTTTCTTTCGGAATTACGTCAAGAATATCAAGATAGATGTCAGTTTTTCTGAAAGGGAAGTTCCTGCAGATTTTTTCCGTATCCTTTGCAGTCATAATGACAACAGGAACCTTTGCCTTTTCAGCAATTTTAAAAGAGCCGCTCTTGAGCTCTGCCATATATCCTGTTGTTGTTCTTGTTCCTTCCGGATAAATACCGATTGAAACTTCATTTTTTTCGAGAAGATGAATTGCATCTAAAATTGTTTTCATTGCTTTATGAGGGTTCCCGCGGTCTATCGGCAAAAAACAGCACTTGCGGATTATCCTGCCGAAAGAAAATACCTTGAAATTTTCAGGCTTTGAAATGAAAGCAATATTGAATTTTTTGAGTGCATACCAGGTTGTAATAGGATCAAATTTTGAACGGTGATTGCATACAAGTAAAAAGCGTGTATCTGAAGGAACTTTTTCTATTCCAGTAAGATGAATTTTAATTCGTCCGACCTTTACAACCCGCCTTGTTGCTTCATTCAATAAAAAACGGTGATACCGGCTGTTCTTTGAATATTCTTTTTTCGGATTAATAAACAGGCTTGAAATTATTACGAGAATCCAGAATAACAGATCCAGACAGATTATTCCTGCAACTGCAAGCAATATTATTTTAACAACAGTCATCGTATCAGGTTTCCTTTTATTTTTTGAAGATTGCAGCCTTAATTCCCAATATTCTGTACTCTATGGTTTTGTTCTGCCTGTTGTAATAAAGCGTAAGATATTTTGAATTGGCTCTGTCATAAAGAACGATTTCATTTGATTTTTCATCAAATTTATATTCACCTTTACTTACATCAAGTATATCCGATTTACAGATAAAAGTATAATTTTTTTTCAAATTTATTGTACCGAATGTTTCGACTTCACATTTCCAGAGTTTTCCGGCGACAGGATTTTTCGTATTTTCGTGAGGAATGCATATCAGGATAAGAATTACGAATATGAGCGAAATAAAAATATAGTTTGCGCGGGAACTGATTTTATTGAGAAAAGGAATTCTTGAAGCACATTTTTTCGTGATTTTATTGAACGGCAATTTTTCTGTAATAGAATTGATTTTAGCAGGGAATGCCTTTATTTTCGGAAGAATTTTAGTTACAGATTTCTTTATCTTAACATAAAGTTTATTTATAGTTTCTTTGGCTTTCTGAATTATATTCAATATGTTGTTCTTAATTGCTTTTGAAGATATTTTCTGTTTCATGATTGTGTATACTATCAAAAAAATAAAATTTTGTAAAACACTGCAGATTTTTTGTCAGGGTTAAATTGACTTCAGGATTTACTTTAATTATATTTTATGTATGGAAATAAAGAAATTTCTTGTAAAGGGAATGTCCTGTGCTGCTTGTCAGGCCCGGATTGAAAAAGCGGTATCAAAGCTTGAAGGTGTAGAATCCTGTTCTGTCAGTCTTCTTACGAATACAATGCTTGCCGAAGGAACTGCATCAGAAAATCAGATAATTGCTGCGGTAGAAAATGCAGGTTATGACGCAGTTGTTCTTGATGAATCACAGGAAAACAAAGTATTTGATTCTGCTAAAAATGAATCGACAGTTTTATTAAAGCGTTTTCTTTTTTCTTTATTTTTTCTTGTTTTTCTTTTTTACCTGAATATGGGGATGATGTATTCCTGGCCGCTTCCATCCATGTTTAAAAATCATTTTACCGGCGCTTGTGTTCAGGCAGTCTTGTCATTTATCATCCTTATTATAAATAAAAAATTCTTTACGAGCGGTATAAAAAGTCTATTTCATCTTTCGCCGAATATGGATACTCTTGTTGCACTTGGTTCATCAATTTCCTTTATATACAGTTTAGTATTACTTACATTAAAAAAGCATGAGCCGTTGTTTTTTGAAAGTGCCGCAATGATTGTTACCCTTATAACTTTCGGTAAATATCTTGAAGCTGTTTCAAAGGGGAAAACAACAGATGCACTTAAAAATCTGATTAAGCTTTCACCGAAAACTGCCTTTATCATAAAGGATGGAAAAGAGATTGAAGTGCCTGTTGAACAGATAAAAAAAGATGATGTTTTTGCAGTTCGGCCCGGAGAAACAGTCGCCGTGGATGGAATTGTAATTGATGGAAGTTCTGCGATAAATGAAGCTTCGTTAACGGGTGAATCGTGGCCTAAAGAAAAGGAATCAGGCGATAAGGTTTATGCAGCGACAATTAATACAAACGGATATTTAAAATGCAGGGCAACACAGGTCGGTAACCAGACAGTTTTTTCTCAGATAATAAAGCTTGTAAAGGATGCTTCTTCTACAAAAGCACCCGCCGCTGTAATTGCAGACAGGGTTTCAGCTTTTTTTATTCCTTTTGTAATTGTCATTTCAATCGTTGTATTTTTTCTGTGGTTTTTATCAGGGCATGAGCTTTCGTATGCAGTTACAAAGGCGGTAAGCGTGCTTGTCGTAAGCTGTCCGTGTGCACTTGGGCTTGCAACTCCTGTAGCAATAATGGTCGGAAACGGTGTAGCATTTAAAAATGGAATCCTTTTTAAAACATCGCAGAGTCTTGAAAATACCGGAAAAATCGGTGTGTTTGCTTTTGACAAGACAGGAACAGTAACGAAAGGTGAATGTGCAGTCGTAAAGATTGAAGCAGAAGATAAAATTGATGCTCTTCAGTTTGCGCTGAATCTTGAAGCAGAAAGTGAACATCCTCTGGCAAAAGCCATTATTCGCCAGGCAGAAAAAGAAAACCTCAAGGTTCAGTCTCCCGATAATTTTAAGTCAGAAAGCGGAAAGGGAATCTGTGCGCAGAAAAATGATGAGCTTTTATTCGGCGGAAGCATCAGCTATATAAAAAATCATTGTCCGGATCTTTTTATTTTTGCAAAGCATGGAAACTATATACAGAAAATGGCAGATGTATTTTCGAACGAAGGATATACTCCGGTTATTTTTGCTTCAAGAAAAAACAATGAAAGTGTGCTCCGGGGAATTTTTGCAATAGCCGATGAAATAAGGGAAGAAAGTGCTGAATGTATAAGACAGCTTGAAACTCTTGATGCCAAGACTGTCCTTCTTACAGGCGATACTTTAAAAACAGCTCAGGCAGTTTCACAAAGAACTGGAATCAAAAAGGTTTTTGCAGGACTTTTACCGTTTGATAAAGAAAAAATTATCAGTCAGATAAAAAATGATGAAAAGAAGCTTACCGCGATGGTCGGTGATGGAATAAATGATGCTCCTTCATTAACTGCCGCAGATATAGGAATTGCAATAGGAAATGGAACTGATGTTGCTCTGGATTGTGCTGATGTTGTTCTAGTAAAAGCTGATTTGCTTAAAATACCGTTTGCCGTGAAATTAAGCAGGGCTGTGTTGAAGAATATAAGGGAGAATCTTTTCTGGGCTTTTTTCTATAATATACTTTTAATTCCGATTGCCGCCGGTGCCTTTCATTTTATGAACCTTGATTTGAATCCAATGATAGCGGCCGGGGCAATGAGTCTTTCCAGCTTCTGTGTCGTTATGAACGCCTTAAGGCTCAATCTTTTTAAGAATAAAATTAAGCCTGAACAGAATAACTTAAAATAACATAAATCACAAGAAAAATTTAATTAAAGAAATTGCCGCTCTTGCTGAAGAAAAATGTAAAATAATCACCGTTAACCTTACATCGTTTTTTTATTATTCTCATGATTTTGATTGACAACAGTAGTAAAAGCCCTTATACTTTAAACAAGTTAGAAATAAAAAGTAATGGAGATGATGATGTCAATTAAAAAACGGTTTGTACAAGGTACAAGGTACAAGGTACTCTCTTTCTGCTTTTTTGCAATTATATAAATAGTTGTAAAAGTAAAAATTCCCAACAAGATAACAATTCTCAATTTATTGTAAAAGAATGTGTAAAAACACGCTTTACAATATTCGTATTTAACAGTCATTAATACTTGAGTACCAAAAGAATTGAATAGAAAACAGGAGGTGTTTAGAAGAATAAAAGTTATGAAATAAAAAGTAATTTGTTGAATGTATAAAAATATTAAAAATATTATAAGATTTATAAGGAGTCAAAAATGAAAAAACTTATTATAGCGTTATTAACATTAGTGTTATTTACAAGCTGTGGTTCTAATGCAGACGACAGTAAAGTAAAAGTTGGTGATGTATATTACTCTGACGGTACAACAGCACATGTAGACAGCAGAAACAAGAGTAAAGATAATCAGGTAGCAGGCTTTGTTGTATCAATAAAAAATGGAAAGCCGGCTGTCATTATGTGCAGAAAAGCAAGTTTTGACGTGACAGAAAATGCAATGAATAGCTATTATATGAATCAGAATGAGCGTGGAATTTTTTTCCCGTCACGACGTGTATTTGATAGCGAAGGTAATGAATTGTCAAGAACTGATATAAGCGGTAAAGACAGTTATTTACAATATCTTGAATATAAAGAAAGTTATTTGCAGGATGGAAATTATGAAACATTTAAGCTTAAAAGTTCTTACTATACATGGATAGATTCGCTTAATAATCCAGAAGACGAAAATTATGTTGCATTACCGGATGGTATAATGTGGTATATTCCTACAAAGTTTGAACTTCTTGCAAATAAGGATAAGAAAGGAAATTATCCATATGTAAATTGTTTTGGAAATTTTCAGAAAGGAAAAAGTAAAGAAGAAATAAAAGAATTTTGTGGTGAAGAAATATCAACAGAACGACAAGATGATAGTTTTTATAATCGATGTTATGAATTTCTTTCATCAACTTTAAGAATTTCTCCGGCTAATAATAATCCAGAAGGAAAACAAGAACTTTGTGAAGTTGTAGGGTATTTTGATACTTTTTATAGTGTTAATCATGTTTATGATCATGAATGGCTTGATGATAAAGCACCAGATAGAGATGGTAATTTTGTAGGCATAGCATTTGCAGAAGTAAATTAATAACAGGAATGTAATATGAAAAAAGTGCTGTCGTTATTAACTGTCATTTTAGTTTTATTAATAACAGGTTGTCCCAGTAAAGTAAAATATCCTCCGAGAGATATTACTAAACCTGAAATTAAACAGGAAAACACGTTATTTGAAGAAGATGAAGAAACAAAAATAACGGTATTTAAGACAAATAACAAAAAATACCTTTCCAAGAAAGGATATTCCGTATGGACTAGAAAATATATTAATGAAACAAAAGAGTTTCAGGATTTTTCAGTTTCTTTAAAAAAAGACCTGGGAAAGTCTGATGCAGGATACGGAATTTGTTTTTTGTCAGTGTATTCTTGAAGATAATACAAATTTTATGATGACAGTTCTTATTAATGTAAACGGCTATTATGAAATTGGCAGTGTATATAACGGCAGCTATAAAACAATTGATAATATATGGCAGCAAAGCAGCTGGCTTGAAAAAGGTTTTGAGCAGTATAATAAATTAACTGTAAAACATAATCCTGACAGTGAAAGTTTTGAGTTATATATTAATAATCAGTTTGTAACAGAATTTAAAAATCCTGAAACAATGCATGATTTTACAGATACCTGGAACGGCTTTGTTGCCGTTCTTGCACCTAACGAGAATTTTGATTGGAAACAGCATAAATCTTCTTCGTGAAACAAATTCACAGCTTCGTGCAAACGGTAAGCAGATTCATTATTGGTCTAACCCCCAATAATTATACCACTTGAAAGTAGAGTTTTTCTACCGTTAAAATGAAGGAAGGTAGAAAAATGAGAAAAATATATTTTCAACGACGAAAAATAATAATTATGATAATTTGTGTTTTCTTATTAATACTTTCAGGTATTTTTTGTTTTTATCAAATTAATATGACAAGACTTCAAAATATAGAAAATTCATTGGTTCATAAATCTGAATTCTATAAGTTGATGTACAGGGAAAATGATTTTGATTTTATTAAAACCGGGGAAAAAGAATTAGAAAACATTGATATATATATATAGAACGTTTTAAAGAGGACTTCCCATTTTATTTTTTCATGAAAATTCAAAGGGATTGTTTAAATGGAGAACTTCAAAAAAAAACTTATTATTTGTTGCTTGATGAAGAAATAATAGATAAAGAAACTGATTATGATGCATATATAAAATTAAACCCCGAAAGTCTTAAAAATCTTAAAGAAAAAGGAAAAAATGTTGAGTATAAAGAAATCGATTACATAGATTTATTCAGGCATTATTGCATCGACTGGGATTCATATGATAAATATCTGTGTTTTTGTGAAAAGTATTCCATAATCCCTGTAAAAGAAACTTTAGACTATGATAAACTAAGCAAAACTCCTGAATTCCTGAATTATTTCCCAAAAGGAGTATTTAATCAAGTCCAGAATGAAATTCTATCCAGTTTTCTTGATTATTTTGATCCTGTCAGCATTGTGCATGTGAAAAAAGGGCAGAATGAAATCAGGTTTTCTTGCATTGATTCGGGAATGATGAGAGATTCTTATTCGTATATCATTAAAGTTAAATGGACAAGATTTTCAAGAACCATGGAGGTGATAGTAGAGGACAGTCCTGCCAGACATGAAAAAATTGATATCAGTAAAAAAGAGTTGGATAAACTACTTGATTTGCTTAATGAATGTGATTTTTATAATCAGCAAATAAGTTACGATATAAATGTAAATGATGGTACTAAATATGTTTGTGAAGTGAATATTGATGGTAAATATAAAATTGTTTCACGATGGGAAGGTTCTAAAGACTTATTTATTTTTTTAATACATGATTTTCTGATTAAAAAAACAGGCGGTGCACCGCATCATGGTAAACAAGTCTGGAAATTCTTACGTAATTAACTTTTTTATTGTAGTAGCTAAGTGAAAATGATATTCCAAACTAGACAGAGGTGTTTTTTAGTATTATAATATAAAAAGAGGTTTTATGTCTGATATAGCAATAGACGAAATTATGGCACAAATAGATAATTTTTCTTATGATGAAAAAATTACTTTAATGCAGGCCTTTCGTTCTGCATTAAGACGTAATTCTAAAAAAATTCATTTACATTCCAGTAATCATAAAAAAACAGTTCATACGAATGCACTTAAAGGAATTCTAAAAGATTCTTCCGTAACTCTTGAAGATGCTAGAAATGCGAGGCTTTCAAGACAGTGAGGGTTTTACTTGATACGAATGTAATTTTAGATGTACTCCTTGAACGAGAAGTTTTTGAAGAAGAATCTTCAAAATTGTTATCAATGATAGAAAGAGGAATTATAAAAGGTTTTGTTTCTTCTGTTTCAGTTACAGATATCTATTATATTTCACATCAAACATTTCATGATAAAGAAAAAGCACTGAATGTCATAAATGAATTATTGTTTATTACGAGAGTACTTAAAACAGATGAAAAAATAATAAAAAATGCTATAAAACTTAAGTGGAAAGATTTTGAAGACGCAGTACAGTATTCGGTTGCAAAAAAATCACACATTGATTTTATCATTACTCGTAATAAAAAAGATTATAAAACTTCCAATATTCCAGTTTATACACCAAAGGAATTTTTAGAAAAAATAAATGATTCATTTTTTTTGCGATTTGGAAAATCAGTTACACAATAGTAGTATTATCTGAGGAAAACGAAGTGTACGGAACAGACAACGGCTTTGCAATGTGGCCGCAGGAACAGACACAGGTACTCGACAATAATTCCTACAAACGCCGCTATATCTGGAACGAAAGAGACCAGCTTGTGCGTACTGAAGATTCAGCTGCAACGGTAAACTACACCTACGGAGCAGACGGAAACCGTGCAAGTAAATACACCACAGAAACCGAAACCCTCTATTTCAACAGCTTCTGGACCTGGCATTTTGATTCTGCAAATCAGTTCTCAAACAAAGGCGGCCAGTACTCAAAGCACATCTATTTAGGAAACCAGAGGATTGCAACAGTCCTTCTTGGAGAAACTTCAATAAAGGATAATGAAATACCTGCAACCTTCTACTACCACACAGACCACCTGGGTTCAGCATCCCTTATAACAGATTACGAAGGAAAAGAATTCCAGAGAATAGAATACACGCCTTATGGCGAAACCTGGGTAGAAAAGCATAACATCATCAATTACTACATGCCTTATAAGTTTACAGGCAAAGAACTGGATGAGGAAACAGGCTTGTATTACTATGGTGCACGCTACCTTGACCCTAAATACAGCCTCTGGAAGAGCACGGATCCGGCACTTGGTGAATACATGAGCGGTAGTGATGCTGGTGAAGGCGGGGTTTATAATCATATAAACTTGAATCTGTATCATTATGCGGGTAATAATCCGATTAGGTATGTGGATCCGGATGGAAGAGTGGATAAACCATCACCAATGCAAGCATTGAATTATTTCTCTGATATTATATTTAGTCAGTTGGAAGGCAAAAGAAAAGACGCTCCTTTTGTTTCTTGTTTTACTCAGAATTTTACTACTTCAGCTAAAGAATGTGATAAAGCTGCAAAAATAACTGATGGAATTAATGCAGCAACAGGAGGAGTATGTAGTTTCTTCTTAAGTCCTATTAGTTATTGTTTTTCAATCGATGGCAATAATTATACTGTTGCAGAAAAAGGTTGTACTGATTATTTTGTTACTGCAGAAATAGAATTACAAAGGTTAGATTATTTGATTAAAGCTTATAAAGATGATGTTTTATTCCAAGATTTCTTACTTGATCAAAAATTCAGTTTGTCTTTTGAAGTTGCTAAAAGTAAAATAAGAATTTATCAATTATGGTTCCCTTTGGATTCGTGGTATAAGATGGATGAAAATAATTGTCTAGAACTAAAAGCTATATCTTTATCAGAATATGAAAAGCAAAATCCAGGCAATATATCTTTTTTGTATAATGGAGAAGTACTTGACTACAAATTTGTAAACTATATTGATGCCTATAGACAATATTGTATAGATCGTCATAGAGAATATAAATTTGTAGAGTTTTGCAAGAGGTGGGGTATAGATTATGCGGAATAAGCTGTATACAAAATATTTAGTAATTAGCCTTATATTACTTTTTGTCTTTATTTTAATTTATATAATTATATATGCAAATAAAAAAAATACAAATAAAGGTTCAAAATCTTATTTTTATCAAACAATGGTTATTAATGGAAAAGTTGACGATTTAGATTTTATTGAATATGGGGAAATGGAATTACAGAATATAGATAATTATATTCAAAGTTATAATAAAGATATTTTATTTTGTGATTTTCTTTTAGATCAAAAGTCCCTTTTATTATATGAAATCAACATTAAAAAGGAAAATACAATAAAGAAAAAATTATACTTGAATTTATTAGATAAAAATAAAAAATCAATATTATATACTCCCATAAATTATGTTACTTCGTATAAAAATTATTGTATAAAGCATGGCAGATTATATAAATATTATGATTTTTGTTATAATAATGGAATTTCATATGATAAAGATGAGTAAAATGGGTTTTAGAAAATTATTAGTCCTGCTAGTCATATTATTATTATTATGTGTTTCATGTAAACGTAAGCCTTCAGAGCCTTGTATAATTGATTGTTATGTAGAATCAGATTCAGTAGTAATTTGTCTTAATAATCAGTATAAAGTTGGTTATATATTTGCCGGTGGTGTTGGCGAGTTAGAGTTTTGTGAAGGTTTATCTGAGGATTATGAAATTATAATTGATAAGGATGTAACAAAAGTTATAATTAAGAATGATGGAATTATTTTTAAAGATGGAAGTGATTATAGAATATGGGTTGAATCATATACAGGAAGTGCAAAAACCTGGAGTACTTTCAATAATAATAAATTTGTTCCTATAGGTTATGAAGAGGCTTATTTTGGTTCTAAGTAATTTTATATAATATTTTTTATTCTACTTCAGGATAATATCTAATCCAGGATTTGATACGGAGGCTGTAAATTGGGTATTAGAAAATTATTAGTCCTGCTAGTCATATTATTATTATGTGTTTCATGTAAACGTAAGCCTTCAGAGCCTTGTATAATTGATTGTTATGTAGAATCAGATTCAGTAGTAATTTGTCTTAATAATCAGTATAAAATCGGATATATATTCGGAGGTGCTGTTGGAGAATTATGGTTTGCTGAAGGTTTAACAGATAACTATAAAATTACGAAAGATGAGAAAATAACGACTATTATAATAAAGAATAATGATTGTATATTTAAAGAAGGAAATGATTATCGGATAGGAGTTGAATGGAGTGGAGGAGGAAGTGTTGAAACATGGAGTACATTTAAAAACACAAAATTTATATCATTTGGTAATGAAAAATATGATTTTAAATGGAAATAAATAGCAATTTTATATTTTTGCTGTTATTTTATATTCAAAATTAGACAGATACAGGATATAGTTACATTAAAAGTAAAAGTTGATGGAAAAAAGGAAAGCTGCATACAGATAAAACAGTTGATTATATAGATGATTATTTTCGTAAAATTGTTAGTCATGATACATATAAAGATTTTTGCCTCCAAATAGGATTTTTAGATGACAAATAAACAAATATAAAGTACAATGAAATTGTAAGGTATATTAAGAAATTAATAGCCGGTTATTGTTTTGACAATGACCGGCTATTTGTTTTTAAAGTTTACTTTTGGGAGGTTTAAATGGCAAGAGAAGAAATTAATATAGACCAGTTATTAAGAAAAAGGAAAGCTTATAATGAAACAGCTTTCAAAAAATTACAGTTTGCAAGAAAAGACAGTCAGAATATTTTCAATACCTATTTTTTTCAGGACAAAGGACGTGAACATGGTGCAGATTCTGTTTTTTACGATCCATATTTTGTTTCATCCAACTGTTTTGAAAATATCAGAACTATTTCAAGAATTCAATATGGAGGTATTCATTGCAGGACTTTAAGGGCTGTTGCTGCTAAAGCCTGGATTATCAATTGTTGCATTACTCATATTTCTAGAAAAATAAAGCCTTTTTTTAAACCTGTAACAAGTCGTAATGAACGAGGATTCATTATTCATAAAAGATTTGAAACTCAGATTACAAAAAAACAGGATAAAGAAGCAGAAAGAATTCGTGATTTTATGGTATCGACAGGTAATTATGTTGACCCAAGCCGTGATGACCTTGTTAAGTATGGGGTGAAACTTCTTCGAGATAATCTTACTTTAGATCAGATTGCAACTGAAATCCAGTATAATAAAAAAGGAGAGCCTGTAGCATTTTTTGCAGTTGATGCTGCAACTATTGAACGTGTCATTCCAGAAAAAGAAAATGAAACTGTATTCCGTTACCTTCAGATTGTAGATGGAATGCCTGCTGCAGGTTATACAATGGATAACATGATTTTTGAATTCGAAAATCCAAGAACAGACATTTACCATTCCATGTATGGCTATTCACTTGTTGAACAGGCTGTAGATTTAATTACAAGTGAAATCAATACATTTATCTATAATGCCGGAAACTTTACAGAAAATAAACTTCCAAAAGGAATGCTGCTTCTTAATTCAGATGCAAACTCAGATGTAATTGATGAAATGGAAGATTACATTGCAGAAATAATGAGTGGTGGTCCATTAAATCAGTGGAGAATACCTATTATTCCATCTGGAGACAAAGACGCAAAACTTGAATGGAAAGCATTAAATACTAACAGGGAAATGGAATTTCAGGCATGGCTTGATTATCTTTCAAGTGGTGTTATGGCTTTATTCGGTTGTAGTGCAGATGAACTTGGCATTCAGTCTCAGAAATCTCAGGCAATGTTTGAAAATGGTGGTACAGACAGAATGGCAGCAGCAAAAAGTTCCCTGCTTGGAGATTTACTTGTTTTTTTTGAAGCATATTTTAATAAAATTGTTTCAAAAATCAATCCTGATTATGTTCTTGAATTCGTAGGTTATGAAAAGGAAAATCCCAATACCGTAGCAGATCTGGATGAAAAGGAAATAAGAACCTGGAAGAGCATAAATGAAAAAAGAGCAGAAAAAGGCCTTGATGCAATTGATTTAAGTAAAATAGAAAATTCTGCAGATTTACCAATGAATGCTCATCTTGTACAGCTGTACCAGAGCCAGCAGGCTCAGGATAATATGGATATTGAAGCTTTCGGCGATGAACAGAACGGCTTCGAAGATACAGAAATTAATGAGCAGTTTTCAGAGGAAATGAATAAATCAGTTCATAAATCATTACTTATAATTTAGGAGAGACTATATGAATGAAATTTCATGGCAAAGCAAGTCGTTTGAGCTTGTTATAACAGATATTACAAAGAATAATAAACAGCAGAAACTGGAACAATTCAATAAGACTTTAAATGCAATTGCTGATAACAGACCGTTCATTATTAAACATATTCCATCTGATAATTCAGAGCATTATGAAAACCTTACTGTAAGGCTGATAGATTTTGACAGAAATAAGATTGAAAAAGCAGTACAAAAAGTTGCATTATCACTTGATGCAGATATAAGTGGAGCTGGTAAAGGAGAAAGCTTTGTATATGAAGCTCAAAAAGAAATAGTTGATAAATATTACAAAGAGTTTACTGACAGAACAAGAGCGATTTATGATTTTGTAATCAGTTATTTTGATTTGCCTGATATAAGAATTGTAAGTAAGGCTGGAGAATTAAAGTATAAAGGGAAAATTCTATATAACCCTGAAACAGGAAAACCCATTAAAGAAGCCGAATGGAAAAAGTTTATAGTTGAACTGGAAAAGTTTTTGAACAGGAATTATTCTGGAATCGGAAAAAAAATAGTTCTTTCAGCTGAAAGTCTTGGAATTATTCTTGACAGGCTTTCAAAAACCAACAGCCTTGAAGCACTTAGAAAAATGACTTTATCTTCATTAAAATTTAAAAGATATGATGTTGACTGGATTAGTGAATCCGTTAAGAACATGAAAGACAGGTTCGGTGAAGTTATTTCAAGAGAACGACAGGCAAGAATTCAGATAGCAGCAGATTCTGCAGCACAAAGAGTTGCAAGAATAGCAGATGATATGCGTAACAGCATACAGCAGATTATCATAGACGGAATCCGTGATAAACAAAGTAAGTCTGTAGTAGCCCAGAATCTTTTTGATAAATGTGCAGGTCTTAATAGAGATATGCAGCGGAAAGCAGATTCAGAAGATCAGATGGCTTCTAATGGAGCATATTGCAAGGAAGAAGTTTACAATTCAAAGCCGGATGAGAAAGTATATTTCAAACGTTTCGAAGTTATTGATGATAATACCTGTAAGCAGTGCAGAAAATTAAACGGCGAAATTGCCCTATGGAGCGAAGTTCCCCTTCCCGATGACCACATAAAAGACCCCTATGCTAAATACGCCATATGGGAAGGAAAAAACGAAGGAAACAGACCTCTGGGAATAGTTCATCCTTACTGCCGTGGTTCCTGGATAAGGTATTATCCGGAAGTGGAATAAAAAATAAACTAATAATATTCTTCATTATAAAGATCAACCATATGAGTTACAAGCTTTCCACTTTCTGCGTTAAAATATCCATACCCATAATAATCACCACCCTCTTCCTCCAATAAATATACTATACAGTCAAATTCTCCTTCATCTATTATAATTTCGAGATTATGTTTTTTTAATGATTTAGATAAATCTTCCATAGATTCTTTATTATACATTATAGGCTGACATTCTCCTCCATCCCCAATAATCGCATTTCTAATCGATACATCCCATGGAACGTTGTATTTCACATCAAGAGTATCCATATAAATAACTATTAATGACGGCCAATGTTCATACCAACTAGAAACAACAAGATATTTAAAATCTTTACTTGGGCAACTTTCATTATATAAATCTGTTATAAGACGCAATTGACCTGTATTTCCATCTAATAAATAATTATGCAACTTATAATCTATATTGGAATACAAAGCATACCATATCTTCTTTTTATCATTTGATAAATATATATCATGCCATCCATGATTTATATTATAATATAAAATCTTCTGATTATTACTTATTTTGTATATTAAAAATGCATATAAAGAATCATCAAATTCAATTTCAAAAAAATCATTTTTAGCAAGAGGTTCAAATTGTAAAAATCCATTTTCTTTTATATAACTTGAAATACTCTTATTATTTACATTCTGGGATTCCTGTTCTTGTATTGATTCTGCAATTAAATCTTTAATATTCATATCTGATTTAGTTACAGTTTCTTGCTCGCCTGAAGTTTCACTTAATTTTTCATCTACAACAGTTTCAATATTATCAATTGATTTTTTCTTACATCCTGTTAAACAGAGCACTATAAGGGACAAATAAATAATCTTTTTCATCATGATTCTCTCCCATTATTCTTCTGTTTTTTCAGGTATTTTTTCTTTAAAATTTACATATCCCCTTATTTCAGATAGAGGTACGTAAATTTTACCGTTTATATTACGCCAACCTTTTTTCTTTCTATCATCAGAATAGCCAAATCCTGTTTTTGTCTTATCCCCCTTAAAATATTCATCTTTACTAAAGCCAGATAATCTGTCATAAATAGATGTTGGAGTAATAACTGCATAATCTACATCTTTGTATACCTCTTTTCCATCAACTTTTACTTTTACTTTTAATGTAACTATATCCTGTAAAGGAACCCAATGATCATCAGTCTGCCCGTTTTTCCAATTTACACTTATTAAAGTTCTATAATTATACTTTGTATCTTTTTGTTGGGGTTCAAATGTCTCTTTAGTAAAGGCAGAGGTAACTTTTTCAACTTCCCAGTTTTTACTAGCACCTGCATCTGCCCATGATATAGCTCCATTTGTAACATAATTATTATTTACATTGACAGGGGTTTCCCCAAGTAATTCTGCAACAGCAATTACTGCACAACCTGCATTTTGGAATGTAGTCTTTGTACCGTTAAGAGTTTCCCTTCTCCATTCCGGATCCTGCATTACAATACTTCCATATACCGGTATTTGATACCTTCCATCCGGATCCACATACCTGATCGGATTATTACCCGCATAATGATACAAGTTCAGGTTTATGTGATTATAAACACCGCCTTCTCCTGCATCACTACCGCTCATGTATTCAGAAAGTGCCGGATCCGTGCTCTTCCACAAACTGTATTTAGGGGCCAGGTAGCGTGCACCATAGTAATAAAGTCCTGTCTCTTCATCCAGTTCCTTTCCTGTAAACTTATAAGGCATGAAGTAATTGATGATGTTATGCTTTTCTACCCATGTTTCACCATATGGAGTATATTCTATACGTTGGAATTCCTTTCCTTCATAATCTGTTATAAGGGATGCACTTCCCAGGTGGTCTGTATGATAATAGAAGGTTGCAGTTATTTCGTTATGTTTATACACTTCGATTTCCTTAATACTTTATTCTATATCTTGTTTGAAGATTATCAAATTGAATTGCTTTTGATTTTTTCTAGAAACTCACTTGGTGTATAAACAGAAATTGAAGATTTTTTAAAATCAGCTGGATTTCTTGTTATAATTACATCA
This sequence comes from Treponema sp., assembly GCA_017548565.1. Taxonomy (GTDB): domain Bacteria; phylum Spirochaetota; class Spirochaetia; order Treponematales; family Treponemataceae; genus Treponema_D. Next base: position 50,284 of record JAFYZU010000022.1, read on the forward strand.
AAATCATTATATTTTGCTATTGCATTTTGAACTGCATCTTCAAAATCTTTCCAATCAGAATTTAATGCGTAAATAATTTCCTGCTCAGAGACATCAACAACATGAATGATAGAAATAAGATTTTTTATCATATTAATAACCTGTCGTTTATTTCGTATTTCTTGCTTCGCTATATAATATATATCAGTAATTGAAGAAGCTGAAACTCTAAAAATTCCATTACCAGAAAGCCGTAAAATATCTGCAGATTCCTTCACAAACTGTGGTCTATTTATAAGAACATCCAGAATAACATTTGTATCAATCAACAGCTTCATATTTTTTTAATCTTTCTTTTCTATAATCATCAAGTGATTTTCCTTGATCAGGAATTATGCCAATAAGAGAATCTACTATGGAAGACTGAATCGGTTTCTGTTCATCATAAAAAGGAGTATAAGTTACAACAACTTCCTGCCCCTGACGAAAATGTATGGGTAAATTCAGTACAATTCGAGAACCATTATAATGCCCTTTTACTGTTGCCAGCATTTTTCAAACCTCCTTTGTTATTATAACATAATTATTAAAAAAAATATAGTTTTTTCTACATTTTTTTATTATTTATTTATGTCAAGCGAAATGCCATATGGGAAGGAAAAAACGAAGGAAACAGACCTCTGGGAATAGTTCAACCCTACTGCAGAGGTTCATGGATAAGGTATTATCCGGAAGTGGAATAAAGATATTTATTTTTCCTTTTCATAAAAATGATTTTCATTTTCCATTTGTATCTGTTCAAAGATTTCAGGAAAATTTTTAATTGCCCAATATATTAATTCAGGTGATGAGAATTCTTCACTTGCAAGCTTTTTTCCTTTTTTATAAAGAGCATATTTTAAAACAGCTACTCCTTTCATATCCGGATGATTATAAATGCTTATAGTTAAATGAGAATAATTTTCTTTATTATTTTCTATAAAAGCTATTGAGGCATAAGAATCTTTATGTTCAAATGAATATATAGATCTTGTATTTCGTATTATTTCAGCAAGTTCATTCATATCCGTTTCTTCAGTAATAAAGGAACATTCAGATTTTTCAATTTCACATTGCAACAAAAAGGATCCTGTAACATTGTTTTTTGTATTATATAGTTCTTCACGCAGTTTTTCTGTTCTTATCTATCGTCCACAACACTGCTTGTATTTCTTGCCGCTTCCACAAGGACAAGGATCATTTCTTCCAACTTTAGGCATTGTACGTCTTACAGTTGCATTTGCGCTTTGTGTTCTCTGCTGCATTGCTCCTGATGCGGCCTGTCTTCTTGCCTGATCTCCGTTGAAGCTTGATGCTGCATTGTGTTCTGCCTGTGCTCTCTGTACGTTAGCTGCAAAAGAAGAAGCAGCTTCTGAATGCTGTGCGTTCATGTTTTTGTTCTGTGCTTCAATCATCCTTCGACGCTGTTCTGCTGCTTCAGGAGAAAGCTGAACCTTTACTTTAAATACACGGGACATTACAGAGGTTCTTATTGAATCAAGCATATCGTAGAAAATATTGAAGCCTTCGATTTTATATTCAGTAAGCGGGGTTTTAGATCCATAAGCACGTAAGTTTACCGCATCACGAAGACCTTCGAGTGTTTCAAGCTGATCGAGCCATTTTTTATCAATAATCTGAACATACTGGTAACGTATGAACATGTTGAGATTTTCTTTACCGGCCAGGGTTTCTTTGTTAGTAATATCATTCTGGAGTTCGGCGATGACTGTTTCTTTTGTAAGCTTTTCAGCAGGAATCTGAAGACCAAATGTGTTTCTGATTTTTTCAGAAAGTGAAGCAAGCAGGGTAGTATCTTTTTTGTTATGTTTTGCTTCATATTCGTAATCTTCGAACATTTCTTCAACTTCTTCTGTTGCATTTTTCATAACACGTCCGGAAAGATTCTCGTCAGCAAGAAGTTCATCCCTCTGCTGATAAATAAGTGCACGCTGTTCATTAAGAACGTTATCGTAATCAAGAAGGTGTTTACGGATTTCGAAGTTTCTGTCTTCTACCTTTGTCTGTGCTTTTTCAATTCCTTTATTTAACCACGGATGATCTATAGGCTCGCCTGGTTTCATACCGATACGGCTCATCATGACCTTCATCCTTTCTCCACCGAAAAGACGCATCAAATCATCATCCATTGAGATGTAGAACTTAGAACGTCCCGGATCTCCCTGACGACCTGAACGACCACGAAGCTGATTATCGATTCGTCGTGATTCATGTCTTTCAGAACCGATTACATAAAGACCACCTAAAGCTCGGACTTCTTCATAATCCTTTTTCCAGTTTTCCTTTTCTATTGCAAGTGCAGCCTTGTACTGTTCTTCAGTTGCATTTGTTCCTGCTCTTTTTCTTGCCCTGAATTCCGGGTTTCCGCCGAGCTTGATATCAGTACCACGACCTGCCATGTTTGTTGCAATTGTAACGGCACCCTTTGCACCTGCTTCTGCAATAATAAGTGCTTCACGTGCATGGTTCTTAGCATTCAATACCTCGTGCCTTACTCCACGCTTTGTAAGAAGGTTTGAAAGAAGCTCTGATTTTTCAACAGAAACCGTACCTACAAGAACAGGCTGTCCTTTTTCATGAGCGCGTTTAATCTCTTCGACCATTGCAAGATATTTATCCTGTGCATTAAGGTAAACCTCATCATTTTCATCCTTTCTGGCAACAGGAAGGTTTGTCGGAATCGAAACTACATCGAGTTTATAAATCTTATTGAATTCGACAGCTTCTGTGGCGGCAGTACCGGTCATACCGGAAAGCTTTTCGTACATACGGAAATAGTTCTGGAAGGTGATTGTAGCCATTGTTCGGTTGCGCTGTGCTATTCGTATATGTTCCTTTGCTTCAATTGCCTGATGAAGACCATCTGAATAACGTCTTCCTTCAAGTACACGTCCGGTAAATTCATCTACAATCTGTACCTGACCATCCTTTACGATATAGTCAACATTGTTGTGATATAAAACATGGGCTCTTACTGCCTGTGTAAAATAATGTGCATATTCAAAGTTTTCTTCATCAACAAGTTCTCCGCGGATTAAATTGTGTTTGTGAAGAATTTCATTAAGATGATTCATACCCTTGTTTGTAAAAGAAACTCTTTTTGATTTTTCATCGAGTGTATAGTCACCTTCGATTTTATCTCTTTCTTCAGGTGTCATCATCGTCTCGTCAGGATATTCGCCTGTTTTAGGATCCTTGGCAACCTCTTTAAGTTCTCCGACGTATTTGTCTACCTCGTGATATTTATAGGTGTCGTCTTCACCGGCACCGGAAATGATGAGAGGAGTTCTTGCTTCATCAATTAAAATAGAGTCAATTTCGTCGACAATACAATAGTGGAAGCCTCTTTGAACCTTGTTTCTTAAATCAATCTGCATATTGTCGCGAAGATAGTCAAAACCGAATTCATTGTTAGTTCCATAAGTAATGTCACAGGCATAAGCTTCACGTCTTGCATCATTATCCATGTTTGAAAGAATTGCACCTACAGTCTGTCCAAGATATGAATAAACAGGACGCATGGTATTGGCATCACGTTCTGCAAGATAATCGTTTACTGTTACGATATGAACGCCTTTTCCGGTAAGAGAGTTCAGGTATGCTGGTGCAACGGCAACGAGTGTCTTTCCTTCACCGGTTTTCATTTCTGTAATTCTTCCTGAATGAAGTACGATGGAACCGAGAATCTGAACATCAAAAGATCGTTCTCCTCTGACACGATATGCTGCTTCGCGGACAAGTGCAAAGGCTTCCGGTAAAATATCATCAAGTGTTTTTCCGTTTTTAAGTTCTTCTTTAAATCGTTTTGTTTGTTCCGGGAACTCTTCCGGTTTGAGCGATTTTGCCCATTCTTCCTTTTCGTTTACTTTAAGAAGGATTGGTTTTAATGCCTTTAAGTCACGGTCATTCTGTGAGCCGAAGATTGCGGTAAGTATTTTATCAATAATCATTTTGTAAAATTCCTGTTTGTTGTAAAAAATTTGTTTTTTATTATATCCAATTTTAATTAAATTTACTATATTTATAGTATAATTGACAAGAAAAAAATGTCAGGAAATTGATTATGATTAAGAATAAAATTATATGTTTATTGATGTTAGTATCTGTTTTTGTTACAGGATGTGCGAAAAGCGGTAAAATTGAATCTATCAGTGAAAAGGAACAGTTCAGATTAAGATATGGAAATTTTCCTGAGCAGCTGAGCATTAAGGATCTGAATGATGTCGGTAATATACGCATGGGTATTGCAATGCGTGATGGTTTCTTTTATGCGGTAGATGGAAATGCAAAAAAAGCAATGGAGCTTAATTCATACGGAGATCTTCTTTCGCTTTACTATAACGAGGATTCAGAGCTTGCCTCATTCATCGAAAAAACTCAAAGGCATCTTGATCATTTCAACTGGGAGATTTCATATCCGTTTACTTTTACAGGACTTATTACTGTCGATAACAATAAATGTATTTATGCGGCGTGTTCAATCCCCCGTAACCGTGAAGAAATAGGTGAGGATGGTCTTCTTTATTGTCAGGTTGTAATGCGTATTTCACGCGACGGTTCATCCATCGATTACATAGGACAGCAGGGGCCGGGCGGTTCACCTTTTTCATATATAAAGAATATTTATACGACTCAGAAAAATGAGCTTGTTGTTGTCTGTAATACAAATGAAGGTGTAATTGTTTACTGGTATACTGATTCCGGTTTTCTGAAAAAAATCATTCCTATCAGCCTGAATAATGTACCTTTATATAACACAAATGATGACAGCATTGAATCGTATCATACAATTGAAAATGTAATTCCTGATCCTGAAAAATTTAATCTTTTTGTAAAAATTGATTATTATGCTACTGCGATAGATGAAGAGTCAAAGGTTCAGACAGGAATTGATTATATCCAGACGCTGCTTTATTCCCTTGATTGTGAAGAAGGAATTTATGGTGATCCGGTTTCAATTCCTCCATATGAAGAATCTGTCGTTGTAGATTACAGTAAGTTGAATTATAAAATGCCGTATGATTTTCTTGGAGTCGCAGGAAACGGCTGGAAATATTTTATCATTAAAACAACAGATGGATTTAATATCGAGATTGTTTCAAGCGAGAGTCAGAAGATTTTACGAAGACATTTTACAGTTGATCATGCAGATAATCTTTTTTACAGCATGAATGTTTCGTTTGACGGAATCATCACAGCACTGTATCTTGATAAGGAAGCGGCACGTGTCGTATGGTACCGAACCGATAATCTTATAGATGCGCTGCTGAAAAATTAGGAGCTTGTTTTGGATTTTACGAATATAGAAGAATCAAAGCCTGACGGAGAACAGCCTTTAAAATTTTATTACAACCGTGAAGAACGTCTCGAAAAAGCCCCACAGGTTGTCCAGGATTATTATTCGGGAAAGTTTAAATCGAACAAGGGAATAAAAGCAATTTTCGCTAATAAATCAAACAGATTCATGCTTGGAACTGTTGCAATCCTTACTGCTTTTGTCTGGCTTTATCAGGGAGTTTTTGCTAAAAAAAATTCTGCTGTCATTAATGATATAAAATATGAGCTTCAGGCTTTTTCTTTTCAGGACGAGGTTTATACGACAATAAAGATTACTTCTGTAAAAAACAATGAATTAACGGATCCTTTGAATATTGATGCAGATGTTTTTGCAATAAATGCCGATAATCAGATTATAAATAAAGAGCATCTTTCGATGGTTTACAGTAATGGTGAACAATACCTGCATGCTAAAACAACTGACTTTGATGTAAAACGGATAGATGTTCTTTTATCTGTTGCAGAAGAAACACGTGAGCTTTCTGCAGCCGTCAAAAAATAGGAGTAGTATTATGATGCAGTTTTATTTTCTTTCAATTCTTATGAATCTTATATGTGCTTTATTTCTTTTTTATAAAAGCGACCGTAATTCAAAATTAAAGGATGTAAAGATACTGGAAAATCCTGTAATTATTCTTGTAACCGGCTGTCTGACCTTTGTTACTGCTCTTGTAAAATTATTTTTAGTCTGTCACGGAGAAAAGGGCGGAATCATTATTCTTGGAGATTTTATTCCTGCAGTAAGCGGGCTTACCGGCGGTGCATGCCTTCTTCTTCAATATTATAAAATGAATTCTTCGGTAGAACTCAAGCTTCCTGAGGGCGTAAAAAAGGTTTTCCTTGATAATAATTTCATAATTGCAATCGTCTGTGCGGTAAGTGCAGTCCTTCATTTTTTCCTGGCAAAGGTGATTTTCTTTTAGGAAACAGCATGAGCACTTCAATCGCCTGTATATTTTATAAAAATGACAAGTTATTTATTGCTAAACGACAGAATTCCGGTCAGATGGGCGGAAGATGGGAATTTCCCGGCGGAAAGGTAGAAGAAGGTGAGTCATTTGAACAGGCAATCATTCGTGAAATGCATGAAGAATTCAATACAGAAGTTACAGTTATAGAAAGAATTGCTCAGACGGAATTCATGCATAATGACAAAAAATGTATGTTATATGCATACGCCGTTGCTTTTGAACATGACGGTATGGAAATTCCTTTTGAGTTAACTGAGCATACGGAATATAAATGGGTAAAGCCTTCAGAGATAAAAAAGCTTGATTTTGTAGATTCGGATTTAAAAATCTATAAACCGGTTGTAAAATATATAAAGGGATTAAAAAAGCATGAAAAAAATTAATTTTATAGTTTTATTTCTTCTTGCATTATTTATTGTTTCCTGTAAGGCAAAGCGTGAAGAAAAAATCATTCTTGATAATTCAGAGCCGCTAGCCCTTGTTCCTGATGTTTCGTGGGCGCTTATTACAGATCCTTATGCCGCTTACAGAAAGGATTATAACTGGGAATCTGAAAATGTCGGTCATTGCAGAAGGGGAGAAATCCTTCGTGTAGTCGGCAAATCTATTGATCAGGATAATTTTGAATGGTATCTGTTCGAAGAAGGCTGGCTGCCGTCTTCATGTCTGACAGTTTATTCAAACAGATATAAAGCGGTTAACGCCGCAAAATCATTTAAGGATTAGAATGAGTCTTATAATTGCAGAAATTGGAACTTCACATGAAGGTTCATTTAAAAAGGCAAAACAGCTTGTAGATTGTGCAGTCCAGAGCGGTGCAGATGCAATTAAATTCCAATGGGTTTATGCCGATGAAATTCTTCATCCTAAAACAGGCGATGTAAAACTCCCGACCGGAAATATTGCGTTATACGAAAGATTCAGACAGCTTGAATGTAAAAAATCATTTTATAAGAAAATCTTAAAATATGTTCATTCCAAAGGATGTAAGTTCTGCTGCAGTCCGTTCGGATTAAGAAGTCTTCGTCAGCTTCTTGACATAAAGCCTGATAGCGTAAAAATTGCATCTCCAGAGCTTAATCATTATAAGCTTCTTGAAGCATTAAGGGATTATAGAAATTCACAGAAAGAAAAAATCCCTGTAATTTTATCGAGTGGTGTTTCAAAAATGGAAGATATTGAAAATGCTGTAGAAATCCTCGGTAAAGAAAACGTGAGCCTCCTTCACTGCATAACAAGTTATCCGGCACCAGAAAGTGAATATAACCTCAATGTAATTCAGACTCTCAGGGAAAAATTTCAGATTGAATGCGGTGTAAGTGATCACAGTCTTGATCCGGTTTTAGTTCCGGCATTAAGTATAGCCTGCGGCGGAACAATTATTGAAAAGCATATAACCCTAAGCAGAAAAACAAGTGGATTAGATGATCCTGTTGCACTTGAAGGAGAACAGTTTGCACTTATGGTTCATGCCGTTCATCAAAGTGAAGCAGCTGTAAATCATTACGGAAAGGATGAGGGTAAGCGAAGGATTATAGAACAGCTTTCTGAACAGTTTGGAAAAGAAAAGGTTATGCAGGCTGCAGGTGACGGAATTAAAAAGCTTGCTGAATCCGAAGAACAGAATTACGGAAGGACAAACAGAAGCCTTCATTTTATGAACGATATGAAAAAGGGTGATGTAATTAAAGAAAAAGACATTGCAATCCTTCGTACAGAAAAAATCCTTACTCTGGGAATAAGTCCGCGCTATTATGATTTTGTAATCGGTAAAACTCTTGTACAGGATGTATGTTCCGGCGAAGGTGTAAGGCTTGAGTATATAGGACAATAAATCTTCATATTTTCGAAGCATTATATTATACTGTTAGTATGTCTGAATTTATTTCTACATTTATAACAGGCTTTCAGGATATTGTTCAAAAGGATTTGAGTGAAAAACTCGAAGGATGTAAAATTCTTGATATATCTGACGGACTTGTTCATTATAAATATGACAGAAATTCCCGCGATCTGGAAAAAATCGTTTATTTTAACAATACTTTCTTTGTTCTTCAGACCTTCCGTAAAAATGAAGATTTTGCGGCAATGGTAAAAGCGGTTTGTTCTCAGAAAAATTATTATCTTATAAGCAAAGGAACATTCCGTATAAGATTTCAGAAGGAAAATCAGTTTGAAAAAGCAGATAAAAATCTTGTTAAAAGAGCAGAAGAAACGGTAATCGCAAATTCAAAATTAAAGCCGGACAGGGTTTCTCCTTCGACCGAAATATGGTATTCAAAACGACGTGACGGATTCGGTTTCTGCGGGCAGCTTATTTCAAAACGCGAATTTACTGAAAAAAATCTTCATAAAGGTGAGCTAAGGCCGGAAACTGCTTATTTAATATGCTGTTTTGCCTCTTTACAGGGAAATGAAACAGTTCTTGAACCTTTTTCAGGTTACGGCGGCATTGCAGTTCAGCTTGTTAAAAAATTTAAATTCGATACTCTTTTTATAAGCGATATCGAAAAGGAAAAAATCGATTATCTTTCGGAAAAAAAACAATTTGCTGGAAATGAAAAAACTCACTTAAGCGTTCAGGATGCATTTGTGCTTGAAAACATCAAAGATAATTCCATCGATTGCATAATTACTGATCCTCCGTGGGGTTTTTACGAGGAAATTGAAAATATAAATGATTTTTATGAAAGAATGTTTGCTTCGTTCAGGCGTGTATTAAAACAAAACGGCTATATGGTAATTCTGACTGCTCGTAAAAATGAATTTGAACAGGTCTGCAGTAAAAATAACATAAAAATCACTCAGAGCCTTCATACCTTGGTCAACGGGAAAAAAGCCGGTTTATTCAGAGTCTGTTTCTGAAGCTGACTGAATCTGAATTTCATTCTGAACTTCTTCTGAATTTATTATTCCTGCTTCACATGCTTCCATAATAAGTGCATGGCATGCATTTATAAGCGTGAGCTTCAAGTATGGTTTAAAAATCATATCGATGATTCCGCGGGTAAAAAAGGATGCAATAAACCATAAAATAAAACTGAGGTACAAAATGAAAAGATCCTTTATGTGTCCTTTTGTAATGATGATGCTGAGCTGAAGGCATCTTCTTATACGCATTTTCTGAAATTCTGCTGCAATTATGAAAGTAAAGGAATACTGAAGGAGCTTATAAATCATCGGAATAAGTACACCGAAAAAGATTATTAACGGAATGATTGTAATAAATCCGCCGGTAATTCCCGTAAACTTTAATAATACCGAAACGGCAAAGGCAGCCACAATTAAACCAAGAGTTATTAAAAACGACCAGATGAAAACCCAGAGATACATCCATAAGCCGGTGATAAGTGCACGCGGTGTTTTTTTGAAGGCAAACAGGAATTCCTTAAAAGGAATGTTTTCGGGTGTTCTTGTCATTTTGATGAAATATGCATTCTGTGTAAATTCTGTAACAAAATGTACGATTAACATAACAATATAGAAAATAAGAAGACTTAGTTTATCTGTTTTTGAAAGAAGATTAAAAAGCGATATTCTCTCATCGGCAGGTGCGTTCATGAATTTTTCGACAAAGGACAAAAGTGATTTAGGTAAGGGGAGTGCAATCAGAAAATTAAGGACTACAATTGATAATATGATGAGTGATGGAATTATTAAGCGTGATTTTAATTGTCTGCGTGCGAAATCTTTATATTTGAATCTATCGAACATAGATTAAGTATAATATATTTTAAAATAAAAAAAAAGTTGAAAAACCTCACACGCTTTTCAACTTTAATTTTAAGTAAACAGGAAAGCATCTGCAGGTGTCTGGATGTCGATATTCACCCGCTGAATGCCTTACATTCATATTATCGGTAAACGTATAAGTGACTTTAGGAAATTCTTTAAAAAATTTGTTTTTTTCCTGTAAATTTTAATCGTGTATAGGTATTTTATAACTTGACTAATATCTTTTTTTTTTAGATTATATCTAAATTATGGAAGAAGAGAAAATAAACAGGGTTTATTTAGAGACACTTACTTTTGCTGATTTGACATCTCTCGCAGATGAATACGGAATTGATGTTCCTGAAAATCTTGACCGAAGAATCTTAATCGGAGAAATTCTTGATCTTCTTGATGAATCTAAAAAGGTTGATGAAAATCCGATTGTTTTAAATACAGATCCTAATGATGAAGAAACACAGCTTTTACCGGGAAATTATAATGAAACTCAGGTATCATGCATTTTACGAAATCCAATCTGGGCTTTTGTTTTCTGGAATATAAGTGAATCTGATGAAGCAATGCTTCGTGAACTCGATAACTGCTCTTTAATGCTCAGAATCTGTTCTTTATCTTCACCGGATGAATTAAAGCCTGCAGAAGCTTTTGAAATCCAGATATCACGAAAATCTTTTGAGCAGTATGTACTTCTTCCGCGCGGTAAGGAATTTATAAGGATTGAGCTTGTTTATGTTGCGGGAAATGCCGGAAAGGTTCTTGCCTTTTCACCTGTAGTAGAAATTCAACAGGCTTCAAAGTATATTAATGATATGCAGCCCGGAAAAACACAGACCTTCAGTAAAATCATTGAGCTTTCAGGAATGCAGAAAATTCTTGCTGAACATTATAAAAACTACAGACATTCGTTCTAAAAGGCTTTGTTGTTATGAAAAAGAATATAATATTTGTAATAAAAACAAATCAGGAATATATAAGGTTTATAGGCAATGAATATAAAGAAAACGAACCTTTATTGAATTCCTTTTATGAATCGATTTCTTCGGTTTATATTCCGCTTTTGAATATTCTCGAAAGGCTTGATTCAGACAATAATTGTAAGTTAGCGCTTGTTTTTACACCTTCACTGCTCAATCTTCTTTCAAATCACGAAATACAGAATCACTACATAGAATATCTTGATAAAAAGCTTCTTCTCGGTAAATCAGAATTGAAGCGTTGTGCAAAGAATCCTGCACTTATAAAAAACATTAATGAAATAATTCAGAAAACAGAAAAGGTAAAATCTGATTTTGTAAATAAATATCAGAAGGATATTATTTCTAAATACAATGAATATTATCAGGAAGGAAAAATCGAGCTTCTTGCGACCTGTGCAACAGATGTTTTCATGCCTCACTATCCTGATATGAGCGAAATTATTTCTGCACAGATTGAAACGGGACTTCATGCTTTTAGAAGCGCTTTCAGTCAGAATCCCGATGGTTTCTGGATTCCTGAGCTTGGTTATACAAAGGGCGTAGAAAAAATCATCCGCGGTTACAGTTACCTTTATACTATTGTAGATGCCAGAAGCCTTCTTCTTTCTACAACAATGCCGGAAAACGGAATTTTCTATCCTGTTCGTACCGATAATTCTCTCGTTGTTTTTGCAAACGATCCAGAGCTTCACGATGAATTGTTCGGTAGTGAAGGAATTATAAATGATTCTTCATTCAAAAACCTGAACAAGGATATTGGTTTTGATCTTCCCGTAAAGAATCTTTCGGCATTCTTTAAAGAAGGCGATGTACGTTATGCGACAGGCTTTCAGTATTATAATAAAACCTTTAATGAAGATGACAAGGGTATATACAATGAAAAGGAAGCTGTTGAAAAAGCAAGACAGTATGCCCGAGATTTTATGAATAAAAAGGGTGAGCTTTTGTCTAAAGCGTCAAAGGTCGTAAAAAAGATTGATTTTGTAAATTTAGTATGTACTTTGGATGCAGATCTCTTTTTGAAAAACTGGTCGGAAGGAATTTATTTTCTTGAAGAAGCACTTTCCTGTGCAGGAGAGTTCGATCTTAATGTTACGACTTGTAATCATCTTCTTGAAAAACAGTTTATGCTCGATAAGGTAGTTCCATATTATTCTTCCTGCGAAGGTGAAGGTTATGGAGAGAATCTTCTTTCAAATAAAAACTGCTGGATGATGCGTTATATCAGAAAAGCCAGTGAAAGAATGATAGACCTTGCAGATCGTTTTCCGAACGATACAGGCTTAAAGACAAGACTTTTGAACATTGCAGCAATTGAGCTTATGATAGCGCAGTCAAGTGGATTACTTAAGATGATCGAAAACGAGGAATTCCCAGAATATGCGGCTAAACGCTTCAAGCAGTCAATTTCTGCCTTTACTTCTGTTTTTGATTCACTTGGTTCAAATACAGTAAGCACTGAATGGCTTACAACTCTTGAAATAAAAGATAATCTTTTTCCATGGATGAATTACAGGATTTTCAGCAGAAAAAAATAAGTTTATTTTGATTCCTGTTCAAAAAACATACTGTTCCTTACGTTTTCAAACATGTCAATCTGGGACTGTGCACTTTGAATACCGATTATCGCAGGATCATAGCGTTTATTAATTTCAAGAATTTTTTTCCAGGTTTCTATAGCTTTTTCCCATTCTGAATTGTAGTAATAATACAATCCTTCGTTATAAAGCACGTCTATTTCATGCTGTACTTGGGCTCGTCCGCGGTCTCCCATAAGAATTTTTGCACTTACACTGAAACGGTTAATTGGAGCAAGTGAAGAAGTTAAATCAAGCGTATAGTTTACGTTAAAGCGTGTATTTTTAAATTCAAATTCAGCGCCCGCACTAAGTTTTGGATTTCCGCTTTTTAATTCAAGACCGAAAAGAAGATTGAAAATATCCGTAAAATCAAGAATGACTCCTGCACCCAAAGAAAAAAGCTGATATTTATTAAGAGCGGTAAGATTAACCGGCTGTTTAATATCGATAATGGCAGTTACAAGAGGGATGAATTTTACCGACATTCCTGCTGCAATGTAAGTTGGAAGAGGATCATCTACTTTAAACGATGAACCGATACCCGTAAAACCAATTCCAAGATTTTCAATTGCAAAACCAATCTTTACATTCGGATCTCTGCTTGAAAAATATTTAAGGAAATTAAACTGAAGCATAAGACCGAAATCAAACATAAGTGCAATTCCTGACTGCGAAAGACCTGAATTACTGATTATTTCATTTGTATCATTGTCTGAAAAATCGGGAACAGAACGGTAAGCGCATTTAAAATTGCTTCCCAATGCAAATCCCTTGAATTCATAGCCTGCAAGAAAATTATAGGAAGCATTAAGTGAAAAATAGTTTTCTGAATAATAGCTTCCGGCAGTTCTTTCGCCCATAATATTGTATTCAGTAAAAGGGATGTAGAAGGTTGAAAGCTGAAGTCCGAATGCAAAATTATTCATACGGGTAGTGTATGAAATTGTTTCAAGATTTGAATCAGCAATCCAGGAATTGTGGAAAAATCCGGCCTGAGTTTCCTTTATGATGCAGCTTGCCGCAGGATTATAATTGAAAAAAGCAACATCGTCGCAGAAGCCTGTATATGCACAGCCCAGACTTTCACATCTTCCGCCGACCGGAATTAAAAGTGAACGGTAAGAGGTTGTTCCTTCGTTATCGTTTGAATAGCCGCCGAAAATATCGGTAATGGCAGATGAAAAATCGATGAAATCAAGCGAATGAGCGGGAAATGAGAAAATTAAAAATGCAAATAAAAAAAGTTTCTTTTTCATCCTATGGTAATTATATAATAATTTCTTTAATATATACACATTATTATCGGTTTTTTTCTTCATATATATTACTGTTAATACCGAAAATATAATATAAGACAAAAATGAAAAAAATATTTACGTTGCTTATCAGTTTCTTTTTTCTCATTCCGTTGTGTGCCCAGAATCAGACAGATGATACTACTAAAAATATTGTCGAAGAAGATCTTGATGAAGACGTAATGTCGCTTTTTGAAATAGATAAATTAATCAGAAAGACAGATTATAACAGGGCACTTCTTGAACTTCATAAATACATTGAGCGCTATCCGGAACGTTTTGATAATGCACAGCGTCTCATCAAGAATATCATGAACAGGCGAAACAGATATTCTGTCCTGACAGAAAAGGCAATTAAAGTCAGTACGGAAAATCCGGAGGATCATATTACTCCTTCTGAAATCATTCTTGAAATGAGAAGCCTTGAAAAAAATCCTCCTGAAGATATTAAGAAAGTAATAGATCTTCTTGAGGATATGCATCTTTTCAAATACTATGCGTATCTTTTTGAAAAAATACAGAATGAATCTGCCGCACTTTCACATAATTCAGATACACTCGGAGCATTAAACAAGGTTCAGGAAGGATTCTGGATTTATAAAGATGAATTCCTTGCCGAATGGGCATCGAATCAGTCGATTATCAGGGAAGCAGAAAATATTGAAGCAGATCTTCTTTCAATCCTTAATGATTTTAAATCTGTGGAATTCCGCGAAAGATTGAACAACCTTACAAATCAGTTCATTAAGTCTGTAAATGACGGAAACTATGCACAGGCAAACGAACAGCTTCCTGCCCTTACACGTGCATTTAAAACCTATGCCGATAAACGCAATTCCTTCAATCCGATAATTATCCGTTACAGGAATCTTTATAATAAGCAGAAAAAAATAAACCCTCAGCTTACAGACGCCTGTTATGTTGCCTTTATGGAACGTTTTGTTTCCGGTCTTTCATCGCTTGCTGATTCCGGAATAATCGGTGCAGCAGATTATGAATATTCTTCAAATCTGGAAAAAATAAAAAATGCAGTTTTAGGCATGTTTGATTCAAGGACAAAAGAGTATTTGAATGCTTTACCGAAAGATATTATTAACGGAACAATAGATGAAGCTTTCCTTACGAAAAATGACACGGTTGCAAAAATCACCGGTTTTACAGAAATCGTAAAGAAGATTAATTCGTGCTATTCATATTTACAGTCAACCGATAAAAAAGCCTATAATCTTTATCCTGAATTTGACTCAACGGTCGATTATCTTTCATCGCTCGTAAAACAGAACGAAAAAGTATGTAATATTGCGAAAAAGGTTTCTGAAGAGCAGATACATCAGAATGAAATTCTCCTGGTTTTCAGAAATAACAAAAAAGCTCAGGATTTTAATTCTTCTGACCTTACAAAACAGCTTTTCAGTTCTGTCGGAAAAATGAATTCGATTACCGGTGAAAAAGAAAATCTTGTACTTGAGTATTTTACCTGGAGCAGCGGAAAAACAGAAAGATGGAAGCTTCTTACCGAACGTTATAATGATTATGTAGAGCAGATTTTTAATTCAACGAGTAAGAGTGTAATTGCCGTATGGAAAGAAATTGCAGAAAGTTATGTTGCAGGAGCAGACAGGTATACAAAGCAGCTTGAAGAATATGTAAATTATTCAGAAATATATCAGAAGGGCTTTACGAATCAGATTGATGAAGAAACGTGTAAGCGCTTAAAGAAGGATGCCACTTATCTTCTTGAATATGCAAAGTCTCATAAAAGTTCTTCATCACAGAATGCGCTTTATCATTATCCCGACCTTACTCTTGAAATGACAGATTTTGTCGTACGGAAAGCAGAGGAATATCAGAAATCGCTGCAGAAGTCTCAGAATGAATTAAAACAGAATGCTTCGTTAAACAAGGAATGGAGTACAAACCCTGAAATTTCAAAAATCATAAATAATTCACAGAATTCGATTACTGAAAAACAGAAGATTATAAATAATGTTTCTTTATCATCGGGTAAGGCTAAGCAGAAGGCACAGCAGGATATTGATGAAGCAAAGCGCCTCGAAAGAAACGGTGATTCAATTTTTCAGGAAGCAGAATCGGAATACAGACGTTCTAATCTTCAGAATGCAGAAAAGCTTGTTGATGATGCAACTGAAAAATACATGGAGTCGCTGAATCTTGCAGATAATCATGAGCTTCGAAGATCAAGTGAAGCAAAAAGAAAGGATCTTCTTGCAAAAATATTGTTCGCTAAAAACGAAATTGTAGTTCGTGAATCACGAGAGCTTTATCAGAAAGCAAAGAATGCACAGAACGCCGACAGGTTTGATGATGCCCAGACTTACATTACTGCTGCGATTACAAAATGGGCCGAGACTCACGATGAACCTAATGCCGAATTCCAGGATTATCTTGAAATAGTAAATACAGCAGTTTCAATGAAAACCGGACGAATCCTTCTTGCTTCAGATCCGCTTTATGCAGAAATGTCCCAGCTCATGAGCAGTGCATATCAGTCATTTGATGCGGGAAGTAAATATTATAAAGAAGGAAATAAAGAAGAAGGAAACAAGGCCTTTGAAAATGCCATCGATTGTATCGATAAAATCAAGCAGGTGTATCCGGTAAACAAGGAAGCATCTCTTCTTCGCCTTAAAATTGACAAGATTCAGAATCCGGTGAAATTTGAACAGGATTTTGCAGATAAGGTAAGGACTGCCGTTAATAAATGCAGAAGATCAGAAACTAAGATTGAAGGTTATAATGATCTTGTTACTTATTATGATTTGAATCCGAATTACAGGGGATTAAAATCCACTATAGAAAACATTGAAATTGAACTTGGAATGCGTCAGAAACCTGTAGATAATTCTGCAGCTGCCCGATCTAACCGTCTTACATCAGAAGCACAGTCTATTTTCAGCAGTGCGGGAAATAATCAGTCACGGTTGAATACTGCACTTGCAAGGGTTAATGAAGCAATCAGATTGAATCCTAATAATACTCAGGCTCAGAGATTAAAGGACCGCATAAGCACACAGCTTGGTGCAAGTAAAAATATAATTCTTTCTGCAGAGGATGAACAGCTTTACAATCTTGCTAAAAACGCATATCTTCAGAAAAAATATGATGAAGCAAAGGCATACATGGATGAACTGTGGAAAAAGAGTTCAAACAGAAATATAGAAAAGGTCAAGAGTCTTAAAAAATCAATAGATTCTAAGGTATAATGATGATATTAAAAAAATGTTCTTCAATAAAAAAATTGATTTTTTCTTTTCTCCTGTTTTTTTCATGCTTCTTCGTTAATGCGTCTGCCGAAGAATTATTCTGGGAAAATCCGGTTTCTTTTTCAACTGCCGATTCCAGGTTTCCGAGCGTCGTAAAATCAAAAAAAGATGCGTATATTTTCTGGCAGGAAATAGATGCTTCGTCAAACACTATTTATTTATCGTGCCGTCATTATTTTTCGAAGGATGTTTATGCCGATAACAAACGTTTTTGCGGACCTGTAAAATATTCAAATGAAGTTCCTGAAATTTATTCAGCTGCAATTTCGGAATCGGGAGTAGTTGTTGTTGCAACTGTTTCAGCAGACAATGAACTTACGATTTATTCTTCAAACGATAAATGTCAGAGCTTTACCTCAAAGACTGTAAGTCATGAATCAAATCTTATTGCGCCGCGTGTTTACTTTACGTCGGGAGGAAAATTCAAGGTTTATGTTTCAACGGTGGATGAAGGTGTTTTTGCACTTTATTCTCTTGATTCAAAAGACGGTAAAAACTGGACTTCGTTAAAGAAATTTTCACCTGCAGAAAAATACCGTAATCCATTTATTCCGGTCAGCATAAAAAGCGGTTCGGGAGATTTAGTTGTTTTTCAGGCACAGTATTCATCGCAGGTTTTGAACAGACTTTCGTATCAGCTTTTCTGCTCTTATACGACGAATGACGGAAATTCCTGGTCGGCTCCTGTTCTTATTACGGATCAGAAATCACTGCCTTCGAATGTAACGGTAGATTTTGCATCTTTTCAGAATCAGAGGGCTAATCTTTACCGGTTTAAAAATAAAATCTATATGGTATGGGAAAGGACTGAATCGGTAAATTCAAGTATCTGGATTGCAGAAATAAATGCAAACGGAATTGTCCCTAAAACTGCCAGACAGATTACAGAAAATTCAAATGCAAGCCGTCCGCAGCTTTTTGAACTTGACGGAGAACTTTACGTCGAATGGTTTGATACGAGAAATGGTCATGAATCAGTATATATGGCAAAATTTGACGAAAATCTTGACTATACCGAATATCAGCTCATAAATAATGATTATAAGAATCTTTTTTCATATCCTTTGATATTCAGCGACAATAAGGTTTCTTCACTTTCATTTGTTTTTCAGCGAAGCAGTGATATTTCCAATTCAATCTGTATTCTGAATCCCGATAAAAGTGTTCTACCGCCTGAATTAAAACCTTTAACGTTTAAAAAAGGAAAGCATTCTTCTAAAAAGGCAGTGCAGGTTCAGGTTGAATATCCGCTTGATTCTTCGGGCATAACAGGATATTCCTACACCTGGGGAAAAGAAAATGAAACAGAACCTTCAAATACCGTTCAGTATTTTGGTAATGACAGGACAATCAGTGTAAGTGCAGACGAGGATGGTATTTATAATCTTATTGTAAAGGTTCAGGACAGGGCGGGAAACTGGTCTCAGCCGGAGCGTCTTGTCTATAACCGCGATTTGTCTCCACCAAAAAAACCTCAGATTACTCTTGATTTTCTTGATGAAAACGGATTTGTAAATAACAATACGTTTAAGGTTAATTGGCAGACAAATGAAGAAAATGACATTGCAGGCTTTAATTATGAACTTGAATATATAGACCGTATTCCAAAGTCTCTTGTAGAAAATAAAACTCATGCCATTACGCTTGAAGGAGAAGAAATAACTCAGGAGCTTGAAAAATTTAACGAAAAATATTCATCGCAGCTTGAAAAGAAGCTTACGAAAGATACTGTTATTACAAGCACAAATGAATCAAAGCTTTTTAATAATAAAGATAACGGTATATATATTTTCAGGGTATGTGCCGTTGATGAAACAGGAAATGTTTCAGATACAGAATCAATACTTCTTGTATTAAATAAATATGAACCTCAGACTTTTGTTGAATCCGCACAGAAAACCTCATCTAAAGCAGGAGAAACACAGCTTGTCATAAACGGTGGCGGCTTTACTTATGAAGGTGAAATTACAAGAATTGCCTTTGCAAAACGCGGACAGAAAGAAAATCCGTTTGTTTTATATAAGGAAAGAAATGACTATCAGATTAATTCAGATTCTAAGATTTCAGGAATAACAATCCCGTCAGAGCTTGAAGAAGGTGTGTATGCGCTTGGTCTTTATCATTCAGACAGAGGCTGGTACTGGACTGAAGATATCATCAATATCAGTGAAAACGGTACTGTAAAGATTGAATCCGACTATGAATTTAAATCGCGGTTCAGGAAAGTAGAAAAGAATTATAAATTTGTAATCACTGCAGGAAGCATTGTACTTTGCTGTCTTATTGTGTTTGCACTTCTTATTGCAGTTTTATTTACCGTGATTTTTGTAAAGAAGACAAAAGAAAATAAACTTGTTGCTAAAGAAATAAATTCGCTTATAACTGGAGATTATATGCCATTGCTTAAAACTAAATCAAAGAAAAGAGAAGGAAGAAGAAGCCTTAGAGTAAAACTTGTTTCATTTACAATCTTTCTTGTTATTTTTGTAATTACATTCGTAACGTATCAGAACGGTAAAAAGCTTATAAAAATTCAAAGTACGACTTTAACTTCCGGCTTACAGAATCGTGTTGAAGTTCTCATGGAAAGTCTTGCATCCGGCGTAAAGAACTTCCTCCCGACTGAAAATGATGTTGAACTTGGACAGCTTCCGGATCAGAAAGAAGCAGTAAGCGAAGTTTTAAAGGTTTTGATTGTAGGCCAGAAGCATTCAACGGACGGTCAGGAAATAACTGAAGAAGAAGCAAAGGATCTTTCTTATCTTTGGGCAACAAGCAATATAAACGAAAGGGCAGAAACAGTTGCCGGTGAAACGAAGGTTGAAGATAAAACAGTCCTTGAAATATTAAAACGTTTTGAAGGTCTTAATAAAATTGCTTTTGACAGGGTAGAGCAGATTTCAAAGCAGATTACTGCAAACTCAAAAGAATTCTCATCGCTCGTAAGCAGCAGTGATCCGGACAGTATTGAAAGACGCCGATACCTTTCACTTACAAACGAACAGCTTCGTCAGGAATTGAACAATAAGCTTTCTAAAATCGCTGAAGAATATACAAATTCCGTGCCGTTGTTTACCGAAGATATTTTCAATTCGGATACGACAACTTATACTTTCTATAAACCGGTTCTTTACAGACAGGGTGAATCAAGTGTTTATCTTCATGGTGCGGTAATAGTAGATGTTGATGTAATTACACTTGTAAATGAGCTTCATAATGAAATGCGTTCGGTAACGGTTTCTGCATTCGTGCTTGCGGTAATTGCCGTTGTTCTTGGTGCTCTTGGCGCATTTATTCTGGCTACATTTATCGTACGTCCGATCAGAAAGCTTGAAAATCATCTTGAAGAAGTCGGATCACTGATGACAAAATCTGTTCGTGAACGTCAGCGTCTTGAGAAAAAACATATTGAAATTAAATCGAAGGATGAAATAGGACGACTCGGTGAAGTTGTAAATCAGATGACTCTTTCTGCGGGTCTTGCGGCTTACGAAGAATTCCTTCAGCTCGACGGTAAGGCAGTTCAGGAAAGATTCATTCCTCTGGCAGACGGTGAGGGCGGACGAAAGCTTCCTGTCGTAAAATATAATGAAGAAAAGCTTGATCTTTATGCATTTTATAAAGGAGATTCCGCTGTTTCCGGTGATTATTTTGATTACCAGAAACTTGACGATAACTGGTATGTATTCATTAAATGTGATATTTCAGGTCACGGTGTACCTGCCGCACTTTTAGTTTCTGTTGTAGCTACAAAGTTCAAGGATTTCTATTATTTCTCCAACTGGAATTATGCAAAGAATGGAATCAACCTTAAGAAATTTGTTTCTGCCGTAAATGATTTTATTTTCGGTTTAGGAACAAGAGGAAAATTCAGTACAATCAATATAAGTCTTTATAATAAAAACTCAGGTGAGCTTTATATATGCAATGCCGGTGATAATAAAATTCATATTCTTGATGGTGCGACAGGAAAACTTAAGGAAATAGAGCTTTCAAGTTCACCTACAGCCGGTGGTATTTCAACGGATCTTATAGAAATGTCAAACAACGGCTTCAAGGTTGAGAAAACAATCCTTAATAAAGGTGATGTACTTTATCTTTATACTGATGGTATAGATGAATCTGAACGTCTTCTGCGTGATTCTGATTTCAATGCTCTTGAAGAAAAAGAACAGTTCGGTCAGGAACGTATTACACAGATTATCGAAGCAGTTATGAACAGAAAGAAATATGTACTTTATAAGAAGGATAATCCTGTTAAATCAGAAATCCTTGAATTTGATTTTACGGGCTGTAAGGGAACAATTGATGAATCTATTCTTGCACTTGCATCGATCGAAAGGGTATTCCGTTTTGTAAAATCTCCGAAAGTAAGGGAAAATGATGAAATTGAAATCGACAAGCTTCTTGATTCATTCCTTAAAGAGCATTTTACGCTTTATTCAAAATATTGTACGCCATATATTCCAGCAGAGCTTTCAGATGATGAGGAACGCAGAAAAGAAATAGAAGATCCTAACATCACTAGATATTCTTATCTTACTGAAGATAAACAGTCCGATGATATTACGCTTATTGCAATAAAACGTGTATAAAAAGTTTGCAAATTTGATTTTTTAGTATTAAATTAAAAGTAGACAGTCATCAGGAGGCATTTTATGGAAAATACAGATGAAAAAATAAAGGATTTTTTTTCAAAAAGTGCAAAGGTAACGAAATCTGCATTTGAAAAGGCAAGTTCTGCAGTACAGTCTTTCAGCGATACAAGTATTACTAAGATAGAACGTACTCAGCTTAAGGCAAACAGACTGAAAAAATATACACGGCTTGGAGAAATTCTTTCTGAGCTTCTGACAGAAAAAGGTGCCGATATACAGTCGCTTGGTAAAATCAAAAAGGAAACTAACGATAAGTATTTTGAAGAGATTGAAAAACTGCAGAAGGAAATTGTACGTCTTACAAAGGATATAAAGGAAAGGGATAAAACCCTGGACGAAAAAAAGAAAAAATAAATAAAAAAGCGATAAAACAGATGTTTTATCGCTTTTTATTTTCAGGTAAGATGAACCTAAAACAATGCTTTCGCATTGTTTTTTAACGGTTCTTCGATTTTATATAGTATAGATCCAGCCTTCAGGAGCTTCTATTCTTCCCATCTGGATTCCTGTTAATGTGTCATATATTTTTTTCATATATGGACCCATTTCATCTTTTCCTTCGTTGTATACTATTTCTTTACCGTGGTCGTTGATTTTTCCGACTGGTGAAATTACTGCTGCAGTTCCGCACAATCCGCATTCAGCAAAATCTGAAAGTTCAGTTTTATTAATCTTTCGTTCTTCAACTTCCATCTTAAGATAGTCTTTTGCAACGATTAATAAAGATCTTCTTGTAATTGAAGGAAGAATTGAATCAGATTTTGGTGTTACGAGCTTTCCGTCTTTGGTAATAAAGATGATGTTTGCACCGCCGGTTTCTTCAAGATATGTATGAGTTGCAGGATCAAGATACATGTTCTCTGCAAATCCGCATTTATGTGCATCTACGATATTATGAAGACTCATGGCATAATTCAAACCAGCCTTGATATCACCTGTTCCATGTGGTGCTGCACGGTCTAAATCTGAAAGACGAACAGTAATAGGTTTTACGCCTCCCTTGAAATATGGACCAACCGGTGTTACAAGGATTCTGAACTGATATTCATCTGCAGGTTTTACACCAATTACAGGATTAATTCCGAACATGTATGGACGTATGTATAAGGTTGCGCCGCTTCCATAAGGAGGAACCCAGTCTTTGTTTGCTTTGATTACATCGAGTACGGCTGCAATGAATCTGTCTTTTGGAAAAACAGGCATTTCGAGTCTTCTGCATGAATTTTCCATTCGTTCTGCGTTAAGATCCGGGCGGAAAGTAACAATGTCGCCGTGTTCTGTTGTGTAGGCTTTTAATCCTTCAAAACAAGTCTGAGCATATTGGAGGACACCGGCACATTCATTCATGGTAATGTCGTGATTTGATGTTAATTTTCCATCGTCCCATTTTCCATTTTTGTAATTTGCAACAAAACTTTTTGAAGTCTTGATGTAGCCGAAAGGTAAATTACCCCAGTCAAGTGTTTTCTTTCCCATAATATATATCTCCTTAGAAAAATTTAATTATACTAAAGTTCTTTATTTATATTAAAGATAGTATATACCTATTTTTAGTATTTGTAAAGTAAAAGTTTTATTGTATAATATATCTATGAAAATTTTTTATTGGAATGATATCTTAACTTTTCTTAATACAGGCAATATAGATGATTTTTTTACAAAAGGCTGTGGAATTTCAATAGGAAGTTTTGACGGACTTCATAAAGGACATCGTTTCCTGCTTTCGACCCTTAAGGATGAATGTCAGAAAAACAATCTTCAGAGCGGAATCGTATCCTTTACGCGTCCTTTACCGAGCATCAAGCACAGTGAAGATTACACCGGTGATTTATCTACACTTAATCAGCGCCTTAAATTTTTTGAAGAGATGGGCTTTGATTTTGTGATTCTTGTTGATTTTGACGATTCGTTTGCCAGTATGCTCGGCTGTGATTTTCTTAATATTCTTGTTAATGTATGCAGCATGGAATTAATTGCAGAAGGAATTGATTTCCGATGCGGATTTAAAGGCGCTACCGATACTCAGGCAATCAATTACTGGGGAAAACAGAATAATATCAGAACTGTTTTTGTTGATCCTGTTTATTATCTTGAAATTACCGGAAATGAAGAAAGGGTAAGCTCTTCGTTCATAAGACAGAAAATACAGAACGGATTTTTTACTACTGTCGAAGAACTTCTTGAACGTAAATATGAAATTGACCTGGAATCGTTCGGCGGTAAAACAGAGATAGAAAAATCAGGGATTCTGCAGGTTTTGCCGCCGGAGGGAGTTTACCATTGCCTTGATCAGAATAATGAAGATTCAAGAATTGAAATTACTCAGAATAAAATCCTTCTTGAAAATCCATGCACTCTGCTTAAGTTTTAACTCTAATAAATGGATAAAAGTTTTCAACGGTTGAATATTTTTTTATTTTATTCTAAAATCAATAATAATCTGTTTCTACGGTAAATTTGTGATTAATATCCAGAAACCCGGAGATTGACCTGCAGGTTTTCCGCCTATCAGATTAAATTTTATTTTAAGGGGTTCCATTTATGGCACTTACAAAAGAAACAACTTCAGCAACTGTAAAAAAATACGGTGCTAAAGACACAGACACAGGAAGCGTTAAAGTTCAGATTGCTTTAATGACACAGCGTGTTGCACAGCTTACAGAACACACTAAAGCTTTTCCGAAAGATGCTACTGCAAAACGTGCTCTTTTGAAAGTTGTAGGACAGCGTCGTAAGATGCTCAAGTACTTTGAACGCACAGACCTTGAAGGATACCGTGCTTTCATTAAAGAACTTGGATTACGCAAGTAATCAGATGTTAAATAAAGCCTGTTGCCGTTTTTCTAGTGGTGGCGCAGGCTTTTTTATTGTTCTTTAATGAACATTCTAATCAAAAATATTAGTTTTACTAATAAATAAATAAAGCATGCGTCGGATGTAGTGACGTGTGTAGGAGTAATTTTTATGTCAGTAGAAAGAGTTACGTATAAACTCGGAGATGCCGATCTCATCCTTGAAACAGGAAAAATCGGTAAACAGGCTAATGGCTGTGTGTATGCCCAGTGGGGTGGTGCTGCCATTATTGCAACAATTTGTGCTTCATCTTCTGTTACTGAAGGACAGGATTTTGTACCGGTTACAGTTGAGTACAATGAAAAATTTTATGCTGCAGGAAAAATCCCCGGTGGATTTGTAAAGCGGGAAGGAAGACCAAAGGATAAGGAAATCCTCGTTTCACGTCTTATTGACCGCCCGATGCGTCCGCTTTTTGAACCATCTTTCGGTCACGAATTACAGATTGTTCCTACCTGTGTTTCATGTGATGGCGTTCATACACAGGATATTCTTGCCGTTATTGCCGCTTCTGCTGCTACCTGTATTTCAGACATTCCGTTCCATGGCCCTGTTGCCGCTTGTCGTGTAGGATATTTAAATGGTGAATATATTATTAACCCGACTTTTGAACAGATTGAAAAGGGTGAACTTGAAATCGTAGTTGCCGGAACAAAAGACGGCTTTACAATGGTAGAAGGCGGTGCAAACGAAGTTTCTGAAGAATTGATGCTTGGTGCTTTGGAAAAGGCTCAGGGATTCATTACAGATATGTGTCTTTTGCAGGAAGAACTTGTTAAAAAAGCAGGTAAAGAAAAGCTCCCTCTTAATCCGCTTGATGTTACACTGGACAATGCAGAAGCAATCGAAGCAGAAGCAACTCCATTGTTAAAAGAAGCATGCTTCCAGGACGGAAAACAGAATCGTGGAATTGCCATTGCAAAGGTAATCAAGCAGGTTTCTGAAAAATACGCAGAACAGCTCGAAGATCCTATTCAGGCAAAGCTTTTCATGACCTTAATGGATGACATTCAGTATAAGCTTTTAAGAAAATCAATTCTTGAACAGGGAGTACGAATTGACGGTCGAAAAACTGATGAAATCCGTCCTATTTCCTGTGAAATCAATGTTCTTCCTACACCACATGGTTCTGCTTTATTTACCCGTGGAGAAACTCAGTCTCTCGCAGTATGTACACTCGGAACTGCAATGGATGAACAGACTTATGATGATATTGATGGAGACAGAAGCGAACACTTTATACTTCACTATAATTTCCCTCCATATTCTGTCGGTGAAACAGGAAAGCTTACGACAGGCCGCCGTGAAATAGGTCATGGAAATCTTGCAAGAAGATCACTTGCTGCAATGGTTCCAAGCCGTGAAGAATTCCCTTATACAATCCGTGTAGTTTCTGAAATCATGGAATCGAACGGATCTTCATCACAGGCATCTACATGTGGTGGTTGTCTTTCAATGCTTGCTGCCGGAGTTCCGATGAAGAAAATGGTTGCCGGAATTGCAATGGGTCTTATTACGGAACCTGAAGGTGATAATCCATATGGAAAATATGCAATCCTTTCTGATATTCTTGGTGAAGAAGATCATCTTGGTGACATGGACTTTAAGGTAGCCGGAACAGAAGATGGTATTACAGGCTTCCAGATGGATATCAAGATTGCCGGTGTAACTACTGAAATCATGAAAAAAGCTATGGAACAGGCAAGGGCCGGACGTATGCACATCCTCGGTAAGATGAAGGAATGCATCGATAAACCGGCACCTCTTGCAAAGAATGCTCCACAGATTCTTACAATGAAGATTCCTGTAGATAAAATCGGCGCATTAATCGGACCAGGCGGAAAGAACGTTAAGGCTCTCTGTTCACAGTACGATGTAACAATCAATACTGATGATGACGGAACTGTAACAATTTATTCAAAGAATGGAGAAAAGGCAGAAGCTGCTAAAAAAGCAGTTAAAGGTATTACAGAAGATCCTGAAGTTGGAACAATCTATCAGGGAACTGTAAAACGAATCATGGAATTCGGTGCATTTGTAGAAATCTTACCTGGAAAAGAAGGCTTGTGTCATATTTCAAAGCTCAGCCGTGAAAGAGTAAGTAAAGTAACTGATGTACTTAAAGAAGGTCAGGTTATTCCTGTTAAACTGCTTGAAGTAGATAAACAGGGAAGACTTAATCTTTCTTATATTGATGCCCTTGAAAATAAATAAAAGAGTGGATTTGAGTTCAATCTGAATTAATTTATAAGACTGTCGTATTATTTTACGGCAGTCTATTTTATTACCACTGTACTTTACTATTATTGTTTTTCTGATATAATTAAAATATGGGTGGAAAGAAAAAAATCAATCTGTTTTTAATCCTTTTATCAATTTTAATCCTCATTTTTCTTTCATTTGTTTTAATAAATTACAGAATTGTTTCTTTTTCAAAAAAATATATCTATTCCGAAATTGAACAGGTTCCTGCAAAATATACATCGATTGTTCCCGGTGCGGCAGTTTACGGCAACAGGTCTGTATCTTATGTTCTGCGCGATAGAATTGAAGGTGCAATGGCATTAATTGAAGAAGGAAAATGCCGTCGTTTTCTAGTTTCCGGTGATCATGGAACAAAAGAATATGATGAAGTAAATGCGGCCAGAAAGTATGTTTTGAAAATGCATAATGTTGATGAAAGCATTATTTTTATGGATCATGCGGGCTTCAGTACCTACGAAACAATGTATCGTGCGAGGGATGTTTTCTGCGTAAGCGACTGCTGTATAGTTACACAGAAATTTCATATTTACAGGGCTGTTTATATTGCCAGAAAGCTTGGTCTTGATGCAGTAGGTTTTATTGCTCCTGAAATAAACAGGTTTTCTGAAAAGACCCGCATGTCATGGGAAATTCGTGAATCCTTTGCCAGAGTTAAAGCATTCTTTAATGTAGCATTTCATACAAAACCGACATATCTTGGAGATAAAATCCCTGTTACCGGCGATGGACATGAAACCTGGAAATAATCATGTTATGTGGTTTTAATGTTTTTTATAATGCGGTATAATTAAGTTATGAATCAGATTGTTGTAAAATGTAAGGCAGAAAATGGCGCTGTAATTCCTGAATACAAGACACCTGGAAGTGCAGGGGCAGATGTCTGTGCAAATATATCACAGAGCGTCGTAATTCCAAAAGGAAAAACTGCTGTAATTCCGACAGGACTTTTTTTTGAAATTCCGGCAGGCTATGAAATACAGGTGAGGCCTCGTTCAGGTCTTGCTGCAAAAAAATCAATTACTGTTTTAAATACTCCTGGAACTATAGACAGTGATTATCGTGGTGAACTGAAAATCATCCTGATTAATCTTGGTGAACAGGATTTTATCATAAATGACAAGGATCGTATTGCTCAGATTATCGTAAGTCCCGTTACACAGGGAATATTTGAGCTTACAGATTCTCTTTCTGATACTGAGCGTGGTGAAAAAGGATTCGGATCTACCGGGGTTTAATGAAAATTAATTTTAGTTTATTAAATCGTTCAAAAATCTCAAGCTTAGTCCTTCGTCTGAAATCTAAGGAGCCCGGTAGCAGAATCCTCATTAAATATCTTTATAAAGAGCTTTTAAGTTATTTTCTTGTATGCTTTGCTTTTTTCTTTGTAGTCTTTTTTGCAAATACAATACTTCTTATAGGTGAACAGCTTCTATCAAAACATGCTCCATTTTTTGATGTTTGTAAAATCATGTTTTACAGCACACCGCAGATAATTTCTCAATCCGCTCCGTTTGCAACTCTTGTAGGCTTTCTGATGTGTCTTGGACGAATGGTGAGCGATAACGAAATATTGATTTTCAGGGCATCGGGCTTCAGTTTCAGGACCATTTTCCGCCCTGTAATAATTCTTGGAATTATAATTTCACTTGTTTCGTTTTTAGTTAATGATTATTTTCTTCCGCTTGGAACAAAAAAATACAATCAGCTTATGACAAAAATTTCGCGTTCAACTCCGACTGTCATTCTTGAACCTAACAGCGTAAAGAGACTTGGTCGTTCTACAATAGTTATCGGTGATGTTGCCGGAGAAAAGGTTTCTGATATTATCTTTTTTTCAAAAGGCTCCGATGGGTATGATAATATCATCATTGCAAAGAATTCCATTCTTACGGATGCAAAAAGTGAAGGTGTTTTAATGCAGCTTAATATGGATGATGCCATTTTTACTTCTATTGCTTCTGATAATAAAAGTACATATAACATAATGAAATCTGACAAGATGATAATGAATATTTTTGATTCAGTTTTTTCATCCGGTTTTGCACGTTCTCCGAGGGAAATGACTTTTATAGATCTCCGTAAAGAAATACAGATAATGAAAAAAGGAACTCCAAAAGGTCATGATTACAAACTTAATGCCTGGTTAATGGAATACTATAAAAAATTTGCCCGACCGTTTTCATCAATCTTTTTTGCATTTCTTGCTTTTTCTATATCATTCCTTTTTGCAAAGCATAACGGTCTTACGCTCGGACTTGTCGTGGGAATTCTTTTATGCGTGCTTTACTGGGCAATGGATATTTCCGGTCAGCTTCTTGTTATAAGGGTTGAGTTGAATTCCTTCTGGTGCATCTGGCTTCCGAATATTCTTGTAGGAGTAATAGGCTTTATTTTAAGTCTGTTTTTAGTTAAGAAATAGATGAAAATTACAGGATATATATTAAAGAAATTAATTCCGTTTTTTCTCGTAGCCTTGTTTTTTATAGCGCTTATCCTGAATCTTGTTGATTTATTTATGAATATTTCTTCATATCTTGAAAATAAGTCGCCGGTAAAGGATGTGCTTCTTATAATGTTCTATTATATTCCTAAAACAATCTGGTATGCATCTCCAATTGCATTCCTTTTTTCGGTTTCATATATCTTAAGTAATCTTTATGCGGGAAATGAAATGGAAGCACTCTTCGCATCCGGAATATCCTTATACAGATTTGTAACACCTGTACTTGTTTTTGCACTTCTTGGTTCTTTTGGAATGTTTTTTCTTGAAGACAAGCTTGTAGTTCAGACGCTTGAAAAAAAAGAAGCGCTTCAGAAAAAACTGCTTGGATTACAGGAAGATGCAGATAATGATGATGTTGTTGTTATTTCTGATGGTGCAAAAATCATTTATAAGGCAAAATATTATTCAGATGAATCGAAAAATCTGAACAGTCTTTTTATTATTTTCCGTGATGATGAAAAAAATCTTCTTGCCATAATCTATACAAAAAATGCATTGTGGAACGATAATACTCAACAGTGGAATCTTGAAGCACCGATCCAATACGTGCCTGTTGAAAGTACGATGGAAATAACTGATGTCTCAGAAGAATTTACTTCAAAGCTTACCGAAAGCTACGAAACGTTCCGCGCTAAAAACGTAAACATCGAAAGCATAACTTCAAAGGATGCTAAAAAATATATTTTGCATTTAAAAAAATCTGGACTTCCTTATTATGAGGAACAGTCGGTCTATTACAAGAAATTTGCCTTTCCGTTGATTTTTTTGATTTCTGCATTTATGGCAATAGGTCTGACCGGTAAAACAAAAAAGAATGTTCTTTTAATCAGTCTTGCTTTATCTATATGTTCGGTTGTCCTGTACTATGTTTTTCAGATGTGTACGATGGTTCTTGCCAAAACAGAAATGATTCCTCCTTTTATGGGAGCATGGCTTCCTGACATTGTTTTTATCATGCTTTCGGGATTTCTTTTAAAATTTTCAAGAACGTAAATAAGGATTATTTATGATAGAGAAAATATTTGAAATTAAAAATAAAAGCACAAAGACTAAAGCGCGTACAGGAGTCCTTCATCTTGCACATGGTGATGTTCAGACTCCGGTTTTCATGCCTGTTGGAACTAATGCCACAGTAAAGGCAATGCCCAATGATTTTTTACAGGAGATTGATTTTGAAATCATCCTTGCGAATACGTATCATCTTTTTCTGCGTCCCGGTGCAGATTTAATCAAAGAAGCTGGCGGACTTCACGGGTTTTCAAAATGGAATAAAAATTTCCTTACAGATTCCGGCGGTTTTCAGGTTTTTTCTTTATCATCTTTAAGAAAGATTACGCAGGAGGGTGTAAAATTTCAAAGTCATATAGACGGCTCCTATCATCTTTTTACACCGGAAAATGTCGTTGAGACTCAGGTAAAATTCAATTCAGATATACAGATGCAGCTTGATGTTTGCTCGGCCTGGGGAGTAGAACGGAAGGAAGCAGAAAAAGCATTGAATATAACCTCGGACTGGCTTCTTCGTGCAAATGAGGAATATAAAAAGGCAGCAGAGCAGGGCTACGAAGGCTTATTGTTTCCGATAGTTCAGGGAAATTTTTTTGAAGATTTACGGAAACAAAGTGCCGAATTTGTTTCATCTCTCGATACACAAGGAATTGCAATCGGAGGATTAAGCGTCGGAGAACCGCAGGAAGAATTTTCAAGATTTCTGAATTATACCGTACAGTTTCTTCCTGAAGATAAACCTAAATATGTAATGGGAATAGGAACCCCTGAATATATTCTTGAAGCAGTAGAAAACGGAATTGATATGTTTGATTGTGTGCTTCCGACAAGAAATGCACGAAACGGTTCATATTTTACAAGAAAAGGCATGCTTTCCATAAAACAGGAACGCTGGACAAAGGATTTTTCACCGGTAGACAGTGAATGTAACTGTAAAGTCTGCCGCACCTATTCAAAAGCATATCTTCGTCATCTTTTTAAGGAACAGGAAATATTAAGTTCAATACTGGCATCTTATCATAACCTTTATTTTTTGCATAACTTACTCAAAGAAATAAGAACTGCAATCAATGAAGACAGATTCGATGTATTTAAAAAAGAATTTCTTGAAAAATTTCATAGTGGAGTATAAAAAAAATAACGATAATTGTTACTAGAACGCAATTAATTCATTTTAACAAGAGAAGCCTATGAAGAGAATATTATTTATTGTATTATCAGTTTTGTTTATTTCAACTGTTTCTGCGCAGAATAACACAGAAGATGTTTCGGCATCAAAGGGTGGATTTGCTGAAGTTCCTGCCGCAAAAAGACCAAAGAGTGTAGATCAGAAAAAAGCGGCCGCCGCAGAACAAAAGGATGCAGGTCCTGATGCAATGCAGAAAAACAGGGATATCATTATGTATGGAAAATCATCGGAGGTAGCAGCCCTTTTAGATGAGCTGATAAAGAATGATGATCCGAGATTTTCAGAAGATATATATGATTTGTTTCAGGAAACCAAAAATTCGACGGTAAAAGAAAAAATACTCAATTATTTTAAGAATTTTGAAGATCCTTGTATTGAAGATTATGCCGTAGATTTAATGAATGATCCTTATGACGAAAAACTGAATGTTGTAAAGGCAGCCTTTGAATATATCGGTGCGTGTAAGACTAAATGTGCAGCTCCTGCAATCATTACAATCATTGAAGGCGAAAACGAAGCATATTTTAATGATGCCATTACGACACTTGCAGAAATCGGGGGACCTCAGGAAGCCCTTTTTCTTGCAGAATATCTTGAGCGTGATGATTTAAGTATTCCTCAGAGGCAGGCATTGATGCGTGCGTGCGGGAAAATGCATGCAGTTGAAACCTGGGGACTTCTTGTTGAAATTATAGAAAATGAAGATGAAAATGCTTTTGTACGTATGTATGCCGCTGAAGCAATAGGTATGATGAAGCTTGATAAATCTGTAGAGGTTCTTGTTCGTAATTATGATTCAGTAGATCCGAACTTCAGACAATATATTATTAAAGGTCTTGCAAATTATCCGGGTAATAAAGAAGCCGTTAATGTAATAATTCAGGGAATCAAGGATGATCACTGGAGGGTTCAGCAGGAAGCAATAAAAGCATGTAAAGAAATGAATCTTACTTCTGCCATGCCGACTTTAATTCATCGTGCAAAAAATGACAATGAAAAGCTTATAAAAAATGAGTGTTTTTCTACCATTGCATATATGAATACAAGTGAAGGGAATAAATTCCTTATTGAACAGCTTACAGATAAAAAGATTGCCGATACTACAAAAGCGAAAATCGTCGAAGTTCTTGTAAAAGAAAATCACGCAGGTAAAAAAGAAATTGCCGCTCTTGCCGAAGAAACACTCGCTGACGATAAACGGAAGACATTACGTTATGCAATCGGTAAGGAAATTGCAAAGGTATCAGATCCTGAATATGCTTCTTTATGCGAAAAATATCTTTCTTCGAAGGATGTACAGACAATCAGTCTTGGAATTGATATGTATAAAACCGGAAAATATAAGAACGCTGAAGCAAAACTCAGACAGGTTGCCGAAGATCCTAAAGGAAATGCCAGCTGTAAAAAACGCGCTTCTAATCTTTTAGGTCTTGATGACGGCGATAAAAATGCAAAATAATTTTCTTGAAAAAGGTTTAGAGCAGTATAATAAATTAACTGTAAAGACTGTTGATTAACCTCAGTTTTTCATTGATTATTTTTTTGTCATCGCTTGTAAAATCCACCTGTTCTTCTATGAGTGTTTCAAGACTGTGATGAGATTCTGTCTGTGCTGTTGTAAATCCTCTTGAAACCTTAAACCAGTAGTTTCCGTTTCCATCGGTGAACAGAGTAATGAAGCCGTATTCTTTTCCTTTTTGTTTTGCAATTGCAGGGCGCAGAATATATTGAAGTGAATCAATCAGTGTTTCTTTATCTACAGGATTATAAATATTCACATTCATTTTCCTGTTCCATTTCTTTTCTGAAAGCGGGTTAATGTCCAGATTTTTTGCTACATCCATCATGAGTGAAAGCTTGTCTCCGTTCATTAATGTTCCATTATCACGGGTGATGATTTTTCCCCGTAGATTTCCAAGAACAGCAAGCTTCTGTTTGTTTTTTTCCTGAAGCACTGCAAGGGTGAAATATTCAAAAGGAAGAACCGCTGTTTTTTTACCTTTAATTTTTGTGGTGGTAAACAGGAATTCGCCGATTGAAACTGTGTTTTCAGATTCTTTTTCTGCAATATCAATCTTACGGTCTTTTTGATTTTTTGATTTTAAATTCTGTTTTTTCGGAGATTTTAAAGGAATGGTATTATCCATAAAATCGGCTTTTGTGTTTTTACATGCCTGTAATCTTTCGTATAACTGTGGATTGATTTTATCGAGCATATTTTTTGTAAGCGGGGAAACGCTCATGGCAAATATTCTGCTTGTACGTACGATTTCTCCTGCTACGATGAATACCGGATCCTGTTTGAAAATCACTGAGCCTGGATGAATACAGATATGATCCTGCGTAAGCGAATGATAATTTTCACGACCTGTTCTTATGCATACAAACTGAATCATACCAGATGCAATGCAGCAGAGAAAATCCTGCATATTTCCGGCATTTTCAACAATCGGAAGTCCTAAATCATTTCCGACTATTTCACCAAGCTGGAATCTTATGTTTTCAATTTCTGCCATAACGCGTTCATCTAGATAATTTTTCTTACAGAATTTTTCACGGTTATCGGTCTGTTTATATGCGTTGAAAACATTCAGATATGTTCCAAAATCTCCCTGAATGTCTTTAAAACGATGATGTGCCTTACGCGCTTCCATTTCTTCATCAGGAGGAAGAATAAACGGTGAATTTGCGGATAAAAAGGAACATGCAACAAGAACCCTGTCAATTACATCGGGATATTTCATCACCGCTTCAATAATAATACGGCTGATTCTTGGTTCAAGCGGAAACTTAACCATCATCTTTCCGATTTCCGAAAGCGTGTTGTCAGTATCCAGAGCTCCGAGCATATTAAGTGTTTCTACTGCACCGATAATTCCTTCCTTTCCGGGAGAAGCAATAAAATCAAAATCATAGAAATCTGTTATGCCAAGCTCTGCCATACGGAGAACGACTTCACTTAAATCTGTACGATAGATTTCTTCAGTAGTATACATCGGCCGGGTGTCAAAATCCTTTCTTGAATAAAGCCGGTAGCAGGTTCCTTCATGTGTTCGTCCTGCACGTCCTTTACGCTGATTACAGCTTGCAACAGATACAGGAGTTTCTATAAGGCTTGATGTATAATTTCGAGGATTATAGAAATTTAATTTTGCGAGTCCTGAATCTATTACAGTAGAAATATCATGGATTGTTACTGAGGTTTCTGCGATATTTGTTGAAATTACAACCTTTTTCTT
Organism: Treponema sp.; assembly: GCA_017548565.1. GTDB lineage: Bacteria > Spirochaetota > Spirochaetia > Treponematales > Treponemataceae > Treponema_D. Next base: position 85,214 of record JAFYZU010000022.1, read on the forward strand.
ATTTTCCGGAGGATCTTCAAAGACACGTTCCTGTTCTTCTTTCGAAAGTCGGCCGTAAAGCGGAAGAATATGAAGTTTTCGTGAAAAAGGGCAGTGATAGAGTCTGTCTGTACAATCCTTGATGATTTTTTCACCCGGCAGGAAAATCAGGATTCCACCGTCTTCATCATTATCCAGGACACGATCTACAATTGAACAGATCTTTGAAATAAGAATATCGGATCCGCTTTCGGTAGAAGTAGTTACACCACCTGCTATCGGATCGTAAATTATTGAAACAGGATATGTGATTGTATCTATTGATATAACAGGCGCATTGTCAAAATATTCACTGAATGCCTGAGTGTTCATTGTGGCAGAAGAAACAATAACGTGAAAATCCTTTCGTTGCTTTAATATGCGTTTCAGAAGTCCAAGAACAAAATCAATATTAAGGCTTCGTTCATGAGCCTCATCGACCATAACGACAGAATATTTTGAAAGCCACGGATCAAGCTTCATCTCCTGCAAAAGTATACCGTCCGTCATTATTTTTATGCGTGTAGAAGAATCTGTTTTGTCTTCAAAGCGCATTTTATAACCTACAAGACCGGGATATGAAGTATTAAGCTGTCTGGAAATGAATTCACTAACTGATAAAGCGGCAATTCTTCTTGGCTGGGTAACTGCAATTATTCCGTTTGTCGCATAGCCTGCTTCATAAAGGATAACCGGAATTTGAGTAGTTTTTCCAGAGCCTGTCGGACTTTCAACAATCACTACCTGATTTTTTTCGAGGCAGTCAAGAATTTTCTGCTTCTGTTCATAGACAGGCAGTGATTTGTAATCTATTGCCATTCAATTATATCCTTTGTGTATTTTTTATTGATTTTAATCCTGCGTCTTATGTAATCTGCCCATTTTATCTGATCTTTTGAAAGAAGTTCTTCAATAAATTCTTCATTCATTATTTTTATAAGATAATCCTTTTGGGGCGTTATATAAGTCGTTATGAAAACAGGCTCAGCTTTTATGATTGTTACCGTGCTGTTTTTTTTATCTTTTGCAAGAATAACTTTGTATAAAAGTCCGTCACCCGTGTTGTCTCTTTCATCAACAGGATTTTTTGACGAAAGATTCGGCTTTGTTCTTTGCGCGCTGATTGTATTTCCGTTTGCGTACATTATGATTTTTACGGCGTTTGTTGAAGAATTAAGTATGATTTTTCTGTCTTTGATGATATGTGCATGATTTGCCCAGATAATGTCGACTCCTGCATCAAGAAGATTTTTATAAAACTCCTCCTGAGTGTCAGTTACAGTACGGATATATTCTGTTTCATTTGCATGCCATGAAAGAATAAAAAGGTCACATTCATTTTTTTCGCGCAGCTTCTTACAATAGTTTATGAATTCAACCCTTTTTCCGGTGTCAGGAATAATTGAATTAATATATTTAGAAGCAAGAGGACGGTTCAAAATTTCAGTCATCGGTAAAAAAAGGATTTTCCATTTTCCGCTTTGAATTATATTGTATGAGTATTCATCTGTTTCTTTTTCTTTAAGTCCCGAATAATAAATTGTATTTCCTTTATCTTTTTCTGATTCAAAAAGTTTTTTAAATGATTTTGTTGTTTCCTTTATTCCTTCAAGCCCCTGATCATTCGTGTGATTATTACATAGACTGAAAACATCAAAGCCTGCATTTATTGTACTCTGAACATAAGAAAGCGGCATATTGAAATACGGATAGTTCTGAGGATCTTTTGTCGTATCAACCGGAGCTTCAATATTTGCAAAGGCAAGGTCGGCAGAAGAAACAATATCCCTTATACCATCCCAGATTATTTCGTAATCCTTCATGTTGTAGTTAGGGGAGTGAGCCATTACATCGCCCGCAAAAAGAAGTGTTATTTCATCTTTGTTTCCTGCATCATTGTTTTTTGGAGTAGAAGCACACGAAAGAAAAAAAGCACAAAGCAGGAACAGGAAGGTTATTTTTTTCATTTATGCTCTCCGATCCAGCTGCTTAAAATGTTTGCAACTGCCTGAGGATTGCTGTCTGCCATTTTCTTAAAGCCCTGTGCATGATCTGTTTCTATAGGATTAATGATTCCTTTTTGTTTTCCATAGCGGACTGCTTCTGAAAGGACTGCAACTTCATTGTGTTTTATCTGCGCGTCATTTACCGGTTTTCTGTTCAATTTTTTTAAAACCGAGTTGATTTTTTTCATTTCTTTTGTCTTAAGATTGAGAATCTTAAGTATGCGGTCACTGTTTTGAGGACCTAATTCGCCTAGTAAAATTGCTGTTTTTTCAAAGCCTGAAAGTTTTTTCTCTTCTGCAGTTACCTTAATTAATTTTTCCATCTTGCATTAATAATATCACATCCTGATTGATTTTTCTACAAAAGTTATTTGTCGGCTTCGTAAAGCATTGACGATAACCATTCACAAAGCTTCTGTTCAAATTCAGGTTTATTGCCCCTTACATCACAGAGAATCCTGAAAACTCTTTCAGTACCGCTGCCTCGCATCCATAAGAATGCAGCCGGTTTATTTGAAGAATCCTTAAGAATTATTTTTAATCCGCCCCTGTTTGAAAGAGAAAAATCCTTTACATCTGTCTGTTCAACTGTTCCGTTCGTTATGACTGCTTCATAGCTTTTGATTTTATAGTTTTTGAATTCCTTGAGCTTCTGTTCCCACTGACGTTCAAATATTTTCTGAAAATTTGCCTTAAGCTTAGCATGGTCTTCTGTCTTGATTTTTAAAAGTGCACGTTCTTCTGAAACTCCGGTTGTTACATATTCAGGTAAGCTTTGAAGAATATCGGTGATTGTAAACAAAGGATTGTAATCTATCTTTCGTTTATCGCACCACATTTTGAAAAGTCCTTCTTCACGTAATGTAAGCAGCTTAATGATTGCAAAAATAGTGTTCAGAGGATCGCGGACGCTTGCCGGATATGTAATTGTTCCACCATTAGAACCTTCGCCAAGAATTCGTACGTCATAGCCTTCGTCACGTTTTTGTCTTGCAAGATTTACTACATTTGCTTCTCCGACTTCTGCGCGGAATACTTTTGCACCGAGAGTCTGAGCAATTTCGTCTATTCTTCCTGAGGTAGGACAGTTTACTACTACAGCGGGTTTAAAATCTTTTTCTCCTGTATGCTGCCAGATTGAATAAGTAAGCTCTGCAAGGACTGAAAGACTGAAAACCTCCTGTGCCTTTAATATGACCGCTTTATTTTCTTTTTCATTCCAGTAAACAAGATTTCCACGGTCTCCGTCACAGTCAGGCATATATCCTAAAATTACGTCCTTGTAGTTCTGCTCCTGTAATTCCTGCATCCCTTGTTGAAGAGGAAGAAGGTTGTCGCCTTCTGGAATTATTTCATGAACTATTTCCTGTTCATTCATCGTGTAAAAATTTATTCTGTTATGATAAAAGAAATCTCTGTCTATGCTGTAATATCTTGAGCTTCCGTTAAAATCGCAGAGAACGCCGATAGGTTTTTCTTTTAAATAATTCTGGAACATTTCAAAAAAATCTGTCTGATATTCTTTGTTTTTTGTTCCTGTGATTGTTTCCATTGCAAAGCTTTGATATGCATTACGGGCATTGAATTTTGACGCTTCACTTTCTTTATAACAGTCATTAAGTCTTGAAGAACTGCAGTTGTATGCTTTTTTTACTGCTTCTGTAACTTCTGTATCATTTTTTAATCTTTCGGTAAACTCACATATTAATTTCTGGTTTTCCTGAGCCGAAAGAACACCACCGTCATTTATTCCGAATTTTATTCCGTTATGTCCGACAGGATTATGGCTTGCAGAAATATAGATGAAACCGTCCAGTTTTTTTGCAAAGGCCATTATTTCCGGAGCTGATATTATTCCTGTAAACTGAATTATTGCATCCTTTGAGATCAAGGAATGTAAAACTGCATCTGCAATCTGTGCACCTGTAGGACGCGTATCCATTCCAACTGCAATAACAGGATTTTTCTGACCGCTTGTCTTTACAAGATAATCAAAAAATACACCAGCCGCAACAACGCATAAAGCCTTATCATCTTCACTTATCTGTGGAGATTTATCCTGTTCATCCTGTGAAACTGCAAATACTTTCCGCCATCCTGAAGCAGATAAAATCATATTGTGGTTCATTCTTTTATTTTACCACGTTTTTGATTATTTGACCAACTTATATTTTTATTTTATCAGCGTACCTGAATGATATAACTCAGGCGTTTTTTGTTACCGATATGATCTTCAAGCTCAATTCCAAGAGTTATGTTTCCTGGAGTAAGCATTGTTTCTCCAAGGAGCTGTCTTTCGTCATCAGGATATATATCTTCACTGAGGTACTGTTTTTTACCGCTTACATACATCCTGTTGTTTTCTTCCTTGATAGTATCATAGGTAATCTGGTCAAGAATTAGACCGTTGATTGTAATTGTCGAACGATATGGTGCAGTTGAATTCTGTTCCTTATAGATTTTATAGAAGCCTGATTCAAATGATTTTGTAGAATCAATGTTAAAAATATCACCCTTGCGGTTTTCCAGCATGATTCGTGAAATTTGAAGAGGAGTGTAATGTTCTGCGCGAGGCATGAAGATAATAGGATTTACGGCATTCTGATTAGTTGTGTCCATCATCTGGAATTCAAGACTTGCGCGTTTTTTCTGCCAGCCGGAATTTCCTGTTTGACCGAGGAACTGTCCGCTTTGAATTCCCTGAAGGTCATTAAGAGATTCTTCAACGGAATCCCTGTCTAAATTTCCATATACAGAAAGAAGCTCGTCATCGTGTTCTATAATTACAGATGTTCCAAGTGTAGAAGGAAATAAGGTTGTTTCTTCAGGATCATCCGTCATAATTATAAGAATCTTGCCTTTATCTATTGCATAAATCTCTTCCGGATCTGCAAAAACATATGAAAAGCTTATGTCGGCTCCGTATTTTTGACCGAAGCTTGAAACAATAAGATTGGAGTTAATCTGTTTCTGAGGCCAGTCAAAAGCAAATAAAGCAGTAAAAGCAAGGCAGATTGTAAATACAACAGGTAATATTTTCTTTATCATTTTTTATTCCTTCGATGGCTTGATTTTAGAGATTGTATAATCCTTTCCGATATACAGATTGTTGTTAAAGGTAGTCAAAAATGCGTTGTCTGCTTCGAATGAGAATTTACCGATCATATAATGAGTTTTTTCTACAAGATAAACCGTATATGTATTTTCCGATTTACCAAGCATGTAAATGAAGCAATCCGTTTCTTCAATATTCAGGATTTTTCCGTCAAAAGGGATGTTTTTTGAAGTCTGCTTTTTAATGTCAAAAATATTCAGGTTTTTATCGAAGATTGAATAAACTGTATTGTTATCATTGCAGATATTAATTAAAGTACGTCTGTTTGTATCTGAATCTATATATTTGTGATAGATGATTTTTACCTTCTGACCATCATTTTCCGCAATAATGAAACGCTGCTGTTCATGTCCGCAAATGCATGCAATATATTTCTGATTGTCTGAAATATCGAGTCCTAAAATAACAGGATAGTTGCTTCCTCCCGGATTAAATTCGTATTCAGTAGAGCCGTCTTCGTTATTGATTACATTTATTGTTCCGTCTGCATATCCTGCGGCAGTATAGTTTTTGTTTGATGCAAAAGCGGTAATCGGAAGGGTTGCTTCAATTGTCCATAAAAGCTTTCCGTTTTCATCATGCCTTGTAAAAGACGCACCTCCTGGTAAAAAGTTATAGATGCGGTCATTTACAAAAAAAGGATATCCCGGAAGATCAATTGTTCCTTTAACTTCCGATTTATTATTGTAAATAACAGTTGATTTGTTTTCTGTATTGTAGGTTGCATAATAATAATCTGAAATTGTTGCTTTTGAAGGGAATGTGATGAAATTAGTAAGCTCACCATCCTCTGAAAAAAAGCCCATGTTCTGTCCGAGTTTAAAATAAATTGCTCCGGAAGAAGAACCGGTCGGCTTTGTGTCGGGATTATCAAGATCTATTGTCCATTCAGGATAAAAGTGATATTCCTTTGAAAGAGGTTTTGCTCCTGAAAAAAGATATAAAAATGTAAAAAGAATTGCAGTTATGATGATTAAAATGTGTGTTTTTCTTGTTTTCATGATTGATTTATTCTATAATATAAATCAGAAAATGACAACATTGAGGTAAAAATGGAAGATAATATTTTGACTATTGAAGAAGTAGCAGCATATCTGAGGGTTTCTGACAGAACAGTTTATGAATGGGCACAGAAAGGAGAAATACCTGCCGGAAAAATAGGAACTGTATGGCGTTTTAAAAAATCCGAAATTGAAAACTGGGTAAATGCGAGACTTTCTTCACAGACTGCGATGCATTCAGAACAGAAGGTTCAGGTACGTAATATTCTTTCTCCTGACAGAATTCTTTTTATAAATCAGAGCACAAAGCATGATGCTATCGTTCAGCTTGCCCAGGTGCTTTCAAACGCACCACAGATTAAAAATGCAGCAGAACTCACAGAACAGATTCTCAAGCGTGAAGAGCTTATGTCTACTGCCATCGGTCGTGGAATTGCCATTCCTCATATAAGGTTGTCATCTGTTACCGATTTAGTTATGGCTGTCGGAATATGTAAAAAACCGATTGCCGATTTCCAGCCGATTGATGATGAGCCTGTTAGCCTGATTTTTATGATTGCGGCTGCCTATAATCAGCATGCATATTATTTAAAAACTTTATCGCATTTCAGTGTGCTTTTAAGAAGCGACGGCTTTAAACAGTCACTTATCAATTCAAAAACACCTGAAGAAGCATATACAATTCTTTTAAAAGGTTAAACCGATTTTACACTTATGGCAGGATTGCAGGATGCCATTTGGACCTGTCTGCCATCTGCTGTGGAATCATCCCCCAGGTAACCTTATCTGTAGTTTCTCCCATTAAAAAATCTTTTGTACTGCCGTCGCTCAGTTGTATCGTAAAGCTTTGACCCGGCGCATCAAGATAAACTGTTGTCATTGCATGTGAATAATCAGGCGAGTAGATTATAAACGATTCAAGTCCTGCGCTTCTTAAAAACATGCTCACAAGAAGACTTCGTGAATCACAGTCACAGCCTTTTCCTGCAATACAGCTTATAAGATTCGTAAAATCAGAATCAGATGCTTTTTCATTGTTACGCTTGTATTCAAAGCCCTGTACCCACGAAAGGATTGTCTGGGCATATTTCAATTCAGGATTTTTTGAATTGAAAATAGCATCGGCATATATCTTATCATTTGCATTCTGCATGCAGTCTTCAAGGCGTCCGAAGCTGTCACGGTAAATCATACGGTAAAAGCGTGACCATGCATCAAAAACAAGATTATGGTTTACATAAAGGGTAAGTACAGAAAATTCCAGATCAACGACAAATTGTGCGGCTTCTTCATCAATTTCATCTATCGTACCGCTGATTATGTTACTGTCGATTTTAAAATCTATTGCTTTCGGTTTATTTCTCGGACAGTAAAAGCTTACGAAAGGTCCTGGTTTATTATAATTTTCTGTTCCGTTACATAGTGAATTGATTGTAGAACAGATGAAATTAAAGCATCCTTCGAATGATTGTTCATCAGCCCAGCAGAGTAACAGAAGATTTTTTTTGTCTTTGAGGGGAACACTAAGTGCAAAGCCTTCTCCTTCGTTTATTTTAAATTGTGCAAGATAACATTTTGCATCATTCCATATAAATTCTGAATATTCATATTCGGCTTTAAGCGCCTTCATGCTTTCGGTGAGTGTATTTTCAGTTGATTTATATTTTTTTTCAGTACACGGTTTTAAAAGCAATGATACAGGAAGATTCTGATGAGATAATATGACAGGAACATCATCTTTAAGAAAAATCTGCCCGTTTTTTACAAGCTGTGATGTCGAATATCCTTCGGGTATATCAAGATAAAAATCGTAGTTTTTGCTGTAAATTGATTCTGCGCTTATCAGAGAATGAAAAGAGAACAGGCAGATAAAAATCATAAAAAGCTTATGTCTTGTCATTTTAAAACACCTCTATTATTATAATAGTCTATGATTTCTATTATACACGAAAATTCTGAAATTCTGGTAATAAATAAACCTTGCGGTCTTGCAGTACAGGGGGGCAAGGGCATTAACCATTCATTAGATAAAGATTTAAGCATACAGACAGGTTACAGAATTTTTTTAGTTCACCGGCTCGATAAGGATACAAGCGGACTGATGATTGTTGCCAGAAATGCAGCGGCTGCATCAAAATGGACAAAATTAATCGGATCGAAGGATGTTAGAAAAGAATACGTTGCAGTTTGTATCGGAACGCTTAAACAGAAAAAAGGAATTATAACTGACGATCTGATTCAGCATGGACAGGAAAAGACAGCAGTTACCGAATATCAGGTAGAAAAAGAATGGAGCATTAATTGTACAAAGGATGGACAGACGACAGAAGTTTTTCTTTCAAGAATAAGATTAAAGCTTCAGACAGGCCGCATGCATCAGATCAGGATTCATCTTGCAAAACAGAATTGTCCGATTGCGGGAGATGATTTGCATGGAAATTTTAAAATCAATAAACTGTTAAAAAAAGAAGCCGGAATCAAGACACTTCAGCTGTTTTCAGTAAAATTGACATTGCCTGACGGAAAAACCTTTGAGCTTCCTGTTGAATAGTTTTTATAAGTGTTGACGGTCTGATTTTATTCAGATAAAATATATATATGTTTGACGTAAAAGATTCAGATTTTTTTGATGTTGTTGAAGATTCCTTCGATACAATTATAGAAGATGATATTACTTTTACCGGTGATATCAAGATGAAAAAGCCTTTTATGATTCGTGGAAAAATAAAGGGCAGAATCGAAGCAGAAAGTGATCTTGTAATTGATTCTGATGCAGTTGTAGAAGCAGATATTCTTGCTTCTCGTGTTTTAATCCGCGGTAAGGTTACGGGAAATGTCCGTGGTGATAAGCTTGTTTTTGTAACTGCCAGCGGTACTTTAAATGGCGACATCATGTCAGAAAAGGTTGTCCTTGAACCGGGAAGTACTTTTACCGGTAAATGTTCCATGGTAAAAAACTAACAGAAGGTAGATATGAAAAAATCCATTGCAGTTATTGCATTTTTAAGTTTAATGCTTACGGCTCTTGCAGCGCAGACAAAGGATGCGGTTGTTCTTTATCATAACGGTAAATATAAGGAAGCAATTCAGGTTTGTGAAGATGAATTAAAAGGTAATCCTAACCGTATTGAATCTTATGTAGTAATGTGCTGGGCACTTGTCGAAAACAAACAGTATGCAGAAGCAGAACAGCGTGCAGCACAGGGATTAACTATCAGTCCGTATGAGCCTCGTCTTATAGAGATTTTCGGTGAAGCAAAATATTATCTTGGAAAAAATGATCAGGCTCTTGAAGAATTTCAGAAATATGTAGCAAACGTAAATGAAAGTGCCGGCCGCTTCGGTAAAGCTTATTATTTTATGGGCGAAATATATATTCGTCAGGCACGATATCAGCATGCCGACATTGCTCTTTCCACTGCAGTAAAAGCAGAGCCTATGCTTGATAACTGGTGGGTAAGACTTGGTTATGCACGTGAAATGGCCGGAAATTATTATGAAGCAATGGAAGCCTATGATGAAGCTTTAAGATTGAATTCATCTTCAATTGATGCTTCTCAGGGACGAGTGCGTGTCAGTGCAAGAATAAACTAACGTGAATACCGTAAGAATAGAAACACTCGGCTGTAAACTTAATCAGATTGAAAGTGAAAGTGCGGCGCGTTATTTTTCAGACTGCGGTTTTGATGTAAAAATCCAGAATATCACATCACAGACTCCTTCAGATAATTCAACTATACTGTGTATTTTAAATACATGTACTGTAACACAAAAGGCTGAACAGAAAGCACGAAGAATAATCCGGCTTTTATTGAAAAAATATCAGAATTCTGTCGTAATTGTAACAGGCTGTTATGCACAGCTTTCAGCTTCTGAAATTCTTGCTATGGATAAAAGAATCTGTGTTATTGAAGGTCAGATAAAAAGCAGGCTTTCAGTTGTCCCGGCCTTTTTAAAGGATTTAACTGATTATAATCCTGTTGATCTTGCACGAAAGATATATCTTAAAATTCATGAAAATCCGCAGATTCAGAATATTGCAGAAGATTCATTCAGGTTTTCTACATCCTCGTTTATCGCGCATTCAAGGGCAAGCCTTAAAATCCAGGATGGCTGCAACAACTGTTGTTCTTTCTGTGCAATTCATTTTGCACGCGGTACAAGCGTTTCTCTTGATGTCGATGAAGTTTTGAAAAGAGTATGTGAGATTGAGCAGAAAGGGAATGATGAGGTAGTTCTTACTGCAATAAATATTGCCCAATACCGTGGAAAAATCGTCAGGGATGGAATTGAAGATTATTATAATTTCAGTGAGCTTCTTCTTTATCTTCTTGAAAATACAAATACAATTCGTTTCAGGATTTCGAGTCTTTATCCCGAAATTGTTGATGACAGGTTTTTAAAGGCAATTGAAAGTGAACGAGTGTGTCCTCATTTTCATCTTTCAGTTCAAAGTGGAAGCGATAAAATTCTTCAAATGATGAACAGAAAATACGTTTATGCTGATGTTTTACAGGCCTGTAGAAAAATCAGGGAAGTGCGGAAAAATTGTTTTCTTGCATGTGATATTATCACCGGTTTTCCAGGCGAAACAGATGAAGATTTTAACAGAACGCTTTCTTTATGCAGAGAATGTGATTTTACCTGGATTCATGCATTTCCTTTTTCCGAAAGAAAGGGAACAAAAGCATGTGAGTTAAAGCCTAAAGTTGCTCAATCGGTAAGTCAGGAGCGTTCAGGAATATTAACGAATTTTGCAATTAAAAATAAAATAAAATATATAAAGGGTTTTAAAAATCATGTTTTTGATGCTGTTTTGGAAAGTATAAAACCTTCTATGATTCAGAATGGTTTTATAAAATATCATGCCGTAACAGATAATTTCATTCATTGTGAAATAGTATCAGATAAAAATCTTCCGACATGCAGGAATGTAAAAATCAGGATAAAGGATGTTCTTGAACAAAGGATTAAAAAAGGCGGTGATATAGAAGCTTCTGCAGAATTCTGTTAAAATCCTTTGATTTTAACAATTCACCTCTTGAATAAAATGCACAAAAGTTATATTATATAAAAATGTAACGGGCAATAGCGCAGCTGGTAGCGCGTCTGGTTTGGGACCAGGATGTCGGGGGTTCAAATCCCTCTTGCCCGATAAATGCTCTCCGTTTGTGAGAGCTTTTTTATTTAACCACATGCATTTACCCCGACATCCTACGGCCTCACTCGCAAGTCTCGTTCGGAGCGTTTAGTTGGAGAATCCTAAAAAATTGCTTTCGCAATTTTTTTTAACGGATTTCCGATTAAGAGCATGTCGGGGGTTCAAATCCCTCTTGCCCGATATAATAAAGCTCGGAAATATTCTGGGCTTGTTGATTTTTTAATCGTGGTAATAGATTTTAGCTTTTATTGCAGTTTGGGTTTCTTCATCAAGTGCGGGGCATTCCATGAAGGCGTTTTCAGAAATTGAAACATTATCGTTCAACAGGACTTTGGTCAGATTTGTACAGTTGTTAAAGGCGAGAGTTTCAATTGTGAGTGGTTTTTTTGAATTTATTTTTTCTAGGTTAATCTGTTTTAATGCGGTGCAATTTAAAAAGCATTCAGGACCAATCATTTCAAGCTTTGAAGAGAAGGTGATTGTCTGAAGGGACGTGCATTCTGAAAAGGCTTTGCTTCCCAGTTTTACGACTGATGTACCAAGTTTTACTGTTTTCAGCTTTTTGCAGTTATAGAAGGCCATTGATGGTATTTCTTTGATTGTTGCAGGAACTATTACTGATTCAATCTGGCTTTCCATAAAGCATTTATCCATTATGGCTGTAACTTTTTTTCCGTTGATTTCAGACGGGATTATAACTTCCTTTGGAATATCCCTGCTGATTTTTGTTATGATTACGCATCCTTTCTGATCTTCGATATCATTATATGTAAAATATTTTGCATCGGTTGCATTTTCTGAAAGGATGTAATTCCATTCTGATTTATTAGGCCACGGAAGCTTTGTATAAGGACCTTCGTATAAATCGCGGATTTCTTCTGAATCAAAATAACCGGTTGTTCCATCAAGAAGCCGAACCTTTACAAAAAGTCTGTCAAAAGTTTCTTCGTAACCGGTGATTGCAAAGCCTGTATTTTTTGTGCAGCTTTTTACAACCTTTGAAGCAATGTCCGCATTTGAATAAAGAATTGAATTATCACTTAAAGTTAATCCGAAATGCTTAAGATGATTTCTGATAACAGTAAGCTCAGATTTTACCGGTAAATTATCAGCAGATGTTTCATATTTCTGCTCGGGTCCTATAAGACAATAGATTTCGCCCCACGGACCAAGACTCCAGGTATCATAACAGAAATCTGTCAGCTGATTTTCATCCTCTTTTTCCCAGTTTAAGACGAGTGTTTTTTCACATTGATTGTTTGAATTAACAAAATACAGTTTTTTGCTATCCTTGTATATGCTGTGTCCGCTTTTGAGTTTACCGATAAGCTTTCCGTTAAAATTTGTTGACCATGCTGAACCACCTTTGTACAATCTGCCGCCGGTAAACGAAAAATCATCATCCTGTGTTTTTAGCCATGCATCGAGATTTTCCTGCGGAACAAACTGAACATTCCGGATATCTGTAAAATCATAGCCGAAAGCAGTTTTTAAGGAATTGTTTTCATAACGTTCAACATAAATGCCGTAAGGAACATCATATACGTTATCTGATTCGTCAATTGTCTGACCGAGAGCTTCAAAATCAATTTTCATCAGATTAAAATAGCGCTTATTCTGTGCATTTTTAAATCCATTCTGATTTGAGCAGATATAATATTTTTCTTTTGTATAAAGATATTCATTTTTGATTTTTTCAACAGTCCATTTACCGTCATCGTAATTATAAATGTAAGGGGAGTGATATGAATAATAAAAAACAAGCTTACCGGTTTTTGTAACGGCAGGGCCCTTGGGAATATTAATGCCTTCATCCCTATACTGTTCATAACTTAATTCTTTTTCTCCGGAACCGCATGGAATTTCTGCTAAGATTTCCGGCTGTGCGAGAAGAAAATCAGGACTGGCGGTAAACGAAAAATGCTCTGGAATCGAAGAATATACTGTATCGTCAGGATTATTATCTCTGTATGTTCCTATGAAATATTCTTTCGGGGTTTCTACTTCAGTTTCTTCCATTTCTTGTTCAACCGGCACCGGTTCAGTTTTTTTCCCGAACAGTTTTTTGAAGCTGAATTTATCCTCGTCATCGCACGATGAAAGAATAAAAAACAAAGAAGAAACTAAAAGTAGAAATCCTGTTTTTTTCATATACTAAATTCCAATAAAATGAGTTTGAATCTTGTCCTGGACATATTTTATAAAGTCATCAATCTTGAGTGTTTCCTGAGGCTTTCCGCTTGAGAAACGGTAGCGTACACAAACAGAATTGTCTGCTTTTTCCTTTTCACCTACGACGAGGATGTAAGGAGTCCTGTGTTCCATTGAAATCTGTTTGATTTTAGATTTCATGTTGTCATCACTCAGATATGCATTGGCTCTTATGTCAGCGGCAAGAAGTTTGTCATTTATTTCCTTTGCATAATCATCAAATTCATTGCTTACCGGAACAACTGCAACCTGTTCAAAGGCAAGCCATGTCGGGAATGCACCGGCAAAGTTTTCAATAAGAATGCCTAAGAATCGTTCAAATGAACCAAGAATTGCGCGGTGGAGCATTACCGGATGATGCTTCTGGTTATCGGCTCCAATGTAGGTTGCGTCAAGGCGTTCTGCACTTGGAAGCTGATAGTCAACCTGAATAGTACCGCACTGCCATTCACGACCAATGCAGTCATAAAGTTTAAATTCAAGCTTTGGACCGTAGAATGCACCTTCACCGGGCTGTATTTCGTATGTTAAACCGGCTTGAGTACATGCATCGCTAAGTGCTTTTTCTGCACGTTCCCAGGTTGCAAGGTCACCGACATGATCTTCAGGCATTGTAGAAAATTTTACGACAAGATTATCAAAACCAAAATCGTGATATACATTTTTTAAAAGCTTACAGAATTTTGCTACTTCCGGTCCAATCTGTTCTTCTGTACAGAGAATATGTGCATCATCCTGAACAAAACCGCGTACACGCATTACTCCATGAAGTGTACCGCTTGGTTCATTACGTACATCATGACCGAACTCTGCAAGCCTGAGCGGCAGATCCTTATATGAACGCTGTCGGTTCTTGAAAATTTCAAGGGCTCCGGGACAGTTCATCGGCTTAATTGCAAACAGTCTTTTTTCTGATTCAGTAATGAACATATTCTGCTGATAGTGTCCCCAGTGACCGGAACGTTCCCATAAAGTACGAGGCATGATTGCAGGTGTGTTTACTTCCTGGTAACCGTCGCGTTTTACCATTTTACGCATGTAATCCTGCATGACGGTATAAATTGTCCAGCCGTTCGGATGCCAGAAAATCTGCCCCGGGTCTTCAGGATCAAGATGGAATAAATCCATTTCCTGTCCGAGCTTACGATGATCACGTTTTTCGGCTTCTTCCATCATCTTTATGTAATCCTGAAGCTCAGCAGGCTTTGCAAAACAAACAGCGTAAATTCTTGTAAGCATTGTTCGTTTTGAATCACCGCGCCAGTAAGCACCGGCAACTTTTTCAAGCTTGAAAGCCTGAGCATTGATTTCTTTTGTATTTGCAACATGTGGACCACGACAAAGGTCTATATAGTTATCCTGTTCATAAGTAGTAATGACGGCATCACTTTCAAGCTCGTTAATGAGCTCAACCTTGTATGGTTCATCAGCGAATATTTTTAATGCTTCTTCTTTAGAAACTTCTTTGCGTATGAAATCATGATTTCCTGCAAGAATTTTCCTCATCTCTTTTTCAACTGCCGGAAAATCGGTTTCGGTAAATTTAGTGTCGGTTGTAAATTCAAAATCATAATAGAACCCGTTGTCTATTGCAGGACCTATAGCAATTTTAGTTCCCGGATAAAGATTTTTGATTGCTTCTGCCATTACATGAGCACAAGAATGTCGGATAATCTGTAATTTTTCGTCAGCCATAATAATCTCCTTAATTGATTTGTTGACACTAAATTTTTAAAACAGGAATTGTTTTAATTTGAACCATTATAATGAAT
Source organism: Treponema sp. (assembly GCA_017548565.1). GTDB lineage: Bacteria > Spirochaetota > Spirochaetia > Treponematales > Treponemataceae > Treponema_D. Next base: position 100,498 of record JAFYZU010000022.1, read on the forward strand.
TTTTATCATTAAGTGAATAGCACATTTTTTTTAAAAATGATAGAATAAAATATCTTATTTGATGGAGTTTTCGTATGGCAAATGAAAATAAAAAAACAGTAAATCTTAATATTATTTCGATTATAGTTACGATTGCTTTGTTCATATGGTTTACATTTCGTACAGGATTAATCGGAACTTTCCACTGGCATCGTGATATTTTTATGTATTATCTTATTCTTCTTGTAACTGCCGTTTTACCGGTTATTTTCGGGGTAATCTTTTTATTAAAAAGAAACAAAGTCAGCCGCCTGCTTGTAAAGATTTTTTCTATTTTTTCGCTTTCATTGTGGATCATAATATATCTTGGTCTTACAGTTCTGGGAGCTATGCCTGCAAATGCAAAGAATATCCCTCTTTTAACTCAGAAAGATACTCTTCCTTTAAGTCATAATAAAGATAATCAGGATCTTTATGCACATTATGCTTTTGCATCAGATCCTCACTGGGGAAGCTCAAATTCCGATTCACAGGCAAGAATAAATATCATGAATAACATTGAAAATAACGATTATGATGCTTTCTTCTGTCTCGGTGATATTTCAGACGTAGGAATGATTCCGTCAATTTATAAAGAAGCTGTTCATGATATTTCTGACTGCATTAAAAAAACTCCTGTGATGATTTTGCCGGGAAATCACGATGGAATTGTTAACGGAATGCCTGCATTTAAAAAAACATTCATGAAAAGAGGCGATAAAATGTATTACAGGATGGATAATGGTCCTGTGCATATTATAGTGCTTTTTATGCTCTGGGATGATGCTGAGTTTTCAAAACGTCAGGAAAAATGGCTTATCAGACAACTTGAGGATATTCCCGAAAAAGATACAGTTATTATTTTATCTCACTGTTATATTCTTGGTTCAGGATATTGGGATGAAGCAGCTCATAAAAACTGGGGAGATATTCCATCGGTCGTAAAACGCCTTACTCCGATTTTGGAAAAATATCATGTAGATCTTCATTTAAGCGGTCATGATCATTTCTTCGAAGATCTTGAAAAAGACGGAGTAAATTATTTTGTTCTTGGAAGCATGGGCGGTAAGCTTGATACAGATTTAATCTATAATTCTCCATATTCAAAATGGCTTAATAATACAGATTTCGGTTATGTTGATTTGAAAATCTATAATAAACAGATTATCCTTACGGTTTATACTCAATATGGAGATCCGATTTATTCAAAAGAAATAGAAACAAGATAACTGGAGATAAAATGAAACCAAGAATTACAGTTCATCCTAAATATAAAATAGGTGAGATTTCCACAAGATTGTATTCTGCTTTTTTAGAGCCGATCGGTAACATGGTAAACGGCTTTATGTATAATCCGAAACATCCTATGAGCGATGAACAGGGATTCCGTAAAGATGTTATTGAATTGTTAAAAAGCACTAAGCTTCCTGCTGTCCGTCTTCCCGGTGGAAATTTTGTTTCTGCATGGCAGTGGAAAGATTCAATCGGTCCTCAAAAAGACAGAAAGGTTCATCTTGATCCGGCATGGTATCAGTATATTCCTAATAACGTAGGACATGATGAATATCTTCAATGGGCAGAAAAAATCGGAACGTCTTCAATTTATACAGTAAATCTTGGTACCGGTAATTTACAGGATGCGATGGATTGTGTCGAATATTCGAATCATAAGGGAGGCTCTTACTGGTCAGATTTACGCAAAAAGAATGGTCATGAAAATCCTTACGGAATAAAAACCTGGTGTCTCGGAAATGAAATGGACGGTCACTGGCAGCTCGGGTCTTGGGAAAAAAATCCGGTCGGTTACGGAAATCTGTGTCATGAAGCTTCCAAAGCAATGAAATGGATTGACCCGACGATTGAAACTGTAGCATGCGGTTCATCGGCATCTTTTATGGATCATTATCCTGAATGGGAAGCAAAGGTAATGGATCAGTGTTATGATACGGTTGATTATCTTGCACTGCATCATTATCATTCGGCAAAACCCGGCGATATTCTTTCTCTTTTAGGCGGTTCGTTGTATTATGAGGATTTCATCAATACAGAAACTGCAATGCTCGATTATATTCAGGCAAAGCATCGTTCTCCGAAAAAGGTTAATATTTCCTTTGATGAATACGGTGCTTTTGAACGGGAATTCAAGCCTCTTAATCCGGGTTATGGTCCTTATAATATGGCAAGGGTGCATTATCAAGCAGATCCGCAGAGGCAGTATGTTCTTCATGATCCGGATAACATGCCTGTAAGGGAATTCCCCGGCGGCGATATGATAAAGCTTCTTTCTATGACTTCCGTTCAACTTGCAATGCTTCGTCATGCAGACAGAGTAAAAATCAGCTGTATGACCGGAGGCCTTGGGGCTTTATGTGCAAATGATCATGATCATGTATGGAAAAGTGCATCACATTATGCTTTTTTACAGCTCCTTGAATTCGCAAAAGGAACTTCACTTCAGGTTATCGTTGATTCTCCAACTTTTGATATGAGTGGTTATGCGATAGATGATACTTCTCAGTATACCGGGAAAAATAATGTGAATTATATAGACAGTGCATGTGCCTGGGATGAAAAGAATGAGCATCTTACTGTTTTTGTAATTAACAGGAATCTGACCGAAGAATATCCGCTTGAAATTGATATAAAGGCATTTGAAGGTTATACAAAAGTAACTCATTATCAGATGTTCAGTGAAGATTTTGACAGGAAGAGTACTTTTGAAAAACCGTGGGATAAGCCCGAAATAAATCAAAATACAGAAATAAAAAATGGAGTGGCACAGACAGAAGTAAAGCCTCTGTCATGGAATGTAATTACTTTTGAAAAATAAATATGATTAAAGCAAAGATTGAAGATAAGGAATTAAAGGAACAGCTTGATTCTCTTGAACCGGACAGACTTCGTATTTTTACACTTGCAGATGGAAGAATCCGAGGGGCCCTTTTTCATGGAACACGTTTTGTAAATCAACTGCGTGCTCAGCATAAGCTTGGCATCCTTGAAACATATATTCTTGGTCAGGCTGCACTTTGTTCGGCACTTACGATTCCCATGATGAAGGATCTTGAGCATAACGTGATTAAATTTGAATGTATGGGTGCTGCAGAAGGGTATTCTCTTGAAGCGGATTCAACAGGCTATGTACGGGGCTATCTTTATAATGAGCATATACCGGTTGATGAACCTCTAGACGGATGGAGTCTTAAAAAATTTCTTGGAAACGGAACTTTTACTTTTTCAAGAGTTCATAAGGATGATAAATATCCTCAAAGTTCAACGGTTGATGCAGAAGGTGAAAATATTGCGAAGGATTTTGCCGCTTATTTTGCCCAGTCTGAACAGGTAAATACAGCTTTTAATTCAAGCATTAAATTTGATCAGAAGGGAAGGGTAATTGGAGCCGGTTCAATGTATCTTCAGATTCTTCCAAAAACCGGTGGAACTGCAAAAATCGGAAGTCAGGTAGACAGTCATCAGGAAGAAACGGAAGATGAACAGATTCTTCTTCAAAAGGTTGAAAATGCGTTCAATGCGTGTCCGAGTCTCGGTCAGATTTTCAGTGAAAAAGGCGTTACCTCAAAGGATATAATAATCGGTCTTTTCCGGGAATTTTCTCCTGTGATTACAGTCGAACGTGATATTATTTTTGACTGTCCGTGCAGTGAGGATTATTATTTTCAGTACATTAAAAATCTTCCGGAGAATCAGCTTGAGGATTTCAAGAAAAATGGCCCTGATCCTCTGGAAATTGTATGCAGAAACTGCGGTAGTGTTTACAGAATCCCGTTAAGCAAACTGGGCCTGTCTTAATTTGTAATATTCACCTTTTTTTGCCATCAGTTCTTTCGGAGTGCCGCTTTCTATGATTCCTCCTTTATCTATGACAAATATTCTGTCGGCATTCTGAATTGTAGAAAGTCTGTGTGCTATTACAAAGCTTGTCCGCCCTTTGAGCATCTGTTCAATTCCGGCCTGAACTAAAAGCTCTGTTTTTGTATCGATGCTTGAGGTTGCTTCATCAAGAATCAGAATCTTCGGATTTGAAAGCATCGTTCGTGCAAAGGCAACAAGCTGTCTCTGACCGTTGCTGAGTTCACCGCCTCTTGCCGTGAGCTTAGTATCATAGCCGTCCTTGAGTTCCTTAATAAAATCATCGGCATGAACTGCTTTGCTTGCTTCAAGCATTTCTTCTTCAGTTGCATCAAGCTTACCGTACATTATGTTTTCCCTGATTGTACCGCTGAAAATATAATTTTCCTGTGTCATTATTCCCATTTGAATCCTGAGGCTTGTCAGATCAACATCACGGATATCTTTACCGTCAACTAAAATTGTTCCGCTGTCAATATCATAAAATCGGCTGATTAAATTTACGACAGTTGATTTTCCGGCACCAGTCGGTCCTACAAGGGCAATTGTTTCTCCTTTCTTTACATTAAAAGAAACATTTTTCAGTACGGGATTATTCTTTTCATAACTGAACGTAACCTTCTTGAACTCAACATCGCCCTTGATATCATCCATAACAGGTGCATCCTTTTTTGAAATTATCTGTGCTTTTGTATCGATAATCTCAAATATACGTTCCGCACCACTTGCTGCATTTACAAACTGATTATAGAAATTACTGAGATTCATAATCGGCTGCCAGAACATTCCTACATAGGAACCGAATGCTATATAAGTACCGATTGAAACATTATCTATACCGATAGCCGTAACACCTATTAAATAAAGCATTGCAGTACCGACACTCCAGCATAAATCAATCCAGGAACCAAAACCGTCACACCATTTTACTGCCTTCAAAAATTCTTTTCTGTCATCCCATACAAGCTGCTGAAAGGTTTTATCGGTTTCGTTTTCTGCACGGAAGCTCTGGATGATTTTTATACCCGACAAATCTTCGTTAATGAAAGCAGTGAGATTTGATGATTTCTGTCGTTTTGCCTTCCAATGTTTTTCTGCCATAAGAGAAATAAGGAATACACCGAAAATCATGAACGGAGTAGAGCATAGTGCGGCAAGTGCAAGCTTCCAGTTTTTTATGAACATTATGATTGTAACGGCCAGAACAGTAATAATATTCGGTATTAATGTTGTGACGGAATTTTCAATAATATCCTTCAGAGAGTTTGTATCACCGATAATCCTTGCAAGAATTTTTCCGGATGGTCTTGAATCAAAAAAAGCAAGATCCAGTCCCTGAATATGATCATAAAGCTGCTGACGCAATTGTTGAATTACTTTATTACTTGTTTTCGCCATTACAAGCATTCTGAGTTTTATTGCTATTACAGCAAGAATATTTGCACCGGCTGCGATGATTACAATTTTAATCAGTCCCGGAATGTTTCCCGGAATAATATATTTATCTATAGCCCTTTCACTCAGCAGAGGATTAATCAGATCTACAAATGTTCCGAATGTCATCATAACAAGAACAAATAAAATCTGTACTTTATATTTAAACAGATATTTAAATAACCGTGGCATTGTTTCAAAGTTAGATTTTTTTACCTGCTGTTCATCGGTTTTATAACTGTTCATTTTATCTCCTTTTTAGTATTGTGAATCGTATGTTTCTTTATACAATCCGTTTTCCTTAAGAAGCGTTTCATGTGTCCCGCTTTCTGCAACCATTCCGTCCTTCAGCACAATGATTATATCTGCTTTTCGTACGGCACTGATTCTGTGTGCAATAATGATTTTCGTCATTCCTGTAAGCTCTGAAAGTACTTTTTGAATTTCCTGTTCAGTTTCACTGTCAAGAGCCGAGGTAGAATCATCAAGAACAAGAACCGGTGTCTTTCGTGAAAGCGCACGGGCAATAGTTATACGCTGTTTCTGTCCTCCGCTTAAACCAACGCCTCTTTCACCGATAACTGTCTGTTCCTTGTCTTCCATTTTCTGAACGAATTCCCACGAATGACTTTTTTCAAGTGCAGATCTTACTTCACTTGAGCTCATAGTTTCCCTTGCTCCAAGCTTTATATTTCCGTCAATCGTATCGCTGAAAAGGAATATATCCTGCATTACACAGGCAATGCTTTTTCTGAGGATTGGAAGTGGAAGCTCACGGATATCTACGCCGTCAATTTTGATTGAACCTTCTGTAACATCATACATCCTTTTTAAAAGATTAATGATTGTTGTTTTTCCGGAGCCCGTAGCACCCATAATTCCAAGTGTCTGGCCCGCCTTTACAGAAAAGCTTACGTTTTTCAGGATATTCTTGTCATTCGTCCTGTAAGTTACGTTTTCAAAGCTGATGTCACCATGAATATCATCTGAAGTAAAAATTGCGTTCTTTATTTCATCATCAAGCTGATTTGCCTGAAGCTCATTGTTTTCTTTTATATCAGGAGTCTGCTCATATATTTTATTCAGACGCTTTACACTTGCTTTTGCACTTGAAAATCCGTTCGTAAGCCATCCAAGCATTTCCATCGGCCAAACGATATTTCCAACATACTGTAAAAATGCCATTAGCTCACCGATGGAAATTTTTTCGAAGTTATTCAAAGGATTTCCTTTTATTACAAAAAATCCGCCGATTAAAAGTGTGATTACAGTTAAAAGTCTTGTGATAATCTGAATGACTGGATTATATTTTACAAAAACACGGCTTAAATCAATGTTCAACTCATAATATTTCTGATTATGCTTATGAAATTTATTAATTTCAAAGCCTTCTCTTGTAAAAGCCTTAACTGTACGTACCCCGGCAAGATTTTCTGCAGCCGTATTGTTCAGTTCTGAATTTTTCTGTGCAAGTTCACCATAAAGATTATCCAGCTGTTTTTCCATTTTAATTGCAATTACAGCCGAAGTTATCATTCCGATTATTGAAATAAGTGATAGCTGCCAGTTGATTCTGAACATAAAGAACATAGTGTAAATTACACGAAGGATAACCTCTGCCATGAGGATTCCCATAAAAGCGGCAATATTCCATATGCTGTCAACATCATCTTTTACACGGCTCATAAGTTCACCGCTGTTAATACCGTCAAAGAAATTTGCCGAAAGACTCTGAATTTTCTGGAATAAATTAATGCGGACATCACAGGCAATTTTTGAACCGCACCAGTCACAGATAAATTCTTTTGCATATTGAAAGATACATCGTCCGATTCCTATCCCAAGGATACCGGTTATAAAGAATTTTAATAAATTCATTTTTTTTGCTATTAAAACATCATCAACAATATGCTGGACGATAATAGGTGCAAACATATCAAGCAGTGTACTTAAAGCCATTGATAAAACTGCCAGTAAATAGAGAAAACTGTATTTTTTAAAATAACGTCCTAAATTTAATTTATTCATAAAAAAACTCTAAACTAACGGATAAAAGATGTCAATAAAATATATGAAGATTAAACTCCAGGTTTAAAAATATAAACTTGACTGTTCAATTCTTTATGATTATATTAATAGTGTACTTGATTCGGGGGTGTCCCGGTTTCGACGGAATTGCGAAATCTTGTACTGCAAGTAGGACTGAAGGTTCCTTAAACTGACAAAACAATAACTGCAATTTTCGCAAGAAAAGAAGAAGAAGCTGATGAAGCTTCTTTCGAAGCAGAAGCACTTGCTGCCTAAGACAGCGTGCAGGAACTCAACCGGCTCTGTTCCGCGTCGGATGATGTTCTTTTACCTATCGGGACTTGCTGAATATAGTTTCTGTAATATATTCAGGACATTTTATCAGAATACGGAGACGACGCTTGTTATGCTGCTACCGGCTTCCGACAACTACCTCGCATAACTAAACCTGTAGATGTACCTGGTTTACTTTTCCGGACGGGAGTTCAATTCTCCCCACCTCCAAAAAAAGGAAGTTCATAAGAGCTTCCTTTTTTTATTGCTATGCTCTGGAGAATTGAACTCCCCGAAATGAGCGCTGACCGAATAGGGAAGAAGAGGTGCCATGGAGGGCACCGTAAGCGAAGAAGGCGGGGTGGAGGAATAAAACAGGAAGTTTTATTTCGTAACCCAGTTCAATTCTCCCCACCTCCAAAAAAAGGAAGTTCGAAAGAACTTCCTTTTTTATTATAATATTACTAAAAGTTGTTTCAATTGTTTTTATTCGCCGTCGTGATTTACATGGAATTTCTGCTGGTATTTCTTAAGCATGGCAACTGCATTTCGTTTTTTGTTATATACGAAACCACCGTTCCAGTATTCAAGGGCAGCAAAGAGAGCGTTACCACCATCCTGGCTGTCTGATTCTTTTGTTCTGAATGAAACATAATTTGAAAGTTCAAGGAAGTCGTTGTTATGAAGACATTCAAGACGCTTTTTATTAAATTCATTCCATTTTTCAAGATCCTGGAAGCCTTCTCCTTCATCCTGCACGATAATGTGAGCGTGTGTAGGACTGAACGAATACCATACTGTAACTTTCTTGTTTATATCACAATGATTTCCGTGTTTTACAGCATTCTTGATTACTTCACTAATCTGCTGTTCAAGAAGATTTAATTCTTTTATTTCAGTTGGAGCTGACTGAACGATTAATAAAGTAAAATAACGAATCTGTCTGAAATCTGAAGGAAATTCCTTCTTAAGCATGTTTGTTTTATCAAATAAAGGATCATTTTCATCTGATCTGAGTTCTTTAAATCCTGGTATCACTTTTTTCCTCCAAATGTTGTGTAGTCTGTCTTATAAATTATTCTTTTACCATTAAAAGTGCTTCTTCAACACTGTTTGCGATAGGGAAGTAACCCATCAATTTAGTAAGTTCAATAACTTTTTTAACAGAACCATGAATGTTAGATATTGCCAGTTTAAGATTCATCTTTTTGATTGTAGAGCAGATGTAAATTAAAGCACCGATTCCAGACGAGTCGATGTAATCTACCTGTTCAAGATTAATGACAAAATTCTTTACATTCTTCTCCAACATCTTCATAACAAGTTCCTTTAATTTGTAGGAGTTGTAGAGATCCATTTCACCAGTAACGTCAATAATGTAAACATCACCATTTTTACGTATTTTAAGTTCCATAAAGAAGCTCCTTTCCTTATTTATTGTATTTTAATAACAAGTAGACTCTGATCATCATATTGCTGAGCATTACCGCAATAATTTTTCAAATCTTCTTTTACTTTGTTTGAAAGATCCTTTGCGCTGCTGTTACAATGTTTTGCAATAACCTTAGACAAACTCTCTGTCGCATATTGTACACCATTTTCATTCAATGATTCAAGTAATCCGTCTGTACAAGTTACAAGAATGTCGCCGGGATTTAACTGAACATTAATGTCATTATAAACGGTTTCTTTTTCAACTCCCATCGGTTCACTCTGTTTTGAAATCTGTCTGATTCCTCGTTCAAGTGCGCTGAAGAGGAATACAGGATTATTACCGCAGGTTGCTATCTGTGCAAGGCGTGTTGTACTGTCATAATTGATTAAGGCAACGCTCGCAAAATGGTCAATTTTTGAACTGTCTGTACACAAGCCTCTGTTTGCCCATGAAAGGATTGTTGCCGCTGTCTGATTTGTATTTACTGAAAGTCGTAAAATTGCACGTATCATAATCATTACGACAAGGGAATTCATTCCTTTTCCTGCAACGTCTGCCATTACAAACGAAATCCTGTCTTTTCTTGAAACGATTACATCATATAAATCACCGCAGACATTTTCCAGCGCATTTGAGAAACATCCGATCTGTACGCCAGGAATAACAGGGAGCTTTGCAGGAAGAAGATCTTTCTGGTATTTAGTAGCGATTATACCGTCTTTGCTTAATTCTGTATGTTCTGCATAGGCAAGGAAACTGTATAAAGGTTTCATTGCTGTAGAAACTGCATCTGCCATAATAACTGCAGTGTCAAACTGTTCTTTTGTGAATATATCTTTTTCAGGAAGTCTTGCAAGAGCAACAAGTCCTATAACTGTAGATTCAGATTTAATTGGTGCAAAAATATAACTACCACATTTAAGGAAATCTTCCGGTCCGTTCTGATAGATTCTTGGATCCTTGATTGAATCAGTAACTAAAACCGGTTCTCCTGATGTATATATATCACCGAAAACATTGCCTTTAAGAGGGAACTGTGCAAAACGTAAATTTGTTTCTACACGAATCGGTTTATGAGGCAGGTCTTCGGGTAATTTATATGGAGGAGGAAAAGAACCGGTGAGTGATTTTACTGCGAGCATTTCATCATAATCATCTGAAATGAGGATACAGCATCCGTCTGCATTGACTTTTTGTGAAATGAGCTTGTTGCAGTATTCAAGGAAGCTTTCCATACTGTTATCGCGTGAAAAGAAGTTCGATACCTGAGATATAAGATCCTTGTTAAGCTCCATGAGCTTTTGGTTTTTGCTTTCTATTTCTGCGATTGCCGCTTTTGTAACATCACTGTTTTCTGAAGCGAACATCTGTTCTGCATTTTTTCTTGCAAGTTTTTTCTCTTCACGTTTTTTAGGATTATCAAAAGCCTTTATGATAAGATAGGGAAGAGCAAGGAATTCTGCGGCACATAAAGCACCGATTACGAAAAAATTAGTTTTTGTTATAAGGGAAAAAACGGCTCCGACCGGAATTAATAGAATTACAAAATAAAAAATGAAACTTGCTTTTGCCGTATTTCTGATTTTTATGATTAAAAGAAATATAAACAGCAATAAGGCCAGTCCTGATGCTGCTAAGAGAGGCACGCTGATGAATGAATCAAGATTATTCACTTTTTGCTCCTTTGTGAATTACACAATCCGTCTTTCTGATATTTTAACATTGAAATTTTCCATAGTCAAGTTTTTAATTTGATAAACGGATGAGTTTATTCAATATCCTTTACGTCTTCAATGGTGTCTGAAATGTTGTTGTACATCGCTTTACGAAGAATAATCCTTTTTATCTGATTGATAATCCTTTTCTGAAGCGGAATTTTATGTGTTTTTTCAAAATCTTCGACTGCATATTCAATGTTTACATCCTCTCCGAACTTCTGTTTAAGCTCATCCCAGTAGCGTACAATCCATACATACATATCGCCCAAAGTTCTTCTTGGAAATTTTCTTAAAATCTTTTTCGTTCGTACTGTTGTTACAATGGGAAGGTAAACTTTATTGAACCAGGAATTAACAGCTTCTTCCATTGAGATTTCTTCATTTTTCTGCTGGTTCATATAATATTTATGTGTAAGGATGTGATTTAAGATTACGTCATATCTTCCGGGAGTCGTAAAATCAAGGCACCAGTAATCTGTAATGTCACCGAAGAATGTTTCGCTGTAAAAGACCATCTTTTCATAATTTACAATCTGTCGGATTATATCCTTCATGTTATCAGGTTTTTTTAGTTTTATTTCACTTTGAAGCGAAACTACTTCTGCGTCTATGAATTCAATTCCCTTTGATTTTGCAACAGAAACCCTGTGATTTCCATCCCTTACAAAATAAAGGCCTGAGATTTCGTAAACTTTAATTGGAGGAAGTTCAATTGAATTTATATGCGCTGAATCTATTTTTTCCCAGCGTGTTTTTAAAAAGTTGCTTTTAGGAAAAAAGTGGTTGTCAAAATCCTTATAGCGTCCTTCACTTCCGATGATTTTATCAATAGGGATTACCTTCATTCCTACATAAGTTTCATTAATCGGTTTTATGAGCTGCTTTACATCGTTAAAAGCTATAAGTGATGCTTCTTCGGGTGACAAAAAATGCTGTATTTCGTTAAAAAGAGCTTTGTTGTGCGCTTTAGAAAAATCTTCTTCTGTCTGTGAACTAAAATTCATTATTCCCCTCTGTCTGTATTATGTAATGTGCGTAGGCATTTATTACTGTAGTTTCCTGAACCTGCGTAATTCTTGTTTCCCTCATATCGTAAAGATGGATGTGACCATGGACTAAATATCTTGGCTTGAATTTTTTTATGAACCAGTTATAGCATTTAAATCCGCGGTGACATATGTCTTCCTTATCATGAATATGACGTGGAGATGCATGTGTCATGAAAATATCAAGATAAGTACCGTATCTGATTTTATTTTTTATAAGCTTCGGAATCATTCCTATAAGCTTCATCTTCATTTCGAATTCCGTGTACTGACTTAATCCGTTGTTATATTTCAACGACCCTGAAACACCCGCAAGAAGGAGAGGTCTTTTTTTGCCGGTTTTTGAATCGGTGACTGTAAGCGAGCGTTCCCTGATTACTTTAAAACCAAGATATTCTGCTCCGTGACCAAACAGGGAGTTTTCTTTTTGAGAAGGCATGTTTCCAGGAATATCCTGTGCGCTTTTATGGTAGAATTTATAATCCTTTAAGTTGTGATTTCCAAAAATGAAATATGTCGGCTTGTTAAGTATCGAAACAATAAAATCAATGTATTCAAGCGGTAAATCTCCTGCGCATAGAACTAAATCAATGTCGGAAAAAGTTTCTTTTGCCTGCTGATTATAGATTAAAGGATCTACAAAATCTGATACACAGAGGATTTTCATTTACTACCAGCTGCAGAAAGTATTTTTTCAAGATTTGACTTATCGATTAACTCTACAGGTCGGTTTTCGGCAAAACGTCTTGCTCCGTTTGAAAAGCCTGAACTTGAGAAAATATATCCCTTTACGCTGTTCAGTGTTTTCATTGTATCAAGAGATTCATGAATTACGATTTCTTCAAGAGGCTCAGGTTCTCTGTAAAATCTGATGAAAATAACCTGTTTTCGTACAGACATCCAGGATTCGCTGTTTCTTTCTACTGCCTGAATCTGACATCCCCATTTTTTCTGCTCAATGTTCATTATCTGGAATTTCATGCCTTTTTCAGTTGCATTCTTACATACAAGAGTAAATTCTTCGTTGCTGCAGGTAAGGTAATCCTTAAGATAATCATTTGCCTGTAAATCACGGTATTCTGCAAGTTTTGCCGAAACATCACGGAAGCTTTTGTTCCTTTTGTAGATATGCTCCCAGTGTTCAATTGCCTTGTCAATCTTTCGTATTTTTTCATAACAGGCCGCAATAAAATAATGGGCATAAAGTGTTTCAGATTTCAGGTTTTCTTTATCTAAATCTATTGCACGCTGAAAATCAATTATAGCGTTATCATAACGTCCGATCAGCATATAGCATGCGCCGTGTTCTATTACCGCTTTTTGTTTAACTTCAGGATCGCGCTGGGCTTTTTCGAAGGATTTTATTGCTGCAGGAATATCCTTTGAATCTTTCTGGATTTTTCCAAGATAATAGTATGATGAATATGTATCAGGACTTAATTTGAGTGCAATGTCAATTTCCTTTCGTGCTTCGTTGAACTGCTTCATTCTGTAAAGCATAAGTCCTATTTCTGCATGTGCCTTTGAATGGCGTTTGTCAAGTGCGATTGTTTTCTGCATGAAGCCGAGCGCAATATCATAGCGGTTGTTTTCTTCGTAGAGATGTCCGCAGTTGTAATAGTTTTCCGGATTTTTCGGTTCAAGTCTTGTAAGAAGGATGTAATTCTTGAGAGCCTCTGCATTCTGATTGTGCTTCATGAGCATCTGCGTATATTCCTTGCGGAATTCAAGTTCGTTAAGATTTAAGCCGAAAACTGCATTGTCATTAACGAGTTTATATTCCATCAATGCAAGCTCAGATTTATTATCCTTTGCATAAGATTTACCGAGATAATAATGGGCTTTATAATTTTTGGGATTTTTTGCTATAATCTGTTTGGCAACTTTTATGGCACCCTGAGTTTTTCCCTGTTTGAGCATTTTAGGAATAGCTTCAATTTTCTGCGGGGCAATAAATGCTTTTAATATCAGTACTAATAGTGTTACAATGATTATTGCGAAGGTACATATTAAAATAATAACGGGAATACTCATAGATAAACCTCAATTCCGTCGTGAATTTTTTAATAAAATTTTTGAAACGGATTTAAAAATAGATTATTATATTATTGGAAGTATGTCAAATAGGAGGAAATGATAATGAAAAAAGCATTTGTTTTAGGCATTACATTATTTTTTACCATCGTAACTTTCCTTGGAGCAGAAACACAGGGCGATAAGCTTTTTAAACAGAATAAGCCTCGTGAAGCAATTGCACAGCTCGAAAAAGAAATTGCTTCGGGTAAAGCATCCGCAGACGGTTACAATTATCTTGGACTGGCATATTTTCAGACAGGTGATTTTAAGAATTCTGTAGCGGCTTTTGCAAAGGGACTTAAAGTTTCTGGAACCAATAAAAAAATCCTTTCTTTTAATCAGGGAAATTCCTATTATGCAATGGGGGATTATATAAGTGCTGCAAATGCATATTCCCTTACGATTTCAGCAGATCCTTTTTATACACAGGCACTTTTAAATAGAGCCAATTCCTATCTTATGGCTAAAAAATATGATGAATGTATTGAAGATTATGAAAAATATCTTGTTTTAGAACCGAATGATCCTCAGCGTCCGCAGATTGAAGAAATTCTTGCACTTTTACGAAAACAGAAAAAACGTCTTGCAGAAGAAGCAGAACGCAAGGCTCAGGAAGAAGCAAAGCGCGCAGAGGAAGAAAGAAAATTCCAGGAAGAGCTTGCACGTCAGGAAAGGGAAGAAAGGGAACGTCTGGAACGCGAACGACAGGAACAGCTTAAGCGGGAGGAAGAAAAACGCCTTGAAGAAGAAAGACGTCTTGCAGAAGAAGCAGAAAGACGCAGACAGCTTATGGAAGATGTTGCAAATTCTCTTAACAGCGATTCAGAAAACATGTCTTCCGGTTCCGGCGATATCATCGATTACGAACAGGAATCAGAACTTGAATAGCATTATTTGTAAAAAAATCTATATGCTTTTTTTATAATATATAGTATAATTTTATGTCGTTTGATAGTTTATTTTCAGGAAGATTGAAATATGAAATTTAATTTTAAAAAATTGAATATTTTTAAAAAGATTGATTTTAAAAAAATCGATTTTAAAAAAATCGGCAATGCATTGAAAAAGGCTCTTATTGCAGTAAAGAATTTTATTGTTAAAGTTTCAGTCAAAGCCTTTGAGCTTTTGAAAAAAGGCTGTTCACTCTGCAAAAAAGGGATAATTAATTTAAAGGATTCAATCAAAGCGGCAATTGGTCGTGCAAAGGCAAAAAAAGCGCTTGCAAAAGAGTATCCTTCGGAAAAGAAAAAGCTTACAGAAAAACAGAAAAAAATCATCGCAATATGTCTGGGGTCTATTGTCGGACTTATTCTTTTATTGCTTTTACTACTAGGAATAAGAAGCTGTGCTTCCTCTTCAAAAATCAGAAAGGAACAGCAGCGTATTGAACAGCAGCAGAAATTAAAGGAAAACGTAATGACTTCTGCGTTGAATTATGCAGAAAAAGGTGAATTTGACCGGGCTCTCGATAAGCTTGATGATTATATTGACAAATATGGTGAAGATCCTGATGTAAGGGATTTAATTAATTTTATCATCGATCAGAAAAATGCTGCAAAAGATAACGGCGGCGGTTACGATTTACAGGCACTGCAGAATGCAATGCAGGATTACAGGAATTCCATGCAGGCGGCGCTTGACCGTTCAAATCAGCAGGCAGATGACTATAAAAAGCAGCTTGAAGATCTTTTGAAAAATCAGAAAGATAAAAACGGATCTGGTAATTCAGGAGGTTCAGGAAACGGAAATTCCGGTAATTCAGATTCAAACGGCGGAAGTACATATTATTACAATAATAACAATAATAATTCTTCCGGTAATAATGATGCGCTTGATGCAGCAGCAAAGGAAGCAGAAGCAAAACGTAAGGCAGAGGAAGAAGAGCTTGCAAAGAAAAATTCTGCGCTTAAGAAAAAAATAGATGCCTTAAATGATGAAATTCAGAAAGGTAAAAATGATCTTAATGCCGGAAATACAAATGGAGGTATAAGTCATTTTAATAAGGCTCTTTCTTTGATTCCTGAAGAAGCGGGAAAAGATTATTCTGCAGATAAAAAAGCCGAAATGGCAACTGCTTATGTTGATGCTTCAGATAAAAATTCAAATCCTTCAGACAAAACAAAGCTTATGAAAGAAGCCGTAAGCATGGCAAATAATGCGCTTACCGATAATCCTTCGCAGGCGGCAGCACATTATGTTCTTGCAAAAGATGCCCTTGCAAAAAATGATTTGAATAAGGCCCTTTCAGAAATGCAGGCTGCCGTTAAAGGTGCAAAAGCCGATGATCCTAATCTTTATCTGTATTACTACGAATTGGGTAAAATCCAGTACAGATTGAAAAAATTCAATGAAGCGGCTACTTCGTTT
Source organism: Treponema sp. (assembly GCA_017548565.1). GTDB lineage: Bacteria > Spirochaetota > Spirochaetia > Treponematales > Treponemataceae > Treponema_D. Next base: position 116,763 of record JAFYZU010000022.1, read on the forward strand.
ACCAAATCATGTGATCTTAAGAATGATTTTGCACCAAGCCGTTATAATCTTGGTCTTACACAGAAACAGCTTAAAAATGAAAATGCGGCCCTTGCTGCGTTCAGAAAAACAATTGATATTGAACCGCGTCATGAAAAAGCATTCCTCGAACAGGGAAGAATTCTTGCAGGAAGAAATGATTTGTCCGGGGCAATCGACGCTTACAGGAGTGTTCTTGCAATCAACAGTGTAAATTCACAGGCTGCAATGGAGCTTGGATCCGTTTACTATAAAAAACAGGATTATAAGAATGCAGAAGAAATGTACAGGCGTGCAATTACAATGCTTTCAAATGGTGAAGAACTGACATTAACAAAATACAACCTTTCATCTGTACTTTTTGATGCAGGAAAGATTTCTGAAGCATTGAAATATGCAAAAGAAGCGTATGATTCAAAGGATCAGGTAAAGACAAACAGCGCAAAGGCAAACGTCGTTTACAATTATGCCCTTGTATTAGACAGCAACGGAAGGGCAAGTGAAGCAATTCCTTTGTATAAGGAAGCCCTTACTTATGATGCAAATCATATGAAGAGTAAGATAAATCTTGCGGTAATGTACATGAATCTTAATCCGCCGGAAACAGATGCTGCCTTGAATCTTCTTCTTCAGGTATACAAAAAAGAACCTGATAATTTTGAAGTAAATAATAATCTTGGAAGTGCTTACCTGAAAATTGAAGATTACTCAAATGCAATCAGATTCTTCCAGAATGCGCTTAAGCTTGATTCAAAGAATAATACAGTCCGTGAAAATCTTGCTAAGGCTTATGCCTCAAACAAGGATTTTTCAAATGCCCAGACAATGTATGAACAGGTTCTTAAATATGATAATCAGAACTGGGATGCATATATTGAGCTTGCAAAGGTCTGCATTGCACTTGAAGATAATGAAAGTGCCGATAAATACCTTCAGTATGTACAGGATAAGAATCCGTCGTACAGAAGAAATGAAGTAAGCAATCTTTTGACAAGAAATGCAAAATAATTTTTAAGTACGCTTTACGAGTTCAAAAAGGCGTTCTCTCGAAATTACAGTATAAACCGGGCGGCCATGGGGGCAGTGAGGATCTTCCAGCTTGAAGGCTTCTTCTACTAACTTTGCACCCGTTTCATTATCAAGAATTCCTCCATCCTTTATTGCCGCCTTACATGCTGTCATTGCCGCAATTGATCTGATTATCTGTTCAACTTCCACCTGTTTTACGAAAAGCATAGTCCGTAAATCATATTCCGTTAAAGTCCATCTTTCGGGTACAGATGTTATATGCCATTCCCCATCCCTGATTTTTTCTGTGGTAAAACCAATCTGCGTAAGACGATCTTTGAGCTTTTCCATCTGATTATCCTGGGATTTTGAATCTGTAAGGATTTTATAAGGAATAAGAAGCTGCTGTTTTGCTCCCTGTGTGCTCATGATTTTATCAAAAAGAATCCTTTCATGAGCCGCATGCTGATCAAAAAAATAAAGGCAGTTGTTTTTTTCTGCAAGAAGAAATGTTCCAAGACAGCTTCCGATATATTTTACCGGTGATTGAGAAAATTCATAAGTCTGATGTTCATCTGCAGCAGTATTCTCATTATATGATTTTTGTGCTTCATAGGCTTTCTGTGCAAGAAAATCAGTATTGTTGTTTTCCGGCTTTGAAAAATACCTTGTCCTGAAATCTGCTTTTGGAAGCGATGAATATCTGTTTGTATAGCTTATATGTTTTGCGTAAGTCTGCTCCCGTATTTCGTCGGCAGGTTTATCTTCCGTGAAATTCTGTTTTGTGTATTTTAAGAAAAACTGACGTATTGCCGTGCTCAACGCATGATGAAGCTCTGAAATATCGTAAAATTTCACTTCTTTTTTGGCAGGATGAATATTAAAATCTACAAGCTTAGGATTTATTTTTATGAAAACTCCTGCAAAAGGATAAGTTCCGTTCGGGAAAAAGCCCTGTCCACCGTATTCAACTGCCTGTACAAGCGAATATTCCTGAATTTTCCGTCCGTTAACAAATATACAGATGTCTTTTTTACTTGTTCTGCTTACTGCCGGTTCACCTATGATAACTTTAAAAGAAAAATCGTTGTTCGAACAATAATCTTCTGAATTAATTTCAAAGAATAAATCTTTATTCTGTTCAAGTGAAAAAGCCGAAATGAATCTTTCTTTGAGAGTCTGGTCCGCAGGTAAATTACATTTTGTTTCGCCTTCACTTATAAAGCGAAAGCCTGTTTCCGGATGTGCAAGTGCTTTTTCAATAAAAGTGTTTCTGCACATTACACCTTCAGAACCGGGTCTTTTTAAAAATTGACGTCTTGCAGGAAAATTTTCGAATAATCCTTCTGACTGAACAATTGTTCCATGTATTTCAGGTACTTCTTCAAGAATATGATCTTCGGTAATGCTTGCTTTCATTTTCCAGCAGTCACTTATTACAGTCAATCTTGAAACAGCCGCAATAGATGAAAGCGCTTCTCCGCGGAAACCAAGAGTCGTTAAATTTAACAGATCGTTTTCCGTCTGGATTTTACTTGTTGCATGAGGTCTTGCACAGTTCTGAAGATCTTCTTTAGTCATTCCGCATCCGTCGTCAATTATGCGGATTTTGTCTATACCGCCGCCGTTAATTTCAACGGTTATGAAAGACGCGCCTGAATCAATTGAATTGTCAAGAAGCTCCCTTACGATTGCATTCGGACGATCGATTACTTCTCCTGCGGCAATTTTTCTTGCTACTTCGGCATTAAGCTGACGGATTGGATTTTTTGAACTCATTTTCTTGTACCGATTAATTCATTGTCCGCATTAAAGTCATCTAATACCGGAGGATTGTCTTTATCGAGCGGAGAAGGTTCTGTCATAAGAATCTGAATTCTTCCTTCGACCTTATTAAGTTCTTCTTCCATTCCTTTAGAAAGCTTTATTCCTTCTTCAAAATTTTTCAAGGCTTCTTCAAGAGAAATGTCATCGCGTTTGATGTTCTGTGTAATTTCTTCAAGTTTTTTGAGTTTTTCTTCAAAGTTATCCATTTATTTTATTCCTCCGTCGGATTGAATGTCTTTTACTGCAGCGTATATTTTACCCTTTGCAGGTTTTATGATGATATTCTGTTCTTTTGCAAGTTGATTTGAATCGTGGATAATAGTCCCGTTTTCGTCAGTTACCATTGAATACCCTCGTTCAAGAATTACCTGCGGATTTGCCTGTTCAAGTACAAGCGTGCAGCTGTTAATCCTGTTTTTCAAATCCCTGATTTTTTCGTTCAGATTGTTTATGAGTGCTTCTTTTGCCAACGAAAATCTGTTCAATAAAGGCTGTTGTATTCTTCTGAAACGTATTTCGAGATTTTCTGGATTAAAGCTTCTTACTAAAAGTCTTGCATTTGATACTTTCTGCTTAGTCTGATTTATGATAGTTTTTTTATATTCATCTATCTGTGATATAATATCGCTTAAGCATGGAACTGCAATTTCTGCTGCGGCAGATGGAGTAGGGGCGCGGACATCGCTTGCAAAATCAATGAGCGCCCAGTCAATTTCATGACCGACTGCCGAAATCAAAGGAATTTCAGAAGCATAAGCTGCACGTACGACTTCCTCTTCACTGAATGCAAGTAAATCTTCAAGAGAACCACCGCCACGGCCTACGATGAGTACATCACACATTTTATAGAAATTGGCAAGCTCTATCATTTTAACGATTGATTGTGCTGCACCATCTCCCTGAACAAGAGAAGGAAAAAGGATTATGTTTATGCCGGGATTCCTTCTTACTGCAACATTTATTATATCCCTGATTGCTGCACCCGAAGAACTTGTTACGACACCAATCGTCTTCGGAAAAAACGGAAGCTTTTTCTTTTTGTTTTCATCAAATAATCCTTCCTGTGCAAGCTTTTGTTTTCTCTGTTCAAGCATCATAAGGATATTGCCGCTTCCTGTATTTTCAATTGTCTTTACGATTATCTGATAGTTTCCCTGAGGACCATAGACAGATAGTTTTCCTGTTGCTTTGACTTTATCTCCATCCTTCGGTTTAAAAGTCATGTGCTGTGCATCAAACTTAAAAATTACGGCCTTTATCTGCGCCTTATCATCCTTAAGCGTAAAATAATTGTGTCCGCTCGGATACGGTCTCCAGTTTGAAATTTCACCTTCGATGCATACCGACGGAAATGTGTTTTCGAGTAAATCGCTTATAAGCTGCGTTATCTGTGTTACTGTAAAAATCTGTGAGGCAGGAAAAAGTTCACTCATACAAATATTTTATTCAAATCTTTTAACTTATTCAATGGAATGCCGATAAGAAAGTGATGAAAACTATAGTAATTTTAACACGGACTAATTCGCCGTATTCACAGAAAAAGGAATTCGGTTCAAAAAGTGCAGTTGAACTTGTAGAAAACTGGGCATCAAAAGTAAGTGAAAAAACAGTTTATGTTGAAAAAGGAAGCTGCGTAAGAGACCTTTTGTACAATATGAACGAAGCGTGCAAAAAAGAAAATGCAGATACTGTTATTTTTTCTTTTGATGATGTTCCGTTCATTGACGAAAAGCTTACGAAATCGCTTTTAGACAGTCATTTTGATTTTAAATCTGAATATACTTATGCCGATGGATATCCTTATGGTTTTGCTCCAGAAGTCATTGACAGCGGTGCATTGAATATTCTTTGTGAACTTTCACAGACAACTAAAGAAAAAGAAGGAAATGCTCCGGTAAACAAAGACTGCATCTTCAGCTTTTTAAAATCAGATATAAATTCTTTTGAAGTAGAGTCTGTACTTGCAGAAGATGATTACAGGCTTTTCCGATATAATTTCTGCTGCGATAAAAAAGAAAATTTCATCGCATGTAAAAAATTATTTGAGCTTACGGAAGGAAAAAATCTTACGGTAAACGAAAAATGTCTTCTTGCCGTAAAAAGTACTGATATACTTCAGACAGTTCCGGGATTTTATAATTTCCAGATTGCCTCAAAATGCAGCGGGACTTGTTCATTCTGTCCTTATCCTTCGTGTTATAAAAATAAATTTAATGGGGAAGCAAAGGATTCTTCAGATTTAATGAAATATGAAGATTTCTGTAAGGCAGTTGATGAAATATATGAATTGAGTGAAAATGCCGTAATTTCACTATCTTTATGGGGCGAATGCTTCTATCATCCGGAGCTTATTAAATTTGTTGAAAAGGTTTTGAGTTATAAATCGCTTTCTGTTTTCATCGAGACGGACGGATTGAATGTTAATGAGGAAATCTGTAATTCACTCAAAAAGATTACAGATAAGGCAGAGCCTCGTACTAATGGATATGAAAAAATTTATTTTGCAGTTTCGATGGATGCATTTACTGCAGAAACATATTCAAAGCTCCATAATCTTCCACAGGAAATGTTTGAAAAATGCGTAAAATCTGTAAGTCTTCTGAAAACAGTTACAGATGAAGTTTATCCGCAGTTTGTAAGGATGAATGATAACGAGAATGAGCTTGAAAGCTTTTACCGTTACTGGAATGAACAGTCTAATCCGTCCGGCGGAAAGCTCATAATACAGAAATATGATTCTTTTTCAGGTTTATTGCCTGATTATAAGCCTGCTGATTTATCTCCTGTAGAACGAAATGTCTGCTGGCATTTACGCCGTGATCTTTGTATTCTGAACAACGGGGACAGCCCTCTTTGTAAAGAATTCCTTTTTAATAACATTACAGGAAATGTATTTAAAGAAGGAATTGAAAAAGTATGGCAGAAAACAAAAGAATCGGTAAAACAGCATCTTGAAAACAATTATTGCAAGGAATGTAAGGTGTGCGATGAATACTATACCTATAACTTTTGATGAACATCAGATTAAACGTGCGATAATCGGCGGAAGTTCGGTAAAAAAAGATAAAGCCCTCAATATTTCGGTAATTTTACTGAACAGCAGCGGAAGTCATTTTAAGCTTAACGTGTTTGAAAATTTAATCGGATGTAATTTTGATTCAATTATTTCCATAGAAAATGATTCAAATAATTATTCGATTGATGATATTGCACGAAAATTTCCTCAGATAAAATTTATCGTTCCGCTTGAAGAGGCAACTGAAGGTGAGATGATAAATCTTGCAATGAGTGAAATAACTTCTGAATATGCACTTGTAATAAAAGACAGTCTTTACATTCCATCAGGATTTATCCTTTCAAATCTGGCACAGCGTCTTACTGAAGAAGGAATCTATTGTGTAGTTCCTCGTCTTTCCGATAAAAACAAAAATGGGATTGCTTCTTTATATACACCTGGTGCTGAAAAATCTCATTTTATAATTGATTCCTCATCCGTTGTTAAAGACGGATTAAGAACTGTCTATCCGTTTGACGGGATCGCACTTTATAACAGAAAAAAATTCATTCAGCTTGGCGGCTTTGATTATACTATTAAAACAACCTACTGGCAGAATCTTGATCTTGCAATCCGTTCCTGGTTATGGGGTGAGGAGACAAAGCTCACGACAATGCTTCAGTTTTCTTATGTTGATGATATTCCTATGGAAGATACAACGTTTAATCAGGATTATTTAAGATATTATCTTAAAAACGAGCTTCCGAAATATAAGATTGATAAGGCATATATTTCACGCTCATCCTTTTTAAGGTTTTTCTCAAAATCGTCATGTGGAATCATCGAAGCTAAAAAACAGTTCCGCTTTGCAAAAAACTGGGTAGAAAAAAATAAATATAATTTTAAAAAGGATTTACAGACTTTTATTTCAAACTGGAACATTACTACAGAAGATGAAAACTAAACGGGCAGTAATCATTCAATGCAGACTTTCCTCATCGCGTCTAAAAGAAAAAGCTCTGTTAAAAACAGGCGGTAAAACCATTCTCGAAATGGCAATGCAGGCAATGCATAAGGTTCGTGCCGACAGATATTTTGTTGCGACAGATGAAAAATCCTTTCTGCAGCTAAAAGACATAGTTCTTAAAAATGGCTTTGAAATTTTTGCAGGCGATTTGAATAATGTACTTGACCGTTTCTGTAAGCTTATAAAAAAAATTAAAGTTGATACTGTAATCCGTGCAACTGCCGACAATCCTTTCTTGATTTATGAAGCAGCATCCGAAAGTGCCGATGAATTTGAAAAATTAAATAAATCGGGAACTCCGTGTGAATATTTTACTTATACAGGTCTTCCGCATGGAAGCGGGGTAGAAATATTTAATGCCGGATCCCTTTTACTTGCACAAAAGCTGACTGATTCACCTTATGATAAAGAACACGTAGGACCAGCCCTTTACAATCATCAGGATAAATTTAAATGTGTTTTTAAAAAAGCCCCTTCAAGATTCAGATATCCTGATTTAAGGACAACGGTAGATACATATTCAGATTATCTTCGTGCAGTCTGTGCATATAATTTTCTTACAAAAGATAAAGAACAGAATGAACCGTTTGATTGTGAACAGATAATCAAGGCTTTCAGCTCAAAAGAAGTTTTAAATCCCTTGATTTACATTCCATCGGTTCAGAAAGGTCATGGAACCGGTCATCTGCGTCGTGTTTTAAATGCATCTGTAAATGAAGGAAGCTTTGTCTATATTCCGAAAAATTATTCGCTTGAACAGACTGATGAACTGTTACAGGAGGCTTTTGATAAGGGCTTAAGACCGTCCCAGATTATTGATGAGCTTCCTGATGAAACCTTGAATGCCGTTTATGTCACAGATAATTTTAAAACATCTAAAGAAAAGTTTGAAGCGCTTTCACAATCAAAATGCATTATAAGTATAGATGAAGGCTCGGATTTTAAAGACTGTTCAGATTATCTTCTTGATATAATTCCTTCTTCACAGGAAAATAAGAATGTTAATTGTTTTAATTCCTCGTTAATCGAAAAACCTGAGAATATAAGGAAAAAGAGTTCCGGGACAATAAAGAATGTTTTAATCTGTTTTGGCGGTGAAGATCCACTCAAGCTTACACAGGCTGTAAAGCAGCTTGTACAGAACGTTCTTCCGGATTCACGGATTGAATATATAGAAAAACCTGTAAAAAATCTTAAGGAAAAATTATATCTATATGATCTTGTAATAACTCACTATGGACTTACTGCATTCGAAGCAGTCTATGCAAAATGTGCAGTAATTCTTTTATGTCCTTCAAAGCTTCATGAAATTCTTGCAGAAAAATATGATTTTGCATACATTCCGTTTAACCATATCACGCAGAATAATTTTGAAGCTGCTTTGAAAAGTGAAAGGATTTTCTGTAAAAACATCATAAAACCACAGAAAAATCAGCTTAAAAGCTTTGTAAAAACAATCTGTCGTGGAACTAAGAATTATTGTCCTGTATGCAGAAATAATAATATATTTGACAGGGTTGTTTTCAGGAATGAAAGCAGGACATTCAGGAAATGCAGTTCATGCGGTCTTATTTATTTTTCATATTCACTTGAAAAAGAAAAAACTTACGAAAAAGCATATTTTTTTGAAGATTATAAAAAACAATATGGAAAAACCTATGAAGAAGATTTTGATTCAATTAAAAAACAGGGACTTAAACGTTCTTCGGTAATAAAAAAATTATGCCGGACAAAAGAAAAGAATCTTCTTGATATAGGCTGTGCATACGGACCATTTTTATCTGCTTCTTATGACAATGGCTTTGTGCCTTTCGGAACAGATATATGCGAACCGGCAGTAAAATATGTAAAGACAAAACTCGGATATCCTGCCTGTACAAGTTCATTTCCCGATATTGATACAGACAAACAGTTTGGAATCAGCAAATTCGATGTATGTACAATGTGGTATGTAATAGAACATTTTAAGGATCTTGATTCTGTATTGAATAAAGTAAATTCTATCCTCAGGCTTCACGGTATTTTTGCTTTTTCGACACCGAGTGGCAGCGGCATCTCTTCAAAACTGAATACACAGTCGTTTTTTACAAACAGTCCTTCAGATCATTATTCAATCTGGCTTCCGTTCAAGGCAAATATGGTTCTTAAAAAATACGGATTCAAAGTCATTAAAATTGTTTCTACAGGTCATCATCCGGAAAGATTTGCGTTCATTAAATGCAAAAAGAACGGATTTATCTGGAAATGTCTTGATAAAATCAGCAGGCTGTTTAAGCTTGGCGATACAGTTGAAATATATTGCAGGAAGGTGAAGCAGATATGAATGTTTTGATTTTAGGTGCAGGCCTTATGCAGAAACCTGCAATTTTATCAGCAAAACAACTGGGATATACTGTTAATGTAATAGATGCAGATGAAAATGCAGTAAGCATCAAATATGCAGATAATTTCAGGAAAATTGATTTAAAGGCTAAGGAAGGAATTCTTGAATATGCCCGTGAATTGAATGATAACGGGGGATTATGTGCTGTTTTTACGGCAGGCACTGATTTTTCGGCATCTGTTTCTTATGTGTGCGAAAAATTAAATCTTAATGCCCATTCCTATGAAGCTTCACTCAATGCAAGCATAAAGGACAGAATGCGTCAATGCTTTGATAAATATCATGTTCCGTCTCCGGCATATTTAAAAGTTAATAGGGAAGATATTGATGAACGGTTGACAGATAAAATCAGTGAAAAGCTTTCATTTCCGTTTGTCGTAAAGCCTGTTGATAATATGGGTGCCCGCGGTTGTCGTATGGTCCGTAATGATAAAGAGCTGATGAGTGCAGTAAAAACGGCCGTTGATTTTTCAAGGACAGGTAATGCTATCATTGAAGAATATATGGAAGGTCCTGAGTTTTCAATTGACGCGCTTGTTTACAACGGAACCATGACAATCACCGGTTTTGCAGAACGTCATATTCATTATCCTCCATATTTTATTGAAACCGGACATACAATGCCTGCCGTACTTTCAGAAAAAATGCATGACGAGCTTATTTCTGTATTTGCACTTGGAGCAAAAGCACTAGGATTAACCTGTGGTGCCGCAAAAGCAGATATAAAATATACGAAGGATGGTCCTATGATAGGAGAAATTGCCGCACGTCTTTCCGGCGGTTATATGTCAGGCTGGACTTATCCTTATTCATCTGATTTGAATCTTACGCAGCAGGCTCTTTTAATAGCATGTTCACAGGAGCCTTCAGATTTATTGAGGAGAAGGGAAAAGGTTTGTTTTAATCCGGGAGAACACTGTAAAAATTCAGAAAAGCCATATGATTTATTCGAAGTAAAAAGCATAAGATGCAGTGCAGAACGAGCATGGATTTCAATTCCCGGTAAAGTAAAATATATAGAAAATATCGAAGAATATACAGATAAAGCAGTATTTGATTTTCTTCCAAGAGCTGTGGTTAATATTGGAGCTGATGTTGATTTTCCAAGAAATAATGTTTCTAAATGCGGGAATGTAATAAGTGTAAGCAATGATTATAAAATTGCAGTAGAAGCAGCACAAAATGCAGTTTCAAATGTTTTTATCACTTTAGAGCCTGACAACAGTGAAACGGAAAAATTCCTGAATTATGAAGAATCTGAAGATGAACAAAACTTTCCGCCGGACGCATTCGGAAGATTGACTGAAGAACAGCTTGAGCAGATTCCGGATATTATAAAAGAAAAAGAAAGTTTAAAAAATAATGTACCAAAATTCATAAAATCTGCCGATTATATAAAAAGGGTAGATTGGACTTATTCCACGATTACTCAAATTCTTGAGAAATTTGATGTTTTAAGACCTGATCATCCTGAGCTTGACGGAAAAAGATTCTGGAAAGCGTTGTTCAGAGGCGGCTTACAGGCATGTGTCTATGTAAGCGACAATACAAGAAGAGAGGAATAATGAAAAAATTATTTTATGGTCTTACATTTTTAGTTTTCTCTTTATGCAGTGTTTTTGCGGCAACGGATATTCCTCTTTTAAAATCTGCGAAGGAAAGCGGAATAACATTTTACTGGGATTCACTTTCTGAAACAGGAATTCTTGAAAAGAACGGCCATCAGGTTACATTCAGGAAAAATGAAGACATTCTTCTTCTTGACAGTGAAAAAATGATTGTTTCCGAATCCGCAGTCATTAAAAACAATCAGATTTATGTTTCACAAAAGTTCCTTGATGATACTTTGAATTTTTTCAACAATAACAGTTCGACAATGTTTAAAGTCGGAGCAATAGTTATTGATGCGGGTCACGGCGGTAAAGATCCCGGAGCACTGAAAACTTATACGGTAAATAAAAAGAGTGTAACTATAAGGGAGAAGGACGTTAACTTAAAGGTTGCTAAACTTCTGGCACAAAGATTAAAGGCTTCTTATCCCGACAAAAAAATCATTCTTACAAGAGATAAGGATGTATTTTTGAGTCTTGGAGAAAGAACGGATATTGCAAACAACGTAAAGGTCGGAAAAAACGAAGCAGTTCTGTTTATTTCAATTCATCAGAATTCGTCGTTAAACAAAACCTCTTCCGGTTATGAAGTATGGTATCTTTCGCCTGGTTACAGAAGAAATGTACTTGATAAATCGGCCGTTGAAGATGACCAGTCGTTGTATCAGATTCTGAACATCATGCTTGAGGAAGAATATACTACTGAAAGCATTATGATAGCGAAATTCATTATGGATGGACTTGCAGCCCAGATAGGAAAAGAGTCAAAACCCAGAGGAATTAAGGCTGAAGAATGGTTTGTCGTAAAAAACGCGAACATGCCGAGTGTATTGATTGAGCTTGGATTTGTCTCAAACGAAAAAGAAGCAATGCTTTTGAATGATGACAAATACTTGAAAAAGGCTACGCTTGGAATATATAATGGCATCGCAGCGTTTATTACACATTTTGAACGTTCAAGAGGATTTACTACAAATGAAAACTAATTTCTTCAGAAAAAAATTTATTCCTTACTATATTCTGGGCCTGCTTGCTCTTGTTCTGATGCTTTCGCTCATATGGTTTTTCTGCAGCTCTCACGGTAAACGCAGAACCTTCGTGTTCCCGTCTGCCGATGGGGGAAAAAATGTTGTAGAAACAAGGTACCTTCCAAAGAACCCTAATAAAACAGCGGTTCATTATTATGTAGATGAAATTCTGCTTGGAAGCAGTATCGAAAGAACCATGATGTTGTTTGCACCAGGAACAAAGGCTTTATCATGCATCGAAAATGATAAATGTCTTTACATAAATCTGTCATCGGATGTAATTGCATCTGGTGATGATGTCATAAGCATCAGAGATGGAATTAAATTATTGAAGGAGAATATTTCTCACAATTTCAAGAAATTTAAAACCATTGAGGTGTTTGTGGATGGCAAGCACGCTTTCTAAAAAAAGCGTTGACAAATTAAAATACTTATTGGATAATTGTCTTTACAAGGCTACATCGAATAGTATTTATAAAGGAGCTTCACTATGAAGAAAACTTTAGGTTTAATTGCAGCTTCGTTGCTGCTCTTGGGTGGCGTAACTTTTGCTGAAGAAGCTATGCTCATCGATTTCACACGGTTGGAACAAGATTGTTGTGATAACGGAGATGGTGCTACACAGAATAGCCGTACAGTAATGGACTTTTCTATCAGTGCCGGTGCTACTTTCTCTGAATCACAGAAAGATCTTATGAAGACTTCATTGGCTCTCCCGGAATGGGAAATTGTATTGAATTCTTCTGCTAAGAATGTAGCTAGCTTAGCTGATTCAAAAGTTGTAGCAGCTCATGTAGAAGAAAGATCTGATCAGCCTTTTAAAGGTAAAAATGTAATGGGTGTTCGCGTTATTTTCCCTACATGGAATTCTAATGCAAATGCCAGAATTATCCCTCCTTTCGAGATTCCTGCTTATCAGCCATTGTCAACAGCAGATGCAGAAGGAAACCGTACTCCTGTTGGTGAAACAGAAGACACTTCTAAATTCAATGATGCTGAAAACAAAGACTATGAATCTACATTGTTCGAAGGCGGATACGGCGTTGTTAAGAATGTTGGAACAATCAAAGCGATCAAAGTTACAACAATGGGTATGAACTATCCACACGGACTTTATGTTCATCTTACAGATAATGATGGAATTGACAGAAGATATTTCATGGGATATCTGATGTTCGACGGATGGAAAGAACTTCAGTGGAACAATCCACAGTACATTTCAGAAATCCGCAACAGAGAAATCCGTGTATATCCTGTTTATCCAAGAGGAACTCCATTTGTAAAATTCTCTGGTTTCGAAATTACTCGTGATGCTGCTCACATCGGTGGTGACTTCATCGGATATTTCGTAGACGTAAAGATTCTTTATGACCAGGCAGTTCTTAAATCTGAACGTGATATCGCAGATGAAAACCTTTGGAAAATCATTACTAAGAAAGAAGAAGCACGTTTGAATGCAGAAATGCAGAAATTCGGTACAAAACAGGTTAATCGCTTTATCGAAAAAGTTAAGATCGATAAAGTTAATAACTTTACAACAAGCTTGAATGCTGAAGGTACCGGAAATGCTCCAGCTGATAAAAACGCAAAATAAATAAATCAGCTTTCTAAAATACTTATTCGAAAAAGCACTTTGGATTTTTCTAAAGTGCTTTTTTTTATTTTATATGCTATAATGTAAATATGGATAATAATTTTGAAGTTCCTGCAAAAGAAAAAATACGTGAAACATACGAAAAATACAACGATTATTTTTATGAAATAATGAATAATATCGTTAAAATACTTCAGGAAAAAATAAAGCTTGGTGCACAGCCGACTTATAAAAGCAGGGTAAAAAGTTTTAAGAGTTATTATAAAAAGGTCCTCAGGTTAAAATCTGACCAGGCAGTTCAGAACGATAAATTAGTCTGCCTTACCGATATGATGGGCATCCGCATGATATGTGCCTTTCTTGAAGATATTAATCTTGCGGTTGAACAGTTAAAAACCATTTTTGACATTAAAGAAATTGAAATAAAAGGTGCTGACAAGAAATTTTCAGAATTCGGTTATGAATCAATTCATGTACTTATAAAGCTTCCTGAAAGCTGTGTTCCAGAACGAAAATATAAATATAGTAATCTTGAGCCTCTACCTGATGACATTGTATGTGAAATTCAAATCCGTACCATTTTACAGGATGCATGGGCAGAAGTTGAACATGAGCTCATCTATAAAACTGAATTTTCACCGTTCGATGCTCCTTTAAGAAGAAAGCTTGCTTCAATAAATGCATCACTTACACTTGCCGATATAACCTTTCAGGAAATCCGTGATTATCAGAAAAAGCTTCAGAAGGAAGTAGATGACAGGCGCCAGACTTTTTATCTGATGGCCGATAATCTTCTTGATAAGAAAAAGGAAGTTAAAGAAGAAAAGATAAACAGGGTTACACCGTTTGTTCAGGGCTCAATTGATGAGCTTTTACTTCAGGCGATCCATCTTCATAATGAAGGAAATCTTGAACAGGCAGTTGAAATCTATACGAAAATTCTGAATGCAGTACCACCGGCAGATAAGAATGTTATTGCTGTAATTTCCAAGCACAGGGGAATGGCATATTTTTCAATGAATAATTTTGATGAAGCGATTAAGGATTTTAATACAAGTCTTGAAAATGATCCGAAGGCTTACCGTCCTTATTATTATCTTGGAATTGTATATTCAATAAAAAAAGAATACGAAAAGGCAATCGGATATTTTGATGAATCGCTCGCAATAAATCAATTTCAGGCTCATACGCATTTTCGTCGTGCAATGGCATATTTTGAAATTAAGGAATACGAAAAATCAATGAATGATTTGAATTCGGCCTTGAATCTTGGAATGGATAAAGAAGAATGTAAGGTTCTTCAGGATAAGCTTTCTAAAAAATTCGGCATGAGCATGAAATAATCTTTTGCTAAAAAATGATTTATACTATTGACGAAAAAAATGAGTTTTGATATATTTATCTAGTCAGTTATGACTGATATGTCTCCTTCGTCTAGTGGTTAGGACATCGGGTTTTCATCCCGACAACAGCAGTTCAATTCTGCTAGGAGATGCTTAAGCCTGCTAAATCTGCAGGCTTTTTTTTTGCCGATTTTATTAACGATGAATATCAAGCAGTATTTTACAGATGAAGTTATTCAGGAAATGAAAGATGCCATAAAGGAAGCTTCGGGTAACGAGGTTTTCTTTACCGGACAGTTGAATAAAGAAGGTATTATCGTAAAAGTCAAAGTTGGCGCAAGAGGAAAAGACAATACAGTTCCGGTTAATTTTACTGATATCCGTAGTGATAAGGCTGATGTTCTTATTCACAATCATCCGGGTGGGAATCTTACTCCATCAAATGCAGATTTAAGCGTTGCTCAGTTTGCTGCGGAAAATTCCAAAGGCTTTTATATAATCAATAATCAGGCTACAGAAATTTACGTTGTAATTGAATCTCCACGGTTAAAAGAAGTTGTACCTGTCGAAATACAGAAAGCGGCAGATTATATAAGTAACGGCGGTGCTTTATCAAAAATTTCAAAAAATTTTGAAGAAAGAAAATCTCAGATTGAACTATTAAAAAACATCTGCAATTCGTTCAATAACAATTTAATCGGGGTCTTTGAGGCAGGAACCGGAGTCGGAAAATCCTATGCATATCTTATTCCTTCAGTTTTATGGAGTCTTCAGAATAAGGAAAAGGTCGTTATTTCTACCGGAACAATAAATCTTCAGCAACAGCTTTGTGAAAAAGACATTCCTGCAGTTGAAAAAATCCTTGATAAAAAAATAAATTTTGTTCTTATGAAGGGAAGACAGAATTATATCTGTAAAAGACGTCTTAATGATGTTTCTTCTATGCTTGATCTTTTTGAAGAAGATACTGACGAAATCAAGAAAATAGCAGAATGGGCAAGTAATTCAGACACAGGAAGTAAAAGTGAACTGACATTTTTACCGTCTGATAATAACTGGTCAAAGGTTAATTCAGAAAGTGATGCCTGTATGGGAATACGTTGTCCGTTTCACAATGAATGTTTTGTAATGAAAGTGCGTAAGGAAGCGGCCGGTGCAAATATAATAGTCGTTAACCATCATCTTTTGTTTGCAGATATAGAATCGCGTTTAAGCGGGGCCGGATTTGATGATGCTGCAGTTCTTCCGCCATACAGAAGGATAATTTTTGATGAAGCTCACGGAATTGAAAATGCGGCAACAAGTTTCTTTAGTGAAAGCTTTCAGCGATTTAAAGTGCTCAAGCTTTTAAATCTCATGTACAGAAAAAAGAAAAATTCCGTTGCAGGTTATCTTTCGTCAATTTCAGTTTTTTCAAAAAATGAGCAGGAACTTGATAAAGCGTATGAAATAACAACGCAGATAAAAAATTCAATTACTAATCTTGAAATTTCTGCGGCTGATTTAATAGGACATGAATATTCAAAAAGAATCTGCAGTCAGACAAAAAGAGATTTTGGTCCGTTTCTTGTAATTGTTGAAGAGCTTGCAAAAAATCTCGGCAGCTTCTGTGAGATTGTAAGAGCAATAATGGATGGCATTGATGATGAAGATAAATCTGTTCCTCAATATTGGGAGTCAAAAATCATTTTACGCCGTCTTGATGCTTATGTTATTCTTCTAAAAAATTTCACGACCTGGGATGAAAGACCTGAAAATGTTTACTGGATTCAGAAGAAAAAACTTCCTTTTGAAATGTCAAAGGATAATAATCCGAATTATATAATCCTTACAGAAACACCGCTTGATATTTCCAATTTGATGAACAGTGGTGTTTTTGAGCCGATGGAAAGCGTAATCTGTACTTCGGCAACACTTAAAACAGGAACTAATTTCAATTACTGGCTTACAAGAACTGGTGTTATGTATTCGCCTAAAGAAAAAATCAATGTAAACCAGTATGATTCTCCGTTTCCTTATGAAAAAAACATGCTTTTTGCAGTACCGAAGGATGCGCCATTTCCTGAAAGAATGGAATATCAGCAATATATAGAAATGGCAATTCCCAGACTTATAACAGCTGCTCAGGGAAGAACACTTGTACTTTTTACTTCATATGAATCGTTGCGGAGTGCTCATAAAACAGCACAGGCAGTTCTCCGTGGATTTCCCGGTCGAATAATGAAGCAGGGAGATGACGATAATTCTAAATTACTCGAAGCGTTTCGTAATGAAAACGAGAGTGTATTGTTTGCAACAGATTCTTACTGGCAGGGAGTTGATATTCCCGGTGAATCTTTATCACAGGTAATCATCGTTAAACTTCCATTTTCTGTTCCAAGTGATCCGGTTTATATGGCAAAAAGTGAAGCAATAACTGCGCGTGGCGGAAGTTCATTTTTTGAATTAAGTGTTCCTGAAGCGGTAATAAAATTCCGTCAGGGAATCGGAAGATTAATCCGTAAAAGTGACGATAGGGGAGCTGTAGTTGTCCTTGACCGGAGGATTTTTGAAAAAAATTACGGCTCGATTTTTACAGCATGCCTTGGTAATTGCCGAAGGCTTTATGAAGGACTAGATGATATTACAAAAGAAATTAATAACTTTATCTTTAAATGAAAGTATTCTATAATAAAAACAGGGAATAAAAATGACTAGTATTTTAACTTTAACATGTCTTGTAATGATGGTAATTCCGGCCGCTGTCGGTAATATTCTTGCATATCCTGTTTCGAAACGATTGAGTGTAAAAATTTCAGATTATATCGTTAAGGTTCTTGCACCTCGTTTTTTTGCAATTTTAAAAAAATACAGGAAATTTAATTTCTGGGGATATAAAGATTCTAAAAAGCTTCTCCCGGAAAATTTTACGGTAATTTCAAATCATCAGAGTCTTATTGATATTCCTGTTTATATGAATTATTTCCGCGATAAGGAAATCCGTTTTGTTGCAAAGGATCAGCTTGCAAGACATATCCCTCTTGTATCTGAAATGCTTCGTTCACAGCAGCACTGCATGATACCAAGAAAAGCGCGTCCTATGGATGCAATGAATTATATAGAGAAATTTGGAAAAAGGGCAGTTGAAAGAAATCAGGTCCCGGTTATTTTTCCTGAAGGAACAAGAACAAAAGACGGACTTGTCGGAAAATTCTATTCAGCAGGTTTCCGTATGCTTGAATCAAGTACAAAGCTTCCAGTAGCAGTATGCGCACTTGACGGCGGATATAATTTACGGAGTCTTGCAAAATTCTTTACGAATCTTAAAAAGGGATGCTACCGGGTAAAGGTCCTTAAGGTTTATGATGCACCGCAGACAAAGGAAGAATGTAATACAATACTTGAAGAAGCAAGAGTTATGATTCAGAAGCAGCTTGATGAATGGAAAAATCTTCCTTCAGATAAAGAATAGAAAAAAAAATAGCCCGAATGGTTCATGATTCCATCCGGGCATTTAATTAACTAAAGGATTATTTAAAATCCTTTGGTCTTCTTTCAACACGTTTACATTTCTGGCATTCTGCCTGATTTTTTATTCTGCCATTTTCAATCATTGTTTTCATTATGATTTCACCGCCACAGTCAGGGCAGATAAATTTTTGTGTTGCAACAGTAGTACGAGAGTTTTTACTAGCTCCAGCCATTATGTGCCTCCAATCGAATATTCGTAATGTTATAATAAAGAGATAATCCTTTTATGTCAATATTATATAGTTTTACAAAGTCTGATATAAAAGTAAATTAATTGACACATTTTTTTTATTTTGATATTATACATAAAGTTAACTAATTTTTTTGGGGGTCTCCAATTGGCAGGCAATAAAACATCTGCAGAAAAAAGATACGCTCAGAGTGAAGTTCGTAGACTTCATAACAAAGCAATTAAAAGTACTTGTAAGACTTATGCAAAACAGTTTGTAGAAGCTGTTCAGGCAAAAGATGAAAAACTTGCTGAAGAAAAATATAAAAAGCTTCAGAAAGAACTTGACAGTGCAAGAAGTAAGGGCGTTATGAAAAGAAATGCAGTTTCACGCAAAAAGTCAAGAATGATGAATCTTTTTAATGCTACTTTTAAGGCAGCAAAATAATTTTTTCATAAGTTTATGAACTTTTTGAAATCCAGTTGGGGAGTAGCTTCAACTGGTTTTTTTTTCTTATTGATTTTGCGGGAAAAGATATGTTCGAAAAAAAAACAAAGAATGATTTAATTGATTCAATCTATCGTAAAAACAGCTATGAACGTCAGGAAATTCTGGCAATAGTTGACGAATTTTTAATGGAAGTAAAAGGCTGTCTTGAACAAGGCGATACGATTGAATTAAGAGGATTCGGAACTTTTGAACCGCGCTTACGTAACGGCAGAAAAATTGCACGTAATCCAAAAACAGGTGAAACCCTCAGTGTAAAACCTCATTATGTTGCTGCTTTCAGGGCAGGTCAGGTTTTAAAGGAAAAGCTTTGGAAATTGATTGATGAAAAACAGAAATAAAACAAAAAAAGTATTTAAATATTTTATAATTTCATTTGTTCTTACGATTTTTGCTTCCCTTGTTTTTGCTTTTGAAAATCCTAATTTTTTATATGAAAAAGGATTTTTCTTCCTGGCATATTTTTCCTATATTCCTGTTTTATTTGTAATTCATAATTCATCCCTGAAAAACGTGTGGTTTTACGGAGGATTATACGGAGCGCTTTCATATTTCTTTTTTGCTTTCTGGCTCATAAATTATAATCCTTTATGCATGATTATTGCATGTTCGGTATATTTCATCATCCTGAGTCTTGTATTCCTTCTCTTAAAATATGCCGATCTGATTTTCGTAAAATCTGCATGGCTTGTTCAGTTTTTAATAATCCTTTCGTACGAATATTTAAAGACTCCTGGATTTTTAGGATACAATTACGGAGTTACTGCTTACACACAATGGAATTTTACTCCTGTAATTCAGATATGCGATATAACAGGAGTTTTTGGATTAAACGCGCTGATTATTTTCCCTTCGTGTGTTATTTATGCAATCATTCAGAAATCGCTCGATAAACGTTTCATAAGGTTTCAGAAAGATACTGACAATTCACTTTATGATTGCGATACCCACATTAATTATGTTTCAAAATATGATCAGGCCTTAAGATTTTCTTCAATCAAAATTCCCGTGATTTTGTTGTCTGTATGGATTGTCCTTTTTGCAATGACCTTAAGCTATGGTTATTTTTTTAAGAAGGATTATTCAAATAACAGACAGATGACTGTTGCTGCAATACAGCATAATGAAGATCCGTCGTTAAACGGGAATAACGAAAATCTTAAAAACCTTAAAGTCCTTATGAATCTTTCAGATGAAGCAAAGGGAATGAATCCTGATATAAAGCTTATTATCTGGCCGGAAACTGCAGTTGTTCCATCTATCGTAAACAATTATAAATCGGACAATAAAGAAAAAAGCGCTCTTGTAGACGATCTTCTTTCGTATCTTAATAAAAGGGAATGCTCGTTTGTAATAGGCAATAATCATGTCGTAAAGGAAAATAATAAAGTGCTTGATTATAACAGCGCATTGTATTTTGAAAACAGACAATCCGTTTATCCGCCGAACCCTGAAATTTATTCAAAAATGCATCTTGTACCATTCAGTGAAGAAATTCCGTGGGATGGAAAGCTTAAGGATTATCTTTTGAAAAACGGAAGCTTTATTTTCGCCAAAGGCAGCCGGTACGTGAATTTTAATAAGGATGGACTTGTCTTCAGCGTTTTAATCTGCTTTGAAGATACATTTACAGATATTGCCCGGAAAAATGTAATCAACGGAGCAAGGTGTTTTATTAATCTTTCAAACGATGCGTGGGCAAAGGAAGAATCATGTCAGTATCAGCATCTGGCAATGGCAGTTTTCAGATCGGTAGAAAACAGAGTTCCTTCAATAAGAAGTACGGCATCAGGACAGACCTGCATAATTAATCCCGATGGAAGCATAAAACAGATGGCTCCTGCATTCTGTAAAACTTATGTTATTGATACAATTCCTGTTATTGATGTTCACAGAAAAAACACATTTTATACAAGGACTGGTGATATAATTGCATTATCATATTGTATTTTAACCGGTCTATTGTTGCTAATAAAAACAATTATTGTTATAATAAATAATAACAGGAATAAAAATGGCTGAATATAACGATAGCGAAAAACACAATATTACGGTTTTTGGAACAGAAACAGAATTCGACGGTGTACTTGAATTTAAAGACAGACTTGTAATCACCGGTAAATTTACAGGAAAAATCAATGCACCTGCAGGTGATCTTGAAATTGCAAAAAATGCAGAATGCAATGTTGAAAGCATAAACGTAAATTCACTTGTAATCAGTGGAAATGTAAAGGGAAATTTGAACGCAGCAGAAAGAATCGAAATCTGTTCAGGAAGCTCAGTTAATTCTGATATAACTACATCAAGATTACGCATTTCGAATAATGTAGATTTCAATGGTCAGGTAACTATGATTGAAGATGAACCTGATATAGATTTATTCTCTGTTGCATCTTCTGAATATAAACAAGCCTTGCTTTCTAAAGGAGAAAATCTTCAGAATTACTGATAATTGTTTTTGAATGTTGACAGAATCTTTAAAAAGATTAATAATATAAAAAAATAAACAGAAAGCTTTATTTGTCTTAAGTTATAAATCCCGTATATATTTTATTTAAATTGTTTTTAATAATATTTCTGAATAATTATAAATCGATTTTTTATTTAAGGAGTAATTTTTAATGGCACCATTAAAAAAGCATCAGAATGAAGATGCTAACAATGAAGAAGAAAATCAGGCAACCCTGGATTTTGGTACAGAGCAGGCAGAGAATGCTTCAGCAGAAGAAACAGAAAAAAATGATTCAGACTCCCAGGAGCATGTTGTCGTAAAACGAAAAAGAGTAGTTAAAAAAACAGAAGAAGCCCCTGCAGAAGCACAGGCAAACAGTACATCGTCAGCAGTAAATAATCAGAACAGATTTACAAAAAAACAACCGGCAAAACGAAATTACGGTTCTCATTCATATTATCCGTCTCCAAGCGGTGAGGTTTCTGAAAGCATTGCACAGGCAGAAGCAGCCGGTAATGAAGACAATGCAAATAAACCTCGTCTTTTGATTAATGACCTTACAATAAAATCAATGCCTGAATTGCGCGAGCTTGCCATGCAGTATGGTTTTACAGCCGATGATCTTGCTCCTATGAAAAAACAGGATTTGATTTTTGTAATCTTAAAGGCTCATACAGAACACGGTGGAATTATTTTTGCTTCAGGTGCACTTGAAATTTTACCGGACGGATATGGATTCCTTCGTTCACCACAGAACAGCTATCTTCCGGGTCCTGATGATATTTATATCAGCCCGAGTCAGATTCGTCTTTTTAACCTTAAAACAGGTGATACAGTTTACGGACAGACACGTTCTCCTAAGGAAGGTGAGCGTTTCTTTGCATTATTAAGGATTGAATCTGTAAACTTCGACGAGCCGCGTATAGCACAGACACGTGTTCCGTTTGAAAATCTTACGCCTCTTTATCCTGAAGAAAAACTCAGGCTTGAAACAGTATCAACAGAGGTTTCTACACGTATTATTGATTTGTTTGCACCTATCGGAAAAGGTCAGCGTCTTTTGATTGTAGCTCCTCCAAAAGCTGGTAAAACAATTTTGATGCAGAAGGTTGCAAATGCAATTACAACTAATAATCCGGAAGTATATCTTATAGTTCTTTTGATTGATGAACGTCCTGAGGAAGTTACCGAAATGGAACGCGCAATTAAGGGAGAGGTTATTTCTTCGACCTTTGATGAACAGGCAACACGACACGTTCAGGTTGCAGAAATGGTACTTGAAAAGGCAAAAAGACTTGTAGAACACAAACGCGATGTTGTAATCCTTCTGGACTCAATTACACGTCTTGCCCGTGCGTATAACCAGACTGTTCAGACCTCGGGAAAAGTTCTTTCCGGTGGTGTTGATTCGAATGCATTGTTCAAGCCTAAACGATTTTTTGGTGCGGCACGTAATGTTGAAGAGGGCGGATCCCTTACAATCATCTCTACTGCTTTGATTGAAACAGGTTCAAGAATGGACGAAGTTATTTTTGAAGAGTTCAAGGGAACCGGTAACAGTGAAATTAACCTTGACCGTAAGCTTGCTGAACGTCGTCTTTTTCCTGCAATAAATATCAAAAAATCAGGAACAAGAAAGGAAGAACTTTTACTTACAGAAAGCGAACTTCAGAAAATATGGATTTTACGAAAGGTTCTTAATCCTATGGAAGATATCGATATCACAGAACTTATTCTCGACCGCATGAAGAAAAGCAAGACAAACGAAGCATTCCTCGCAAGTATGAATGCAGGTACAGCGGGCATGGAGTGATGAATTTTATAAATTATAGTTTGTATTATTGACTTTATCTGTTATTTTTTGATAAAATATTAAATCATTTTCTTGTGATATTATTTATTTTTTGTTGACGGTAGCGGAATGATGGAAGTGCTTTTTGTACAAGCCAGGGGCGGCCGGGCGTAATATCGGGCAAGAGATATAGGAGTTATAACAATGAAAAAGGGAATTCACCCGGACTACAAACTTACTAAAATTACATGCGTATGCGGTAATGTAATTGAAACACGTTCGACAGTTGAAAATATCAACGTTGAAATTTGTTCTGCCTGCCATCCATTCTTTACCGGAAAACAGAAGCTCGTAGATACAGCAGGACGTATTGACCGCTTTAATAAACGTTACGGTATTAAAGCAGAAAAATAATCTGATTATACCGAACTTGTTATGGTATATGAAAAAGGGCTGTTCAATTAGTGTATGTTAATGTCGTGCACTTGTCGGAAAGCCCTTTATTTTTTTAAACAAAGAATATCAAAAAATTTGAATATATATTTATACTAACTTAAATTGCCAGCATTTATGAGGTTTCTTTCTTTCAAAATCCTGTGGAATTGTCTGATATGTAATATCGTTACAGTTAAAATCTATGCCGGCTGCTGTTTTTGACGGTAGTTTTGAAAGATCAAATTTTATTCGTTCAGAATTTGTAGAAAAATACAAAATTCCGCCAGGTGTAAGAATATTCAGGCAATCTTTTACAAGCTGTGGCCAGTCGCGGTTTATGTCAAGAACATCCTGAGTGCTTTTGCTGTTAGAAAAAGTCGGCGGGTCAAGAATGATTAAATCATATAATTCTTCGTTTTTAATTTTTCCGGATTTTACGCCCGTTGCTTTTTCCTGTAAAAATCTGATGCAGTCTGTTTTTGTGTAAACATATTTTTTTTTGTCTGAAAAACCGTTGAGCTTCATGTTTTCTTTTGCCCAGTCAAGATAAGTGTTCGATAAATCAACAGATTCAATATAAGAGGCATTTCCCTGTGCTGCATATACCGAAAAGCTTCCTGTGTAGCAGAAAAGATTTAAAACACGTTTATTACTGCAGGTTTCCCGTACAAGTGAACGAAGCGGTCGGTGATCAAAGAAAAGACCTGTATCAAGATATGTCGTAAGATCTGTGCGGAAAAGCTGTCCCTGTTCCTGAATAAGACCGTTAATTGAACTTACTGAATCAGATTCACCGATTGTATTTTCTTTTTTGTATTGGTTTCCCGCATTGTGGTTAAAATGCTTTCTCATTTTCTTTATAATGTGACTCTTTTCTATACCGAGAACTTTGCAGCACTGTTCGCTCATTTTTTCAAGCCATATTTCTTCTTCATGTTCATCCTTTTGGTATGGGCGCTCATAAAGATATATTACAGCAAAAGTTCTTTGTTTTATTTCTTCTTCAATTCCCCTGATGTTTGCCGAAAGCTTTGCATTCTGTTCGGACATAAAACGTGCGGCTTCTATAGTATGATCGATTGTATCAGGTAAAAATTCATATAAATCAAGGCTTACAGGAATTTCAGGAATATCACGGTCATAAAGGCGATAGCACGAAATTCTGTTTTTTCTTGCCCATTTTCTTAATTCCCTGTATTTTTTCTGAAGCCGGTTTGAAAAAAGTTCTGCCTGATAATCTGTTTTATTTTCCATAAAAAAATAATATCAGAAAAACATCTTATTTGCCACATACGTCTGACTTCAATTTAAAATTTATGTTACAATAATCATTAAAGAAGGATATATGACAGCAACAGAAAAATATCTGATGATGAATAATGAATTCTGCCGTCTTCGCGATGCAATTTTTAATCCGGATGCAGATGAAAAGGATGAAGATGAACGTATTCAAAAAAGCGTTGAAGCAGCTCTTGGTGTTTTATGCCAGTATCTTGATTATTACAAGGAACTGAACGGCTGTAAAACACGTGAAAAAAAATAATTTCTCAAAAAAAAATATTATGGTATAATATTATGGTATAATTAAATAAATTAATCAGATTTTTTATGGAGATTAAATAAGATGAAAAGACATTTAATGAAATCTGTTTTATTGTCAGTTTCCTTTGTTTTTTTTATGACTTCCTGTTTTGGCTCTTATAATGGTGGTTCAGAGAATAATAATGATTCTAAACCTGTATCAGCTAACTTTATCCGTGTTAATGGTGGAGAAGTAGCAGGTCCTGTAAACGGTTCTTTAGTTTTTGTAGAAAACAGGACTGTAACAATTAAAAATTTACTTGTAAGTGATCATGAAGTAACACAAAATGAATATCAGACTTACTGTACATATGGAGCAGAAAAACCTAACGGGGGTGGTGGAGAGGGAATTAATTATCCTGTATATAATGTCAGCTGGTATGATGCTGTTATATATTGTAATTTACGTTCTATGGCAGAAAATCTGACGCCGGTTTATAAACTTAATGGTGAAGATGATCCGGCAAAATGGAGCGGAGTACTCTGTTCTTCTTTTGGTAAATACTATGGTCCTTTGGACGGTGGAAGTAACTGGGATTCTATAACTTTTGATACAAATGCAAACGGCTACCGTCTTCCGACTGAAGCAGAATGGGAATATATAGCACGTGGTGGAAATAACGGACTTCCTGCTACACAGACAACTTATGCGGGATGTAATGAAATCGACTCTGTCGCATGGTATCGGACTAATTCAAATTTCAGATCCAGACCTGTAAAACAGAAAAATCCGCTTAAAGGCATTTATGATCTCAGTGGAAATGTAAGTGAAATTTGCTGGGACTGGAGCTCTTTGTCCATTTCAAGTTCTACACCTGCAACCGGACCTTCAGCAAGTCAAAATGGTACTAATAAAAATCGTGTTTGTCGTGGTGGAAATTATTTTTTAGAAGCAGCTGCATGTGAAGTTCGTTCGAGAGATGCAATTAAGACATATGACAGAGCCAGCAATGTAGGATTCCGTGTAGTTCGTAATGCTGATTAGTTTTTAATAATTTTGTAGTCTATATAATTCACAGGGATTTTCATTCTGTTAATCCCTGTGTTTTTTTGTATATTTTCTCTTATCTATACATAACCTCCAAAAATCATTATACTTTAGGTCTATAAATTTGCATTTATCCTGCGGCCTGTGTGTCGTACGGTAAAAATATATAAGATTTCGGGCAAGGCTTTTTAGTATTTTCTGCCCGGTATCGTAAAGGACAAATTATGAATTTTACGGAATTTAGTCTTGATGAAAGACTTTCTAAGGGTATTGAAGCTGCCGGTTATGTTAATTGTACACCTGTTCAGGAGCAGGTAATTAAAGCTTCGGTTGTTAATTCGGATATTAATTCTAAGGGCCCGGATTTATATGTTCAGTCTCAGACAGGAACCGGAAAAACATGTGCATATCTTGTTGCTGTAATTGACAGAATGCTTGCTAATCCCGGAAAAAAATGTCTTGTTCTGGCTCCTACACGTGAGCTTGCAGTACAGATTGAAGAAGAAGCAAAGGTACTTGCAGGTCCTGGTGGACTTAAGGCCTTTAGTGTTTATGGTGGTGTGGGCTATGAAAAACAGATTTCTAATCTTAAAAAAGGTGTAGACATCATCATCGGAACTCCGGGACGCGTAATTGATTTACAGGAAGGTGGAAATCTTTCGTTATCCGACGCCGCATTCTGTGTAATCGACGAAGCAGACAGAATGTTTGACATGGGATTCTATCCTGATTTAAGAAAAATCCTTAAATGTCTTCCTGCTGCAGAAGAAAGACAGACAATGCTTTTTTCGGCAACACTTAATTCTTATGTAAAGAATCTTGCCTGGGAATATACAAGAGATCCTGTCGAAATTACAATTGAAGCAGAAAATATCACTGTAAGCGAAATATCACAGGAGCTTTTACATGTTTCAAGCGATGAAAAAATGAAGCTTTTAATTGGAATCTTAAAGCATGAACTTCCGGAAAGCGTTATCATTTTCTGTAATACAAAAAGAACCTGCGAAGTTGTTTCAAAACGACTTGCAATCAATAACATTAAATCTGAATTTTTAATCGGTGATTTACCGCAGGCAAAGCGTCTTTCTATCTTAAAGAATTTTAAGGCTGGAGAAGTACGATGTCTTGTTGCTACTGATGTTGCGGCACGTGGAATTGATGTTGATGACCTTGCAATGGTAATTAATTATGATCTTCCGGTAGAAGCAGAAAACTATGTTCATAGAATCGGTCGTACTGCAAGAGCGGGAAAAAGCGGAAAAGCATATACTTTCTGCAGTGAACAGGACGTTTATAATCTTCCTGCAATTGAACGCTATATAGAGATGCAGATTCCTTCAACAGTTGCTTATCCTGATCAGATGGAAGAAGATAAATCTGAAGGAATGTACATCAAAACAGAAAACTGGCACGGTGATGATGATTATGACAACCGTAACGGAAGAAGAAAAGGACGTGACGGTGATTTCCATAACCGTAGAAACGGTGAAAGACATAATGGAAAGCCTTCTTATTCAGGAAAAAATGATCACAAAAAAGACGGTTATAAAAAAGGTGATTCTTATCATAAAAATGATAAAGCTGGTAAAAACGGTTATAAGAAAACCTATTACAACAAGCCGTATATTGATCCTGCAAAACTCGAAGGCCTTTCTTATGAAGAACGCATGAAACTTTACAAAGAAGCGTATGCTGCAGGAAACAGGACACAGGGAAGAGGGGATAGTTACAACAAATCCTATAATAATAAGTCCGGCGGATATAAAAAAGACGGCTACAGAAACGACGGTTATAACAAACAGTACAACAAAAAGGGCGGCTATAATAAAAATGTACGTTCGGATAACCGCCATGAGCAGAAGCCTGCACAGAAAAAATCATTCTGGCAGAAAGTAAAGGGATTGTTCGGGAGATAATTTTATATGATTACTGTAAGTGATGTTAGTGTTTTATTCAGCGAAAAACCGCTTTTTAAAGATGTTAATCTTAAGTTCAATAAAGGAAACTGTTATGGAATTACCGGTGCAAATGGTGCCGGTAAATCAACTTTTTTAAAGCTTTTGTCGGGAGAACTGGAAAAAGATTCAGGCGAAATTTTTATGACTCCTGGCGAACGAATGGCTGTATTAAAGCAGGACCACTTTGCCTTTGATCAGTATTCTGTAAAAGATACTGTCATGATGGGCTTTCCTCGTCTTTACGAAGTTTCTAAGGCGCGCGACGAAATTTATGCAAAAGCAGATTTTACAGAAGAAGATGGAATTAAATCGGCAGAACTCGAAGCAGAATTCGGTGAGCTTGGAGGTTACGAAGCAGAAAACCAGATTGAACAGATGCTTAGTGGTCTTGGTCTTGAAGAAGAAAATCACGATAAAATGATGAGCGAACTGGACGAATCTCAGAAGGTTCGTGTACTTCTTGCACAGGCAATCTACGGAAATCCTGATGCACTCATCCTCGACGAACCTACAAACGGTCTTGATATTGAATCTATCACCTGGCTCGAAAACTTTCTTCTTGATTTTGAGAATACTGTAATTGTTGTTTCGCACGACCGTCACTTTTTGAACACTGTCTGCACTTACATCTGCGATATTGACTTTGGAAAAATCACACAGTTCAGCGGAAACTACGACTTCTGGTATCAGATGACTCAGGTTATGCAGCGACAGGCTCACGACCAGCAGAAAAAGACAGAAGAAAAAATGAAGGACTTGCGCGAGTTTATCCTTCGTTTCAGTTCCAACGCTTCTAAGGCAAAGCAGGCAACAAGCCGCAAAAAGATTTACGACAAGCTTGCAGATTCGCTTGAAGATATTCCTGTTTCTACACGAAAGTTCCCGTATGTAGCTTTTAAGCCTGACCGCGAAATTGGAAACAATGTTCTCGAATGCAAAAATCTTTGTATTAAGGATGCAGATGGCGTTGAGCTTCTTAAAGATTTCAGCTTAACAGTAAACCGTACCGATAAAATCGCCTTTGTTGGTATTGAACATAACTCAGTAACAGCACTTTTTGATATTATCAACGGTGTAAAAAAGCCTGACTCCGGTGAGTTCTTCTGGGGACAGACAACAAGTCAGACTTATCTTCCACGCGATAATTCAGAAAACTTTAATAACGATATGAATATTACCGAATGGCTCAAGCAGTATTCAAAAGAACAGGATGACAGCTATGTTCGCGGTTTCCTTGGAAGAATGCTCTTCAGCGGTGATGAATCACTTAAAAAAGTTAAGGTCCTTTCAGGTGGTGAAAAGGTTCGCTGTATGCTCAGTAAGCTCATGCTCAGCGGTGCTAACTGTATTACAATGGATGATCCTACAAACCATCTTGACCTTGAAGCAATTCAGTCGCTCAACGAAGGTTTGATTGCATTCCCGGGTGTTCTTTTATTCAGCTCACATGACCATGAGTTCATTCAGTCTATTGCCAACCGTATTGTAGAAATTACACCGAACGGCATTATTGACCGTATGATGAGCTTTGATGATTATATTACAGATCCTCAGGTGACAGAACTTCGAAAAAAACTGTATGAAGGAACCGGTAAGAAGATTAAATACAGGGTTTAATGTTCAAAAATTAGTTACAGAATTTAAGAAAACTCTTATAATCTTCTTAATTGTTTTAAATACATAACTGTTGTCTTTTAATATATAATATCCTTGTAAGGTAAGGGTAACCTGCCGCAAAGGAGACTTAATTATGAAAAAAAGCATTTTTACATTTTTAATCTTTTGTTTATCGTCAGTTCTTTTTGCAAATGTAAAATTAAACTCTGTTCAGACATCGTATAATTCTATTTCAAGGAATTCAGACGGTTGTTCGCAGCAGACAGTTTATTCTGATGATGGAATGGAAATTACGGCGTATGCTAAAGTTATAGATGATAAGATTCAGTATACTGTTGTAATTAAAGACATCCAGGATGCAAATTTTCTTTTAGAAAAAGATTGTCTTCAGGTTTTTTCCGGTTCTATTGATAAAGATCAGTGGGAAGAGCTTGATTATGTTGGCGGCACAAAAACAGGAAAGGTTTCAATGGAGGTTTCTGACGGAGAATGCTATCCTGAAGCAGAACCATCATCAAATGTTGACGAACAAGATGTACTTGAAGCATGCGTTACAATCGGTACTGTTGTTCTTTGTACTGCAAGCTTAATAGATTTCTTTTCATCTTCACGTCCTGTCGTAGTAAAACCTTCAAGAAACTATAGAAGTTCACGTGCTCCTAAAAAAACACCGCGTACACGCTATGTGCCATACAGACCGTCTCCAAGAATCGTATATCACAGGCATCATCTTTATCCTGAAACAACTTTAGTATGGGTAATTGACAGGGAATTAAATGATGAAAGAAAAACAAATGTTCCTGTTTATAACAACCGTACAAGCACAGTAACTACTCAGTCAGAAATTCATGGTGATAAATATATCGGAACAATTATTTCAGATTTTGAAAACGGTCCTGATTACAGACTCCGCCTTACAGTTTCAGATGATGAATATATCGATTTTTACTTTACACGATCAGATAAAGTTCAGAAAAAGACTAAGAATAAAACAGTAACAAAACCTGTAGAAAATCAAAGGGCTGTTCCTGAAGTTATAAGACCGGATGAACGCGCAGAACGTACTGTTGAAAAAACAAGGGAAGCTTTGCCGGTTGCTCAAAGTAAAGATGAAACATATCATTCAATTGCTGCTGTAACTGTAGTACCTGATTTTGCTAACTGGGGAGCCATGTATATTTACAACGGTACAGGACTTGGTTTTTATGCCGGCTTTAAGCTTAAGTTTGCAGGAATCAGGGAATCGGATGTACTTGGTGTTTATGATAAAGATTCTTTCAAGATGTATGATGATTCTCTTCCTTCCGGAATATACCCTGGAACTCAATGTCAGTATGTCTTTGATGAACTTTACAATTACAATTCATCGGAATATAACATCGATCTTGGTTTGACCTTAAAGCTTTTCCCTCATACATATCTTATGGGCGGTTGTGATATTGGTTTTGTAAATAGATTTAAAGAAGGAACATTCTCTTACCGCGAATGGGATGAAATAAACGGTGAATGGACAACATGGCAGCAGTATGATACAGGATGGCTTAAAGCTGAAACAACAGAAGTTCTGTTTTCACCACAGCTCGGTGTTGATTTCGTGTTCGGAAATATAAATCTTGGTGCTCTTTTCCAGTTTACCGTAACGGACGATATAAAGAACATGCCTTGCTGCGTTAATATTATGGCAGGTATTTCGTTCTAGTTCAGTCTGGATTTAAAATTTGCGAGCATGTCGGAAAACATCTGATGTGTTTCTTCCTGAGTGAGAACTTTTTCCTGATGATATTCTACAAGATTCGGTGGAATTTCATCGAGGAAACGGCTTGGCTCACATTCAGTGGTAACAGTCATTTTATTCCTTTTTTTACACGATGAAATAATCAGTTTATCGCGGGCTCTTGTTATGGCAACATAGAAGAGCCTTCTTTCTTCTTCCACATCACCGTTGTTTTCTTTGACTGAACGTGCATGGGGAATAAGGCCTTCTTCTGCGCCTGCAATGAAAACAACAGGAAATTCAAGACCTTTAGAGGCATGTATCGTCATAAGATTAACCTTTCCCTTATCATTTTCATCTTCCATATCATCTCTCGAAAGCAGAGTAATCCTGTTCAGATAATTAAAAAGGCTTGGATTTTCGTTGTCGGGATCTGTTTCCCATATCTCAATTGAATTCAGAAGAAATTCAATGTTTTTCATCTTGAATTGAACTGCCTTTAAGCTTTTTATGAATTCCTGTGTAAGATAACTTTTATAATCTATTGCTTCTACAAGCTCACGTACTTTTTTGGAAAGTCCTCGTCCGCTTAAAAGCTTTGTTCTGTGAGTTTCAATTATATCAACAAAGGACTGAAGGTCTTCTTTTACCGTATTGTTTACAGTTATCAATGGATCGGTAATAACAAAATTGATTGCGCTCCATAAGGTACAGTTTTCTTTTTCCGCAACTTCATTTAAAATTTGAATTGTTGCACGACCTATGCCTCTTCTTGGAGTATTTATGATTCTTAAAAGATTTATGTCATCATCATGATTTGCAATAACACGAAGATAACTTATTACATCTTTGATTTCTTTACGTTCAAAAAAGCTTGTTCCGCCGCTGATAGTGTAGGGAATGTTGTTTGCGAGAAATGCTTCTTCAATATAACGGCTCTGTGTATTTGCACGCATCAGTACACCAAAATCATCATATTTATATTTTTCTTCCATTGAGATTCCAAGAATGCTTTCTGCAATGAAATTGGCTTCATATGTTTCATTGTCGGGCATAAATATTTCTATAGGTTTACCGCTGCCTTTTCCGCTCCAGAGCTTTTTATCCTTTCTGTTTGTATTATGTGATATTACACCGTTTGCAGCTTCAAGAATTGTCTGCGAAGAACGGTAATTCTGTTCAAGACGGATTTCTGTTACTTCAAAATCCTTTTCAAAATTCACTATATTCTGATAATCAGCACCGCGCCAGCTGTAAATCGACTGATCATCATCTCCAACGACAGCAACATTTTTATCGGCAAGAAGATGCATCAGTTCATACTGCTGATGACTTGTATCCTGAAATTCATCTACCATTATGTATTTATAGCGTTCTTTATATCGCTGAAGTATTTCCGGAAACTCCTTGAAAAGCTTTATCGGAAGAACAATTAAATCATCAAAATCAACTGCATTGTATAACTTTAATCCTTCCTGGTAGCTTTCATAAAGCGGACGATACATGTCATTTGCAGTATCCCAGTTTTTTCTTCCGGTTTTTATGTTTGAAATAAGGTTACCTGTCATGTAAATGTCCATTGCATCAGGACTGTATTTTAATTCGCGGCCGCATTCCTTTATAAGCGCAATACGGTCTGTTTCATCATAAATTGAAAAATTTTCACGATATCCCAGTTTGTCTATATCCTGGCGAAGAACTTTTACTCCGAATGAATGAAATGTAGAAACCGTCAGATTCTGAAGCTTTTTCTGAGTTAAATCCTTTATGCGGTCAGACATTTCTTTTGCCGCTTTGTTTGTAAAGGTAAGTGCAAGAATCTGGCTTTGTGGAATTCCTGTATCAAGCATATGTGCGATTCTGAAGGTAATTACCCGTGTTTTACCGCTGCCGGCACCGGCAATTATAAGGATTGCACCTTGAGTTGTAGTAACTGCCTTATACTGTTCAGGATTTAATTCTTTTTTTAAGGTTTCTAAATCTAGCATAAATGCATTATATCATATATAATTAAAAAAAATCATCTGATAGGGTAATTTAAATGGACAATTCAGTTGCTTGGTTTCTTGGAAAACATAATTTTGTCAATCATACAGATATAATGACAGCCGCTCAGTCGATTCTTGAGGATATGAGGCGTGGTCTTAGAAAAGAAGAATCGGATCAGGATATGATACGCACTTTCTGTAATCCTCCTGAAAAGAGCGCTAAAAATGAATCGGTTATCGTTATAGATGCAGGCGGTACTAATTTCCGTTCGTGTCTTGTTACTTTTGATGGAGAAGGTAAAGCTTCAATTTCCGATATGGAAAAGACTAAAATGCCGGGAGTTGAAAAAGAGCTTTCAAGAAGTGATTTTTTTAAGCAGATTGCTGATAATCTTGAACATTTGAAGAATAAATCTGACAGAATAGGATTTTGTTTTTCATATCCTATGGAAATTCAGGAGGATGGCGACGGTAAGCTTCTTGGTTTTTCAAAGGAAGTAAAGGCGCCTGAAGTTGTTGGTTCACTTGTTGGAAAATGCCTGAAGGATGAGCTTTTAAAGCACGGATGGAACACAATTAAACGTATTTCTTTATGCAATGATACTGTTGCTGCCTTACTCGCAGGTGCCGCTTGTGCAACTGATGCAGACAGGTTTTCTTCATACATCGGATTTATTCTTGGAACAGGAATGAATGCGGCATATATACAGCCGGATTGCAATCGATGTAACATTAAAAAACAGATTGTTGTATGCGAAAGCGGAAAATTCCTTAAGGTTAATCGTTCAGATTTTGACATTGAATTTGATAAGACAACAGTAAAACCCGGTTCATTCTATCTTGAAAAATTATGCTCCGGTGCTTATTTAGGACCGGTTTCTGCAATTGCATTGAAGCATGCCGCAGAGGACGGACTTTTTTCAGATGAAGTTAAAAAGGAAATCCTTTCACTTGAATCATTAACTCTCATCGAACTTGATAAATTCCTTCATAATCCGTTTAACAGGGAATGTTTCTTACGAAAAATTGCATCAGAAAAAGGCAGTTTAACTGATTCTAACCGTATGTTCGAAATTCTTGATGCGATTGTTGAACGTTCTGCAAGATATTCTGCTGCAATTTTAACGGCATGTGCAATTCAGACAGGCTGTTCTGATAATCCTGTAAATCCAGTATGTATTTTATGCAATGGTACAACCTTCCATAAAACATATATGGTAAAAGAAAGGGTTTCCGGTTATCTTGATGAAATTTTAACACGTCAGCTTGGTATTTACTGGAAAATTGTATCGTGTGATAATGATATTACGCTTGGAGCTGCAATTTCGGGTTTGATAGACTAGAAATTATGTGTTATAATATTTAAAGATTGTATTGAAAAGGTGGGGAAATGTCTTTTCGTAGAAATTTTGGAAAATGTTTTGTTCTCTTATTAATAATAATCATTCTTGTTTTGGGTGGACTTTTATGGTTTGATTATCTGGGAATAGTTCATGCAAAGAATGTTTTTACTCCGGTCTATAAATTATTCGGTAAGGACACTCAGGTTTCCTCATCCTCTACACAGTCAAAGCCTCTGGTTTCAAATCTTGATGAAGACCGTCTTAACAAACAGAAGGAAGCAATCAATCTTCAGATAGAAGAGCTCGATAAAAGGGAAGCAGATCTTGCCGCAAAAGAAGGACTTAACGAGCAGATTTCCCTTGAACTTGAAGAACGTGAAAAAAATCAGGAAGAACGTGAAAAAACATTTAACCTTCTTGTAAAAAAATACGATGATAAAGAAGTAAACATTGAACAGATTGCTAATAATCTGAACGGTATGAAACCTGAAGATGCCGTTGCTATTCTTGAGAAGATGGACGATCAGGATATTATTGACGTTCTGAGAAAAGTAGAAGAAATGGCAAAGGAGCAGGGTAAAATGTCAATGAGTTCTTACTGGCTTTCAAAAATGCCGTCTGACCGTGCTGCAGAAATACAACGGAAGATGCTGAGTAAACCAGAGACTCTGGACTAATCGTTCGGTTTGGCATTCCTGTCAAGGTTTATAGGAGTGCCGGATGCAATCTTTATCAAGTGATATTCTTCTTTCCACAGCTGATTCACAGCTTATACAGAATCTTGATGTAAACAAATTACAGAATTTAGAACCAAAACAGACGGAAAACACAAGATCCTTTGGTGAATATTTATCTGAAGAACAGAATAAAATCGATCAGAATCAAAAGGAAGAAGTTTCTAAAGAAGAAAAGCCTGTAGAAAAAAATGAAAAAACTCAGGATGAAAAGAAAACTGAAAAATCTTCTGAAGATGTAAAGGATTCAAAGAAATCTGTTAAAACAGAAAAAAAACACAATGAAAAAAATCCTGAAAATGAAGAAAATCTTAAGCTTATAAAAAATAATGAAGCTTCTGACAAAAAAAGCAGCAAATCGTCAAAGGATGATAAAAAAAGTGTAGATTTTTCCTTATATGAATTAAAAGAAGACAATAAAATTTCAGATATTGAAGAAAAAATTAATCTTGATGTAAAAGATATTTCAGATATAAAAACAGAAGGATCTGAAAAACAGCAGAAAATTACAGTTACAGATTTAAGGACAAAAAATCAGTCAGAAAATACAGAAAAAGATTCTTCGGTAAAAACTCAGGTAAAGTTTACCGGTGAAAAATCTGCAGAAATTTCAATGGATTTTTCAGAAAAAATGACAGCAGAAAATATGCTTTCTGAAACAACTCAGAATACCGGAGCAGAAAAACCAAACTTTCAGGCAATGGTAAGCGCACAGATCCAGAATTCTGTTCCTGATTTTGTAAAAACCGGAAGCATAATCTTAAAAGATAACGATAAGGCAACAATCAATCTTGTTCTTCATCCGGATGAAATAGGAAACATTAAGGTAAATCTTTCGATGGATGGAAAAACTTTGAGCGGTCATATCATTGTTGCGTCAAAAGAAGCACTTGAAGTTTTTAAAGACAATGCACAGACTTTGCGCGAAGCTTTTGCAAAACAGGGCTTTGATGTTTCTGATTTTAATGTTTCTTATAACAATAATTCATCGTCAAACAGCGGGAATTTTGAAAATAACTGGTATCAGGACACTTATTCTGCAAAAAAAGCTTATTCTTCGATTAATTATGCCGATGAAAATTTTGAGACAAATTTCAGTGATGTAAAACTTACTGATTTTTATATTAATATCGTTGCCTGATGTGACGATAGATAAATACACATGTGAGTGAGGTGATGATGGAACAGCTAAACACACAAATGAGTGCTTCAGAGAAAGCTGCTGTAGATAAAGCAGTAGATTTTTTCAATAAGCAGAATGTACCTGTAAACGGAAGGGCTCCGTCTCAGGAATTAGGAAAGGATGATTTTTTAAAGCTTCTTATTGAACAATTGAAAAATCAGGATCCTACAAGTCCAATGGAAAATACAGAGTTTATTTCACAGATGGCTCAGTTCTCTTCATTGGAACAGATGACAAACATGTCATCAGCCTTTGCAAGAATGGCTTCTTTTATCAACAGTTCAGAAGCTATGAATACATTGGGTAAAACAGTAGAAATTAATGTCGGAGATACAACTGTAACCGGCGAAGTTACTGGGGCGACAAGAGGGGACAAGCCTCAGATTCAGGTAAACGGTATGTATTACGATATGGATAAAATATCGGCAGTTTATGCCAACTAACGGATAGGGAAAGGAGTAACGCTTTATGATGAGATCACTTTATTCGGGAGTTTCCGGATTACAGAACCACCAGACACGTATGGATGTTATCGGTAACAACATTTCAAACGTAAATACAGTTGGATTCAAAAAAGGCCGTGTTAATTTCCAGGATATGATCAGCCAGCAGATGCAGGGTGCTGCAAAACCGACAGAAGAACTTGGTGGTGTAAACCCTAAGGAAGTCGGACTTGGTATGACTGTTGCTGCAATTGATAATATCTTTACACAGGGTAACTTACAGTCAACCGGTGTTTCAACTGATATTGCAATTCAGGGTAACGGTTTCTTTATCCTTAAAGATGGTGAAGAATCATTCTATACAAGAAACGGTGCATTCAGTCTTGATAGAGACGGAACCCTCGTAAATCCTGCAAATGGTATGAGAGTTCAGGGATGGATGGCAAAGGAAGTAAACGGTCAGAATATCGTTACTACTGCTGCAACTCCTACAGATTTAGTAATTCCGGTAGGTGCAAAAGATCCAGCCCGTGCAACACAGAATGTAAACTTTGCATGTAACCTGAATAAAAACACACCTGAAATTCTTGAAAATGCAGGCCCGGAAGATATAATCAAGGGAACATGGAATACAGAACAGGAAATTTATGATAGTTTCGGTAATAAGCATATGCTTTCAATTTCTTTTCAGAGAGTTCCTGGAAATCCGAACCAGTGGGATGCAACTGTAATAATTGATCCTGATAATCAGGATTATACACAGACAAGAATCGGTTTCGGTGATACAAACGGTCTTGGAAATACATTCCGTGTTCAGTTTGATAACATGGGTGCTCTGGAAGCTGTAACAGATTCTGTAGGTAATGTTTCAAATGAAGAAGGCTCTATTGTTCTTCAGACATCTTATACAGTGCCGGAATCAAATCCTGATGATGAAGGAAATGCTTATCGACAGACAATCAATATTAATCTTGGAACAATCGGAAGCTTTGAAAATACAATTACACAGTCTGCTTCAAAGAGTACAACAAAGGCTTACTATCAGGATGGATATACATTAGGATATCTTGATAACTTCCACATCGATTCAAGCGGAACTATTACAGGTGTTTATTCAAACGGTTCTACAAGAACTATCGGTCAGATTGCACTTGCAATTTTTGCCAACGATCGTGGTCTTGAAAAAGCAGGAGACAATACATACGTAGTTTCAAACAACTCCGGAATGGCTAAAATCGGTGAATCCGGAACAGCAGGAAGAGGTACCATGATGGCTGGTACTCTGGAAATGTCAAATGTTGACTTATCTGAACAGATGACAGATATGATTGTAACACAGCGCGGTTTCCAGTCTAACGCAAAGACGATTCAAACATCCGATACAATGCTTGAAACTGTTCTTTCATTAAAACGATAATTAAATAGAATAAAGTAACCAGGTTTTTCTATTAAATAACTTAAGGGCTTTGAAATAATCCATCAATTTCAAAGCCCTTTTTTTATTATTTTTTATGATATGAACGGATGAAAGATTATTCTTTATGATAAGGCTTAAGGATTGAAATGAGCTTTTCTTTGTGAAAGAGACTCGCATATCCAAAGGCGCTCATTCCCATCTGATCTTTTATGTCAGGATCTGCTCCGTTTTCTGCAAGAAGCTTACATATTTTTTCTGATTCGGAACCGACTGCAAGAACAAGATTTGTCTGTCCTTCTTTATTGATAGTATTTAAATCTGCCCCTTTTTTAATAAGATATTCAGTTATTTCTTCATTTTTACGCCAGACAGCATCCATAACTGCAGTGTATCCTCTGTCTTCAGAAACTGCATTTATATTGGCGCCTTTTTCTACGAATTTCTTTACATATCGTATATTGTCATTTCGTACGGCAATATTCAGCAACGGAGTTCCCAGATCATCCTTTGCGTTTATGTCAAAATCAGAGGCGAGGAATAAATCACATATTTCAGATTTATCCTTTGCAATATAAATACCGAAACAGTCGGCGGTATACGGAATTCCTTTGTCAAAAAGCTTTTTGCGTGCAAACCATTTTCTTGAAGAATTGAAAATATCGTTGTAAGAGCTTTTTATATAGAAAATAACCTGTTCCTTTGTGTCGAAGATATTTACTGATTTTTTATCAAGGACAGAATTGTCTGTAATTTCAGAAAGATTTGTTATTATTGTAAGATTGTTTGCTTCCATCAGTCCGAAAAGACTTGCAAGATAAAGCTTGATTTTATCATTATTCTGTTTGCTTTCTGACCATACGATTGCAAGCGAAGCATCGTCAATATATTTTTTTATTTTAATGATTTTTTTTGAGGAAAAATCTGAATCATGAAGTTTAATGGTTTTATCAAGAGCTTTAATTTCATTACCGAAAAGCTCATTCAGTTCTTTGCTGTCTGTAATAGTTAAGAAGGTCATATATAAAATTATAAATTACTAAAAATAAAATGCAAGTAAAAAATTCAAATAATGAAATTCACAAGGGATAAATCCTTAACCCTGCAATTTATGAATTACATATCGTACTTTACCGATTATCGTAAAATTCTCACTTTCCGAAGCTTCTTCAATCGGTGCATATATTTTATTATCAGATATTATCCTCAAAGAATCATTTCTTTTCTGAAGGCGCTTAACAAAACCGGAACCGTTGTAAATTACTGCATAAATTCCATCCTGACCGTCATAGCCCATATCATCAAAAATAATCCTGTCGCCGTCAAAAAGAGTCGGCTCCATTGAATCACCACGCACGTAAGCAGCCCTTAAATTTTCAGCATATTTTTTTAAGTCTGATGGAACCGAAACATATTCAAGAATGTCAGCAGAATCGGGAATAAACTGACCTTTACCGGCAGAAAAAGCCTGTTCATAAACCGGAATGTTAAGGATATTCTTCTGAATTTTTTCGGGATAAACAAGGAATTCTTCCATTGAGAGATTAAAAAGCTTCAGGATTTTCAAGGTTTCTTCGAGAGTCGGCATTCTGTCAAGGTGAATCTTATTCCTCAATGTCGAAAGGATTATGCCTGTTTTTTCACAAAGCCATTCCTGATTTTTGTTTTTTTCATTGAGAAGCAATTTTACTTTTTTCCAGAATTTTTCTGCATCCATCGTCATGTTATTATCCGGACTTTAATTCATTATACATCGATTTTTAAAATAAATAAATACTCATTTGAGTATTTTTATTGACAAATGACAAATCCTGCGGTAGTATTAAAATATGATTTCTGGTTTTCCAAGCCCGGCGCAGGGGTATGAAAGTAAAACAATAGATTTAAACTCTTATATGATAAAGCATCCGGCAGCGACTGTCTTTATGAAAATAGAGAGTTCCCGTTATACAAATATGGGGATTTATAACGGTGATCTGCTTGTAATAGACCGCGCTCTGGAAATAAAACAGAATAGTCTTGTTGTCTATGAATCTGAAGGTCATTTTGTACTTGGAAGGGTCTTTAATATAAAAAAAGAAGTTCAGATTACCGGTGCAATAACTTATGTAATTCATACGGTAAAAACAACATGATCCTTCATTCAGACGGAAATTCTTTTTATGCTTCATGCGAACAGATCTACAGACCTGATCTTCGCGGAAAACCTGTAGCAGTGCTTTCAAACAATGACGGAATAATCATAGCATTGAATAAAGAAGCAAAGGCATGCGGAATAAAACGAGGAGATCCTTTTTTCAAAGTCAGTCATATCTGCGAAAATAACAATATTGCTGTTTTTTCGAGTAATTATACGCTTTATGCAGATATAAGCAGACGTATAACTTCAATCTATCTGGAATATGCACCGGAAATTGAAGAATATTCGATAGATGAAGCATTTCTTTTTTTCGATGATTGTAACTGGTCCATAAAGGATTATGAGGAAATAGGGCATGAGCTTAAGCAGCGTATTTATAAGGAAGTCGGAATTCCTGTATGTGTCGGTGCCGCTCCTACAAAAACCCTTGCCAAGTTATACAATAAAAATGCGAAGAATCATGGAGGTGTATTTGTCTACAATCCTTTGGAAATTGATGCACTTCTGGAAAAAACAGAATGCTCGGATATCTGGGGAATTGGTCCTGCACGTGCAAAAATTCTTGCGAGACATGAAATAAAAAATGCACTGATGCTTAAGCACATGAGTCCTTGTGATGCAAAAAGAATTTTAACATCGCAGGGCTTCGAAACTGTTCAGGAATTGAACGGTATACGATGTATGGATAAAAATTACAGGCAGAAAAAAGATGTAATCACTTCAAGCAGACAGTTTTCGGTTAAGGTTTATGATATTGAAACTCTTGAATGCGCACTTGTTGAATATACAGAACTTGCAGTTGAAAAGCTTCGTAAACAGAAATCTGAATGCAAGATGGTTCAGATATGCATTTCTACCTGCAATTATTATTCAGATAAAACCGAGGAGCAGTATTCAAATTCGGCAGCCGTTGAGCTTTTCCGATTGACTTCCTATACACCTGATATAGTGAATGCCGCCCGGATGATTCTCCCGAGCATTTACCGCAAGGGATATGGTTATAAGGTTATTATGGTCAATCTTCTTAAAATAATGCCGGCACAGTATCAGTTCTGGTTATGGACAGATCCTAAGGAGGATATAAAAAAGAATAATCTTATGAAAGCAGTAGATGAAATTACATCATCTTATGGCAGAAAATCAATTACACTTGCAAAATCCTATGAAAAAAAAGGATGGGAAATGAAAAGGGAATTCTTAAGTCAGAATTTTACGACAGATTTACAGATGGTTCCGCAGGTTGAATAAGGGGATTCAGAGGAAGAGTTCAGGTAAAAAAATGGCTTCTAACAAGAGTTAGAAGCCAAGTGCCACAGGTTGGAATCGAACCAACGACATACGGATTTTCAG
>JAFYZU010000023.1 GCA_017548565.1 Treponema sp.
ATATTGGAGAAAATTGATTTAGGAGGATTCTAAAAAGTGAAAAACATTTTAAAAAAACTATTTCTTGCAGGAATTATTTCCTGTTTTTTTTCTCCTTTCTGTTTTTCAGCAGCTATAAAAGATTCAGTTTGTATCGTAAGAGGTAATTTATCTGATTCGACCGTAAAATTCCTGGAACAATATAAAAATGAAATAAAACAAAAGGGTTATATTTCTTATTCATCGTTAATTGATTCATATTTAAAAGGAAGATTCGGCTCTGGATTTGTGTGTTATGCTTCAAACGGAAAAAGATATATCATTACAAACAGACATGTTGTTAATAATTTTGATTCTGTAAACGTTCAGTTTGAAAATGAAGACGGTTCATATACAGATTATAAAGGTTTAAAAATTCTAGCTTTAAGTGATACACTTGATATAGCGATAATTGAAGTCCCTGCAGGATTTAATAAACCGGCACTTTCATTCAGCAATGGAGCTTTGAAAGACGGTTATGATGTTATTTCGGCAGGCTTCCCGGGTCTCGGTAATGAACCAATGTGGCAGCTTGGAAAAGGTTCTGTTACAAATGCAAAAGCCCGTATAAAAGAACTTCTTGATCCTTCTGTTTCAACCTTGATTCAGCATTCTGCAGAAGTTGATTCAGGTAATTCAGGTGGCCCTCTTTTAATTAAAGACAATTCTGCTGCGGGTTATTCTGTTGTAGGTGTTAATACGTGGAAGGCTTCTTACCGTCAGAATACAAATTATTCTATTCCTGCTGCAGTAATTAAAAAGTTCTTAAATGAAGCGGTATCAAAATCAAACAGTGCTGCGACAATTGATTTACGTCTTGAAGAATTTAAAAAGGTTTTAGATGATTCTGAAAAAGATTATTCTTTTCTGGCAGAATTTATTTCCAGCGATATGGTTTTAGCGAAGGGAGGAGATGCTTTTATTTCTGTTTTGCAGAAGGCTCCGTCGGAAATAAAGAATCGTGTTGTATATACTTTTAATGAAGATCCTCTTGAAGGATTAAAACATGCGCTTTGTTATGATATCTGGAAAAAACTTCATATTGATGACGGTGTAAAAGAATATTCTGTTGAAACTTCAAAAGCTGCTTCAAACGAAACAATCGTGAATTTTAAAATTGCTGAACAGGATATAAAATCAAAATGGATTTTAAATCAGGGAAGATGGTGTTTGTATGAGATTGCAGAGATTAATGAGAAGCCTAAAATAGAAAAAAAAGGAAAGGGAAAAGCAGGAAAAAATGCTGACACCAGTTCAACATCATCTGATAATTCTCTTCTGACTTTTGAAAATCCGTTTGAATTTTCAATCAGCGGAGGACCAGCCTTTAATAAAAATTCATCTGTTCCTTTATTTCAGATAAACGCTGATGCCTTGTTACAATATATTACGATGGGCTTTTGTTTATATTCGACACGAATGTCTGCACCGGTCGATACTTTTTCTGATAATTATGTAATGCAGAATCTTATGCTATCTGGAGCGAATGTTGGGCTTAGACTTCCTTTGAAGTCCGGGATTTTTATTTTTGAACCAAAGCTTAATTTTTGTCTTTGTTTTGTAAATCTTTTTCAGATGGAAAAAGTTATGGGAGTTGGATTCGGTATAGGTGGAGGACTTGAAATTACAATTATTTGTTCCGAGGCTTTTGGAATTGTTATAGGAACAGATTATATTCATACATTCTTTAAAAAGAATTCTGCAGGAAACCTTAACACTACTGCAGGAATTAAATTTTCAGTTAGCAATTAACAGGAGGATAAAATGTTAAAAAAAATAAATATTTGTTTATTATGTTCAGTAGTGCTTTTTTTTGCAGGCTGTAGTTCTTTATCTGTGGAATCAGATAATACTGAAAGGCCAAAACCTAAAACTTTTGCAGAAATAGCG
This sequence comes from Treponema sp., assembly GCA_017548565.1. Lineage (GTDB taxonomy): Bacteria > Spirochaetota > Spirochaetia > Treponematales > Treponemataceae > Treponema_D. Next base: position 1,909 of record JAFYZU010000023.1, read on the forward strand.
GAAGGTTATGGACCAGATAGTTATGCACTTATTTATTGTAGTCATACTTCGTATAAGTTGTATCAGCAGAATCCAAAAATAGGATATAAGATGTATTATAGTAAGCAAAAGGGCAATTCTCTTAGTGATACTAATTACTGCAGTTATGTAGGCCCTGTCCCGGTTGGAAGTGAATTTGCAATTGTAGAAACAAGTTATTATGGAAATGGTAGTATCACAATTGAATGGATTCATGGGATTCAGGGAGTTGATTTTGTCATAACGAAACCAGGCTTATATTATATGGACTTTTTTGACAAGAAACATAAAAAGGAACTTGCTACAACAAGATATCTTCTGGAAGTTGTACAAGGAACTGAATGGGAAATCGTTGTTCAGAAAAGAATAGAGGAGTTGGAAAATGCAAAGAAATAAAATTATTTTAATTCTGTTTGTTTTATTATCATGTTTATCTGCAGTATTTGCTCAGGAGGTTGTTCCGAAGTCTGTAAAAGTTCCTAAAGTCTCCGACAGAGTCATTCTGGTTGGTCGTGTTGTTTATAAAACACCTGTAGACCGTGAAGCAAGAATTCCAGAAGTAAAAGAAGATTATGAAGATTTCAGTTCTGAGGATTCATTTCGGCTGCGATACGGGGAACAATCCTATTCAAATGAATACATCATTGGAAAACCTTTCTTTTTTGAAGTCAGGAGAGATTACCAAAAAAAGCAGGTTCCATTATATTATTTTAATGCTTTTTTATTTGACAGGACTGACTACAGATTTATTCTTCCTTTATTTGTAAATGTGGTTGTTCCTGACGGTGTAAAATTTGCTTACATCGGTACCTTTGAATATGATCTTGATTATGCCCTTAATGTAAAAGGTGTCAAGCGTTATGATGAATATGATTTGGCGTGTGAATGGCTTAAGGTTGCAACAGGAAATGAAAACGTTGAATTGATTCGCTGTGAGCTTGTTCCTATGGAGGAATAGGTTTATTAATCTGCAGTTTATAAAAATAAATTGTTTTTGTTTTTAAAAAGTGTTATTATCTTTATAGGGGTAAATATATGCGTTCTGTAAAGATTTTATCATTATCATTTTTATTATTTATAACAGGTTCTCTGGCTTTCGCGGGAAGTAATTCTTACATAAAAATCACTTCGCCGGAGCCGGATGAATATCAGTATGCCTATAATGACAGCTTGAAAAATTATAAGGTTACCATAACGGGTTCTGTATCGGCAGATTGTGTTTCTATCAGAGCTTTGTGGTCACCGGTAAGCTTTAAGGTTCTTGAAGAATACCTTGTAAACAGAAAGAAAAATCCTGGTGAAGACAGTTACATTGATGATTTTGTATTGAAGCAGTACAAAAAAGGGGAACGCTCGTTCATCTATAATGTATCGGGTGGTCTTGATAATCTTCAGTACGGTTCAAATTATTATAAATTCGTAGCAACTTTTTCTGACGGTTCAATTAAAATCTGTGATTTCCAGCTTTATGTCTATAATGGCGGTGCTGCAGAAAGAGGAAAACCTGTAATTTATCTTTATCCTCAGACTGAACAGAAAATTTCGGTAAAGGTTGAACCAGAGGGTGGCGTTACAAAATCTATTCCTGAATATAAAAACGGATGGTATGTTTCTGCAACTCCTGAAAGTGTAATTACAAATCTTTCCGATAAAGAAGAATTCCCTTATCTTTTCTGGGAAAGCGATGATTATTCAGAAGAGATTGATATGACAAGCGGATTTGTCGTTGAAACTAAAAAGCTCCAGTCATTCTTTGAAGAAAAACTTGCTTTGCTCGGTTTGAATGAAATTGAAATAAAGGATTTTACTGAATTCTGGGTACCTGAGCTTCAGGGTAAAAAATATGTTTTCATCACATTCTACTCTCAGGAACGTATCGATGAAGAAGCACCTTTAACAGTAAAACCTGCTCCTGATACAGTAATCCGTGTATTCTTTGATCATAAAAAACTCGACAAAAAGATTAAAGTAAAACCACAGGAATTGACCGGTAAAGAACGAAAGGGCTTTACAGTCGTTGAATGGGGCGGAAAACGATATAAATGATATTAAATCATTTTCTGCATAATAAAAAAAATGCAGTTAAACCGTTCCTTTTCGGGACGGTTTTATTTTTGATTATCTTAATCTCATGTAAAAAAACACATATCGTGAATTCCTATCAGCCGAAATCAACTGATACCGTGCAGTATTTTTATTACAAGGATACTGATATGTGGAACCATATTTTTGCATCTACGCAGAAATTCGTAATTCCGGATGCAGTTCCCCGCTCAATGCTGATTCCTCATCACGATATTACGATTGGAAGACAGAACAGCTTTTATAAGGCAGTATCTGAAAAAATCCAGCCATCCGTAATCGTTCTTGTTTCTCCTGATCATTTTGAAAAAGGGAAAAAGCTTATTACTGTTCCGGATAAAATATCCTTTGAAACTCCACAGGGAAACATGAATGTAAACCATGAACTGATTTTTTTTCTGCAGAATGATGATGAAATAGGAAAGTATGTTTCGGTTCAGGACGATGTGTGGCCGGGTGAACACGGAATTTATTCTCATACTCCTTTTTTGAAAAAATATTTTCCTGACGCACAGTTTGTTCCGATCCTTGTAAAATCTCTTTCAACCGATGATGAGTTTAAAATCTTTTCAAAGCTTGGTGCTCTTCTTTCAAGGCTTCTTGGTCCTGATTCCCTTTTGATTGCATCTGTTGACTGCTCTCATTATCAGATTCCTTCAGTTACCGCTTTTCATGATGAGGTAACAATCAATACGTTTTTGAATTATGAGGATCCGCGTTTTGCAGAAATTGACAGTCCTGAGTCGGTCGAAGTTCTTTATTCCTTCAATAATGCGCGTAATGCCCTGAACCCTGTTTTATTAGATCATTCTTCGACTTATGATTATATTTCAGATGATATGGTTGTCTGTACTTCTCATCTTTATATGACTTTTTATGATGATGAAAAATCTTCCGTTGATTTTTATGAGGCGGTAAAAAATACGCCCCAGCGTACAAGAGTAAACGAGGATTGCATAAAGCAGACGATACTGATTGCGGGAAGCGGAAAAACAGAGGCCGGAATCCGACGTACATGGAAATGGGACAGATATAAAACCTCAGAGGATAAAGCAGAAATTCTTCTTCATGATGCTGCGGGGACAGAAGCACGTTTCTTTTATGGATTTGATGCGCTGATTTTTGATCCCAAAGCCGATACACTTTATGAGCAGAAGGTTCACGATACTCTTTTAAGGATCCGCACAATCAAACAGTCTGCTTTTTCAGTAAATAGTTTTGATTGTTCAAACAATCTGAATGAGCACAAGAGCGTTAATATTCTTGAAGTGATTTTACAGGATGATAAAAAGGTTCCCGATATAGAATCGGTTAAAGCATTTTTTGATTTTTATGATGTAATTGTCTTTCGTGATGATGAAGGTAAAGTTGATGCACAGATGTATTGCAGATCATCAAAAAAATCATCTGATGATATTCGTTGTGTAAATCTTGGAATATGCAGCGGTAAAGGAAAAATCAGGGGTGCTGTTGCTTTATTAAATTTTTACGATGATTCAATTGATTTACTTACCCTTGACTATCAGGGTAGAAACGGCCGGATGCCTGCAATATATCAGTTTGGAGATGAATGATTTATTTTTCATCCTCTGATTCTTCTGCTTCGTTCTTCTGCTCGTTTTCTTTAGGTTTGTTTACTACAATCATTTTTTTCTTAAGCTTAGGTTTGCGTCTTCTGTAATTTACGATTCTATATGAAAAATCTATGACTAAAATCACTGCGAACAGAGTAATAAGAACCTTAGGATTCGTGATAACCTTTATAAAAAGATTAAAAAATGTCTTTAAATCAATCATATTAAAATTATCGGTTTTTTTTGAAAATTTTATTAAAAAACTTCCTTTTTTTAACTTTTGAAACAATATATATAGTATGGATGTTTCGTTTGAAGACTCTGTATCAATAATCGCCCGTGAGAGATTCGGAATTAAATATCTTTATCCTTGGCAGAGGCTGGTAGTCGCCAATATTCTAGAGGCATATGACTATTACCGAATGATGAAGAATCTGTCAGAAAGCGAGAAAAGTAAATTTGAATATGAAAATCATGATTCGTTTTGTTCAGGCAGGCAGATTGTTTTGCTGCCCACAGGAGCTGGAAAATCATTGTGTTTTCAGATTCCTGCTGTTATTCTGGACGGACCAACGCTTGTGGTTTATCCTTTGCTGGCACTTATGTCTGATCAGCAGAGAAGACTTGAGGAATGTAACATTGATTGTGTTGTTCTGAAGGGCGGGCAGTCGAGAGATGAACGGAAAGAATTGTTTGAAAGAGTTCAAAACGGGACAAAAGTGATTCTGGCGAATCCTGAGGTTTTGGAGAATGACAGTTTATTGTCTTCTCTTAAAACCTTGGGTATCTGCCATGTTGCGATTGATGAAGCCCATTGTGTTTATGAATGGGGTAAATCGTTCAGACGTTCATATTTGAGTTTAAATAAGGTTTTGATCGAACTTTGTGTTCCGCTTGTAACTGCATTTACTGCTACAGCTTCGCCTGAGGTTCTGGAAAATATTTCACGGATACTGTTTGATGGAGAAGTTCATGTTGTGCGAAGCGAGAGTGACAGGGAAAATATTCATTATTATGTCAGGTATTCGTCTGCTAAAACAAAGGATGTTTTGTTTCTGGCGAAAACTGAACAAAAACCGATGATTGTGTTCTGTGGTACAAGAAAAAAATCTGAAGATATGGCACGTGATCTTAATGTATGCTTTGGTGAAGGAACATCTTTGTTTTATCATGCAGGTTTACAGAAAAGTGAAAAAAAAAGTGTTGAAGAATGGTTTTATAACAGCAAAAAAGGAATTCTTTGTGCTACCTGTGCTTATGGAATGGGAGTCGACAAGAAGGATATTAAGACTGTTGTTCATCTTGAACCGCCGTCTACTGTTGAAGCATATATTCAGGAAGCGGGGCGTGCAGGAAGAGATGGAAGTATTGCAAAGGCATTTATGCTCTGGAGTCTTGAAGATTCGAAAAAGTTCGGTGCGTTTGGAATTAACTCAAGGGAACGGATGGTAAAGGAATTTGCAGAAACCGATACGTGCAGAAGACAGGTTTTATTGGATGCTCTTGGTGCCGAAAAGACTGTATGCAGCGGATGTGATGTATGTGATAATGTAAAGAACACGTCGGATTGGGAGATTACATATTCCATTATAAAGAAGAATAGAAATTTTTATAATGAGATGGAAATTGAAGAAAGAATTTTTTCAGATATGAATGTACGTTATAGAAAGAGTATAGAGAAAAATATATGGACACATGCAGACAGCGTTGAAGTTATAAGACAGCTTAAAGAGAGCGGAAAAATAAAAGAAGCCGGACTGTTATGGAAGGGAAGGCTGCGTGCAGTTTCCCTTAATCCATGATAGTTATTTCTACACGACGGTTTCTGCTTCTTCCTTCTTCTGTGTTATTAGAAGCAACAGGTTCTCTGGATCCTTTTCCCTGAGTAAAAATGTGTTTTTCATCGCGGACATCAAGTTCAATAAGGTAAGAGGCAACACTTTGGGCGCGTTGTTCAGAAAGCTTTTGGCGTGCATTCTGAGTTCCTCTTGCGGCACAATGACCGGTGATAAGAAGATCATTTTTGTATTGCTTCAGAATCTCTGCTATTTTTTTAAGCTTGATTTTTTCACTTTCAAGAAGAATGTCTGAATCAGGCTCAAACTGGATGTTTTCAATACTGATTGTCAATCCTTTTTCGCCTTTAGTAATGTTGATATTATCAAGATCCTGAATCGCTTTTTGAATTTCATTGAGCTTGTCATCATTGTTTACGGATTTGTATTCGGTAACTTCTCCGTGAGCTTTTCCCCGAAATTCAAATTTCGTGCCGTCTATTGCATAAAAGATAATCTGAAATTCTTCGATGTAGTGATCTATGTTACCGAGTTTATTATCCCACCAGATTGTTTCTTTGCAGACTCCGGCTCCCTTTAAGTAATATTCACCATTATTGATATTTGCCTGAGAATTGTTCTGATAAAACTGATATGAAACTTCGATAACCTGGAGTTCTTTGTTATCAATCACTTCATTTCTTACATATTTGTATTTTGCTGTAAAAGGAATGCTGATTGCTTTTTTCATGTTGAACAGTTCCCTGAAATCGTGAACTTCTTTTCCTTCGCTTGTCCAGGTATCGCCGGGAGACAGCGGTTTGTCAGGAAATGAGGGAACGGAAAAAACAGTTGGTAAAAAAGAATCGCTTGAATCAGTAATTTTCCCATTTATAGTTCTTGTTGTTGTAACAAAATTCTCATCGCCCCACGAAAGATGATTTCCTGTTTTATTCATGAGAGTGTTTTGAGTTGTCATGTAAGTTGTATATAAACGTGCAGATTTATCATCATTCTGTTCCTGAACTGTAGTTGAAATTCTGTTAATGAATTGAGTTGTATTATTAAGAACATCATTGAGATAGGCTTCTTCATTTACTTCACTTGTATGCAGAAGTGAATCACCTTCGTTCTGTTTGAATTGAAAGAGAATTGATGCAGAAGAAGAATTGGAAACAGCTGATGAGGTGGTAGAAGGAGAAGATCCATTGGTCTTTTTCAACTGATTGAAAATTCCTTCCTGAGCTGATGAAAATCCGCATAAACATAAAATAACAAAAACAATGAAAAATAATCTTTTCATATACAACTCCTGTTATGGCATTTATCTGTTAAATTATCGGATAATTCTGCCTATAATAAATACATGGAACAATTATTAAACAAATATAATCTTATTTTGTTACTTTTTATAATTCTTACCGTGATATTATTTATTTCTTTAATTATTCAGAAATTTAAATTTAATTCAATGATAAAATCAATACGTGCGGATGCCATAAAAAGATCCAGGGCTGTAATCGGTGGTCAGATATCTGAGCAGGTAGCGCCATTTTTACCTGATTTTCCATGTGATGCCGCTGATGTAAAGTTTATAGGTAAACCAGTAGATTTTATAGGATTTGTGGGACTTTCTAAAACTGATAAGGTCGATGAAATTGTTTTTATAGAAGTTAAAACCGGAGATTCTAAATTAAGTGATCGTGAAAAAGAAGTGAAAAGGGCAGTGGAAGAAAAAAGAGTACGATATGTGCAATATACAAGAAGATGCTGAAAAACTCGCTCCAAGTTTTCGCGAATTTTTTTAACGCATCTTCGATTATGTAAGAGAACACTAAACAGTTGCTCCAGGTTTTCGCAACTGTTTTTAACGTGTTTCCAATTATTAGAAAGATGATGCTAAAACAACTGCTCCAGGTATTCGCAGTTGTTTTTTAACGCATCTTCGATTATTTCTATTCTGAGAACCTGATTTCCTGCCATAAGGCATTGTATTTGTCCAGGCCGGTTCCTATGTCTAGTTTTAATTCACAGTTGTTCATCTGTTCTGCGTCGTACATCGGTGTGTTTGTTGTGAACTGTTTTGCTTCCGGGATTACAAAGCATGGGAAGTTGAAGAAATCAAGGAATTTGGCATAAACTTCAGGCTTGTGGATGTAATTTATGAATTCGTTTGCAAGCTCCTGATGCTTTGATGTTTTGAGGATACACAGGCTGTCGAGATATGAAGGACCGCCGTTTTCTGGAATAAAGAAATCGATTGTATCTGCCCATTTTTCTTCCGGAACTTCTGAATAAATAACTTCGGCATAACCCTGACATAACCAGAAATCGCCGCTTGCGAAAGATTTACCGAAACCTTCAGCATCGAATTTAACAAGATTAGGCTTCCATTTGTTCAAAAGAAGATCCTTTGCCTTTGCAAGTTCATCATCGTTTAAAGTATTTACGCTGTAGCCAAGATAATTCAATGCATCACCGAAAACTTCACGCATATCGTCCATCATAGTTGCATGATCCTTGAACTGTTTGTCAGCGAAAATGTTCCAGGTGCGTTCATAAGAACCTGCAGGAACCTTTGTTTTATTAACTGCAACTCCAGCTGCTCCAAGATAATATGGACCGCAGTATTTGAATTCAGGATCATAAGAAGCCATCATATCTTTTAACAGTGGATTAAGCTTTGAATTGTTTGTCATTTTAGACTGATCAAGTTCTGCGAGCATTCCCTGTTCTATCATGATCGAACAGAAATCCTGAGAAGGTACTACGATATCGTAACCTTTACCGCCGCCTCCTCTGATTTTGTTATACATTTCTTCGTTCGATGCATAATAGTCAACTTTAATTTTGCAGTCGAATTCTTTTTCAAAATCACGGAGAACTGAATCTGGAGTATAGTATGTCCAGTTGTAGATATACAATGTCTTGCCGTCATCTTTACATGAAGTAAGACCCATAGTCATAGCACATACAAGTGCTGCAAAAAATACCTTTACAGAAAATTTTTTCATAATTGTAAAAATCCTGTGATATAAAAATAAAATCCGACAGTATCATTTTAACAAAATGAATCTTACTGTCAGAATTGTTTTATCATTAATGTGCCGCTGCAAATGATTTTAATCCTTTTCTGAGGAAAACTGCAATAGTACAGATGATGAGGATTAGCACAAAGGAAAGTGAATTGATTACGGGGCTTACACCGAATCTTATCATTGAATAAACATACAGCGGTAAGGTTGAACTTCCAGGTCCGCTTACGAGAGATGTTATTACGTAATCTTCAAGTGACATTGTTACACTCATCATAAAACCCGAAATGATTCCCGGCATGATTGCAGGAATAATAACCTTGAACAGTGTCTGGATTTCATTTGCGCCCAGGTCATGACTTGCTTCTATGATTGAATAATCAAAATCATCTATTCTGGCGGTTACCATAAGATAAACGAACGGAAGACAGAAGGTAGCATGAGCAATGAAGATTGTAAATAATCCAAGTGAAAGCTTTATTCCACTGAAGAAGCTTAAAAGTGAAACACCCATGATAACTTCTGGAAGAACCATCGGCAGGAAACTTATTGACTGTATGTATGAGCGTCCGAAAAATTTGTACCAGCTTACACCTATAGATGCGAGGGTCCCGAGAAGTGTTGCAACAAGCGATGATGTAAAGGCAACGATGAGACTGTTCATCAGTGAACGCCACAACGGACCAGATTCAAAAAAGAGTTGTTCGTACCATTTGAAAGAAAACCCGGTAAAGGTCGTATCTTTAGATGAATTGAATGAAAAAAAGATGATTATGAACAGAGGAATAAAAAGGAACAGTAGTGAAAGGCAGAGCATTGTATTTGAAAAGCTTACGCGTCTGTTGAATTTTTTCCAGGTTCGTTTTGCGTGTCTGTTAGATTCAGATTTTGCCGAAGCCTGATTTTTCTTTATTATCTGAATTAAAGGATTTTTCATAAAGAAGCCTCCTTTGCAGTATTCTGTTTTGTTTCAGGGACTCCGGAATCTTCTTTATTTGAAGTTTTGTTGAGTTTTGTCTCTTTTTTGTTTGTCCCGAGCATTAAAAGAACGCCTGCCATACTTACAAGAGTAATAATCATACTGAATGATGATGCAAGAGGCCAGTTTCTGACTTTAGTAACCTGATCTACGATGATGTTTCCGACCATGTAACTTCCTTTGCCGCCGACAAGCTGTGGAACCGTATAGGTACCGAAAATCGGAATGAAAGTAAATATGATTGCACTTACAATTCCGCTTTTTACACCGGGAATAAGGATTTTTATCATTGACTGAGGTTTTGTTGCTCCTAAATCTCTTGATGCTTCAATCAAGGTAAAATCAAAGCGGTCTACTGCAGTAAAAATCGGAAGGATCGCATAAGGAAGATACATATAGATGCTTACGAGGATTACTGCAAAATTCGTATACATGAATTTATGAGGCGAAAATGCTTTCGGATTTCTGCAGATTATAGTGTTCCAGAAATACGAGATTTTTTCCAGAATTGAATTTAAAATTCCATTGTCACCGAGAATTGTCATCCACGCAAAAATTCTGATAAGAGAATTCGTGAGGAACGGAACAATTACAAGAATAAGAAGCATAGTCTGATGTCTGCTTCTTGCCATTGCATATCCGCATGGAAGTGCTATGAGGATTGTGATGAGCGTAGAAACAAAGGTTATCCATAAAGTACGGATGAAAATAAGTCCGTAGGTTTTAGAAAACATCTGTTTATAGGCATCTAAAGAAAATTGTTTTAAAACGCCACCATATATATCACGTTTCATGAAAGAATAAGAAACAATGATTATAAGCGGAACAATAAAAAACAATGAGAACCAGATTCCCATAGGCCATGCATAACCTGGTCCCGGATTTGATTTTTTATGTTTCGCAGAATATGCTTTTGATGCCAGCTTGAGCTGAGGGCTTTGTCTGTTAGTCATTAATATCCTCTACAATATATCCGTCTTCTGCAGACCATGAGATATAAACCTGATCTTTCCATGCAATTTCAGGACCGTCATCAAGATAATTCGTATGCTGCTTGAATACCTTTACTATTGTTCCGTTATCAAGACGGACATAGAATTTTGACTGGAAACCCGTGTAAACAGGTTCTTCAACAATGCCTTTAAATACATTGATGTCTTTGCGGCCGTGAACATCAGGTTCTTCGAGAGTAATTCTGATTTTTTCAGGACGGATTGTAAATGCAACCTTTTGTCCTTCATCTGTATGTTCGTAGTCTGTAACAAGAATATTCTTATCTTCTTCTTTTGTTGCCTGAGTATCTCCCTTGAGCTGAGCCTGTAAACCGAGGCTTGGAGTATTCAGGGTTACCATGTAATCATCTTCTTTCTGCTTGTTGCAGTGAACGACTGTGCTTTCGAAAATATTTGTTTCACCGATAAACTGAGCAACAAACTGGGTAGCCGGACTTTCATAAATTTCAAAAGGTGAACCTATCTGAAGCACATGTCCTTTGTTCATTACGGCAATTCTGTCAGAAACTGCAAGAGCTTCACTCTGATCATGAGTTACATAAATAAATGTAATTCCAATCTGATCATGAAGTCTGTCTAAATCTATCAGAAGGTTTGCCCTTAATTTAGCGTCCAGTGCAGACAATGGTTCGTCTAAAAGAAGAACTTTAGGTTCGTTTATAAGGGCCCTGGCAATTGCTACACGCTGTTTTTGTCCGCCAGAGAGCTGGTTAGGTTTTTTATCGATGTGCTGGTCAAGCTGAACAAGATGAACATATTCGCGTACTTTTTTGTCAATTTCATCTTTCGGTAATTTTTTCAGGCGCAGTGGGAAAGCTACATTTTCGTAAACAGTCATATGTGGAAAAAGCGCATAAGTCTGAAAAACTGTATTTGAAGGTCTTTTATCCGGTGGAAGGGGAATAATATCCTTGTCATCAAAAAGAACGGCTCCTTCATCAGGAAATTCGAATCCTGCAATAATACGAAGAAGGGTTGTTTTTCCACAGCCGGATGGTCCTAAAAGAGAGAAAAATTCTCCCGGATTAATAGTGAAATTGATGTCATCCAGGGCAACAAAGTCACCGAATTTTTTGGATACATGATCAATGGTAACCTGACTTCCTTTCACTCAAGCACCTCAATAAAAATATGATATTTGCATAAACGCACTATTCATAAAATGATACATAACACGCTTTATGTCAATAAAAAAAATAGTTTTTTTAGAAATTTATTCCGATATTATAAGAGTAATATTCTATTTAAATGAGATGATTTATGGAAAAAGAACTTGATTACGGAAGATTCATTTACGCTCATAAGGATAAGCCGAAAGAAGAAGAAAAAATTCCAGAAAAAGAAGAAAAACTATCTGAAGAAGAAAAAAAAATTGAACCTGAAAAAAGACAGAAAAAGTTCAGGATACGTGTAAAACGTCCTATAAGCGTCAAAATGCTTGGTATTTTTATTCCTCTTATAATCATTTCAATGGGATTTATAACTGCCTTTGTTTCCATCACCAGTAAAAGAGATACTACGACAAACACGTATTACAACGTATATACAATCAACAAGCGCACGGCATCGGATTGTACAAATAAATTCCTTGCCCTTGAGACAACTGTCAATTCCTTTTATGATCAGATTCAGATTATAGAGGATGAAACCCTTCTTAAGGATCGTGAATCAGTTTTTTTTGAGCGGAACAATGATATTGCGGCTATTTATTTTACAACCTCAGGAAGACGCTTTTTTAACAACGAGTTTTTTGTAACAAACGAAATATCATCTTTTAATATAGAGAATTATGCGGCACATTACGAAGAGCTTATACAAAAAGCACAAAACGGAATCCTTCAGTTTGAAAATGCAAGTCCTTCGTTTAATAATCCCATGCTTTCGGTATTCATGCCGGTAGAAAGCAGTGAAAATGAGATTGCTATTGTACTTCTTTCTTCGAGGACGCTGTTCGATACACTTGCAGAAGATAAGATCAATTCTACATATCTGATCAATTCAAACGGAAATGTACTTGTTCATAATAATATTGAATACATGCTTTCTTCAAAAAATGTGAGCAGTCTTCCTGTTTTTAAATTGCTTGCAGATAATAAAAAGGACAAAACCTCGTATACAAGCTATCTTTCGCCGGAAAATAAAGAATTCATCTGCAGTTATACGACGCTTTCAATCGGAAGCTGTTCGGTAATAACTGAAGTTGACAGTGATTTTGTAATGCAGGGAATTCATAAAACAACGATGACAAACATTTATTTTACAGGTGCAGTCATCGCTCTTACAATTTTATTCATCTGGATTTTCTCTCAATCTCTCGCACGTCCTTTACATAATCTTACTGAAGTTACACAGCTTATTAAAAACGGAGATTTCAGTCCCTCTCTTTTAGAGGAGATGGACCGCAGAAGAAAGGATGAAATAGGTGTATTAATAGAAAGCACGAGAGATGAAACGCAGATGCTCAACACCTTCACAAAACTCACAAATCGTGGAGTTACAAATGCAATCGTTAAAAATCAGATAGATTTTGAACCTCACCTGAAGGATGTTACTATTTTTTTCAGTGATATCCGTGGTTTTACAGCAGTTTCCGACAGCTTCAATAAAAAATATGGTGAAACTTCGGCAGCACAGATAATCGGCTTTCTGAATGATTATATGTCGCGCATGGTCAACTGCATTACGCTTGCAGGCGGAACTGTTGATAAATTTGAAGGCGATGCGATTATGGCGGCATGGGGTGTACTTCGTGATGATAGTCTTGATTTTGAGCTTTTACCGGAAGATGATGAAAATAAAAAAGCTGCTGTTGAAAATCACCAAAAAAATGTTCTTGAAGATGCACTTGGTTCCATAAAGGCAGCTGTTGCAATGCGTTATTCACTTATGGAATATAATCTTCTTGCAGATAGAATCCAGGAAGAAAACGGAACACTCAGACCTCATATAAAAATCGGATGTGGAATTAATTCGGGCAGAGTTACAGTCGGTTTTATGGGTTCTCAGGATAAAATGGAATTTACATCAATCGGTGATGCAGTAAATCTTGCCAGCAGGACAGAAAGCTCAAACAAGCTTTGCGGAACCGATATGCTTATTACCGAAAGCACATATAATCTTCTGAAAGAAAAATATATCCGCTGCGAAAGTAATGATTACAAAATTGATGATGAATATAAGGCAGACGAAATAATCGTTGAACAGATTCCGGTAACTTTTGAAGTAAAAGGAAAGGGTAAACAGCATTTTTATGCAGTCGTAAATATGCCTTCTTTTGATGTTGAAGCATTTTTTAGAAAAGGAAATCCATCGTTTACCGCAGATCCTCAGTGTCTGAAGGCGGCAGGACCTGAAGGACCGGGAAACCTTAAAGAGCTTCGACAACTGCTTGGAATAGAGGAACCGGATTTTACAGGAGTCAATCTTGACAAAGAAGAAGATAAAGTTTCTGTTAATTGATCTCTTTGTTTCAATTCTTTATCTTTCGGTCTGCGCATTTTTCGGATATTTATGCTATAAGGAAATTGACAGAAGGACAGAAGGCAGAACAGAGATTGCTTTAATAAAATATAAATATCACATTGCGCAGAGAAAGGTTATTGACTCTGTCGTATGGGAAATGCTCAGGCAGAATTCTCCTCTCTATAATAACGATATGGTCCTTACATCAGAAGATTCAAGCGCACTCATTACCTATAAAAATCGTGATACTGTCATCCAGCTTTTTGATAATGCCATGGTGCAGATCTTTGAAGAAGCTAAAGTTCTTGTAATGAAAGGTGATGTTGAAATTGAAACTGATTCAGAAGAAATGCTTGTTCAGACTCCTGATGGTGGATTGATTGTTGTAGAAAAGGAATCAAAACTTTCTTCTCAGGTAGATCCTTCGGGAAGACTTTATTTCGTAGTTTTAAAAGGAGAGGCTGCTGTTGTTGATGGTGACTGGAAAGTAAGCATAAAAAGTGACGGTGAAGCAGGTGCATTTTATTCTCATGGAGAATGGATTGAAATGCCTGTTAGGGTAACATCAATCTCGAACAATTACAGACTTTTTACTTTTAACGACAAGCTTATGGATGTTTATCTGAAATGGAATTGTTCCAGTGACGCTCAAAATAAAAAAATCTTTGTTGAAACTTCATCCGACAAGAATTTTACGAAGGATGTACAGTTATACGATGATATCACCGGTGATTTTAAAGTGCTTAAAGTACCGGTCGGAAAAACTTACTGGAAGGTTTATGCAGAAGGCTACAAAAATTATTGTTCACAGGGAATCATATCTCTCGTAAAACTTGACAGGCCGTCTTTAAAAGCGCCTTATGATGAAAGTGTATTTTATGAAACTGCAGAACTTCCTGTAATTGATTTTTCATGGACAGAAGCAGACAAAGCAGATTTTTATAAAATACAGATAAGCGGTGACAGAGATTTTGTTTCCATCCTTTATGAAAAAGATCTTTATTCTCAGAATTTCAGCATTAATTATTTTGTAGAAGGAAAATATTACTGGAGAGTTGTTCCATATTATGGTGTAAATGACATCGGATTTTCACCGTCTGATGAAGTAAAAAGCTTCAGCGTAATAAAAAAGATCGAAAGCTCTGTTCCTGAGCTTGAACTGGAGCCGGTAATAGATATAAATGAAGCAGAAAAAGATAACGACAGACTTTTATTTCCGCCGGATAATTATATTGTAGAAAGCACAAGATTGAAGAAGCTTACTTTTAGATGGAAACTTTCAAAGCAGAATAAAGCTGCCAGGATAATTGTTCAGTTTGCCGAAGATAAAAATTTTGATTTTATTTTGAAGCAGATTGAAACATCTTCAGACAGTGTAAATGTCGATAATCTTCCTGGTTATACAGTTTACTGGAGGATTTGTGTTTTAACGGAGGATGGAGAAAAGCATTATACAGATGCCTATACACTTAATATAAAATACACAAATGTAAGGAATAAAACAGAAGATACGCCTGTAACGAGGGATGAAGAAAAATCAATTGATAAAGCTGACCAGATTGAAAAGAAAACGGAAAAACCTGTAATTGAAAAGAAAAAGGTTACCGTCATAAAGAAAAAAGAACAAAAGAAGCTTGTAATAGAAGAAGAAAAGAAGGAAATAAAGAAGGAAGAAAAGAAAGTTGAACAGGGGGGACAGGGGGGACAACCCTCGCTGGTTGAAACACCGCAGAGTGAACCAAAAGTGGAACAGGGGGAACAGCCCTCAAAAACAGAACCACAGATTTCCATTGCAGAAATTTCTGTTCCTGTTTTGAAAACACCTCAGGAATCCTTTGTTATCGACAATGTTTACCTTAAAGAAAACAAATCAATTGTTTTTTCATGGGAAGAGGATAAAAATGTCCGGGATTATAAAATCATTATTTATAAAAAGAATGAAAATGAATTGAAGCAGGTGTTTGAAAGTAACATCGGCTCTGTTTCAGAGTTTAAATTTACGAAGCTTAATGTCCTTGACCTTGGTGATTTTGAATGGCATCTTATTGCTTACGGTGAACAGAATCAGATGAAGGAAAGTACAGGCTCTTTTAAAATAGAAATTGTCGTTCCTTCGAAGGTTAAGACTAAAAAACCGGGTAAACAGTATGGAGAATAAAAATAAAATAATCATTTTAAGCTTTCTGTTTTTCGTTTTATCATCATCTGTATTTGGTCAGACTAAAGCACCAAAAAAATATGTTCAGAAGGTTGAGTGGGATGAGTGTGAAGGAGCAGAGGCTTATAAAGTCGAGATTTATTCAAAGGATACGAAAGAAAGTCTTTTTTTTGAAACGGAAGATACTTTCGTTGAATTTTCAATGCCTGCCGGCCCATATAAATTCCGTGTCACAGCCTATGATATTCTTGGTCGCGAGGCTTCCGTAAGCAGCTGGAAAAATTTTAAAATCGTAAAAATCAAAAGGGAAGAAGATTATCTGAATTTTTACATTTCAATGGGCTGTGGCGGTGAATTCTACCTGTATGACGGAAAAATGAGATATTATAATGGCAATGAATGCGCTTTTTCTCCGCATTGTGAAATCACATCGCTTTTTGCAGATTTACAGAATGTCAGAATGGGAATAAACTGTTTTTTTGCAGGATCAATTCTTTCGATGGAAGACAGTAATCAGAGTGTCGTAATTCCGAATGCAGTAGTAACCCTTGATTATATGGTTCAGATTCCGCTTGTGGACGATAAATTGTTTTTAAGGGCCGATGCTGGGGCGGGTGTTTATTTAATGCAGTTTGCAAAATTCAAATCTACTGTTGCAGGAGAGGGAAAACCTCTTGAATATTCGTGCAGCTTTGCGTTAAAGGCAGGTGTTGATTTAGTCTGGCAGCCGTTCCGTCCGTTTGATATAAAAACAGGATGCAATTATGTTCATGCATTCATAAAAGACATGCCTACAGGTATTATTATTCCGAATATTGAACTTGGCTGGCGATTTTAATTAATCTTATTGAAATATCGCTTTTTTAATGTTATCCTAAATTAAATAAAGAGGTGAAAAATGATTTCAATTATTCTTGGCATTATTTTTATTGCATTTACAGTTTTTTCTGTTTTACCAATGGGACCGCTTAACTGGGGTGCAGACGTTATAAATTTTCTTAAGGGCTCAGTTCCTGTTCTTGCGGCATTTATCGGATTAATCTGTCTTTTTGTAGGTGCTGCAGATTTAAAAGATAAAAAAGAAGCAAAACTTGAAGAAAAAGCTGAAGAAGAAGCTTCAAAATCAGATAACTAGTTTCATATATATTGACTAAAGACTGAAAAAAATATAACATATCATACCCGTTAAATATGCTTTAAGACTGCTCATCTTTTGGCATATAGCAGAATGAAACAGGATGCAGATGTTTTTTTTCTGCAAAAAAAATTTTGATAATTAAGGGACTATCATGGAAACTATTTTCGTTAAAGAAAATGAACAGGCTCGCAAATGGTATATTATTGATGCAGCCGGAAAACCAATGGGAAGAGTTGCTGCAAAAGCGGCTTCTATTGCTCGTGGTAAAAACAAACCGACATTTACAAGAAATCAGTTGATGGGTGATTTTGTCATCATTATTAATGCAGATAAAGTTGCTTTAACTGGTGGAAAAGAACAGAAAAAGATTTACTACCATCATACAGGTTTTGTAGGTGGACTTCGTGCTCACACTTATGAAAAATTGGCAGAAAAGCATCCGACAGATCCAATGAGAATTGCTGTTGAAGGAATGCTTCCAAATGGTCGTCTTGGCCGCAAGATGATGGATTGTGTTAAGATTTACGCTGGTGCAGAACATCCTCACGCAGCACAGAATCCTCAGCCGATTGAACTTTAATTAAGGGGTGTAGAAAATGGTAAAAAATATTGCTATTGGTACTGGTAGAAGAAAGACAGCAGTTGCTCGTGTTTTTGTTCGCGATGGTTCAGGAAAAATCGTAATTAACGGTAAAGACGCAAAGGATTATTTTGCATCTGCAGAACAGCTTCAGATTGTAAATCAGCCTCTCCTTGTAACTTCAATGGGAAATAAATATGACATTCTTATTAACGTACAGGGTGGTGGTCTTAACGGACAGGCTGCTGCATGTTTGCACGGAATCTCAAGAGCTTTAGTTCAGATTGATCCTGATGCACGTACAGCACTTAAAGCTAACGGATATCTTACACGTGATTCACGTATGGTTGAACGTAAAAAGTTCGGTCAGCGTGGTGCCCGCAGAAGATTCCAGTTCTCAAAACGTTAGTCTGTTTCAGATTATATGTGTTACAAAGCGATCAGTTTTTCTGGTCGCTTTTTTTTGTACTTGTATCTTGATGTTGTTGTTATCGGGCTTGACCCGATAATCTTTTTTTAAATAAAATAATTATATGATAATAAAATCGATTGATGAAACATCTTATCAGGGAATGTTCAAGGTCTGTCAGGAATCGGGAAATCCTTTTTTTATCCGCCAGGATTATCTTAAAACTATCATGATTGAAAATATTTCATCAGGACAGAATTTTAATGAACACGAGGATAATGAACTTCTTGATGCCGCTTTATCATGCATTGTTGAACTTAAAGCGGTTGAATATCTTGCAAGAAGTGAACAGTCAAGATTCGGATTGTATCAGAAATTAATCAATAAAAAATATCAGAAGGTATATATTGAAAATGCGCTTGATTTTCTGGAAAAAAAGAATTATCTGAGTGACGAAAGATTTTCACGGGCCTGGATTCATTCAAGAATGCTCAATCATTGTGAAGGAAGAACAAAGCTTGTTAATGAGCTTATATCACGTGGAATTTCAAGAGAGATTTCTAAAAATGCCGTAGAGGAATTCTTTTCTGAAAATGATGAAGAAGCGTTGTGTAAAAAAGCCTGTGAAAAGTTTTTGAAAAAGGGAAAAAACGGTGAAAAACTTACTGCCGCTTTACTTAATTCGGGTTTTTCCTATAAAATGATTAAATCAATAAATGAAAGCCTTTAGATTTAAAACAATTGTTTCCATATTGTATATTTTTTTCTCTGCCTTGATTTTATGTCTTTTTTCATCTGTTGTTTTTCGTACGCAGCAGGAAATTTCCGTGGAAGAAAACAGGACGCTTCAGAAGGTCCCTTCGTTTACAATCACCGGATTTTTAAATGGTGAATATCAGTCGCAGATGGAAAATTCAATCGGTGATCAGCTTTTATGGTCTTCGCAGATTAAATATGGCGTAAAGCAGTTTTACAATCATCTTACCGGGGCTGTCTCATCGCTTCAAAAAACTCATCCGGCGGAAGTAGAACCTTCAGAAAAAAATATCGTACAAAATGAAGATGAAAATGTTCAGATAGATAAGGGCAGATATGTTTATAAGGAAGTAGTGGCAGATAAAATTTATAAGCTCGATGATTCGGGATATCTTGTTGAAAAACCGCATGCTCCTGAAGAATACTGCTTTGAGCTTTATGATCCTGCAATGCTTGCACGTGTTACTTATCCGAAATATCTTTTCTTTATAATGTCATCTGAATCAGCAGATTTCAATGATCTTCACAAATATAAAACGCTTGATTATATAAAAACTAAAATGCCTATGACCGGTTATTCCGAGCTCACCTATAATTCCTTTGATGAATATAAACGTTATTTTTATCAGACGGATCATCACTGGAACTATAACGGTTCCTATCATGGTTATGTAAAAATCATGCAGATGCTTGAAGGTGATGATGTGGAGGTTGTAAAGCCTGTTTCAAGTCATACTTATGATGCGGTTTTTGAAGGGTCTTATGCACGCGATAATCTTTTACGATGTGCCAATCAGAAATTTCATGTGTATCTTTTTAATTTAAAGCCGTATAAAACTTATGTTAATGATGTGGAAAAGGAGTACGGCTTCCGTTCATGGTATGTTTCTGATGATGACTTTCCGCACAAGGTTTATTCGAATCATTACGGACTTTATTATGGCGATGACCGTGCAAAGGTTGTTTATGATTTTAATCAGCCGGAAAAAGAAAGCATTCTTATTCTTGGAACTTCTTTTACAAATGCAGTTAATGAGCTTATTGCGAGTCATTATAATAAAACACACGTGCTTGATTTCCGTCATTACAGGGAATGGTATGGTTATGATTTTGATGTACAGAATTACATGACAGAAAATAAGCTTTCAAAGGTTGTAATCATCGGTAACATCAGCTCGCTTGGGTACAGGATTAAAAAAGAGGATTAAAAATGGTTTTCAGCAGTCTGTATTTTATATTTATATTTATTCCCGCTGTATGCATTATCTATTATGTACTGAAACTTTTTTTTCCACGAAAGCTTGCAGTAAGAAATGTTTTTCTTCTGCTTTCATCTCTTTTTTTCTATGCATGGGGAGAACCTGTTTATATTTTTCTGATGCTTTGTTCCATAGCGGTCAATTATTTATGCGCCCTCTGGTTTGATAAAAGCAGGCATTCAAAACCGATTTTCATTTTCTGTGTTTTTTTCAATCTTTTCTTTCTGCTCTTATTTAAATATTCATCCTTTTTTATGCGCAACATAAATCTTGTTTTTCACAGTGATTTTACGGTTCCGTCCTTTGCACTTCCGATCGGAATAAGTTTTTATACGTTTCAGGCGCTTTCTTATGTCATTGACGTATACAGAAAAAAAACAGAACCGCAGAAAAATATTTTAAATCTTGCGCTGTATATAAGTCTTTTTCCTCAGCTTATTGCAGGTCCTATTGTGCGCTATGTTGATATTCAGAAAGAAATATCTTCAAGAAATGAATCGCTTGAAAAATTTATAAGCGGTCTCAAAAAGTTCATGTTTGGGCTTGCATCTAAAGTTATTCTTGCAAACAATCTTGCTCTTGCGGCAGATAAGATTCTTAATTTACCGGTTTCAGATATCAGCGGGATTCCGTGTGCAGTAATGTGGCTTTCTGTAATATCATATGCACTGCAGATTTATTTTGATTTTTTCGGTTACAGTCTGATGGCTGCCGGTCTTGGTGAAATGTTCGGATTCACTTTTCCTAGGAATTTTAATAATCCATACTGTGCGTCGTCGATTACTGATTTCTGGAGAAGATGGCATATTACGCTTTCGAGCTGGTTCCGTGATTATGTTTATATTCCGCTTGGTGGTAACAGGGTAAAGCCTCTTCGTCATGTTTTTAATATTCTTGTTACCTGGTTTCTTACCGGTTTCTGGCATGGTGAAAACTGGAATTTTATTTTATGGGGAGTTTATTATGCATTTTTCCTTATTCTTGAAAAGTATCTTTTTTTCAGAAAACCGTTGGAATCATCCTTCGGTAAAATTACATACAGAGTTTTCACTCTTGCAGTAATTCTTTTCGGCTGGCTCATTTTCAGAATAGAAAATTTTAATCAGTTTGGAGTTATCCTTAAAAAACTGTTTGTAAATGAAAATAATACGCTCTTTATAAATTACGTTACAGAGCATGCGGATGTTTCAAGCAAGTTTCTTTTCCTCATTCCTGCAATACTTTGTTCGCTTCCGTTAAATGGCATTCTTTTTTCAAAAAAAGATAAGTCAAAGACTGTATTTTTACTTGATACTCTTGCAGCCTTTGTTCTTTTTGTTTTGAGTGTTCTTCTGCTTGTTGCTTCGACTTATAATCCGTTTATTTATTTCAGATTCTGAATCAGATTTTTTCCATATAAATCAGGCGTCCCTGAAAATCGCCCCAGTCACGCTGGATTTTAATACCTGCATTCATGATTGTTTTTCCGGAAAGAATATATTCATCGCATTTTTTCTGATACTGACCTTTATCAAGATAAGTAATCTTATAGGTAAAGTTTTCGTCCAGTCCCGATGGTTTTATGATTCTGCTTTTACAGCCCGGATGATTCAGAACCTGAACAAAGGTTAAAAGTGCTTTTTTCTTATCTTTGCTTACCGAAAGCCAGCAGTCAATTTCTTTGTTTGTCTGATAACTTTCAATCCTGTAATAATCACCGTTTCTTATTAAATCACTGTATTTTTTGTAAAGTCCAATCTGCAGAGGAATCTGACTTCGCTCTTCTTCTGAAAGCTTTGTTATATCCAGCTCATAGCCGAAGGTTCCGCTTAAAGCCACGTAACCTCGTGTTTTAAATGGAGTAGTTCGTCCGACAGCATGATTAGGGCATACCGAAACATGAGCACCCATTGTTGAAAGCGGATAAATCAAGGCTGTTCCTTCCTGAATGCTCAACCTTTCTATAGCGTCAGTGTCATCAGAGCACCAGATCTGCGGGCTGTAATAAAGCATTCCCGGATCAAAGCGTGCGCCTCCTGAAGAACAGTTTTCAAGAAGAAGATCCGGAAAATCAGTAATAAGCTTTTCCTGCATTTTATAAAGTGCAAGTACATATCTGTGATAGAATTCACCGGTTCTGTCTTCTGGTAAATCAAGGGAAGCTGCATCTGTGATCTGGCGGTTCATATCCCATTTTACGTATTCAATGTTCGCACTTTTTAATACATTTTTAATCTGATTATAAACGTTATCAAATACTTCTTTTCTTGTAATATCCAGAATAAGCTGATTTCTTGAAAGCCCGGGTTTTCTTCCCTTAATTTGAATTGCCCAGTCCGGATGAGCGCGGTATAAATCTGAGTCAGGACAAACCATCTCAGGTTCAAACCATATTCCGAATTTCATTCCAAGTCTGTTTATTTTATCCGTAAGATATTTTAAGCCGCCGGGAAGCTTTTCTTCGTTTACAACCCAGTCACCAAGGCTGCAGTTGTCCGTATTTCTTTTTCCGAACCATCCGTCGTCCATTACAAGCATTTCGATTCCGTCTTTATGCGCTTCTTCTGCTATGCGTAAAAGCTTTTCTGTATTGAAATCAAAATAGGTTGCTTCCCAGTTATTGATTAAAACAGGGCGCATGGATTTTCTGTATGGACTTCTTATCAGATGTTCGCGGTAAAGGTCGTGGAAAGCATGGGTCATCCCGTTTAAGCCTTTGTCAGAAAAAACTAAAACTGCCTGCGGAGTATAAAAGGTTTCACCGCTTTCAAGCTTCCAGCAGAAATATTCACTGTTTATTCCAATTACCATCCGTACAAAATCAAACTGATTAAGCTGCGCCTGTGCAATAAAATTTCCTGAATAGATGAAGTTGAGGGCATAAACGTCTCCTCTGTTGAAACCGGCATTGTGTTCTAAAAGTGCAATGAACGGATGCTCCTGATGACTTGAAACTCCTCTGTTCGAAGAAGCAGACTGTTTTCCCATGTGAACAGGATGTCTGTCAAAATGACGTTCCCGTGCCCAGCTTCCGTGGAGTGTAAGAACATCATAATTATTATTATCTAAATCAAAGGAAGCAGAGTATGCTTTCTTTATATAAAAGCAATGCTCTTTGTCAGTATTTTTAATTGAGAAAGAACGGACAATCGCATCTGTATCGTTAAATACTGTGTAGTAAAGCGTTACCTCTGCACCTAGAATTTTATCTTCCGTAACAATCTGCAGGGTTTCGCTCTGATTTTTATCGGCAAAAACAGACGGTAAATCCGGAAGCTTTTCAGTGCCTTTTATGATTGAGTGTGATTTATATGTAAGTTCAATGGCGTTGTTTCCGTTCTCATCTGAAACTGCGAGTGAGGTTTCACGAAAATCTCCAAGTCCATCTGTAGGAAGCTCTTTAAAAAACATATCCTCAAAAGAAAGTTTTTCGCGTTCAATTGCAGAAGGCCCGTATGGAATTTCATCTGAACGTGTCAGATAAAAAACATCATCTTCTTCGCCGATTTTTGAACCGTAATAACAGTGGCAGACGATTCCCCGGTAAACTGCCATTATGTAAACAGAGTTTTTGGTTTCAAGGCGGAATGTCATGTTTTTTTTATTGAACTTAATCATTAAAATCTCCTGTCTTAATCATACAGTATAAAAACAGAAATTAAAACCTTCCTTCATCCTTATCCCAGTATCCGAGTTCATTGTGATCTTTAATGTATTTTACCGTTTCATCAACTGTTGTAAAACATAATCCTGTGACTGTGTCGGCACATCCGTAGTAAATAGCAATTCGTCCGGTAGCAGCGTCGGTTAAAGCGGCAACCGGAAAGCATACATTCGGAACAAAGCCTGTCGTTTCATAAAGGGCTTCCGGTGTAAGCATGTAATCACCACAACGGTATTTTACTACTGAAGGATTGTCACGGTCGAGAATAGCGGCAGAGAAGGAATAGATGTAACCGCTGCAGGTCTGACATACTCCGTGATAGAACATAAGCCATCCTTCATCAGTTTCAATAGGGGCTGGACCACAGCCGATTTTTAATCCCTGCCACCAGCCGTCTCCTCCTTTCTGCATTACAAGTCTATGTTCACCCCAGTATTTTAAATCCGGTGATTGTGAAAGAAGGATGTCGCCGAACGGTGTATGACCGGAATCGCTTGGACGTGAAAGCATGATGTATTTATTGTTTATTTTGCGCGGGAATAAAACTGCGTTACGGTTGAACGGTAAAAACGGGTTTTCCATTCGCGTAAAGTCTTTAAAATCTTTTGTAGAAGCAATTCCAATTGAAGCTCCGTCAAAATCACCGCACCACATGATGTAATAAGTGTCATCGATTTTTACACAGCGCGGATCGTAAGCATAAAACGGATCGTGAGGTTTTCCATCCGGATCATGCATATGGATTTTTTCACTCTGAAAATCCCAGTGGATGCCGTCATCTGAATCACCAAGATAAAGGAACGGACGTGCATGAGCATCTTCTGAACGGAAAACACCCTTGAATTTTCCCTGATATGGAATTACTGCACTGTTGAAAATACGTCCCATACCTGGAAACGGATTTCTGTCTATTACAGGATTTTCGCTGTATCGCCATATCGGAAGCCACCAGTCCTTTGGTTTATCCTGCCATGGAATGTTCGGTAAATTTTCACCATTTATGATTTTTGCCATAATAAAATATCTCCTTAAAAAAGCAATGTAATTGTAGATTAATTAGCGGATACTCTGATGTCAATTAAAAAAAGTTGAAAGTATAAAAAATACGGAATAACACTTAGTCATAATTTCATTTAAAAATTCAGATTGAACTATTGACAAATAAAGCCTTATTGCTGTAAGTTTTAATTATACGAAATGACAAAAAGTGTAAAAGTGTCATTTTAAATAATATTTCAGGAGAACTTAAATGGACGAATTATTTGAAAAAATCAAAGGTTTAATTGCATCAAAACTCGATGTAGATGCAGCAAAAATTACAATGGAAGCAAATTTCAGAACAGATCTTGAAGCAGACAGTCTCGATACTTATGAATTGATTTATTCTATTGAAGAAGAACTTGGTGTTTCAATTCCTGACGACAAGGCAAACGAATTTGAAACTGTCGGTGATGCATATAACTTCATTAAAGGTCAGTTAGCTTAATGTCTGTAGTTGTAAGAGCTGTAGGAAAAGCAATTCCTAAGAATAAAATATTGAATTCTCAGCTGCCGGAAGAGCTTGATACAAGTGATGAATGGATCCAGTCTCATACAGGAATTTGTTCGCGTTACCTTGTAAATGATAAAGAAGATTGTGTAACTCTTGGTGCAGATGCATGCAGACAGGCAATTGAAGCATCCGGTATTATGGCGCAGGATATTGATTTACTTATCTGCTCTACAACAACACAAATCTATCAGGGCTTTCCTTCAACTGCCTGTGTACTTCAGGGAGAGCTTGATGCAGTGAATGCAACCTGTTTTGACATTATGGGTGCATGCTCGGGCTTTCTTTATGCTTTGAACAATGCCTGTGCCATGATGGAATTAAACGGCTGGAAATATGCCTTGGTCTGTGCAACTGAAGTTTTAAGTAAAATTACAGACTGGACCGATCGTTCAAGCTGCATCCTTTTTGGTGACGGTGCTGGTGCTTTTGTTCTTGAGAGGACGGATGATTTGAATTGTGAAAAATCAGGTGGTTTGTGCGGAAAAGTCTTAAGCTTTGTTTCCGGTTCAGATGGAAAAGGGGCAAAGGCTCTTTATCTAGATTCATCTGACGGATTAATGAAAATGGATGGTCATGCTGTCTATAACTTTGCAGTAAATGCCATGACAAATGCAATCAATCTTGTAATGCAGAAGGAAAATCTTACTGAAGATAAGGTTGATTATTTTGTATGCCATCAGGCTAATGAAAGAATTTTGAGTGCGGCTGCAAAACGCCTCGGTTATGATTTTTCAAAATTCATCTGCAGTGTAAAGGAATACGGCAATACATCATCATCTTCAATTCCTATTGCTTTGTATGATATGCAGCAGGAAGGAAAAATAAAAAAAGGAACAGTAATTGTAAGTGCGGCATTTGGGGCCGGCTTAACATGGGCAGGAACTGCCTTCAGATTTTAATTTCTTGATTTTATAAAGGAAAAGTAATGAAGAATGTATTTTTGTTTCCCGGACAGGGAGCTCAAAAAAAAGGAATGTTGCTTGATGTTTGTGAACGATACGAAGAAGCAAAGCAGATAGTTGAACTTGCAGAAAAGATTACCGGTGAGCCGGTTTCAAAATATATGTGGGAAACAGAAGAAGCTGAACTTTCCAGAAGTGACAGGAGTCAGCTTGCAATTACGACTGCTTCCCTTGCTCTTGCAGAAGTCCTTAAATCAAAAGGTATTGAATGCGATATATGTGCGGGATTTTCACTTGGTGAATTTGCCGCTCTTTGTGTATCGGGTGTGCTTACCTTTGAAGAAACAATAAGTCTTGTTGCAAAGCGCGGTAAAATCATGCAGAAGGTTTGCGATGAACTTGCCGCATCCTGCAATGGAAGTTTACCGGGAATGGCAGCCGTAATTGGTCTTACACCAGAACAGACTGCAGAGGCTGTAGCATCTCTCGAAAAAGAACACCTTGCGTTTTGTGCAAACCTCAACAGTCCGAAGCAGACAGTAGTTTCCGGAACTGATGAAGGTTTATCAAGAGCACAGGAGCTTTGTACCGCGGCAGGCTGCAGAAGATTCATCAGATTAAAGGTTGCAGGTCCTTTTCATTCGCCTCTTATGCAGAAAGCAGGTGATGAATTTAAAACAGAGCTTGCAAAACTGAATTTTAAAAATCCTGTAAAAAGATTGTTTTCAAATGTAACCGGTAAAGAAATAACAACCGGTGAAGAAGCAGCAAAACTCGCAGTACTGCATTTTACGAATCCGGTAAGATGGACAAGTGAAGAAGCAGAAATTGCGCATATCATAAATTTTAATAATTCTTCGGTAAACGATAACTGGAAGCTTTTTGAAGTAGGACCAGGGACAGTTTTATCGGGATTATGGCGTGACAGCGGATATTCAGAAAATATTTCATGTAATGCAATAAATACTGTAGAAACATTGGAGGTAAATTAAAAATGTTGTTAGCAGGAAAAAAAGCCTTGATCACCGGTTCTTCAAGAGGAATTGGTAAGGAAATAGCATTGAAGTTTTTGAACGAAGGTGCCTCGGTATGGGGGGTATGTACAAAGCCTTCTGCTTCAAAATCACAGCTCGAGGAAGCTGCAGTAAAAAATTCATGTGAATTTCATGAGTTTTATGCAGATGCACAGAATGCTGAACAATGGACTTCAGTAATTAAACAGGCATTGGAAGAAAGCGGCGGATTCGACGTTCTTGTAAATAATGCCGGTATTACAAAGGATGGATTAAGCTTCCGTATGAAAAAAGAAGACTGGGATGCAGTTCTAAACGTAAATCTTACAGGCGCATTTCTTGCAAGTCAGATAATTTCTTCAGATATGATAAAAAAACGCTCAGGTTCAATCATCAATATGTCAAGTATCGTAGGAGTGCACGGTCAGGGCGGTCAGGTAAATTATGCAGCAAGTAAGGCAGGTTTAATTGGTTTTACAAAAAGTCTTGCAAAGGAAACCGGTTCCAGAGGCATAAGGGTTAATGCCATTGCTCCGGGCTTTATTGAAACTGATATGACTGCAGTGCTTAAAGAAGATCTTAAGAATGCAATGCTGGAAACTGTTCCTCTTAAAAGGGCAGGAGTTCCGGAAGATATAGCGAATGCGGCTTTGTTCCTTGCCAGTGACCTTTCTTCGTATATAACAGGACAGGTGCTTGGTGTAGACGGCGGAATGGGCTGTTAAAAAAATAGTGGAGGATAAAATGAAACGTAGAGTAGTAGTAACTGGGCTTGGTTGTGTAAGTCCTCTTGGAAACAGTGTAGAAGAAACCTGGGCAGGAATAAAAGAAGGCCGCAGCGGTATAGATAAGATTACTTTATTTGATACTACAGATTTTTCTGTAAAAATCGCCGGTGAAGTAAAAAATTTTGATGTTTCACAATGGGTCGATAAAAAGGAAGCCCGTAAAATGGCACGCTTCTGTCAATTTGCGGCCGCTGCATCGGTTCAGGCTATCGCAGATGCAGGTCTTACAAAAGAAACAATCGATTCAAAAAGAACATCTATAGTTCTCGGCTGCGGAATCGGTGGTTTTGAAATTACTGAAGGCTCAATGAAAAAATATTTTGAAGCAGGTCCTTCACGCATTCCTCCGTTATCAATTCCTATGCTTATCGGAAACGAGGGGGCCGGTAATGTAAGCATGCTTCTTGGAATTAAAGGTCCTTCCTGGACACTGCAGACTGCATGTGCTTCTTCGACAGATGCTCTTGGTCTTGCTTTAGATCAGATTAGAAGCGGTCGTACAGATATGTGTATCGCAGGTGGTGCAGAAGGTGCCGTAACAGGATTTTCAATAGGTGCTTTCAGTGTTTTGAAGACTCTTGCTTCTTCCTATAATGATAATCCCGTAAAAGCAAGTCGTCCGTTCGATAAAGATCGCGAAGGATTTGTTATGGGCGAAGGTTCTTCAATGCTTGTCCTCGAAGAATATGAGCATGCAAAGGCTCGTGGTGCAAAAATCTATTGTGAGTTTGCAGGATACGGCGGAACTTCAGATGCATATCATATAACAAGTCCTGATCCAAGCGGAGAAGGCGGTGCACTTGCCGTTAAACTTGCACTCGATGATGCAGGAATTAAACCGGAAGAGCTTCAGTATTATAACGCACACGGAACTTCAACTTCTGTTAATGATTCATCGGAAACTGCAATGCTTAAAAAATCTCTTGGAGACCATGCATATAAAATCAAGGTGTCATCTACAAAAAGCATGACAGGACATTGTCTTGGTGCCGCCGGTGCACTTGAAGCATTAATCTGTATTAAAGCTATGCAGGATAATGTTTATCCTCCTACAATCAATCTTGATAATCCTGATTTAGAGCATGGCTGTGATCTTGATTATGTTCCGAATAAAGCTCAGAAAGCAGATGATTTAAGATGTGTCGCTTCCGGTTCACTTGGATTCGGTGGACACAACGGCGTCGTAGTTTTCAAAAAAATATAGAGGTATAAGATGAGTTTGACAAAAGATATAGAAAGTCTGCTTCCTCATAGAAGTCCGTTTTTATTCTGTGATGAAATTATCAGTGCAGACGAAGAAGGCTCGGTAAGTGAGCATACTTTTACTCCACAGGAATTTTTCTTTAAAGGACATTTCCCGGAATATCCTGTTGTACCGGGTGTAATTCTTGTAGAAACAATGGCTCAGTGCGGTGGTGCAGCCTTGAGTTATCAGAAGGTTTTTGACGAAGGAAGTCTTTTCTTTCTTGCAACCGTCGATAAAGTAAAATTCAGGAATCAGGTAAGACCGGGCGATAAAGTTCGGGTTGAAGTAAAAAACCTGAGAGTTTCAAAAAAGATGGTAAAACAGAGCGGCAAGGCTTTTGTCGGCGAACAGCTTGCAGCAGAAGCAGAATGGATGTGTCTTGTCGGAAAAGCAGAATAGTTTAAGGGGAAAATAAAATGAAACCAATGGTAAAAAGCAATATATGTATTAACGCTCATCCGCAGGGATGCAAACAGGCAGTTTTAAATCAGATTGAATATACAAAAAAACAGAAGGAAAAGAATGCAAAGATTTCCGGTATTCACAGACCTGTAAAAAATGTTCTTGTCTTAGGCTGTTCAAACGGATATGGTCTTGCAAGCAGAATCTGTGCGGCTTTTGCGTATGATGCTGCAACTATCGGTGTATCTTTTGAAAAAGCAGGAACAGAAGTAAAGTTCGGAACACCAGGCTGGTATAATAATCTTACATTTGATCAGGAAGCAGAAAAGGCTGGTCTTTTTACATGTACTATTGACGGCGATGCTTTTTCTGATGAAATAAAAGCAGAAGTAATCAATAAGGCAAAAGAAAACAACATGAAATTTGACCTTGTAGTTTATTCTCTGGCAAGTCCTGTAAGAACTGATCCTGAAACAAAAGTCATGTATCGTTCTGTAATTAAACCGATCGGTAAGGATTTCAGTGGAAAAACATTTGATACAATGACAGGCGAAATGAAGGAAATTACTGCTGTAGCCGCAACTGAAGAAGAAATTGCAAATACAGTAAAGGTAATGGGCGGTGAAGACTGGGAACGATGGATAAATCAGCTTAAAGCGGCAGATGTTCTTAATAAAGGCTGTATTACCATTGCATATTCATATATCGGTCCGGAGCTTTCACAGGCAATTTACAGAAGCGGTACAATCGGTATGGCAAAGGTAGATCTTGAAAATAGAGCAAAGAAGCTTCGAACTATACTTGAATCTATCGGCGGCGAAGCATATGTTTCGGTCAACAAGGGACTTGTGACAAGATCAAGTGCAGTTATTCCGATTATTCCTCTTTATCTTTCGGTATTGTTCAAGGTTATGAAAAAGATGGGAAATCATGAAGGCTGTATTGAGCAGATAAACAGATTGTTCTCAGAAAGACTTTATCTTAAAAATATAGACGGTACTGCACAGATTCCACTCGATTCAGAAGACAGAATCAGAATTGACGACTGGGAAATGGATCCTCAGGTTCAGGCAGAGGTTAATAAAATCATGCCTCTTGTAACTGCAGAGAATATTGATCAACTCGGCGATTTTGAAGGTTACCGCCATGATTTCCTTGCAACAAGCGGATTTGACATTGACGGTATAGATTACGAAAAAGAAGTTGAACGCTTTGATGTAATTTAATTTTGGGGATAGAAATGACAGATGAATTTATTTTTGAAATAATGGATAAATTTAATGCAAGTAAAATTGTAGATCTTACTTTAAATCAGAATGGATCTGTGATTGCATTAAGAAAAAAAGAAGCGTTTTCTGCTAATGATGGATGTGCCGTAAAAAAATCAGCAGAAATCATCACGCCGGAAAATACTTCGCCGGTAGTACAGGCACAGGATTCAGCAGCATCATCCGGTATGGCAATTGAAAACAAACCGTCAAAGAAAGACGTTTTTTCAAACGATGTTTTAAAATCACCGATTGTAGGAACTTTCTACCGGGCTCCGTCTCCTGATTCTCCTGCCTATGCGGAAAAAGGAAAGAAAATTAAAAAGGGTGAGCCAGTCTGCATCATAGAAGCAATGAAGATGATGAATACTTTGAATGCAGATTACGATTTTGAAGTAGTCGATGTTCTTGTAGCAAACGGTGATCTTGTCGAATTTGATCAGCCTCTGTTTGCAATTAAAAAACTCTAGGCCGCAGGTGATCAGATGATAAAAAAATTATTGATTGCGAATCGCGGTGAAATTGCAGTCCGTATAATCCGCTGCTGTAAAGAGATGGGAATTAAAACCGTCGCTGTTTATTCAACGGCAGATAAGGAAAATCTTCATGTAAAGCTTGCAGATGAAGCATACTGCATTGGTCTTCCGCCTTCTGCTAAAAGTTATTTAAATGATGATGCCTTGATTACAGTAGCCTTAAGAACCGGATGTGAAGCAATTCATCCGGGAGTCGGTTTTCTTTCGGAAAATGCACAGTTTGCGAAGGATGTAAAAAAGGCAGGCTTAATCTGGATTGGTCCTGAAGCAGAAACAATTGAGCTTTTAGGCAATAAGGTTCAGTCACGTGAAACTGCATTAAAATATAATCTTCCTGTAACTCCTGGTTCAGATGGTGCAGTCGATAATTTACGCAAGGCAAAGGAAGTTGCAGATAAATGCGGATATCCTGTAATCATTAAGGCAGCAAGCGGTGGTGGTGGTAAAGGAATGCGCATTGTCTGGAAGGAAGAAGATCTTGATGAAAATATAAAGATAGCATCGAGTGAAGCTTTGGCTAATTTTGCCGATAAGACTGTTTACATAGAAAAATACATTCAGAATCCACGTCACGTAGAAGTTCAGGTTATGGGTGACGGTAAAGGAAACGTACTTATTCTTGGTGAGCGTGACTGTTCGGTTCAGAAAAATCATCAGAAGCTTATAGAAGAAAGTCCTTCTCCTGCAGTTTCAGAGTTGATGAGAAAAAGAATGTACGAGGGTGCAGAAAATCTTTTCAAGGGTCTTAAATATCGAGGAGCAGGAACAATAGAGTTTCTCGTTAATGGTGATGAATTTTATTTTATGGAAGTTAATGCCCGTGTTCAGGTTGAACATCCTGTTTCTGAATTTGTAAGCGGGGTTGATATCATCCGGGAACAGATTTATGCATGTACTGAAAATAAATTCAGCATAGATATTTCATCTGTTGAATTAAAGGGCTGGGCAATTGAAGCAAGAATCAATGCAAGGACTCCTGGAAAAATCAGCTGCCTTCAGATTCCGTCTGGACCTGGTGTACGTTTTGATAGCTTTATTTATCAGGATTATACGGTTGTTCCTCATTATGATTCAATGCTTGCAAAGCTTATTGCTTTTGATACTGATCGGGAACGTGCCCGAAAAAAACTTTTAAGGTGTCTTAAGGAACTGAAGCTTGAAGGTATTGAAACTAATCAGAAGGCACAGATAGAAATATTAAGTACAAAGCAGTTCAAATCAGGAAAATTCGGAACATCATTATATGAAGAACTGTATGGAAAAAAGGGGTAAAAAATGGAATGTCCTCATTGTAAAATAAATCATGAAGATGAAGTTTTCAGAAAAAATCTTATGGTTTGTCCTGAATGTTCACATCATTTAAGGATAAGTCCTCAGGAAAGAATTAAATATCTTGTTGATGAAAATACTTTTGAAGAAATAAATAAAAACCTGACCTCGAATAATCCTATCTGCATGGAAGGATATGAAGAAAAACTCAATGCGGCAAAGGAAAAAACAAATCTTGAAGAAGCAGTAATTACCGGAAGCTGTAAAATCGGTGGTTTTTCGTGCATGCTTGGAATAATGTCGTTTGACTTTATGGGTGGTTCAATGGGGTCTGTTGTTGGTGAAAAAATTTCAAGAATGATGCTTCTTGCAGTTGAAAAAAAAGTTCCTGTGATTATTTATGCGACCTCCGGCGGGGCTCGTATGCAGGAAGGCCTTTATTCATTGATGCAGATGGCAAAAACTTCAAGTGCAGCGGCAAGTATGGATGTTGCAGGCATTCCGTATTTTGTAATGCTTTGTGATCCTACAACCGGTGGTGTAACTGCAAGCTTTGCAATGCTCGGTGATCTAATTTGTGCGGAACCAAAGGCACTTATTGGTTTTGCAGGACCTCGTGTAATTGAAGGAACAATCAAACAGAAGCTGCCGGAAGGATTTCAGAGGGCGGAATTTCAGTTACAGAAGGGATTTGTAGACTGTATAGTTCCTAGAAACGAACAGCGTGATTTCTGGATAAATATGTTCAGACTTCATAACATAAAGGCTCAGGGAAGATAATATGAAAGATAACACTATAAATGATGAACAGCTTCTTTGTCAGCTTGAGGCAATGGCAAAGGATTTTGGAATAGACATTACAAATGAAATAGCAGCTATAACAAAAAAAATAGAAGAAAGCGCAAAATCTACTGCAAGGGTCTGGGAAAAGGTTGAGCTTGCACGTCACGCAGATCGTCCGAGAACACTTGATTACATCAATCTTATAATTGACAATTTTGTTGAGCTTCACGGCGACCGTTATTATGGTGATGATCCTGCCCTTGTCGGCGGACTTGGATTCGTAGATGGAATTCCTGTAACTGTAATCGGAAACATGAAGGGAAGGAATCTTAAGGAAACAATTGATCGTAACGGCGGTATGGCAAATCCTGAGGGATATCGTAAAGCGCTTCGTCTTGCAAAGCAGGCAGAAAAATTCGGTCGTCCTATCATTTCTTTTATAGATACTCAGGGTGCTTATCCGGGACTTGGTTCAGAGGAACGTGGAATTGGTGAAGCAATTGCCGTAAATCTTCGTGAATTCAGTCAGCTTAAAACTCCGATTATATGTATAATCATAGGTGAAGGCGGTTCCGGTGGTGCTCTTGGAATCGGAGTAGGTGATAAAATCTACATGCTTGAAAACGCAATCTATTCAGTAATTTCACCGGAAGGTTGTGCTTCCATACTTTTAAGGGATTCGGCACGTGCGAAGGATGCTGCGGCAATGCTTCGTATAACTGCAGCAGATGTACTTGAAATGAAGGTAATCAACGGTATTCTTGATGAACCAAAGGGCGGTGCTCAGAAAAATCCGGAACAGACTGCAGCTTCAATCAAACAGCAGATAAAGGCAGATCTTGAAAAGCTTATGCAGAAAACTTCTGCTGTCCTTGTAAAATACAGAAATAAAAAAATACAGGAAATGGGTGTGTTTTCTGAATAGTCATAATAAATTAAACAAGTTATAATAAAAGTATGAAGTCATATAAACTTAATGAAATTGAATATAAACGGATATTGGGTAGAAATATAATATCTGCAGACCGTTATGAAACTGTGAATCTTTACTGGGGAGCATCTTGTGTAGAAGTCTGCGTAAAGGCATCAGAGATTTGGGTAAATCTTTCCTCTGATTACGATGTGTTTGAAATCTGGGCTTGTGTTGAAGTAAATGGTTTCCAGACCGCAAGATTTATTGTTCCAAAAGAAAAACAATGGATTTGCATTGCACGAAATCTTAATCCAAACGTTGAAAATTTAATAACAATAATTAAAGATACCCAACCGATGCCCGATGATTCAAAGCATTTGATGAGCGTTAATCAGATTGGGTTGAATGAAGGCGGCTTTTTTGTTCCTCTAAAAGAAAGAAAATATAACATTGAATTTGTAGGTGACAGTATTACTTCAGGTGAAGGTCTTTCGGGAAATTCTAATGAAGGAGACTGGATTACTCAATGGTTCAGGGCCGGAAAAACTTATGCGGTAAAAACTGCTCATCTTTTAAATGCTTCATGGAACGTCATGAGTCTGTGTGGCTGGGGAATCTGCTGGGGCTGGGATGGAAATAAAGAACATAATCTTCCGTCGCATTATGAGAATATATGTTCGGTTCTTAAGGCAGAAGAATCAAGTAATATATACAATAATTATAATTTTCCTGTTCAAAATGATTTTGTTGTAATTAATCTTGGAACTAACGATAATGAAGCGATTAAACAGAAAATTTATACTGATGCTGCCGAATACCGTCCGAAAATTATTGAAAGCGTATGTGAGTTTCTAAAGACTATCCGTAAAAATAATCCCTATGCAAAAATCATCTGGTGTTATGGAATGCTTGAAATTAATATCGTTCCTTCCCTTATTAAATGCGGAATAAAAAAATATAAAAAGCTTACGGATGATAAAAATGTATTTATTCTGAAACTCGAATCAAGAGAAAAACTCGAAAAAGCTGATTATGAAAAGGGAGCAAGGGGACATCCTGGAGAAAAAACACATATTGCCGCTGCAAAAAAACTTGCAGGCTTTATAAAGACTATAGATAATCTATAGTTTTATTTCCAGTCTGTATTAATAATTTCCATAGAGTCTTTATCCCATTCTAATTCATTTTTTATTTTTGAGTTAAGTTCCATTTTTATGGGAATACAAACGAAATTTCCAGGCGTTATATATGCATCAAGGGATAAAGAATTATAGTATACAATGTTTTTCTTAGATAAAGCTTTTATCGTAATATTGGCATTGTGAATAATTGACGTTCCTATATTCGTGAGTTTTAATGTAGCTTCCAAATAAGTCTGGTAAGTATATTTATCAAGAAGTTCGGCTTTCCCTTCTGGCTGATTGTAAATATTGCAATTAGAAAAAAGTAGAATTACGAAAATATATTTAAGATTTTTTTTCATTTTATTAAACTCCGTTATTTATAATATTCATTTATAATTTCTATAGTATCTTTTTTCCAGATTTCTCTATTTTCTTCTTTTGTGTTGAAGGTTTCTCCTTTTTGTTTTACATTTATTTCCATTTCGACTGGAATATAGATTGAACTTCCTGGTGATATGGTTATATCTAAAGAAACTGTTTTATAATATGTGATTTTTTTTGATGACATTGCTTTAATAGATATTGTGGAACTGTAAATGCCTGTATCACAGATATTTGAGATTTTTAAGGTTGCTCCAATATACCGTACAGAATCAGTCATCACTGTATAACCTGTATTCGTGTCTGCTTCATATCTATCTTCATAAGTATATATATCTATAAGTTCGGCCATTCCAATGGGCTGTTCAAATAATTTACAGTCATTTAATAATGTGGATAATGCTATTAAGACTAAGGATATTCTTAAAAATTTAATAAACGCTTTCATAATTTTCTCCTAAAAATGTATTTATTAAAAGAGCATCTTTTGAACATAGATTTATTACATTTATTTTGTCACAGATTATGTTCCAAAATGTGCTGATATAATTTTTTAGAATTAGATAATAAAGTGTTTCGCTTTGAAAAAATTCATTTTGTGTAATAATATTCTTTTCATATAATTGTTTTCTATTTTCGCGAAAGTTTTGTTCTATGTCTAATTCATATTCTAGACTTTTAAGATATTCAGAATTTGATTCAATCTGTTCAAATAGTATTTCTAGTTGTTTTTTCTGTTTAATTGTATTTATTTCAAATTCTTTTTCTATAGATTTTTTTTGAATTTCATATATTTCTTTTCTAAGTTTTTTAGCTTTTGGGATTTCAAATGTTTTTTTTATTCCTATGCTTAATGTAACATCTATGGGTGCTGGGGAGTCGAGTAAAACTCTAAAAGATTTATTTAAATCTGAATAATAAGAATTGAAATTGTTGTTTATACTGGCAGAACTGGAGAAGTATAATAATGGAGCATAATCAGTTTCTTGTAGCTGAAATTGATATAAATATTGATTTAATATTCCAGCATAAAGATTTGCATCAAAATTATAATTTAAATTTTCATCAATTATCTCTTTATTGAACTTTGAATAAAGAGCAGATATATCCTCAAAAAGTTCATATCGTTTTTGTTCAAGTTCATTTTGATTGTAATTAGGATAGAATATTGATAGCTCTTTTATAGCAGATTGTTTATTATATTGAATTTCCTTTAATTTATTTAATGCTTCATTATACTGGTGTTTTGCATAAAAAACCTGAAGATTTGAATCAAGTTTATTCTTTTTGCGTTCTTCAGAGGTTTTTAATTCACTTTCATATTGTTCGACAAGGGAAAGATAATAATTTTCTTCTGTATAAAGAATATCCGTATTTTGAATTAAATGAATTATTTTTAAAAATTCCGATGACATTTGTTTTTCAAAATATAATTTATAGTAGGAAAACTCTTCATTTATAAGAGCTGTTTCAGGATCATATGAAATTCCAAAGATACCTTGATATAGGCTTTGGCTTATTGTGAGGTTTAATTCAGGATCTTGTATAAATAGATTTCGTTCAGGAAGATAATTAAAACTGTAATTTGCAGATAAAGATATTGTCCCTTGACCTGGTAGTTTCTGGTAAAGTGTTAATGAAGAAAATGGCCTTAAAAGCCAAGTATGGTATGGAGTTGTTCCTGAATTTAATATATAAAAATAATCTCCACGAGTTCTTGTGGCTGTCGTTTGAAAATTCAATTGAAGTTTTGGGAACCAGTAATAAGTATATTGTAGTTTGTGTATTATAGCTTTTGCATAATTATTTTTTATAGTAGTAACCGATGAACTGTTTTTAAATGCAGTTTGAATAACTTTTTTCCAGTAGGTTTTTTTTGCAGTTATAGGAGAAGAAATAATAAAAAATGATATTATAGCGGCTATGAATTTTTTTAATGCCATATATTTATTTTCTCCAGAATATATTTAATAATTGTTTTTTTTGAGAGGATTATTCTTCCATCAACCTGAAGTCCTACTTTAAGAGGGTATGTTTTTCCTTTCTTATCTGATAAGTATTGTTTGTTTAAATCTGTTTTTATTATGAAACAAGCATCTCCGCTTTGTGATTTTGTAATATCTGGGTCAATTGTAATTATGTTGCCTTCTGCTCCACCGAATTCATGATAAGGAAGGCTTGGAAACCGCATTTTAACTTTCATATTCTTTTCTATTTTCCCACTTTGTTTAGCAGAAATTGTAAATTCAACCTTTGTATATTTTTTGTTATCTGGGATGATATTAAAAATAAGTTGACCTGACTGAATCCAGTCATTGATATTGAAGGTTTTTACCTCTTGAATTATTCCGTTTATAGGTGCACAAATTTTAGTAAACTTAATTGAATCTTCAATTTTTCGTATTTTTGTTTCATTAATTTTTTTCGACGTTTCTAATTCTCTTATTTCAGTATTTATGTTTTGTTGGAAAGAATAATAAAGATTATCATAATCATTACAGGAAATCAAATATTCTGATTCCATTTCATGAAGTTTAGAAACAGTTGTCATTGAAGGAGGTAATTTTTTTTCTTGAATATATTTTTCATATTTAATTTTCTTTATATTATAAAGTTTTGCAAGATTAATTCTCCATAATTCATATCTTAAATATGTTTCAAAGTTATCTTTGTTGACAAGATTTATGGATTTTTCAATACTGTCTTTTAGTTCATATAACGCTGTTAGTTGTTTTTCTTCTTCTGATATTTTGGTCAATAAACTTTCTTTTTCTGTTTCATATTGTGTTGGATCTATTTCAAGTAAAAGTTCTCCTTCTTTTACAACTTGTCCTGATTTATAACAAATTGATTTAACTCTTCCTGTAACTGGATTTGATACAGACGATATATTATCCTCAGGTCTTATATAACCTGTAACTTTAATTACTTCTTCAAATTTAGCTACTGATAGAAAAATAAAAGTTACAAGAAAAAATAGAACGATAATGCATATTAGTATTTGTTGAAATTCCGGTTTTTTTCTTAGAAAATATTCTTGAGTAAATGGAAGTGTCTGTTCTGAATATAGTTTCATATTATTTATCCTGATTTTGGCTTTGCCACATTTTTTTATAAATACCATTATTTTGCATTAATGAAACATGAGTCCCGCTTTCTATTTGATAACCATCCTGAAGAACAAATATTTTATCACAGTTTTTAATTGTAGAAAGGTGATGAGCGATAATTATTGTTGTTTTATTTTTACTGATTTTTTCTATTGTCTTGAGTATTTTTGCTTCTGAAAGACTGTCAAGATTGCTGGTCGCTTCATCTAATATAAGTATTTTTGGATTTCTTAAAAGTACTCTTGCAAGTGCAATGCGTTGTCTTTCTCCACCGGAAAGAGATGCCCCTTTTTCTCCTATTTTTGATGCAAAACGCTTATCAAGTTTTGAAATAAAATCAAGTGCTTCGGCATCAGAAGCTGCTTTGAAAATTTCTTCTGCAGTAGCATCGTCATTGCCCCAGGTTATGTTTTCTTCAATAGTTCCGCTGAAAAGAAGAATTTCCTGAGGAACATAACCGAAAAGTTTTCTGTATTCGGTTGTATCAAAATCTTTTATGTTTTTGCCATCAAGTGTTATGGTTCCAGAATCTTCATTATAGAATTTTAAGATAAGCTTTATTAAGGTTGTTTTTCCAGAACCAGATGGTCCTACAAAAGCAACCCTTTCGCCTTTTTTTATATCAAGAGACATGTTATTGAGTGTTATTCCCCTTGTCCCATATGAAAAATAAAGGTTTCTTATGCATATGTTTCCTTCTATATTTTGTGGAATCATTTTTCCGTGGTTTATAGTGTTTTCTTCTGGGAGATCATGAATTTCGCCTAAACGGTTGGAAGCAACAGATATTTCAAGTAATTGGGGTTGAAGTGTAATTAATCTGCTTAATGGACCGAGAAAATAACCTAATAATGTTACGAAAGCAATAAGTTCTCCTAAAGAAAGTTTGCCTTGCATAATTAAATAACTTCCAAACCAGTAAACAGCAAGATTTCCTGCCAGAGTAAAGAAGGTTTCAAGAGTATTTTGAAAATTACCTAAGTGTAAAAGTTTGAAGGTACTTTCTATTGATTCAATAATTTTTAACTCTGCCTTATCATAAGTATCATCTTCTGTTGACAAAGCCTTTATGGTTGATATGCCATTTATGCTTTCTACAAGATGAGAGTATTTTTCTGCTTCAATAACTGATTTATGGTAAATAAGTGTTTTAAATTTTTTGGTAAAGAGAAAAACAAGCAGTGTAGATAGTAAGACTGGTATTATTGCGATTGTTATCAGGGAAAAACTGAACGTAAATAAAATGATTCCGTCAAAAATAAGCATTATACAGTCTAAAATAATTCCTACAGTCATGCTTGAAAGAGCATTTTTTATTGTATTAATATCATTTAATCTTGAAAGAATTTCTCCGCTTTTTCGTTTTGTAAAAAAATCTAAAGGTAAATGAAAAACATGTTTTACGTATTCAAGTGTTAAAGAGGCTTCCATTTTGTTCCCCAGAAAAATAATCAGACTGTTTCGTGCAAAACCAAGAAGACTTTGGAATATGATTACTATTAAATATGCAATTGAAACAGAAATTAGGGCAGAAGGAAGATATGAATAAATGACATTATCTATTAGATAACGGAAATAAAAGGCCCCTAGAATACCTAGTATTGTAAGGAGGAAACTCGCGGCAAAGGTCTGAACTGCAACAGTTTTGTTGTCAGATACAAGATGAAAAAAACGTGTAAAGAAGGATTTGTTATCATTGCTTTTTTTAAATTCTTTTGATGGATAAAGAATTATGAATATTCCTGTCCACCATTTAAGAAATGTTTCTGATTTTATCCATTTAATTGAGTCTGCAGGATCAGCAATTAAAAGTTTATCGTTTTTTATTTTATATATTATTACATAGTGACGATTACCATTTTTATTTAAATGTGCAATTAAAGGAAAAACTGATAAGGATTTAATTAGTTTTCTCTTAGAGCCAAAAGCTTTGCAGGTAAAATTAAGAGCTTTTGCTGCCTTTACCATTCCCTTTGCAGACGTTCCTATTGAATCAGTCCCAGCATAATTTCTTATTTTTGTTATTGATGTAATTTTACCATAATATTTTGCAATAGTAGCAAGACAGGCTGCTCCACAGTCAGTTTCATCTTGCTGTTTAATAAGAATCGGTTTGTATTTTTTCATATTTTTTTTTCACTTCCTACTTTTTTGTATTTTTTTTACCCCCATACATTATAGCAGTAGACAAAAAAAAAAAAAAAGGTATAATATAATAATTTTAAGATATTTTTTTACTTGAATTTTAATAGAATTATAGTAAAATATAATAAGGTTTTAGTACATTTTTACAATAACGGAAGGAGGAAAAATAATGTTTAAAAGTAAAAGTTATAAAGATTATGGAATATTTGATTTTTCAGATGATGTGTATGAACTGACTGAAGAGCAATTGATAGAAGTAAATGGTGGAGATTGTGGTGGAGGTTCTGCAAATCTTGGTGAAAATAAATTCGAAGATAACGATAGCCATTCAAGTGGAGAATCTGAATCAACTAGCACTGTAACAACTACAATAGTAGAAGATGAGGGTGGGACTACAGTTAATGAAAATGGTAGCAGTCATTCGTCAGGTAATTTTAGTCCGTCTATCCCAGGAGATGTAAAAGAAAAAAAAGAAGAAGAAACAGTGTATAATTCAACTAACTTAATTAACCAAAATGATTTTGATAAAAGATATGGATATAATCTAGATAATTCAGGCACTGTGACATGTAAGACATGTACACTTATTAATTACTATGCTAATAAGATAGATATTAAACTTTCACAATTAGATCAAGTAGTAAAAGAATGGAAAGAAAATGGTTATATAGCTAAAGATGGTTCACCAAATGATTTAAATAAAATGAGTAATTCTCTTGCGAAAAATTTAGGTTTGAAAAAGCATAAATCATTTATTTATCCAGAGACTGCCCCTTATGGATTAAAAATGTCAGAAGAAGATTTTAATAAATCAAATTATGATTTTGGAATTGCACAAAATTATAAAGTTGTTAATGTTGGAACAAAGAATGAAAAGGTTTATATTCATTATACAGGAATTAGTAAAGAAAATAATACTACTCGTATTCTTGATTCGTTAGATCCGAATAGG
Organism: Treponema sp.; assembly: GCA_017548565.1. Lineage (GTDB taxonomy): Bacteria > Spirochaetota > Spirochaetia > Treponematales > Treponemataceae > Treponema_D. The sequence continues at coordinate 44,174 of JAFYZU010000023.1, forward strand.
CCGGGTGTAAATGATTATACAATTAAAATAGTAGAGCCTATGGAAGATTATTCAGTACAATAGGGTAAAAATGATTAGATCTATATTTTTTTCTTTAGTATCAATATTATTATTTTCAGCGTGTACTATAAAACAAAATGTTTCTGAAATAGAGATGATTAATATACCTAGGGGTACTTATGTTTTTGATCAGGATGAAGATTCTTTTATTGCAGGGAACGAAAAACAGGTTGATAGTTTTATGCTTGCTAAATATACAACGCAATTAAAGCTTTATAGAGAATATTTAAAAGAAAGTAGTCCTGATTCAAAATTATTGGATGATATTTTTTATATTGATGATTTTGTTTTCAAAGGAAATCTTCCTTTACCAGATGATTGGCCGATTTGTTATGTATCGTATTATGATGCATTAAATTTTTGTAATTGGTTGAGTAAAAAAGAAGGATTGGATCCTGTATATAAAATACTGAAGCAAGACGAAGAAATTATATCAGTAGAATGGAATCAGAAAAAGAATGGGTATAGACTTCCTACTGAATTAGAATGGGAATATGCTGCATCAAGTGGAGGTTTTTTTGTTTCTTATGATGAATTAACAAAATATGGTTGGGTATTTGATAATTCAGATTTTTGTATTCATTCAGTAGGAATGCTATGTCCTAATCAGTTTGGTTTATATGATATGTTTGGAAATATATATGAATGGTGTTGGGATTTTTATATGCCTAATAATACATATGATAAAGAAGATACATTGCATGATAGGGTTATTAAAGGAGGATGTTATCTTTCTAAAAAAATTTATGCAGATTATAGGGCAGGTGAGAATCCTCTTAGAACGCGTTACATAACAATAGGTTTTCGACTTGCAAGAAATTCTGATAAAAAGAATAATGATCCATTATATGGAATTATAAATCAAGATAACGTTTGCTTAAGAGAATCCTGCAATATCGAGTCTTCAATAATTAAATATTTTGAAAAAGATGAAAAGGTAGAAATTATTGAGGTTATTAGCAATAAAGAAACTATTGAAGATTGTATTTTACCGTGGTTAAGAATATGTGCAAATAATAAACAGATTGGTTATGTATATGGTAAATTTATAGATTTTTGTGTTAAATAATTGGATCATTTTTTTAATTAATAGAAAATTTTATTATTTATTCTATATTTATAGTTTATAATCAAAAGATATTGTTCTCGATAAATAATTATGTTTTTGTGTGGAATTGAAATAAGAAAAGGTTGTTTATTAAAATGATTGTTGATGAATTAAAAACAGTATTATCTGTTTTAGATGATGAAAATAGATTTTTTAGAATCGAAGGTGAAAAAACACTCTGGTTTTATGATTCTTTTACACATTCTCTTTATACTGCAGATTCTTATGTCATAAAGGAATTAAAGAGAGGAAGTCATGGAGGTGTTCTCTTAAATCTTTCTATTGATGAAAGTTTTAAACTTTTTAGTTTAAGTAGAACTTTACAAAATTCAAAGAAGGATATTATTCCTGAACTTAAATCAGACAAAAAATGCTTTGCAATGATAAATACAAGTAATAGATGTAATTTGAATTGTTTATATTGTTATAGAAATAGAAAGGATTCAGAGATAAATACTTATAAAACAATAAAATCTTCCATGGATTATGTAATTGAACATTATAAACCAGGAGCTAGTGAGTATGTCTTTTCTTTTTCAATGACATCAGAATCATCAGTAGATTTGGGTTTATTAAAACAGATTTTAAATGAATATTGTGATAGTCCTTTAATCAGAAAAGAAAAACCTTTTATTACAATGTGGTTTATGACGAATGGAACTTGTGTAAAAAAAGAATTTATAGATTTTGTAAAAAAATGTAAAATAAATCCACTTTGGGTGAGTATTGATGGTCCTCAGAAAATTCATGACTATAATAGGAAATATAGGAATGGAAAAGGAAGTTATTCTGAAGTAATAAACAATATAAAAGAATTTCAAAGAAATGGGATAAACCTTAAAGCATCTGTTGTTCTGACATCTAGGTTCCCTAAACCTCTTGAAATTATTAATCATATTTTATCATTAGGTTTTGTTTCTATGTCTATGACTCCAGTAAGACCAGGTACAGAATGTTCATTTAATGATAATAACATAGTTGCTTTATTAGAAGGATATGATGAGGTATTTGAGGAACTTAAGATTACGGTTCTTAATGGTGACTATAAATTGTTTAAAATTTTAAGAGAGGATATGATTCTTTCTTCCTTTTATACTTTTGTTAAAAGGATAAAAAAAATAAAACGTTGTGCTTTTGATGAACAACTAGTTATAGATTCAAAAGGAAATATATATCCTTGTTTATATTTTACAGGTAATAAGGATTTTTGTTTGGGAAATATAAAAAATGGAATTGATTATAGAAAAATTGATTTTGATATTTATGTAACGCATAAAGAAAAATGTTCTTTGTGTTGGGCAAGATATTTATGTGGGGGCACTTGTTTTTATAGTTCTTATAAAACATGTGGAAATTATAAAGCTACTGATCCTATAGAATGTAAAATAAAAAAACATCTGGCTATTAGATGTCTTCAATTGGTTGTATTTTTTAAAGAACATAATATTTCATTTGAATCATTTTTATTTGAACAATAAAAAACGGTTGTTTTAGAACAGAAAAATCTGCAATAAAACAACCGTTATTGTTTAACAAAATATTAGTTATAAATTATTTTTCGTTTTTGTTATATGAAGAATCGCTTGAAATAAGCATGATTGAATCCATGAAGAATTTACCTTCTGTTGCTTTAGCATTCTGGATTACAAAGAATTTCTGAACAGCACTTGTATCCTTGAAAGATGAAATGTTGAATACAATTGTGTGTACTCCTGGAGGACATCTCATTGAATCAGAAAGATTAACTGTTGTTCCTTTTTTACCTGCTGCTTCTGCAGATACCGAAAGATAAAGATCATAATCATTAGGATTATTTACTTTGATTGTAACATAATCAAAAGCTGACCAGTCATTTGAAGGAAGCTTTGTACATTCGTATCCAGCTTTTCCGTTTTCGTCAATTGCCTTGAATTCGCACAAAACAGATTTTTTGAAATCCCATTTCCATTTTTTAGAAATTGAAACATTTGTAGAAGAATCTCCTGCAACTGTTTTCCAGATCAAATCTTCTTCTGCACGATCTATTACTGTAAGTTTTCCTGCCGGAACTTCCATTTCTGTCCAACCTTCAATTGGTTCAACCTTTGTAGTTCCACAGCTTGTAAGAGCTAACAAAATAGCTGCAGTTGATAATAAAGTGATTAATTTTTTCATGTATTACTCCTATTCGATAAAAAATTATCATGTACTTCTATTGTAGCACATCTTACACAAAAGACAAAATTTTTTTGTAAAAGTTACATGTTTTTTATGTTTTTTTTAAAAAAATATTATAAAATTATTGTATGAATAAGAATAAACTTCGAGAAATGGCATATAACGGAGAGCTTGATAAAGCAACAGACTATCTTAAAAACGGCGGACTCATAAAGGTTCCTTCAGATGAACAGGAAGAAGAAAGCATTTACCGCAAGGTAGCAAAGTTTTTAATTCTTATAGGAGAGGATGAAGCAGCAAGGGTTCTTCCTCATCTTCCGGAAAATCAGATTGAAAAAATCATTCCCGAGATTGCAACAATCAGAAGTGTAGATAAGGATGAAGCCCAGATAATCCTTCAGCAGTTCAGTTCACTTTTAGAAAAATCACGGGAGATGGGCGGTGTTGATACTGCAAGGGAAATGCTCGAAAAAGCCTACGGTAAGGAAAAAGCCGAGAGAGTCCTTCAGAAATCTGTAATTAACGAAGGAAAACAGCCTTTTGATTATCTGATTGATGCCGACAGTGACCGTATTTATCTTCTCATAAAGGATGAAAATCCCGGTGTACAGTCAATGGTCCTTTCTCATCTTCCACCGAAAAAAGCCGCTGAAGTTATTAATAAGATGAAAGAGGATGAAAAAAAGACAATAGTTCTCCGGATGGCAAAAATGGAGCCTATAAGTCCTTCGGTTCTTTTCAAAGTTGATGAAGCGATGAGGGAAAAATCACTTAAACAGACTTCAGAAAAAGCAGAGGTGATTGACGGTAAAAATGCGCTTGCACAGATTTTAAAGAGACTTTCTCCGGGAGTTGAACATAACATCATTTCGTATCTTTCAGATTCAGATCCTGAGCTTGGTGAAAATATACGTGAAAGACTTTTTACCATGGAAGATCTTCTTGACGCAGACGACAGATACATTCAGGAAAAACTTCGTAATCTTACTGAGGTTGATATTGCATATCTTATTGCAGATAAAGATGAAGCGTTCAGAAATAAGATTCTTGATAATGTTTCTTCAGGAAGAAAGGCAGAAATTCTTGATCAGGAAGAAATATTAAAGCCTATGAAAAAAAGCGAATGTGAAAAAATTACTTCTTCGTTTTTTGCAGACCTTCGACGGGCATACGAAGAGGGCAGGTTAATAATCAACAACCGTGATGATGAACTTGTAGTTTAGCCGTAATTTTGACAATTATTATTTAGTGGAGTATAATTTTTTAATATATTCTACATTTACAGGAGATTAAAATGAAAAAAATTTTTATGATGCTGCTGGCAGTTCTGTTTACTGCGTCTTTATTTGCAGAAAAAAAGAGCACAGGTTTAACAGACAGTGATGTAAAAAATTTCATTAAAAATTCTACGGCAATTTCAAATGAATTTGATTCTGCAAAAATTAATATTAATAAAAAACTGTCATCAAAACAGAAAAAAGCTGCTGAAGGAATTTTACAGAAATATGGAATTGAAGCTCCGGCTCTTGAAAAATACAAGATGATTAACAGCTGTATCGCAGTAGTTACGGCTGAAATGCAGATGAAAAGTCAGCAGGAAACGATGAGTCCTGAACAGAAGGAAATAATGGAAAAATCCGGGGCAGATCCTTTGTTTTTGCTGAAAATTAACATCAATTCTGAAGATTATGAAATTGTAAAGGCAAATTTATCCGGAGTTATGGATGCCTTGAGTAAATTTTCTGAAGATGCTAAAACTTCCGCACAATAGTTTTTTAACTATTTAAAAGAATTTCTGCCTGCTGAGGAAGAACCGGCTTACCCCAGATATATCCCTGTATATAATCACAGCCGATGTTTCGAAGGGTTTCAAGCTGACTTTCTTCCTCAACACCTTCTGATATAACCTTAAAGCCCATTGTATGTCCTATAGCAATGATTGCGGCTACGTACTGCTTTGATGCCTCTCCGGTACTCATTTCATCAATAAAAGATTTATCGATTTTCAAAAGATTTGCGGGATATTTGTATAAATAACTGAGTGATGAATAGCCAGTTCCAAAATCATCTATTGCAACCTGTACACCCATGTTTTTAATTTCCCTGATGCATTGAAGCGCTTTGTCGGCAGAATCCATCATTATTGATTCAGTAATTTCAAATTCAAGCTGTTTTTCAGGAATTCCAGTCGATTTAATGATTGCTTTTACTTCATTAAGAAAATCTGCTTTCATCAGATGGCGGACAGAGATATTTATGCTTAAAACTATATCCGACTGATGATTTTTAATGAGTTTTCCGAAAAATTCAGCTGCTTTTTTAAATACAGTTCCGTCTACCTGATCTATAAGTCCGACTTTTTCTGCAACAGGGATAAATTCTCCGGGACTTACATTGTTTCCGTTTTGATCTTTCATTCTTGCAAGAACTTCAAATCCCCTGAGTCTATGATCCATGTCATATTGCGGCTGCATCTGAAAATAAATTGAATCGTTTACAAGAGCGGCCCTTATTAACGTTTCAATTTCAAGTGTTCGTTCGGTTTTAAGTAATCCCGGAGAATAGCGTGCGATTTTGTTGCTGTTGTTTGTTTTCTTTACATCATATAATGCCGCCTCTGAATAAGAAAAAACCGTATCGCTTGAATCTGAATCAGTAGGGTATTCAGAATATCCAAAGGATGCAGTAATATAAAAATCATATCCGTCGATTGAAATTTTTTCTTCAAGAAGTGACTGATATTCTTTGATTGTTTCTATAACTTCTTCTTCTGAATTATAAGTATGGATGATGAGTGCAAACTCGTCTCCGTTTAAACGGCAGATAAAATTATGAGTTCCGGATCGTTTGTTCAAGACAAAGTTTTTCCACCTTGAACCGATTTCCTGCAGAACTTTATTTCCTGTATTACGTCCCAGACTGTAGTTTACGCTTTTAAAATTATTCAGGTCTATTGAAACAATCGTGAATTTTTCACCTTTCTTTTTAAGTGCATTTTTATATTCAAGAAAGGCAAGCTTGCTGGCAAGTCCTGTGAGAGAGTCGGTAAGTGCAATATCCTGGAGGGTAAGCTGATAGTTTTCTATTTTCTTATTACGCTGATAGATTACTATCGATGCAATGATTGTTACAAGACTGGCAAAGAATCCGGGAAGGCTTGGAATATTATGTAAAAAGAAGATTGTAAAAAGAAATTTAACAAAATGTATTATGTAAAAAATAATACAGGTATAAAATCCTTTTTTGCGGTAAAAGACTACTAAAAAAATGAGTGAAATATTGGCAATTGATGAAATGACGCCGGCAAAAGATGAGACTGGAATCCTGGTATTCCACAGCGTCACAACTTCGCTTGATTTTGCTGTATGATTTACTGCAAATGCGGCAAAGACATAAAGTAAGAGCAGAAGAATAAAAATGGAATTTGATGCTGCTTTATTAGCCGATATATTATCTATTATTTTCTGTATATGACTTTTTTTACCGGAAGACTCCTCTTGTTCCATAGTCTCTGCTCCTGTAATTAAATCTGTCAGATAATTATATCACAGCTTTAAAAAAAACAACACATTTTTATTCATTCTGCTCCTGGAAAAAAATGATATTATTTTATGTTAATTATCACTGAACAATGGTGTAGAAAGATAACGGTCGCCGGAATCCGGTAGAAGAACTACAATTGTCTTTCCTTTGTTTTCAGGTCTGAGTGCAACTGTTTTTGCTGCCTTAAGTGCTGCACCGCTTGAAATTCCTGTAAGGATTCCTTCGCTGTGTGCAAATGCCCTTCCTTCAGTAAAAGCATCTTCATTTTTAACCGGGATGATTTCGTCATATACCTTTGTATTAAGTACATCCGGTACAAAGCCTGCACCGATTCCCTGAATTTTATGAGGGCCTGCTTCTCCCTTTGAAAGGACAGGACTTGTTGCAGGTTCAACTGCAATTACTTTTATCTGTGGATTCTGTTCCTTCAGATATTCTCCGACTCCTGTGATTGTTCCACCGGTTCCGACTCCGGCAATAAAAATGTCAACTTTACCGTCTGTCTGTTTCCAGATTTCAGGACCAGTTGTTTTTCTGTGGATTTCAGGGTTTGCAGGATTTATAAACTGACCTGCGATTATGCTTCCCGGAGTGTTTGCATGAAGCTCTTCTGCCTTTGCAATTGCACCTTTCATTCCTTTTGCACCTTCTGTAAGTACAATTTCTGCGCCGTATGCCTTAAGAAGATTTCTTCGTTCAACGCTCATCGTATCGGGAAGGGTAAGTATTGCATGATATCCTTTAGCGGCTGCAACTGCTGCAAGTCCGATTCCTGTATTTCCTGAAGTCGGTTCAATGATTGTTGCGCCAGGCTTTAAAATTCCCTTTGCTTCTGCATCTTCAATCATCGAAAGTGCAACTCTGTCTTTAACGCTTCCTGCAGGATTTAAATATTCAAGCTTTGCAAGAATTACTGCATCCTTGATTCCGCTTTTTTCTGCATATTTGTTTAACTGTAAGAGGGGAGTTCCTCCTATTAATTCAAGTGAACTCTGTTTAATATCTGCCATAGAAATGCCTCCTTGTATGTCATTTATACAATAACTATAGCTTTATTTACCTACTATGTCAATAGGTAATGCTATAATATTTTGTAATAAAAAAAAATTTGTGATATACTGAATTATCATGGAATTTATCAGAACTCATCAATCAGACATAATGCTTTTTCTGGAAGGAATATGTATCATTATTTCTTTCCTTGTTTTAATTACTAAGAATCTTTCTAAATCAAGAAAAATTTCTATTTTCCTGCTTGAAATATCCTGTTTTTTTGTAATGCTTTCTCATCGCATGAATATCGCTTACGAAGGAGTGCAGAAAACAGGAGCATGGTATATTTTATGGACATCACATTTTGTTTCATTTTTGTCTGTAATTTTAGTTTTGTATTCCTTTAATATGTATCTTAAAAGTCTTTTCAGACAGGAAGCGGCGGTCGAAAAAGTTCCGTTTCTGCTAAAAATTTGTGACTGGATTCTTTATGCAGATTTTTTAAGCCTTATAGTTTCGATTTTCACAGGTTTATATTATTCAATAAGTCCTTCGAATAATTATATCCGTGGAAAGGGACGAATGATTGCTTATGGAATTACATTTGCAGTTTTGTTTCTTGAGCTTATATGTCTTCTTCGTAATTACAGGCATTTTCCCAAAAAAATAAGAATTCCAATCCTTCTTTTTACGCTTGTTCCTTTTGCTTCGGTATACGTACAGTTCGTTAACAAAGGACTTTATTTTACGAATATGACGATTACCGGAATGGCAATCATCCTTTATGTTTTTGAAATTCAGGAGATGAACAGTAAGATTGAACGGGCTCACAGACTCGAAGTTGAAATGCTCGAAAAATATAAGGCAGAGCTTGAACGTACAGTCGATGAACGCACACGTGAATTACGGATTGCGAACGATAAGGCTGAACATCTTCTTCTGAATATTCTTCCTGAAGATGTTGCCCATGAACTTACGGAACATCCGGATGCGACTATTTCAAGAAGATATCCGAATGTTACGGTTCTTTTTACAGATATTGTCGGTTTTACAAAGATGAGCAGCACGATGACCGCTTCCGAAATAGTAACTATGCTTAATAAGATGACTTCACTTTTTGATGATCGTGCAAAGCGTGAAGGTATAGAAAAAATCAAGACTATCGGCGATGCGTATATGGCGGCAACCGGTCTTTCTGATAATCAGAATAATGATGGTGCTTTAAGGATGGTTCGTTTTGCTAAAGGTCTTCTTGAAGATGTAACTAGATTTAATCAGATTTCTCCGAATAAAATTCAGATAAGGATAGGAATCAATTCAGGTGAGCTTGTTGCGGGCGTTATCGGTAAAACAAAATTCATTTATGATGTATGGGGCGATACAGTTAATGTCGCAAGCAGAATGGAAAGCACCGGAGAGCCGATGAAAATCCATGTTTCTGAAACAACTTATTCTCAGACATCATCATATTATTCATATTCGACCCCTGTTAAAGTCGAAGTAAAGGGAAAGGGACTTATGAACGGATTTTTCATCTGATTTCATAAATAAGAATTTACTTATTTTATTCTTATCTGGTTTTAAAGTATTATGCTTTTAAATGTGGTTTAATGTACGTATAGAGAGTTGAAAAAGCGATAATGCTTTGTGGAGGAATAAGATATGAAAACATTAATTAAGGTAATAACAGGACTTGCAGTTGCAGTTATGATGTCAAGCTGTATCATAATCTGTCCGGATGAAGATTTTGGACGTTCAGGCCGTTATCATGATTATGATTACGAATATGATACAAACGATTATGGACGTCTTAAGATTGTAAATCTTTCTAATTATAATGACTGCTATATTGATGAAGTAATCGTAAGGAAATACGGATCAAATTCATGGAAAATTGCATGGAACAGTAATTCTTCGGGGTATGACGGAAACTGCAATTTTACTCTTGAAGAAGGAAAATACGAAGTTAAACTCAACGTATATTTCTATGAAACAAGATCTTACAGAACAGTAGTATATAACGGGTATGTATATATTGATGAAAATAATACTACGACACTTTATTTCAACGGGGATTATGTTTCAGATTCACAGGAAGTGACTGTCTGTAAATAAATATCTTCCGGTAATGTTCATCTTCTTGATTAATTTCGAAAAAACAGATAATATAGTTATATTTTACGGAATTACCGCAAATAAGGAGGTGAACATTAATGGCAACAATCATGGTTGATGATTCAGAAAACCTTGAAAAAGCAATCAAACGTTTTAAGCGTATGGTTGAAAAAGAAGGTATCATCCGCGAATACAAAAAGCGTGAATATTTTGAAAAACCTTCTGCCACTCTTCACCAGAAGAAAACAACTCTTGAAAGAAAACTTTTGAACAAGAGACGTAAGACTGAAAAAAAAGAATTCTAATTTATTTAGAATATTTTGGTTAAAAGGACTGTACGATAGGGTACAGTCTTTTTTTATATTTTAATTTTTCTTTTATTTTAACCAGCCTTTTTTTACAGCATTGTCAATATTTGCCTGTACCCATTTATAGACTTCGGGCATGAAATCCTTTATGACAGCCATCCGTTGTTCAACATCACCGGAACAGGTTTGCCCTTCTGTCCAGGTATGACCATCTGTAAGGGTATTATGTAAAAAGGGCTGGAGTCTGTCCATGCAGGCCGCGTATTTGGCATCTGCTGTTTTTATTTCGTCGAATTCTTCCCAAAGCTCACGGATTTCTTTTCCCTGTTCCTCCGGGAGTTGTGCAAAAAGTCTGTCTGCGGCTTTTGATTCACGCTCTTTTTTATCGAGGTTTCCCTTTTTATCGTAGGCAAAGGTATCTCCTGCATAAATTTCAATTAAATCATGGACAATGCACATTTTTACTGCATGATTTATATCAACCTTTTCTTCTGCATATTCTTCAAAGAGCAGACACATTAAAGCGATGTGCCAGGAGTGTTCGGCATCATTTTCGCGGCGTGATTTATCAATAAGCATTGTACGGCGAAAAACCGACGTCATTTTATCCACTTCAGCCGTAAAACGAAGCTGCCGGTCAAGGCGAATGTTGTTTGATTCTAAAAAATTATTTACAGGCATAAAAAAAACAGGGGTCTTTATGACCCCTTATGTTTATTTCACAAATTCTTTTTTCAAGAATTCAAGATCAAGCTGAGGATAAAGTACATGGGCTTTGAGGAGCTTGTTTACTCTTTCTCTTGCGGCATTTACTGTATCATCAGATATTTCAATTTTTCCTTTTGCAGGCTTTCCTTCTTTCGTAACTCCAGGTTTTGTGTTCTTTAATACAAAGTCAATGATATCTGCTACTTCTTTCATATCTGCTTCGTTCATACCTAAAGTTGTAAGACCAGGTGTTCCGATACGGATTCCCGAAGTCCACCATGCACCGTTTTTATCATATGGAAGGGCATTGGCATTTGCAGTTACACCGCATTTGAATAAAGCTGCTTCTGCCTGTTTTCCTGTCAAGCCGTAAACCGTTACATCACAGAGCATAAGGTGATTGTCAGTTCCACCAGTCTGGAGCGGAATACCGTGAGATTTACATCCTTCGGCAAGTGCCTGTGCATTTTTTACTACGTTATGTGCCCATGTTTTATATTCATCTGTATTTGCTTCTTTAAATGCAATTGCTTTTGCTGCCATAATATGACCAAGAGGTCCGCCCAATACCATAGGACATCCCTTGTTTACATAGTCAGCGAATTCTTTTTTACAGAGAATCATTGCACCACGAGGACCACGAAGAGTTTTATGTGTTGTTGTAGTAACTACATCTGCCCATTTAACAGGATCAAAATCACCTTCAAAAACTTTACCTGCAACAAGACCGGCAAAGTGAGCCATATCTACCATTAATACTGCACCGCATTTATCTGCAATTTCACGGAAGCGTTTGAAATTGATTTTTCTAGGATAGGCAGAAAAACCTGTAAGAAGAATGAGAGGTTTAACTTCCATTGCCTGTTTTTCAATTGCATCATAATCAAGAAGACCTGTTTCTTTATCAACACCGTAAGGATGACTTTCGAACATTCTTGCAGATACATTCATTTTATATCCGTGAGTAAGATGTCCTCCGCATGAATAGTCAAGACCCATAAGCTTCTGGTTACCGAATTTTTTCCTTAAATCGTCAAACTGTTCTTCTGTAAGGTCATTAAGTGCTTTTACTCCGAGCTGTTCAAGAGTCGGTGTTTCGATTTTAGCACTTAAAATAGCCCAGTATGCTACAAGGTTTGTGTCTGCACCAGAATGAGGCTGAACGTATGCATACTCTGCACCGAAAAGTTTTTCTGCCTCACGTGCCGCAATGTTTTCAACTGCATCAATATTTACACATCCACCGTAATAACGATGCTCAGGATATCCTTCTGCATATTTATCTGTAAGAAGATTTCCCATTGCAGCCTGAACATTCAATGAACAGTAGTTTTCGCTTGCAACTAATTTAAGGTGACTTCTCTGGTTGTCAATTTCATTTACGATGCTTGCTGCAATATCAGGTCCGACTGCCGCAACCTGCTGAAGATTTGCAACATAAGCGCACATTGCAGCATCCGGTTTTCCGCCGCAAGAGGCAAGATAATTTTCTAATGGTGTAGCCATATTTTTTTCCTCATGATAAAAAATTTAATTATATTAAATTATTTTAGCGGATTTTAAAGAATAATGGAATAGCATAAAACCTTGAGTGAATAATTAATGACAAAAAAAAATTGTTCGTCTATAATCATTTTATGTATCAGTTTCCTGCTGATTTTTCTGATTTTATTTCTCTTTCCTGCGACCGTCTTTCGTTTATCAGGCAATATCTGAATGATAATTCAATCAATTGTAAAATTCTGCAGCTTGGAGAAAAAAAGCATGTTTATGTTGATTTCCCGGAAAGTCAGTATAACCGTTCGTATAAAATAAAGACTCTTATTGCGCATTACGACAGATCCGGACAAACCTTCGGGGCAAATGATAATTCCTTTGCTGTTTACTGTCTTCTTGAATTTGCAGTAAAGCTTTTTAAGAAAAATGAAGCACATAACGTTCAGATTATTTTAACTGATGGAGAAGAAACACCCCCTGAACCTGAAAATCCTTTGAAAAACATTAATAATGTTACACGCATGGGATCGTATGAGCTTGCAAAAGTATTTAAACGGCTGAATATTATCAGAAACGACATTTATGTTTTTGACTGCATGGGACGCGGTGATATTCCTGTAATCTGCGAAAACACTTTTCCTGAAAATACAAATGCTTCTCTTGTAAATACAGTAATTGCTCTTGAAAACAGGGCAGAGGAGCTTGTAAAAAAAGCATCGGGCGGTAAATGGTTTAAATTAAAAACTGCGTTTTCAGACAATGCGGCATTTCTTGCAAACGGCATTCCCTGTGTTCAGCTTACGATGCTTCCTTCTAAAGAAATCGATGATTATTTGCATGGAATTGTTCCGCAAACCTGGCGACTTCTGCATACGATGGATGATAATCTTTTGAGTCTTTCGTGTAACTCTCATGATATATTTATGAAAATGCTTGAATTAATCTCTTTAAATAAAACATCTTCTATATTATAATATTAAAATCTAAGTTTTAACGTTAAAGGTATAAAAATGTCGGTAAAAAACAATCCTGATATTAAAGGAATCAAAATTAAAACCGTAAATATTTTTCTTATGGTTGTTGCCTGCCTGCTTTGCGTCCTTGTTTTTGTTGAATCTTTTCTGATAACTGAACGTCATAATGTTTACAAGGCTTCAATGGACGATTACGCTGAATGCAATAAGGCAATCAATGAGTTTAAAAATGCTTCTGATTATCTTACGAGTCAGGCTACCTTGTATGCAGTAAATCTGGATTCAAAATATCTTGAAGAATATTTTCGTGAAACCTTACAGTTCCGTAACAGGGAAAAATCTATTGAAATCCTGGAGCTTTCGCATAACGGCGATGCATGTGATATTAACATGAAGCTTGCCTTAAAGGAATCGCTTTCAATGCAGCGCACTGAATATTATGCAATAAGACTTATTCTTGAATCTCAAAAGGTTCGTTATGAAGATATGCCCCAGGTAATACAGGCAGTTTCTGTAGCTCCTGGTGTTCTTGAACTTAGTCCTGAAATAAAGCTTGAACGTGCAAGACAGATTTTCTTTGATATAAGTTATAACGAATCGAAAAAAAGAGTCATTGATTATACATCTGCCGCTTCTGCCTCACTTGTTGATATTTATTTGAATCAGAGTGTGGCCGATGAAAAGGATCTTTCGAAAATGTTCATGGTTGAACGAATTTTAATCATTACGCTTTTTACAGTCAGCCTTGTTCTTTTTGTTTTCCTTGCAATTTTTGTTTTAACTCCTCTTCATCAGCACATAAAATGCATTTCTGAAGGACAAAGAATGTATTACAGGGGTGCTTATGAATTACGTTATATTGCAAAAACATATAATGGTCTTTTAGATAAAAATGAAATCAGGACATCGATTTTACGTCATAAAGCAGAGCATGATCCTTTAACCGGCCTTATAAACCGTGAAGGCTTTAATCATATAAAGACAATTCTTGCCGATTCTTCTGAAATGATTGCATATCTTATAATTGATATAGATTTATTTAAATCAATAAACGATAAATATGGTCATCTTACGGGAGATGAAGTACTTAAAAAAATTGCACTTCTTTTGAGCGAACAGTTCAGAAATACAGACTATGTTGCACGTATCGGCGGCGATGAATTTGCAGTTATAATGACAAAATGCGGAGATTCACCGGAGGATATAATCCAGTCAAAAATTCAAAAGCTTAATAAAATGCTTCAGAATAAACAGGATGATTTACCTTCTGTATCTTTGAGTGTCGGAGTTTCACTTTCTGAATGCGGATATGTAAAAGAAATGGAAGAACAGGCAGACAAGGCTCTTTACAGGGTTAAGAAGGGAGGAAGATGCAACTGTTCTTTCTATGATGCGGAGCTTTCAGGTTAGAATCATTAATAAAAGGAATGTATTATGAAAAAGAATTTTAAATTTGTATTTTTATCTTTATTTGTTATATTTATCTTTGCATGTAATTCAACGAAGGTTGAACAGAAAAAGGCAATTCTTTACAGATATCCTGATGCAATGCTCTGGCGGATTGACGGATTTGATAAACGCGGAAAGTCTTCTACCGTTTATTGTCTTGGAACGATTCATTATGGTGATGACCGTCTTTATCCGTGGCCTGAATGCATAGATGAAGCCTTTAATTCTGCAAAACGATATTATGGTGAACTTTCTGAAGAAGATATTGCAGCTCTTCCTAAAGAAGTAATGACAATGCTTATGAAATCCGGTCTATCATTAATGACGAACAATAAAAATCAGAAGCCTCTTCCTGAAGGACTTACTAAAGAAGAAATCGGTTATATTGAAAAAACAATTCCAAATATAAAGAATTATTATCGTTTTGAACCATGGGTACTCAATACAGTTCTTTCTCAATACGGTAATTCAGGTCTATATTTTAACAAAGGATATGATTCGTACATAATGCAGGAATTGCAGAAACGTAAGGTAAAATATCTGGGAATGGATATTTTACAGGATCAGCTTGATGTAATCTGTTTTGGTTCCTGGAATTTTCAGCTCCAGAATCTAAAAAATTCTTTGCAGGAAATCATGCATCCGGAAAAACAGGAAATCACAATGACTGATCTATATAATGCATATTTAGCTGCTGATGAAAACAAGGTTCTTGAAATTCTGAATCAGGCTTATGAAACTTCGAATCCTGAGCTTAAGGAAGAATATAAGGATTATATTGAGCTTATACTCAATAAGCGGAATCAGAAATGGGCTGAAAAGATTCCTGAACTTCTTTATGCAGGAGGGACAACCTTCATTTATGCAGGCTGTGCTCATTTTATTGGTGAAGCGAGTGCCTTTGAATATATGCGTAAAAACGGAACCTTAGAATAATCAGAATAAAAGACTTATGAGCTTTACAAGGGCTGCAAAAATCCAGGCAATTATACATTGACCTGTTACCGTTAATAACGCCCATTTTAATCCTGACTCCCGTTTAATGGCAGCGACTGCCGCAATGCATGGTGTATAAAGCAGACAGAAAACAAGAAGCGATGCACACGACCATGGCGATAAAAAGCCTGTTATTCCCTGCTGACCGAACAATAGAATTATTGTAGAAACTACGCTTTCTTTTGCAATGAATCCGCTTATAAGTGCAGTTGAAATCCTCCAGTCCCCGAAACCAAGCGGCTTGAATACCGGCGAAATAAAGTCTGCAATTACTGCAAGAATGCTTTTTGATGAATCAGAAACAATGTTAAAGCCAAAATCGTATGTCTGTAAAAACCATATGATGACAGTTGCAAGAAAGATTATCGTAAACGCACGCTGTAAAAAATCCTTTGCTTTTTCCCAAAGAAGCAGGGCAACATTTTTTGCACCGGGCATCCTGTAGTTTGGGAGCTCCATAACAAACGGAACCGGTTCACCTTTTTTTGTAATTTTTTTAGTGATGAGTGAAACGAGAACTGCCGTAAGAATTCCGGTAAAATACAATAAAATCATTACAAGACCGCTTATTGACGGGAAGAAGGTTTGAGTAAGAAAACCATATATCGGTAATTTTGCACTACAGCTCATGAACGGTGTAAGAAGGATTGTCATCTTTCGGTCACGTTCAGAAGGAAGTGTTCTGCTTGCCATTACACCGGGAACAGTACAGCCGAATCCAATCAGCATAGGAACAATACTTCTTCCGGAAAGACCTGTTTTACGTAACAGCTTATCCATTACAAATGCAATACGCGCCATATAGCCTGAATCTTCAAGAAGTGAAAGAAAGAAGAAGAGGGTAACGATAATCGGAACAAAGGAAACAACGGAACCGACACCCTTGAGAATACCGTCAGTTATAAGTGAATGAAGGAACTGGTTTACATTAAGCTTTGTAAGAAGAGTGTCTGTCTGTAGTGTCAGAAAATCAATTCCACGTTCTAGAAGTGACTGAAAGAATGAACCTATGACATTGAATGTAAGGAAGAAAACCAGTCCCATTATTGCAAGAAAGGATGGAATTGCGGTCCATTTTCCGGTAAGGATTTTATCTATTTTTTCTGAACGGATTTTTTCCCTGCTTTTTTTAGGTTTGATTACAGTTTGACTGCAAAGTTTATTGATAAAAGAATATCTCATATTGGCAATTGCCGCAGCTCTGTCTAAAGAACACTCTTCTTCCATTTGAACGATAATGTGTTCAATCATTTCAAGCTCATTTTTCGAAAGACAAAGTGCTTTTGTAACCCGTTCATCACCTTCGATTAACTTACATGCTGCAAAACGTAAGGGTAACTGCGCATATTCTGCATGGTCAAAAATCAGATGCATTATTGCGTGAATGCACCTGTGAACTGCACCTGAATCTTCTGCATCTTTGTCGCAGAAATCTGTGCGGCCCGGATGCTCCTGATATTGTGCAACATGAAGAGCATGGTTTACAAGCTCATCTATGCCCTGATTTTTTGAAGCAGATATTGGAATTACAGGGATTCCCAAAAGCTGTTCCATTTCATTGATTTTGATTGTTCCGCCGTTATTATGAACTTCGTCCATCATATTAAGCGCCAGAACCATCGGAACTTCAAGCTCCATAAGCTGCAGGGTAAGGTAAAGATTCCTTTCTATGTTAGTTGCGTCTACAATGTTTATGATACCGGTCGGTTTTTCCTTTAAGATAAATTCCCTTGAAACAATTTCTTCACAGGTATAAGGCGAAAGTGAATAGATACCCGGAAGATCAGTTACGTCTGTATCAGGTCTTCCTTTGATTGCTCCGTTTTTTTTATCGACAGTAACCCCCGGAAAATTTCCAATATGCTGATTAGAGCCTGTCAGCTGATTAAATAAAGTTGTTTTTCCGCAGTTTTGATTTCCTGCAAGTGCAAAGGTTAAAAGTGTCCCCGGTGGAAGAGGGTATTCATCCGCCTTTACATGATATTTTCCGCCTTCACCAAGTCCGGGGTGCTCGGCAGACGGTTTGTTTTCTTTTTGGATTTTAATTTGTTCGGTTTCTTCAGAAGCTTCAAGGGGTTTGACTGAAATTTTCTTTGCATCAGCAAGAAGCATTGTAAGTTCATAACCATGAATGGTTATTTCCATAGGATCGCCCATAGGTGCAAATTTCTGGACCTTTACTTTAGTACCTGGAATAACTCCCATGTCCAGAAAATGCTGTCGTAAAGCTCCTTTTCCGTTTACCTTTTGAATAACTGCGTTTTGTCCTGTTTTTAATTCATCTAATGTCATAATTAATTAAATGTATATAAAAGCTATTAAATTTATTATTAATTTGCATTACGAACAATACGAAATCCTACTATATCATAGTCTTTTACAGTAGACCAATTTCTGCAGGATACACATGCACAAGAAGCTCCTGTCCAATAATACAGTGCACCTGAACCTTTACCCTCAAATCCTACACTGCCACCACGTAATATATGCGCTTTTCCAGAACTTGGTCCTAAAGGATTTTTACAATTACCTGTTTCAATAATATCAGTCCAATAGTCATAGCACCATTCCCAAACATTTCCACTCATGTCATAGATATTGATTGTATTTGGTTGTTTTGTTCCAACTTCATGTGTTTTTCTGGAAAACTGGCCATTAAATGAATCAGAATAATCTGTAATTCCATTTAATGAATTGTAATAATACCATCCTACTGTATCAAGTCCTGAATTCTTTGCGGATGAAAAGCTATCACCTTTAGCACATTGTGAACCACTAAAAAAATAATTCCATGCCTCTTTTGTTTGATCTGCCCCTCTGGCCGCAAATTCCCATTCAGCTTCAGTTGGCAAACGATAACCTTTTTTTTTCATATTTACCGTAACTTTTGCATCAATTATGCTTCCATTAGAAACTTTAATGTTTGAAATATTATATACTCTATCAGAATAATGCATAGTTTTTTTAGTTAGAAGATTACAGAAATAAACAGCATCATACCATGAAATAGATTCAACAGGTCTGAGTTTTTGATTTTCTTTATTTGGAGGAGAATCTAAAAATCGAGATGGTTTAGTAGAGAGGTTTATTCTGCTTCCCTTTATTACTGCTTCATATAATTCTTGTGATACTTCATATTGATTCATAATAAATGGACTTAATGTAACGATACGATTTGTTCTAAAAACTCCTCCATAATCGAAATCTGGTATATCGCTCATATAATTTGGGTCTTTACCTATAATCGTAACTTCTTTTTCCATAACTTTTACTTCACCAGTTTTTTCATAACTTATACCATCTACTGTTATTGCTGGTTTTACACTATAATCAATGTTGATAGGATTGTAATCTAATGATTTTTTTGTTTCCGTTTTGCAGGAAATAAAGATAGAAATAAAAGCCAGCAATAAAATTGAGAAACTGAAAGTTTTTTTCATAAAAAAATCTCCCATAAAATATTACGGGAGATTATAACATTATTGTATAAAAAAATACATAGTTTATTGTAAATGAATGCTTATTCTGTTATATAGTAGTATTTATAGCCATCAGAATTTGTTTCGTGATAGCCGTCGATTCCATCACCGCTCCAGATAATATAATCATTAATAGTTTTGTTCTGAGGGCATTTTAAGAACGGTTTTCCATTGTTTATAAGCTTTTGTTTTGCTGCTGCATTAATCTTGATTGTTATGACAATTGGTATAAGATCTTCGTTTGTAAATCCTGATTCAATTTCCAGTACGGCTTTAGTTGTATCTGTAATGTTTTCATCTGTATCTATAACTTCAATGTTTTTAATACAGCATGCATTTTTTAAAATTACGGTGCCTGAACATTTTACACTCATACCGTTTATGTCAACTTGTTTAACATTATCGTAAGTGGCTGGAAGCTTGTCATCTAGGAGTTGGTTCAAATTATCACCATGTTTATCTTTAAACTTAACTCCGTCAAGAGTTAATGTTCCGCCTTCAACTATTATGTGTCGTTTATTTGTGTCAGTATAAATGTCAAAGTTCTGTAATTCTGTGGTTCCATTTGTTTTTAAGAAATAGCCTTCTGGTTTGTCTACATTCGGATTTAATTCAAAATGATTATGCGTGCCTTTTCCGAAAATTTTTAATGTTCCGCCTTTTTGTACGTCAAAGAATGGAAGAGTTTTATTTTGATAGTATAAACCCATTTGATCAAACATATTCATCTCAAGGGAACAGCCATCAGGAATTATTGTGGAATAATCCTGTCTTAATAAACTGCTAGTGGTATCAGAATAACAAACATTAAGGATTTTTGAATTATTTACTGAATAGGAATCATGTAAAAATCCATATCCATATCCTTGATATTTATTGTTAACATTCAATTCTCTAAAATATGGTGATGTATAGAAAAAGTGTACTCCCAGCTGTCCAGTGCCGTTTGAATTAATTCCACAACCTCCATTATTGCGGCAAATAAAAAGTTCTGAAGTATTTTTATCACAGATTTTATAATTTGTGGCCGGATTTAAATTATCTGGAAAATATACATCAATCTTTCCATTTTTAGAATCAGGTCCTTTGGTATTGTCATCGTATGTCAGGAAATAAGCAGTGTTGGTTTCACTATATAAAGCTCCGATGTTTATTGAATTTATGGTACAGCCCTTTAGTGTTACCAATGGATTTCTGTATTTGATTTGGAACTCATCTTTTTCATAAACTCCGCCTGTAATCTGAATGTCCTTTGCCTGTCCGTCGCCTGCAAAGACAACATTTTCAAGCGATGTGCTGGTATTGGCATTAATAATGCAGTCATTTGAATTATTATTACTGTTTATGAAAGTTATTTTTTTGTCCCCGATTCCTTTAATTGTGATTTGTCCCCTGTCATTAAAATCAATTGAATCATCAGCTTTTATAAAGGAACCGTTGGTAATAGTTATATTACGGTTTTCAAAGGAATAGATCCCAACATCTCCGGAAGCTGTAAAAGGTTCGTTATTAAGGCTTAAAGCACCGGTTAAAAGTGAGTAAGGCTGAAGAGTTGAATTGTCGCCTTCCATGATTTCTTTGTAAACCTGATCATTATCACCAATTGTTCTGTGTGAGAGCTCAGGTATGTTGGATATGTTAGCCGGAAATTCAAAAATGTCTTTTTTCCATGGCGATACATCTGAACCGGTATTATTTCTGTTTGTTTCAGTATTTTTTTTGTATGCTTCTCCGTTATCATAAAGATAAAGCTGGATTTTGCTGCTTCCGTTGGCTATTCTTGGATCCTGTCCTGTTATTGACATATAGTCCTTTACGTAAAGGGAATTCAGACCTTTAATTTCGTTAATAAAACCGATCGGAACTCCTTTTTTACCGTTTTCTGCATATACATCTGCTGTCCTTATCTGAAAATCCGTAAAACCCGAACTTGAATTGCAGGTAAGATTATTAATGCTTATAATTCCTGTTTCAAAATCACGTCCTGTTTCATCTACATTTATAATTTCAAGAGAAGTCTTTTCTGTAAGCGATGTGTTGTCATTTATTGTTACATTGTTAAAAACAATTTCAGGATAAAGGTGAGATTGAATGATTGTTCTTGCTGTATCCATCTTTAGTGAAAGGGTAACGTCTTTTAAGGTAAGCTCACTGCGGTCATAGGCAAAAAATGGAGCGGCAAGGTCTCCTGGATTATTTCCCTGTTTATTCCATATACATTCAATGTTTTCTATAGATAAAGCTGACATATCTTCAAGAAGGAACATAGTTGAAAATGCTTTTGGAAATTTTATTGCTTTTGTTGTGTCGGAATCAGATTTCAGAATGATTTTCTTTCCATAATCAAGCAGCAGATTTGCTGTACCATCAAATTCTGTCCCTTGAAAAACCATGTCTTCTGCATCTATATTCTGGGAAACATTAATTGTCGTAAGCTGGAATGGAACTGCATTTTTTACGGCATTTATAATTTCTGAAAAATCACTGGCCTGTACCTGTACATTTGCAAATTCAAATTTGAGGATATTATCGCCGCGGATTATATGGAATTTATTTCCGTGTGATTGTCCGTCTTCTGCTATTAACGGAAAACTAATTTTATTATCGCTTTTTGTGACGGCAGTAAGATCAAAATAATAATCGCCTGGTGTAAGCTTGATTTTGTATTCCGTATTTTTATGTAATGTAAGATTTTTTACGACTTTTGGTGCTTCCGGCGAATCATGAGTAGGGTCATTATTTACCGTAACTTTAGAAATGACAAGAGTAAAATAATTGATTGTTTTAAGGAATTCAGAACAGTCTTCGGCTCTTCTGTCATTGGTTCCCGGAAGAACTATCCTGATGTTTCCTGCAGTATTAAATTCAGTTTTACATGAAATAAAAACTGAAAGCACAAAAAGTGTTGATAATAAGAACGAAATGATTTTTTTCATACAGTCTCCATAATATAAAATATAGAAAGATATAGTCAGATTATTTTATTACTATATCAGATAATTGTAAATATTTTTTGAGGATATTATTTAACTGTTGTAAAAAAATTATTTCAGGCTGACTTTTAAGTTGAATGCCCCGTCCCATAAGCCTTCTGCAGTTTTTTTGTTCTTTTTTCCCGAAAAAGTAAGTTCTTCGTTAATTAACTTCGGAATGAAATTGTTTTCATCATATTTTATATTAAGATTGTAATATGAAAGTTTTTTATTATTAAAATCATTTTTTCTTTCAGATATAATTTCTTCTATATAGTTATATATTTCATTTATTGTTTTAAATTCTATTTTTCTTCCTTTTGATGAATAGAATTCAAAAGCATCATCATAGCCTTCATCCTCCGGTAAAAGATTATCAATCGTCATAATTACAGAGCCTGTTCCGCCTGTTACCGTTACATTTCCTTTGATTGAATCAGGATTTACCTGTGAAATACTATATTCAAATTCATAATTCTGAAGATTCTGATTATTCCATGCTTCAGACATTCTGCTGAAAGTATCTTCGTCAAAGGCCCATGTGCGGTCAGTTTTGCCGTTTAAATCGCATGAAATAAAGCCTGCGATGTTCAGACATAATAAAAATATAATACATAATTTTTTAAATATCATAATTACTCTCCTGAAGTGAATGAAGTCAATAAAATGTAAAATCGTATTAAAAAGTAACTCTGTAGCCTATGTCTGCACCGATTCCATCGTACCAGTTTTTGCGGATAAAATCCATTATACCAAGCTTTACCTGAGCATGAATTTCACCGGAGAGCAGGTTAGTCGAAATATAAGGAGTGATGTTGATATTGAAATCTCCGGATTTAATCGGAGTGAGAATATCCTTTATGTCCGTAAAATATTTGTCCGGAAAAGACCACGCTATGTTTGTACCGAGTGTGTATTTCTGGCTTCCAAAGATTAAGGATTCAGAATAGATGTTGAGGTTTATTCCAAGATTATCGTCAATGAATAAAAGCTGATTTACCGTATTGTCAGGAAGAGACCAGGCAGTAAGATTTACGTGTGTATTTTTAATTTTGAATCTTGGTTCAATAAGGATATAAATATCATCCTTGAAAGTATCTGAAGAATTTTTTCCCGGTGCAAAAGCGGCGTTGAAAATTCCTGCCTGCATAAAAAGACCTTGTGTATAATTGTTTCCTATTAAGAGTGTTGCACCGGCATGCCAGTAAAGCTTTTCTACTGCAACTATAACTTCTTCACCCTTATAATTGTCTGAAAGGGGAGCACCGATTCCTCCGGCAACATCAAATGTAAAGAATCTGTAAACGCCTGCAAAACGTAAGTCTGTATTAAAAACATAGTAATTTTCATCTTCATTGTTGAAATAGCAGTATAAACCAAGTGCAAGAGGCTGTTCACCAAGCTTTAAAACATCTGATATTCCTATTCCAAAATGAGGATATAAAACAGATGCCGCCTGTCCCAGCCAGCTTTCGGTAAGCTTTGAGGAAATTTTCTGCTGTCCTAAATATCTTTGTAAAAATATGTCAGAACCGATAGGATCATAAGTTCCCATAAAACAGCTGAAATAATTTTGATTTTTATCGATCTGTGTTTTAAATATCATGGAAATTTCGTCAATCTTGAACTTTGAATCAACTGCCGAAAAAAGATCTACATTTAAAAAATCACCCGTTTTTATGGAAAAATCCAGATGGCTCCATATATTTGAAGAGATGTTGAACTGTCCTTCGAAAAAAGCTTCGAGGCATAATTGAGGATCGTAGCCTGAGGCATTTTTTTCTGATGAATAATTGATTCTGCCGCCGGTGTTTCCGCTGAAGGAAATTGCAGTCATTTCTGTCGAAAAAAACAATAAAAATAAAGCGGATATGAAAAAAGTCTTTTTTATTACTCTCATAATAATCCTCCGTATATAGTTCAACTTTATTATTATCGGTAAAAAATCAGCTTTTCTTTAGATAATTTGACTTTAACAAAGAGTAAGCAATATTGCAAATACATAATTATTTAATAAAAAATTGTTTTATTTTTTCTTGAAAAATGGTGATTTAAGTATATAATAGATTGTATGAGTGATTATCTTGACCCAAATAATGAAGAGCTTCTAAAGGATTTTTTCGCAGAAGCCGAACAGCAGGTCGAGCAGCTTGAAAGCAATATTCTCGTTATTGAAAATGATCCGACAAATCATGAGGCTATTGATGAAATCTTCCGTGCTGCACATACTCTGAAGGGTGGATCTGCTACAGTAGAAATGAATGAACTTTCTCACTTTACTCATTCTGTAGAAGATGTCCTTGATGAAATAAGATCTGACCGCGTAAAAATAGATGAATCAGTTGTAGACCTTCTTTTAACTTCCATCGATGTAATTAAGGCAATGCTTGAAGCACGACAGAACGGTGGTCAGTACACAGAAAATATAGACAGTATTCTCGAAAAACTTCACTCATATATTCCGCAGAAAGATTCTGCACCGGCAAAGAAAATCAATATTCCAAAACCGGCCGCTCCGGTATACACTCCACCGGCTCCTCCTGTACAGAAACAGGAAACTGCTCAGACTCCTCAGACAACTCTTGCATATCCGTTTATGTCAGAGGATGATTATCTTGAATTGAAAACTGCAGTTGACGGTTCACAAAAGCTCTGGTGTATCGGTGTTCAGTTTGATGAATCTAATCCTATGAATACCGTCGGTGGAATTCAGGTTTTTGCCGCATTAAAGGCAGTAGGAAATGTCCTAAAAACTGCACCTGATTTTGACGCTCTTTACGAAGATCAGTTTTATGAAAATGTATTCTATTATATTTCTACTCCGGATTCCGTTACGGGACCTCAGATTGAAGATGCCGCTTTTTTAAGTGATGTAACGCTCATTACAGATGCGCATCTTCTTACAGACGATAATTACAATATCTGTCCGGGACCTGAACAGAGGGCAGAAAGTGCCGCAAATGCAGATTCCGCTCCTGTTTACGAGGCAGCAAAAATTGAACAGGTTGTATCTTCGTCACCGACAAGTGCAGGAGAACAGATTCAGCAGGTACAGGAAGAGACTTTACAGCCTGCGGAAGAATCAGAACCTGAACAGAAAATCAGTGAAGTTCAGAATCAGATTCAGGAATCAAAGTCTGAAACCATTAAGAAAGAAAGTCATGGACAGCAGAGTTCAATCCTTCGTGTTGATTCACGACGAATCGATAACCTTTTGAACCTTGTATCTGAAGCGGTAATCATAAAGGCATCTTTCAATCAGCTTGCAGCACAGAGCTCTTCATCGCTTATTGAATTCCAGGCGCTTGAATCGCAGTTAAAAGAAAGAATTTCTTCAATGGCAGATAAGCTTCCTAAATATTTTCAGCGCATGAAGGATGGAGATAATTTTGCTGAAGTTAAAAAATCATTCCAGGAAGAATACGGCGCAATGGGAATGATGTTCGATTCTTACGAGCAGGAATTGAAATCAATCATAAACCGTTTCCGTTCATATACACAGAATCTTGGTACAATTTCCGGAGAGCTTCAGGAAGGCGTAATGAAAATCCGAATGGTTCCTATCAATCAGATTTTCAGCCGTTTCCCTCGTGTTGTCCGCGATTTACAGAAAGATTTAAACAAAAAAATCAATCTTATCATTGAAGGTGAAGACACTGAGCTTGATAAATCAGTTGTTGAAGATCTTCTTGATCCTATCATGCACTGCGTACGTAATTCCGTTGACCATGGAATTGAAACTCCTGAGGAACGTGTTAAAGCAGGTAAGGATGAAACAGGAACAGTATGGTTAAAAGCATCAAATGAAGGCAATATGATTGTCATTGAAATAAAGGATGACGGTGCCGGTATTGATGTAGAAAAGGTTAAGGCAAAGGCTGTCCAGAAGGGACTTATTCATCCGGATAAAACAATTACCGATCAGGATGCATATCAGCTTATAATGCAGCCGGGCTTCTCAACTGCTGATAAAATATCAAATATTTCCGGAAGAGGCGTTGGTCTTGATGTAGTAAAGACAATGATCACAAACCTTAAGGGAAATATTTCCGTCAATTCCGAAAAAGGAAAGGGAACTTCGTTTATAATCAAGCTTCCATTAACTCTTGCAATCATTCAGGGACTTCTTGTTCAGGTCGGTGATGAAATTTACTCAATTCCAATTGCTAATGTTATTGAAAGTCAGTGTATCCCTGTAAGCGAAATAAGTCATATTGATAATTATGAGATTATGAATGTCCGCAATGAGGTAATAAGCGTTTTAAGGCTTGCAAGACTGTTCAATATTGAGAACACTGTCGAGGGTGATGAATGCTATATCGTAATTGTCGGAACAGAAGAAAAGAAAATCGGCGTTATGGTAGATTCCCTCATTGGTGAAGAGGATGTCGTTATTAAACCGTTGCGCGGTAAATTTACGGTTTCGCCTGGTATTGCGGGTGCATCAATTCTTGGAGACGGTTCAGTATCACTGATTATTGATGTAAGTCAGCTTGTTGATTTAGGTGTCAAGCAGGAAATTCTTGCACAGGCACAGGCCAGTTTGAATGAATAGGGGAGCATAGTATGGAACAGAATCAGACAACAAGTATTAATGAAAAACTCGCACAAAGTATGTCTATGCAGTATAATGCCGACCAGATTCAGGATAAAAAAGAAGCCGCTCATTTCATTGATTTTAAGATGATTACCTTTACACTTGCCGGTAAAGATTACGGAATCGACATCATGCATATAAAGGAAATTGCCAAGGCAGGACGTTTTACTTATGTACCTAATACAGAACCGTTTGTGCTTGGAGTTTACAATCTTCGTGGAGAAATCATTCCGATTCTTGACCTTCGTATTTTCTTTAACGTAATGCAGGAAAGTGAAAAATCGATAAAGAAAATGCAGAATCTCCTTATCCTTAATGTTGAAGATCAGATTTTCGGTCTTGTTGTAGATAAGATTGATAAGGTAATCGGTGTTCAGAAAAGTACAATCCAGCCTCCGCATCCTTTGTTCGGAGACATTAATATAAAATATATAAGCGGGGTCGTAGAAAATAACAGCAGGCTTTATGTACTTCTTGATGTAATGCGTATTTTCTCTATTCATGAAACTGAAAATGCAGATTTTGATAAGTTCAGTAATGTAAAGGCTCCTGTAACTCCGTTAAAAATCAATTCGCAGCCGGTTAGTAATGAACAGAAGGTAGAAGAACAGACTCCAGTTGCCGCTCAGCCTCCTGCTCCTGATAATTCTGCAATTGATTTGAAATTCATAAAGGAAAGTCTTGCTCAGTATATAAAATTCCATGTTTCAGATATAAATGAAAAATGGATTGGAAAGCGATACGACGAATGGAAAAAAATCAGGGGTTCACAAAGTCTTCAGCTTCAGACTGAAAAAGATGCAGATGATTTTATACAGGGCTTCTGGTCTGTTCATAATTGTGAATGGTGGTCAAGACAGTATGCCGATTCAATTAAAGCAGTTCTTCCTGATAATGCGGCTCGTCAGATTGTAGTATGGAATCCGGGATGCGCAAAGGGAATCGAAACCTACAGTCTTGCCTGTGTCTTAAAGGAAAGATATCCGGGTGTAATAATCCGCATTTATGCTCAGGATATAGATCTTCTGAATGTTTCGAATGCTTCTCTTATGACTGTTCCTGCTTCACTTGCAGATGACTGGTATGCTCCGTACTTAACAAAAACTGCAAATAACGAGTATACTTTCAGTAATGAAATAAAAGAATGTATAATGTTCGAATATCACGATTGTAAGAACGCTAACATTCTGCCTTCATCAGATATTATTTTTGCGAGGGATGTTCTTTCGGTATGTGATGAAGCTTCTCAAAAGGCAATTATTTCCGATTTCCAGGAAAAATTGAAAGGAAACGGAATAATAATAATTGGAGACAATGAATATCTGGGACCAGCTTATGGTTTTAATGAAAAAAGTGTCGGTGCCGTCGTGGCATACATTAAAGATTAAAAGGGGATAAACATGCGAGTAGAATATATTAACCCGTTTGTTGAAACTTCATTCCGTGTTCTTCAGGAAGTTCTTGGAGGTGCGGATGTAAAGCGCGGAGATTTGTACCTTAAATCGACTGCAATGCCTGTTATGGGAGTTGCAGCTTTAGTTGGTCTGGCCGGCGATGTTGAAGGTCGTGTTTTATTTGACATGACAATGGAAACTGCATTAAACGTAGCATCTGCTATGAACGGAGAATCATTACCTTCTTTTGATGATCTTGCAAAGGCTACAATCAGTGAGCTAGCAAATTTAATTACTGCTCAGGCTGTAACTAAACTTCACGAATTAGGTTTCAAGTTTGATCTTACACCACCTACATTGTTCGTTGGTCAGAAGATGGAAATTGCAGCATTGGGCGGAACTACTGAAAATGTAGAGGCATTGATTGTTCCTCTTATTTCAGATTATGGTAAAATAGAAGTTAACGTAGCTATTAGAGAGCGTACTTAATATAGGAGTTTAAAGATGAAAACAATTCAGGATTTTCCTGCAATTAACGAAAGACCTCCTGAGGGATTAAAAGGGGACGGAACTTCGTTTAAAGTATTGGTTGTAGATGACTCAATGTTCGTTGCTAAACAGCTGGGACAAATTCTGGCAAGCGAAGGATATGAGGTAGTTGCAACTGCTGTAGACGGTTCAGAGGGTGTAGAAAAGTATAAGGAACTTTGTCCACATGTTGATATTGTAACAATGGATATTACAATGCCAAAGATGGATGGTCTTACCGCTCTTGAACAGATTATGGCTTTTGATAAAAATGCAAAGGTTGTAATGGTAAGTGCTCTTGGAAAAGAAGAACTTGTAAAGAAATCTTTGATGCTCGGTGCAAAGAGTTATATCGTAAAGCCTCTTGACCGCAAAAAGGTTCTTGAAAGAATTTCCAAGGTATTAGCTAACTAGCAGAAATATTACTTTTAAAGAATTATTCATCTAAGGGACTGTCCTATAGTTCAGTGTGTTTTCATTTATTGAAATAAGGACAGCCTCTTTGTGTTTTAAATTCATTTTGATTATATGACAATACAACGTAAAAGCGGCATTTTATTGCATCCTTCTTCATTGCCTGATTCTTATGGAATCGGTACATTAGGACAGACAGCGTATAAATTCGTAGACTGGCTTGAAAGGGCAGATCAGTCTTTGTGGCAGATTCTTCCTCTTGGTCCTACAGGCTATGGAGATTCTCCATATGCGTCTTTTTCAACGTTTGCGGGAAATCCTCTTTTAATAGACCTTGACCTGCTTGTAAACAGGGGATGGGCGTTAAAAGATGATGTTATTCCACCTGATTATATAAAAAACACTGGAAATGTAGATTTTGGAAGCGTCGTATGGTGGAAGCTTCCTGTTTTAAAAAAATGTGCCGTATATTTTTATAATAATTCCGATTCAAAAAAAGATTTTATTGAATGGGCCCGAAAAAATAAAAGCTGGCTTAATGATTATGCACTTTTTATGAGCATAAAGGATGAGTTTGATAAAAAAGCACAGGAAGAAAAGCCTTCAAGCTCGATGTGGAATGTATGGTGGCCGACAAAGCTTGCATCGCACGATGAACTGACATTGAAGGAATGGGAAAAATCACATAAGCAGGAAGTTCTTGTCTATAAAATCATTCAGTTTTTCTTTATGAGCCAGTGGAAAGAGCTAAAGGAATATGCAAATTCAAAGGGCATTAGCTTAATCGGTGACATTCCTATTTTTGTTGCACCTGACAGCTGTGATGTATGGGCAAATCAAAAGCTTTTCCAGACAGATAGAAAAGGACGTCCTCTTGCAGTAGCGGGTGTTCCTCCGGATTATTTCAGTGCC
This sequence comes from Treponema sp., assembly GCA_017548565.1. Lineage (GTDB taxonomy): Bacteria > Spirochaetota > Spirochaetia > Treponematales > Treponemataceae > Treponema_D. The sequence goes on from JAFYZU010000023.1 coordinate 74,378, forward strand.
GACGGTCAATTGTGGGGAAATCCTTTGTATAACTGGAAGCGCATGAAGGAAGAAAACTACAGCTGGTGGGTAACAAGAATAAAGCATTCTCTTGAACTTGTTGATGTTTTAAGGATAGATCATTTCAGGGGCTTTGAAGCATACTGGTCGGTTCCTCCAGGAGAAAAAACTGCTATCAATGGAAAGTGGAATAAGGGTCCCGGTAAAGAGTTTTTTGATACAATAAAAAATAAACTCGGCGATATTCAGCTTGTTGCAGAGGATCTTGGTGTAATTACAGAAGAAGTGAGGAAACTGCGAGATGAATGTAATTTTCCGGGGATGAAGGTGCTTCAGTTTGCCTTCAGCGATAATGAAATTGATCAGAATGGAATGACAAATTATTTTATTCCTCATATGTACGATACCGCTTATTGTGTAGTTTATACAGGAACACACGATAACGATACGCTCCAGGGATGGCTTTTAAATTGCAGTGAAAAACAGCTTTGTTATGTTGCATCTTATTTCTGTGGAAAAAATGTTTCATTGGATGAAGCACGACAGCTTGTAAATGACGGAACCCTTCGAAATCTTATGATAAAAAAAGCATTTGAATCCGTAGCAATGTATGCAATCATTCCTATGCAGGATATAACGGGAATTGACAATAAGGGAAGAATGAATACTCCGTCAACAACAGGAAGTAACTGGAGCTGGAGAATGGAATCATCGGATTTAAAAGAAGAATATGCAGCTATGTTAAAAGAGTATTCTTTTCTTTACGGTAGGAATATAAAGAAAAACTAAACAGCCTTGTTTGTCCATTCAATTGCCATCTGTCTTAATTCTGCAGAGGATGCACAGTGAAGCTTTGTCTTGATGTTTTCTTTGTGTGTATCGATTGTTTTTATGCTAAGGTTAAGCTTTGATGCAATTTCGACTGTACCAAGACCTTTTCCGATTAATGTAAAAATCTGAAGCTGTCTGTCTGATAATGTAGAGATTGTATCGAAAGAATCGATGTGGTCTGGATTAATGCCTTTTGATATTTCTACGAGACGCTGTTTTTCACTCTGACTTAAATAGATTTCACCATTCATTACAGTATTGATTGCATTGATTACCTGAGATTCTGCTTCTGCCTTCATGATGTAACCCTTTGCACCGGCTTTCAAGGCGCGTTCTGCGTAAAAGCGTTCATCATGCATCGAAAGTACAAGAACCTTTGTTGAAGGCCTTTGTATAAGGATGTCCTTAATCAGTTCCAGTCCATCTTCGTGACCGAGGTTTAAATCTACAATGGCAAGATCAGGTTTTGTGTTATTTAGCAGAGTGATTGCCTCCATGCGGTCCTTTGCCATTCCGATGACCTTGTACGATTTCTGTGTTTCTATAAGCTGGGCAAGTCCACGGCTGAATAGAGGATGATCGTCTATGATTATTACTGAATATTCCATACAAAATATATTACCATAAAATTAAAAATAATTGTATAATTATTTTATGAGAATCGGCCTTGTTTTAAATATACTGGATGAGGAATATCAGATTTCTGTTTTTCAGGGAGTAAAGCAGAGAGCAAAGGAGCTTGGTGTTGAACTGATATGCTTTCAGCAGGAAAACTCAATCTTCAGCTCTGAATCTATTCTTAAAAAATTAATTGATAAAAAGAACTTTGATGTTGACGGGATCATCGTATTAAGTTCAGTAGTTTCGGACAGTGATCAGATTGCAACAAAAAATAAAATCCGGAAATATCTTGGTAATATCCCCATTATTTCTCTTGGACAGGACATTGAAGGAATTCCTTCACTAATAGTTCAGACCGACGATTCGATGAAGCAGCTTGTCGAGCATCTTATCTTAAAGCACAAATACCGTAAATTTTATTATATAAGCGGTTCTTCAACACATAATGATGCAATAATGCGTGAGCAGATATTCATCAAGACAATCAACGCTTACAAGCCCTGGGAGAATGGACTTGAATATAAAATAAAACGGGGATGGTTTACTGAACGAGCGGCTGTAGAAGCGATGAATGAATTTTATGAAGAGGATCCTGATTATGAGCCTGATGTAGTTGTATGTGCAAATGACAATATGGCAATCGGTGTCTATAAATACATGAAAACGCACAAAAATAAAATCAGCATGAAAAAATGTGCGGTAACAGGTTTTGATGATATTCCGCAGAGCAGGTTCGAAATGCCTCCATTAACTACAATCCGGCAGCCCCTTGAAAAAATCGGAGGAGAAGCAGTCAGTTCACTTGTATATTTAATCAACGGAAAGGAAGTAAAAGACTGCAGCTTTATTGAATCGGAACTTATCATACGTCAGTCCTGCGGCTGTAAAAATGCAAATGAAAATGAAAATGTAAATGACTTTGTTGATATGATGCAGGAAAACTATCTTCGAAATGAACGTCTTTTAAAGATGGTCAGTCATATCGGTCAGGATTTGAATTATGCGCAGACAATAGACGGTCTGAAATATATTATCAACGCAAATATGGAACAGCTTGATGTTTCTGATTACTGCATTCTTTCATATACCGATGTTTCTAACTGCATGATTAAGCCTGTTTATGTACGACGTAATGGAAAATATTTTTATGAGTTTGCCGGTAATAAAGAGATGCCATTAGGTGAGTTTTTCAAAAAATATCAGTCGTATGATGAATATAATCCGAATGTTCTTGTAATAAAACAGCTTACCCTGGGCGAAGATAACATCGGTTGTGTGATATATGAAACAAGTGAAGATCAGCTTCCATATCTTTGCTCAATTGCCCTGAATATTACTCATACCCTTAACAGAATCAACGAAGCGGCAGAAAGAAAAAAGCGGGCAGAATATCTTGAAAGGGAAGTTTCAAAGCGTACGAAAGAGCTTGTCCAGGCAAACAATAAACGTATGGAAGTAGAAGCAGAGGTTTTAAAAATAAGTGAGATTGAACGGCAGCGTTTCAGTACCGATCTTCATGATGATATATGTCAGCGCCTTGCCGGAATTTCAATGTTATGCAGAAGCTATTCAAATCAGGATACACCTGTAGAAAAACAGCAGATGACGGAGCTTGCACAGCTGATTGGAGAGACTCTTCAGACGACAAGACAGTATGCTCATAATTCGTATCCTGTTGAGCTTGACAGTCTTGGCATGAATTACAGTCTTAACAATCTTTGTAATTCGTTTGAGCAGCAGTCTGGAATTAAATGTCAATATTCATGGGAGCTTTCAAAGGATTATTTTTTTGAACCTATTCAACGCCTTAATATATTCAGAATCATTCAGGAAGCGCTGCATAATGTAATGAAGCATTCCAAGGCAGATTACGTAACTGTTACGGTTAAAGGCATAAAATCAAAGGGAAAGAAAATAGCAGTTTTAATCTGCGATAACGGGACAGGCATTTCAGACAAGAGCATTAAAAAAGGTCTTGGAATGAATTCAATGCAGTATCGTGCAAATCAGATCGGGGCAACCTTCAGGGTTACTGACAATAAACCCAAGGGTACTTGTATAGAAGTAAAAATGTAAATATTATTATTCTAAGGCTTATATGAAAACGAAGAGTAAATTTTTACAGCTGATGGATATGTATCTTGCATTTGCAAAAATCGGTTCCTTTACAATCGGTGGCGGACTTGCAATGATGCCTATGATGCAGCGGGAATTGATACAGAAAAAAAACTGGATTACCGAGGAAGATTTAATCGATTATTATGCAGTAGGTCAGAGTACGCCCGGAATTGTTGCAGTTAATGTAGCGACTTTCGTAGGATATAAGCAGTGTGGAATTTTAGGGGGGATTTTTGCAACGCTTGGAATGATAACTCCTTCCCTTGTCATAATCATGATTCTTGCTTCATTAATAAATTCAATAGATCAGTTTCCTTATGTTCAGAAGGCTTTGCGCGGTATAAATGTAGCGGTCGCAGCACTCCTTACAAGCGTAATAGTAAATTTTTCAAAAAAAACTGTCAAAACTGTTATAAATGCAGTTTTTATGATAATCAGCTTTATTCTTGTTTTCTTTTTCAAGATTCCTTCGTTTTATATCATCTTAAGTGCAATAGCCATAGGCATCGTAATTTCAATAATCAGTCTTAAACGTGCAGGGGGAAAAGAATGACGCTTTTTCAGCTTGCATGTACATTTTTCTACATTGGATTATTTACAATTGGCGGTGGAGTAGTTGCGCTTACTTTAATGCAGCAGACTATTGTCGCACGAGGATTAATAACTCAGGAACAGTTTTATAATATGGTTGCCATTTCAGAAAGTACACCCGGTCCTCTGGGAACAAACATGGCAACTTACATAGGCTATAATCTTTATGGAATTTCCGGAGGAATAATTGCAACGCTTGCCGAGGTGCTTCCTTCTGTAATAATTATATTGATAATTGCACAGTTTCTTAAAAAGTTTAATGAAAATCAGATTGTAAAGGGAACACTCAAATTTCTTCGTCCTGTTACAACAGGTCTTATTTTAGTACCTGCAGTTCAGATTTTTATTTTTACTCTTGTAAACAAACCTGAAAATTATAATGATCTTTTAACTCTTGCCGGCTGGAAAAATCTTTTTAACTGGCCAAGTCTTGCCGCTTACAGTGTATTTGCATTTCTTCTTTTTAAGTTCAAGCTTCATCCGATTGTTCTTATTCTTCTCGGCGCTTTATTTGGAATTATTTTCCTGTAATTGATTTTTTTAATGACAGTTTTTTAATTTCATCTTATACTTAAAATATGAGTACACATATTAATGCACCGCAAGGTGCCGTTTCAGATTTAGTTCTTCTTCCGGGCGATCCGCTCAGGGCAAAATTTATTGCAGAAAATTTTCTTGAAAATGCAGTCTGTTATAATGAAGTAAGAGGAATGTTTGGCTTTACCGGAACTTATAAGGGCAGAAAAGTTTCTGTTCAGGGAACCGGAATGGGACAGCCTTCAATGTCCATTTATGCACAGGAATTGTTCCAGTTTTATGACGTGCAGAAAGCAATCCGTATCGGGACTGCAGGCGGCGTGAGTGAAAAGGTTCCTTGCAGAAGTGTAATTCTTGCTAACGGTGCATGTACAGATTCTGCTCTTCAGACACAGCGCTTCGGATTAAATCATTTTGCTCCTGTGCCTGATTTTGAACTTTTGAATACCGCCTATAACAAGGCAAATGAATTAAAGCTTCCTGTTGTAGTAGGTCCGTGTTTTTCAGGAGACCGTTTTTATGATGAAAACGATTCGTGGAAGTTCTGGAAGCGGTATGGGATTGTCGGAATAGAAATGGAAGCAGCTGAGCTTTATACACTTGCTGCTGAATTTAACAGGAAGGCTCTTGCAATCATGACTGTAAGCAATAATTTTGTTACAGGTGAAGAAACCTCTGCCGAAGAACGACAGACTACGTTTACTAATATGATGAAGCTTGCCCTTGAAACTATAATTGAATAATTATGCTTAAACTTGATCCTGTTGAATCAAAAAAAATCTGGGGCTATGAGCTGTGGCTTGCGTCGACTCATAAAAACGGACTTCAGAAGGCTTTTGCTGAAAAATGCGGTGATTTTCCTCTTCTGGTAAAAATCATTCAGGCAGACGATATTCTTTCGGTTCAGGTTCATCCGGATGATGAATCGGCTCGTGAGCTGGAAGGAAAGGATGAAAGGGGAAAAACTGAATGCTGGTATGTTCTTGATGCAAATGAACAGTCTCAGATAGTGTATGGATTAAAAAAGAATGTAAGTCGTGAAGAATTGAAAAAAGCGGTAGAAGAAAATCAGCTTGAACAATATCTGAATTTTGTAAAAGTTAAAAAAGGCGATTTTGTTTTCATCCCTTCTACAACCGTTCACGCGATAGGCAAAGGATTAAGGCTTCTTGAAGTTCAGCAGTCCTGTGATCTGACCTACAGATTTTATGACTGGGGTCGCGGAAGGGAAGTTCATCTTGAAAAAGCACTTAAGGTCATGAGCAGTAAAACAATGCCTACCATACAACAGTTTTCAGGATCTTTTGAATGTGATTATTTTTCTCTTGAACAGATAAATGTCTGTGGAGGATGGAGCATGTATTGTTCAGGAAGCAATGCATCGAAGGATACGCAGCTGCTTTTTGTTCTTGAAGAAAATCATGCTGTAATAAAATCACCGGATGAAAAAATTCCAACCGCATTGAAATCAGAAGATATATATGCGGTTTTCCCGGGCGAAAAAATCACTGTTGAAGGAAAAGCAAGGATAATGCGTATAAGGGCAAAATAATCTTTTTTACTTTATTGACCATTATACGAATAACTTGTATTTTAAATGTATGTTGTTATTTTTAATTTTATTGATTCCATGTGCAATCGCTTTATATTGTATTGAAAAAAAGGATCAAAAGCTTGTTCCGATAATGTTCATCGGACTTATGTGTGCCGTAGTTTATTCCCTTGTAAGGATTATTTTCTTTTATTCGCATAGAATTACTTTAGATTCATTTCTGATGAATTTCCTGTGGTATTACATCCGGCTTGCGCTTCTTCCAAATCTTGTTATTTATTCATTGTATTGTCTTTTGACAAAGGGAAGCGCTGAATTTAAAATAAATTCATTTTTTCCGCTGATGGCAGTTTTTTATGCAGTATTCATTCCGTATAATGTCGTAGCATTTACAGATTCAATTTATTCGGGTTATGACTGTTTTTTAAAGCCTGTTTTATACCTTGCAATGCTTGTTGAATTAACAATCTGTCTTAAAAAGTTTCATGCAATCAAAAAAGAAAATGCATCGGGTAACAGTACTTTATGCATCATATTGATTATTCTTTATTCAATCGTGCCGCCTGCTGTAGATTCTTTTTATGCTATGAATAAATTCTTTTATTTTTCATTGCCTTTATGTGTTTTATATGTCCTGCTGCCGTTTATTACTGTATGCAGAAAATCAAAACTTCTTTTTAATTCAGAGATTTAATAAATTATTATTAATAGAAACGTATTTTCTATTGACTTAAAGGGATTAAAAAATATATAATCGTTATCAGAAAGCTATTTTCAGGAATGGAGGTAAAAATTTTATGAAAGCATTGAATGTTTATTCATTTTATTATTATTTTTACTTCTCTCCGGTTCAGTAAAGAACAGATAGCTTTATAGTACAGGTAATAATAAGCGGTTCTATTCTTTACTTAGAGTAGAGCCGCTTTTTTTATATACAGGAAACAATATGGAAAACTTGGAAGAAAACAGAAAAAAGATTAATGAAATTGATGAAAAGATTGCAGAGCTTTTCGAACAGAGAATGGATGCGGCATATCAGATTGCGCTTTATAAAAAGGAATTCGGTCTTCAGATTTTTGACAGTGCGCGTGAAGAAGAGCTTTGTAAACGTGAGCTTGAACAGATAAAAAATCCTGATTATAAATCATATTATCTTGAATTTCTTCAGGATTTGATGAATGTTTCCAAAAAATATCAGAGTTTCATAGTAGAAGGAAGCAGAATATCTTATTGCGGTATTGAAGGTGCCTGGGCAAATATCGCTGCAAAAAGAATTTTTCCCAAAGGTAATCTTGTTTCATTTCCATCCTTTGCAAAAGCCTACGAATCGGTCGTAAACGGTGAATGTGATTTTGCAATTTTACCGGTAGAAAACAGCTTTGCAGGAGATGTAGGACAGGTTTTTGATCTTATGCATACAGGTCCTCTTTTTATAAACGGAATGTACAATCTTAAGATTTCCCAATGTCTTTCCGGAGTAAAAGGCGCTGCTCTTTCAGATATAAAAAAAGTAATCAGTCATCAGCAGGCAATCGATCAGTGTACGGAGTTTTTACAGAAGCATGGATTTGAAGTTGAATATGCTGTAAATACTGCAATGGCGGCAAAACAGGTTGCCGGGATGAACGATAAATCTGTTGCGGCAATTTCAAGCAGCGATGCGGCAGAATTATATGGTCTTGAAGTTATTGAAGAAGGAATTAATCAGAATGCGCAGAATACGACAAGATTCGCAGTTTTCAGCAGGGTGTTGAGTACTGATTCAAATCCGAATGCAAAATCTATTTTCCAGATGATGTTTACCGTAAAAAATATTCCGGGCTCTCTTGCACGTGCAGTCAAGACTTTTGGAGATGCCGGCTTTAATCTTCGTGCCATAAGAAGCCGTCCCATAAAAGATGTTCCATGGCAGTATTATTTTTATGTCGAAGGCGAAGGTTCACTTGATTCAAAAAAGGGAAAAATACTTCAGGAAGAATTGAAAAATGAATGTGAGCAGGTAAAAGTCCTGGGGCATTTTAATACAGAAAAAGATCTTTAGGATGAAGCGATGAGTATTGTAAAAGTTAATCTTAATGAAAACAGTTATGATGTTCTTATTGAAAAAGGATGCTTTGAGCGCGCTGAAAAGGAACTTAACCTTAACAGAAAGGTTCTTATCGTAAGTGATGACGGAGTTCCAAAAGAATATGCTGAAAGGCTTCTTAAAAAATGTAAATACGGAATAAAAGCAGTATTTAAACAGGGCGAGGCACATAAAACTCTTTGTACAATGCAGAAGCTTTTTTCACTTATGCTCAAAAATAATTTTACAAGAAAGGATTGTGTAATTGCACTTGGAGGCGGCGTTACCGGTGATCTTGCGGGATTTACAGCTTCGTGTTATATGCGTGGAATTGATTTTTATAATATACCTACAACAGTTCTTTCCTGTGTTGATTCTTCTGTCGGCGGTAAAACGGCAGTGAATTTTGATAATGTAAAGAATATAATCGGAGCTTTCTGGCAGCCCAAAAAAGTTCTTATTGATGTAAATCTTTTAAAAACCCTTCCTGCAAGACAGATTTCAAATGGACTAGCCGAAGCGTTGAAAATGGCACTTACTTTTGACAGGGAGCTTTTCGAATTATTTAAAACCTCAGATCCTGTTGAACAGCTTGAAATAATAATCCTTCGTTCTGTAGAGTTAAAGGCAAGGGTTGTAGAACAGGACGAAAAGGAAGCTGGCTTAAGAAAGGTTTTGAATTTCGGTCATACGATAGGACACGGTCTTGAGCTTTCGTCAGGCGGAAAATTATATCACGGAGAATGCGTTGCACTTGGAATGCTTTGTATGACCGGAAAAGAAATCCGTAATGAGCTTATAACTGTCCTTAATAAATTAAAGCTTCCCGTTTCATGTAAATTTAACGAAGAAAAGGTTTGCAGCGCAGTCATGCATGATAAAAAATCAAGCGGAGATGTAATTTCGACAGTGTTTGTAAAACATCCCGGTGAATATGAAATGAAAGACTCAACTCTTGAGCAATTAAAAGAGCGTCTTAAGATAATAAAAAAATAATTGGGAGCAGGCTATGAAGAATTCAATAGGAAATAATATGCAGGTAACACTCTTTGGTGAAAGTCACGGACCGTTTATCGGCTGTGTAATGGATGGACTTGCTCCGGGACTTAAGATTGACCGGGAGTTTATAAAACATCAGCTTATGCTCCGTCGTCCGTCTGGAAAGATTTCTACTTCACGCGTTGAACAGGATGAATTTCAGATTGTAAGCGGTGAATTCAATGGTTTTACTACAGGAACTCCTCTTTGTGTTTTGATTCCGAATAACGCGATGAACAGTAAGGATTATTTAAAAACAAAGAATCTTGCGCGTCCGGGGCATGCAGATTTTACGGCAGAATGTAAATATCACGGATTTCAGGATTACAGAGGCGGAGGTCATTTCAGCGGAAGAATTACAGCGGCACTTGTTGCAGCAGGAGCAGTCGTACTAAAGGCACTTTCTGATAAAGGAATCACTATAGCAACTCATATAAAAAGCTGCGGCGGTATAAATGACGACGCGTTTTCTGCATCTGAGGATGAGCTTGAAAATCAGCTTAAAAAACTCAATGAACTTGAGTTTGCAGTATTGAATGCTTCTGCCGGTCAAAAAATGAAAGAAAAAATTGAACAGCTGGCAAAGGAAGAAGACAGCACGGGCGGTGTTCTTGAAACTGCAGTAACCGGACTCCCGGCAGGAACAGGAGAGCCATGGTTTGATTCTCTTGAAGGACTTTTGTCTCATGCACTGTTCAGTATTCCTGCAGTAAAGGGAGTGCAGTTTTCAGATGCATTCGAAAAAGTCAATGGTCGTGGAAGTGAATATAACGATGCGTTTAAGGTTTCAGACGGTAAAATCATCACGCTTTCAAATAATAATGCGGGTATAAACGGGGGAATAACAAACGGTATGCCGGTACTTTTCAGTTGTGCCGTAAAGCCGACTCCATCCATCTATAAAGAACAGCAGACTGTTGATTTTAAAAATCTTAAGGATGAAAAATTAATCATTGAAGGAAGACATGACCCTGCAATAATACACAGGGCAAGGGTTGTAGTAGATTCAGTTACTGCACTTGTCCTTTATGATGTACTTTGCGGTCGTTTTGGAACAGACTGGTTTGTGGAGTAAAGATGAAGTACGGATTAATCGGTGAAAAATTAGGACACAGCTTCTCAAAGGAAATTCATAATCAGCTTGGTTCTTATGATTATGTGCTTAAAGAAATTCCTAAGGATGAGCTTGATGCTTTTATGAAAGCAAAGGATTTTGCCGGAATAAACGTAACTATTCCTTATAAAAAGGATGTCATCCAGTATCTTGATTTTATTGATGATAATGCAAGGCAGATTGGAGCAGTAAATACGATTGTAAACAGGGACGGTAAGCTTTTCGGTTATAATACAGATTTTACAGGTTTACAGAAGATGATTGTAAACGAGGGTATAAAGCTTAAGGATAAAAAGGTACTTATTCTCGGAACCGGGGGAACAAGCAGGACAGCACACGCTGTTGCTGAATCATTGCAGACCGGTGAAATCCTTTGTGTGAGCAGATCTGAAAAAGAAGATACGATTACTTATGAACAGGCTGTAAAAGAACATAACGATGCACAGATAATCATAAATACGACTCCTTCTGGAATGTTTCCGTCTGTTGATTCAAAACCGATAGAATTAAACTCATTTAAAAAACTTGAAGGTGTTGTTGACGTTATTTTTAATCCCTTGAGGACACGTCTTGTAATAGAAGCACAGAAGAAAGGAATCAAGGCATGCGGTGGTCTTTATATGCTTGTCCAGCAGGCGGTATCTGCAAGTGAATTCTTTTTTGACAGGACAATTGCTACATCAAGGACAAACGAAATATATTCGCTCATAATTTCTAAAAAACAGAATATAGTTCTTACAGGAATGCCAGGTTGTGGAAAATCGACTGCAGGGAAAAAACTTTCTGAAAAGCTTTCAATGCCTTATTTTGATACAGATGAAGAAATAACAAAGCGTGAATGGAAAACTCCTGCTCAGATAATCAATGAACGCGGTGAAGATCAGTTCAGAATTCTTGAAGAAGAAATAATCAGGGAGCTTTCGCTTAAAAACAATGTAATCATCTCTACAGGAGGCGGCGCTGTTTTGAGGAAACAGAATATATTCCATCTTAAAAACAACGGATTGATTTTTTTCATCGATCGTAAAATTGAAAATATCCGTCCGACTTCAGACAGGCCTCTTTCTGATTCTCAGGAAAAATTAAAGAAAGTATTTGATTTCCGCTATCCTTTATACTGTGCAGCTGCAGATTTTACTGTGACGAGCGATGAAGTAATTGAACATACTGTAAATAAAATCATTCAGGAATTCAGGGGGATAAAATGATAATCAATCCTTCGAAAGCAAAAGGTTTTTTTGTTGCTCCTCCATCAAAAAGCATGGCACATCGTCTTCTTATCTGCGCAGCCTTGTCTGACGGGAAAAGCGTCATAAACAATGTTGCATTTTCAGAGGATATAAAGGCAACTTTAGAATGCATAAAACAGCTTGGTGCTTCCTTTACAGTAAAAGATAATCAGGTAACGGTAACCGGAAATCCGGAGTTTCTTTTTTCTGATTCAGGTGATGAAAAAATTTATAACTGCAATGAATCGGGTTCAACGCTGAGATTTTTTATCCCTCTTTCAATGCTCAACAACCGTAAATCAACCTTCACCGGAAGCAAGGTTTTAATGTCCCGTCCGCTATCTGTTTATGAAGAAATCTGTAGAAAACAGAAAATAGATTTTAACCGGACAAAGGATGGAATAGAAATCTGCGGTAAGCTTAAGCCTGGAACGTTTGAAATCAGGGGAAATATCAGCAGTCAGTTTATTACGGGGCTTTTATTTGCACTTCCGCTTTTAGAAAAAGACAGTGAGCTTATTCTTACAGAATCGATTGAAAGTAGGTCTTATATTGATCTTACCCTTGAAGCACAGAAACAGTTTGGAATTAAAATTCAATGGAAAAATGACAATACGCTTTTTATTCAGGGGAATCAGTCGTATAACTGCTACGAGGTTACTGTAGAAGGAGACTATTCAAATGCCGCATTTTTCGAAGCGCTTAATATTCTCAGAGGAAATGTTCAGATAAAAGGTCTTAATAAACAATCTTTGCAGGGAGATAAAGTCTGTTTTGACTATTTTCAGGAAATTAAAAACGGTTTTACTTCTATTGATATTTCGGACTGTCCTGATCTTGGACCTGTTTTGTTTATCGTTGCAGCTTGTTTTAAAGGCGCGGAGTTTACTGGGACCGGAAGATTGAAAATAAAGGAAAGTGATCGTGGAAGGGTAATGTGTAATGAGCTTTCAAAATTCGGAGTAAAATCCCTTCAGGAAGAAAACAGGATTGTAATATATGAATCACAATTGAAAAAGCCTGAAAAAACTGTAGACGGTCACAACGATCACAGGGTTGTAATGAGCCTTGCAGTCCTGATGACGATTACTGGAGGAAGGCTTGAAGGAGCAGGGGCTGTCAAAAAAAGCTTCCCTGATTTTTTCAGAAGATTAAAGGAACTTTCGATAGATTTTAAATTTGAAGCAGAAGGAGAATCAGATGGGTTGGATAACTAAACAAAATATCCTGATTGTCGGATTAGGATTAATGGGTGGAAGTTATGCAAAAGCATTAAAGCGGATCGGTTATAATATTATGGCAATCGATACAAATCGGGAGTCTATTCAGTATGCTCTTGAAAATGACATCATAAATGAGGGCGAAACGTTTGCAGAACCTGAATTAATTAAAAAAGCAGATGCCGTTATATTTGCCCTGTATCCGCATGTTTTTATTAAATGGATAAAGGAAAATCAGAAATATTTTAAGGAAGGAATCAGGATAACTGATGTTACCGGTGTAAAAAGCGCAGTTGTTTACGATATCCAGAATATCCTTCGTGATGATGTTGAATTCATTCCTTCGCATCCTATGGCTGGTCGTGAAGTTTATGGTGTTCAGAACAGTGATGATTCAATTTTTCATAATGCAAATTATATCGTTACGCCTACAAAGAAAAATACACAGGATGCGGTTGACTGGTGTAAGGATCTTGGTCGTCTTCTTGGTTTTAAACGCATTTCTGTCCTGACACCCGAGGAGCATGATGATATGATCGGTTTTGTATCACAGCTTACTCATGTAATTGCGGTTGCACTGATGGACTGTAAGGATAATATTCATCTTGTAGATTATACGGGAGATTCTTTCCGTGATTTAACAAGAATTGCAAATATCAACGATAAAATGTGGAGTGAACTGTTTTTGATGAACAAGCAGCCGCTTTTAGAGCAGATGAATCATTTTATAAGCGAAATGGAAGCTTTACGGGAGATGTTAAAAAATGATGACAAAGATGGACTTCGTAAAAAGATGCAGCTTTCTACAAAGCGAAGGGCATTTTTCAATAAAAAATAAATTACAGGAGGCATACTATGAATATGGAATTTGAACGAAAACTTACAATCCCCGCTGAGGTAAAGGAACAGTATCCGGTAACAGCAAGGGTCACAGATATAGTTGAAAAAAAACGTGCAGAGCTCAAGGCAATTTTTGAAGGAAGAAACAACAGGCTTATTCTTATTGCAGGTCCTTGTTCCGCTGACAATGAAGAGGCTGTTCTTGATTACATGGGACGAATGATTATGGTTCAGAAAAAAGTAAAGGATAAAATAATGATTGTTCCCCGTTTATATACAAATAAACCTAGAACAACAGGTGAAGGTTATAAGGGACTTCTTCACAATCCTGATCCTGCCGGTAAACCTGACATGTACAAGGGACTTTTACGCACACGATCAATTCATATGAATGCCGTTGAACAGACTGGCTTTATCTATGCTGATGAAATGCTCTATCCTGAAAATTATAAATATCTTGATGACATTCTCGGTTATGTTGCAGTAGGTGCACGCTCTGTCGAGGATCAGCAGCACAGACTTACTGCATCTGGAATTGAAGTTCCTGTAGGGATGAAAAATCCGACGTCCGGTGATTTTAATGTAATGATGAATGCAATTTCTGCCGCACAGCATAAGCATACTTTCATATACAGGGGATGGGAGGTTCATTCGCAGGGAAATCCCTGGGCACATGCAATTTTACGCGGTTCAACAAGCAAGCATTCTGCAAACGTTCCAAACTATCATTATGAGGATCTTGTAAGATTATGTGATTGTTATGAAGCAAAGCCTGAACTTACTAATCCTGCACTTATCATTGATACAAATCACTCAAATTCGGATAAGAATCCTTTTGAACAGCCAAGAATTATATTTGATGTTCTGAATTCATGTAATCATTCACAGAGAATTAAAAAGTTAGTAAAGGGATTTATGATTGAATCGTATATCGAGGACGGTGCTCAAAAGCCCGGCGAAGGATGCTACGGTAAATCCATTACGGATCCGTGTCTCGGCTGGGAAAAAACCGAAAAGCTTATTTATGATATAGCAGAAAAGATATAAAAAATAAGGGCTGTACTTAGAATAAAGTACAGCCTTTATTATTACAGCTTAATGCTTAGTCGAGTGCATGAGCCGGTCGTTATGCGACCTTACCTGGTTTTGCTTTTGCAAAACCAGCCACATCTTAGTCGAGAGCATGTCCAGCACTTCCGAGTACTTCGATATTCTTATGCATGTACATCTTCTTAGCTTCATCACGGGCAGCAGAAAGAAACTGGCGTGGGTCGAAAGCTTCCGGATTTTCTGCAAGGAACTTTCTTACAGCAGCAGTCATTGCAAGACGGCCATCAGAGTCGATGTTGATCTTACATACAGCAGACTTAGCAGCCTTGCGGAGCTGTTCTTCTGGAATACCAACTGAGTCAGGAATCTTTCCGCCAAACTGTTCAATAATCTTTACATATTCAACAGGAACAGAAGAAGATCCGTGAAGTACGATTGGGAATCCTGGGAGCTTCTTTTCAATTTCTTCAAGTACGTTGAAAGCCAGTGGAGGAGGAATAAGAACACCGTCAGCAGTGCGTGTACACTGAGCCGGAGTGAACTTACAGCGTCCGTGTGAAGTACCAATAGAAATTGCAAGAGAATCACATCCTGTTTTTGATGTAAAGTCTACAACTTCTTCAGGCTTTGTATATTTAGATTCTTCAGCAGAAACTTCGTCTTCAACACCACCAAGTACACCAAGTTCAGCTTCTACAGTAACATCATACTGATGAGCATAATCAACAACCTGCTTTGTAAGTGCAACGTTTTCATCGTAAGGAAGTGCAGAACCATCAATCATAACAGAAGAGAATCCGTTATCAATACAGTCCTTAGCAACTTCAAAGTTTGGACCGTGGTCAAGGTGAAGTACGATTGGAATA
>JAFYZU010000005.1 GCA_017548565.1 Treponema sp.
TACTTCTTTTACTTTTGTTATCTGTTCTCCATTTATGCTGTATTTAATAAATGTAGATGCCGTTTTTTTGCTATTCCTGTAGATTGCTTTATTAATGATGATTTTATTTCCAGAGACATACTCTAAATACATATTCGTATAATCTTCATGCTCATAATCCTGATAACTTTCTTGATTTAAATCCCATTCATAAACCTTATTTTCTACAGAATCTACCTTGTAAAGAACATGTCTACCATTGTTATCATTTATAAACCAGAAATTTCCTTCTTCATCACATAATTGCTGAGTATCCAACAAACAACCGCTGTCATGTTCTGCCTTTATCTGTTCTTTTAATGTATTAGTTCTGCTGTCAAAAACCTTTATGCCTGTATAATCCTTTCCGTCAGATGTTCTTTCGTTACATAAAATACTATACCCTGTTTTATTTGACCTTCCACAGAATAATGGATAACCATATCCTGCAACTCCGCCTTTTATAAGCTCTACTTCCGTCTTTGTCGGATCAAGACATGCAATGTTTCTTGCATAACATTCATATATATAATATCTGGTTGGATTTTCTCCAAGCTCTATTACTTTATTATCTGACATTCCTTTTTCTTCACCAAAATATACCCAGTCAAAAATCTCATTTTTATCATTTTCAATGTCTATTACTATAAACCTGTCTCCATTACGGAAATATTTTGATGTTCCCTTAAATTTTTTCTTCTTACCTGCATAATAACGCTTTTCACAAACAGGCATACTTACTACAATAGGTTCTTTTAAATGGCTGAACGTCTTAATTGTAGTTTTTGCATATATTTCTTCGTTTCCTCCTCTGTATTCATAATCATTAGGGTCTGCATAATCTGGAAATATATCAAAACATGAAACAAAAAGCGTCATGCAAAACAATAAACATATAAATTTTATCTTGTTTTTCATTTTTTTTCTTTCCTCTTAAAAATCTATAAGTAAGTATAAAAAATTCTTAATTTAAATTTTATTAGTAATTAGACCACGTAGTAACTTCTCTTGTTTTTAAAGAAAAATCAATATCCCACGGTGAAATCCACGGCAAAGTTATGGCGAAATTATATCCCGTTCCGCTCTGCTTATAGCCTTTCCATACTACCTGTGAACAGTAACTGTATTCATCTGAATCCTTGTATTTTATGAATTCATAAACGTAATTCAGATTTCCCTTTCCGTCTTTCTTTGTTCCAGGAACATATGGAATTCCTACTTTGATTATTTCACCGGTTGCTTCATCAACTTCTGTCTTTCTCTTGTCTGCCCATGAGACTGCCTTATCGTTTACAGCAGTGCTTTCTCCTATCCACTGTCCGGGAACCTTAAAACTTCCATCTACCCAGTCGAACCAGGAATACTGTCCTACTACCTTCAGAAGCTTAACGTCTTCTGCATTTTCAAGACCAGAATCACTTCCGCACCAGTAGCCTATCGGTTCAAGCTGAATGCCGTCTACCTGTCCCGGCCATGCGCCATGCTTCGGATATGATGTAATCGTAGCCATTGTCATACCATCCCACCCTTCAACCAATTTACTATCTACATACTTTTTGTCTAAATACATCATCGAAGCGTGTCCCGGATACTTGCTGTTTGCATAAAGGACCCTTCCACGTTTGTAATTTTTTACGTATATATTAAGAGTTTTTCGATTAAGACTTGCTTTCCAGCGTTCTACAAATCCATCGCTTTCTACAGGCTCTGTCTCTTCGTCTGCTTCACGCTGCTTTTCAATCTTCCTGATTCCCTTTGCATAGGCTTCTGCATAGCTTTTTGCAAAGGCTTCTTCCCGTTCTTCTTCGGCACATCTTTTAGTTTTTGATGCTGCTCTTTCGAATGCCGAATTCTCTATAGCGATTGCTTGTAAAAGTGTTGTATCATTTTCAAGCACCTTTGCATATTCGCTAATCTGAGTTTCTTTCCATGCTTCTACCATCATGGCTTTTTCAGCATCAGTACAGTCTGCAAATGTCTTTTCTGTTCCGTCTTCTTTTACTACTTTCATTTCATAAAAGAATTCCGGTATACAGAAGTCATCTGCATTTCGACCATTGGAAATGTTGTTGAAAGAAAACATATTTTCTACATATGCTTTTGCGACAGATTCAGGTGTTTTTCCCTGATCTAAGATGGTGTTTTTACAACCAGTTATCATAATTGTAAAAACTAAACAGAATGAGAGTACCTTGTACCTTGTACAAATCGTTTTTTAATTGACATTGTCTTCTCCTTTTACTTTTTTATACTTACTTATATTTAAATTATAAGGGTGTTTACCTGTGGTGTCAAGTAAACGCATCGAAATCGATATAATAGATTTTCATACCCCCTTATTATAACTCAAGGAGTTTTGTACATCCTTTAAGCACATCATCATAAGTGCTGTCAAAATTTCCGGTATACCAGGGATCGGCTACCTCTCGGTCACTTCCTGTAAATTCAAGCAGAAGATGAATTTTATTTTCTGGATCATTATTCCAGTATCTGTTCATATAGAACAAATTTTCGCTGTCCATTCCAATCAGAAGATCATAATTATTGTAATCTGCCTTCGTAATCTGTCGTGCATAATGTCTTGTAAACGGAACACCTTCTTCGCGAAGTTTTGCTTTTGCAGGAGGATACATATCATTTCCAAGCTCTTCTGTACTTGTAGCAGCCGATTCAATCAGAAAATCCTTTTCACGACCAGCCTTTTTTACCAGATTTTTCATAACGAATTCTGCCATTGCCGATCTGCATATATTTCCATGGCAGACAAAAAGTATTTTTACCATACAGGGATTCTATCATAAAAAACAATAATAAAAAATATAAATATGTAACCTATCTTCTTCTGCATGTTTTTATAATTGAATACTGATACTTATGTTTTTTTCATAATTGACCTCCTTACAATTAAAGATGGGTTTTCGTTTATCACGGAAATCCATCTTTTTTTCGCTTTTTTCGTTTTCCCTATCTTTATATGATATCTTTGCCATGTTATAATATCCTTAAGCTTTCCCTGGGAGGATTTTATGGCAGATTATCACGAGTTCCCGGCCGCACCGGAAGGAACTCCAGTTTCTAATTTCGTTCATCTTCATGTTCACTCTGATTATTCACTCTTAGACAGCTGTGCAACCTTAGACAAGCTTGTTGCAAAAGCAAAAATCCTGAACATGCCGGCCCTTGCCTTAACTGATCACGGAAATATGTACGGTGCCTTGAATTTTGAAAAACTCTGTCATAAAAACGGAATTAATCCTATTGTCGGCGAAGAATTCTATGTTGCTTTCGGAAGTCATTACGAAAAAAACGATGTTCCCTATTCCCGTAAAGGAGAAGAAGGCGACCGTCATGCACATTATTTTCACTTAATCCTTTTATGCGAAAATCAGAAGGGATACGAAAATCTCTGCTGGCTTTCGAGCCGTGCTTTCTGTGATGAAAATGCAATTTACTATGGAAAACCACGTATTGATTATGCACTTCTTGAACAGTATCACGAAGGATTAATCTGCTGTTCTGCCTGTATCCAGGGTGAACTTCCGCAGCTGCTTCTTGCAAACATGGATCAGGAAGCCGAAGAACTTGCCCTCAAATACAGTAAGCTTTTCGGACCGGATCATTATTATATTGAAATTCAGAATCACGGAATTCCTGAACAGAAAATCGTCGCACAAAAGCTCATCGCACTGGCAAGAAAACTCAACATCCCTCTTGTAGCGACAAACGATATTCATTATGTAGAACGTGAAGATGCACTTGCACAGGATGCCCTCAGATGCATTGGTTTTAAAAATCTGCTGCATCAGCCTCATTCTAAGATGGGTGGCGACGAAGATCTCGATTCATGGTATTTTAAAACAGAAGCAGAAATGCGCTCTCTTTTTCCGGATTGTCCCGACGCCTTTGACAATACAATAAAAATTGCAAATATGTGTAATCTCGAAATAAAGCAGTATGAAACACCTGAGCTTAAAGCCTGTCTTCCACGTTTCGAGCTTCCAAAGGAATTTCAGACACACGGAGAAGATTATCAGTCAGATCAGAATGATTACCTTAAGTTTATCGTCGAGGAAGGTCTTAAAAAACGCTATAAAGAGATTACACCGGAAATCCGTGAACGCGCAGATTATGAAATGAATACGATTTTCACAATGGGATTTTCAGGATATTTCTTAATCGTATGGGAATTCATCAACTGGTCAAAATCAACTTATGATAATGTAAACAAAAAACCAAAGCCTTATATCCCGATTGGACCCGGTCGTGGTTCTGGAGCCGGTTCTCTCGTAGCCTACGCAATGACTATTACCGATATAGATCCTTTCAAATATGGTCTGATTTTTGAACGATTTTTGAATCCTGAACGAGTTTCAATGCCCGATTTCGACGTTGATATGGATTTCGATTACCGTCAGGACATTATCCAGCATACAAGAGATTTATATGGTGATGAAAACGTCGGTCATATCGTAACCTTCGGTACTTTAAAACCAAAAAACTGTATTGCAGACGTAGGACGAATTCTTGATATTCCTCTTGCAGAAGTCAACATGCTCAAAAAATGCATTCCTGCAAGTCCAAAAGCAACTCTAAAAGATGCATTCTCTCCTCCAACCGAAAAAATGCCGGATGGTGGCAAACTCATGCCATATATCAATGATCCGAAATATACAGAGCTTTTTGACCTTGCATTCAAGCTTGAGGGTGTAAAACGAAATACCGGTCTTCATGCTTCGGGAATGGTTATCGGTCTTACGGCTCTTCCAAACTGGGCTCCTGTTTTCAAGGACTATAAAACCGGAGAAGTCGGTGTTCAATATACGATGGATATAATCGAACCGTGTGGTCTTGTAAAATTCGACTATCTCGGATTAAAAACACTTTCTCTTATCCGTTATGCCGAAGAAATCATAAACAAGCATAAAAAACCAGGAGAACCGGATTTAGTAACTGCAGATGTACCCGAAGATGACAAGCTTACGTTTGAGCTTTTTCAGCGCGGTGATTCAGTTGCTGTCTTCCAGTTTGAAAGTCCCGGCATGCAGAAAATCCTCCGTGATTTTAAGCCAGAAAAAATTGAAGATCTTGTTGCCTTGAACGCACTTTACAGACCTGGTCCTATGGATTGTATTCCACAATACATTCAGGGAAAATGGCATCCTGAAACAATTCATTATCCGGATCCTTCGCTTGAAAATCTTCTGAAAGAAACATACGGCGTAATGGTTTATCAGGAACAGATTATGAAGGTTGCCCAGATAATCGCTGGCTTCTCTCTTGGTGGTGCCGATATGCTTCGTCGTGCCATGGGAAAGAAAAAACCTGAAGTTCTTATGGGAAAGAAAAAGGACTTTGTTGAAGGTGCCCTTAAAAACGGTCATACTGAACAGCATGCAGAAGAAATTTTTGATATCATGATTCCTTTTGCTGGATATGGTTTTAATAAATCTCATGCTGCTGCTTACTCAGTTCTTGCTTACAGAACCGGCTGGCTCAAGGCTCATTATCCTGCTGAATTCATGGCGGCAAACCTTACAAATGAAATTACTGCAACAGATACACTTCCTGTTTATATAGAAGAAGCACGAAAAATGGGAATTCCTGTAGATGCCCCGGACGTTAACCGTTCAGATGTTCTTTTTGATGTAATTGACGGACGAATCGTTTTTGGTCTTAAAGGAATTAAAGGAATGGGCGATGCCGCATCACAGACAATCGTAAATGAACGTAAAGCAAACGGTCCATATAAATCATATATGGATTTTATTAAACGAATAGGTGCAATAGAAGAAATTGATTCGGACGGAAGAGCAAAAACAATCGTCAATAAAAAAGCAATTGAAGTTTTAATCAAGACAGGTGCCTTTGATAATATTCCTTCAGAAGGAAATGTAAAGCATAACCGGGCAACCCTTCTTGAAAATCTTGAAGCATCACTTGATTTTGTTGAAGACTTCATTGAAGATAAGAAAAAAGGACAGGGAGATTTATTCGGTGAACTTCCGGACGATCAGCAGGCATATTCAGAATTCAAATTTCAGGTTATAGGAGATATTCCGAAAATGCAGCAGCTGAACATGGAAAAAGAATGCATCGGCTGTTATGTAAGCGGACATCCTCTTGATGAATACAGAAAAGTAATTGAGCGTGCAGTAACAGTTTCTTCAAAAACACTGCCCCGTATTGCACCTGAAGAAAAAGCTTTCGTTGATTCGCTTGTAAATCAGGGAGTAAGTGAATGGCAGGCAAAAACTCAGCAGAAATCTTACGTTGCACTCGGAATGCTTCAGGACCTTCGGGAAATAAGAACTAAAAAAGGAGATTCCATGGCATTTGCCAAGCTCAGTGATTTTGACGGGCAGATTGACTGTGTATTCTTTTCCAAAACCTGGAATCTTCTGAAAAATCAGCTTGAAAATTCAGGAATCTATGCCTTCAGGGGAAAAATCGATGCACAGAAAGATCCTCCTTCATTTCTCGTTGAATCTCTCGAAAATGTTGATGAACTTACACAGCACTCTATCCAGTCTGTACACATTACGCTTGAACCGGATTTTGCCGAAAAACATGCGCTTGATCAGTTAAAGAATTTTTTATTTGATAAAACAGGCAATTGTTCAGTATATTTACATATAAATACAGGAAATAATCCTTATGTCATAAAAGCAAATGAACAGCTCAGGATTAATCCTTCTGAAGAAATCCTGAAAAATTTAAAGGAAATAAACTTTGTAAAAGAGGTCTGGACAGAATGATTCAAGTAATACTTTCAATTTTATCTTTCGTAATTTTATGCTACGTTATTTTATGCTGTATAAATGTTTTCATGTCATGGATTCCCGGAGCAAAATTCACCTCTTTCGGAAAATTTGTCTCAAAGGTTACAAATCCATATCTTAATTTTTTCTCAAAAAGCGGAAAGCTCAGAATCGGAAACATCGATTTTTCACCGGCACTTGCAATCGGTATATTAACTCTGCTCGCTTCTATTTTAGGTCAGATTGGATCAAACGGCTATATCCGTGCAGGAGTAATCATAAGTTCAATTGTTGGAATGCTTTTAAGTCTTATTATTTCACTGCTGGGTATACTTTTCCTTATTGTTTTTATCAGGTGGATTGTACTTCTTGTAAACAAAAAAACTACTCCATACAATTCTATCTGGAATTCTGCAGATGGATTTTTAAACACCCTGACTTCAAAAATCACGGGACCATTCACAAAAAAATCAATGAGCTACGACAAAAAGCTTCTTGCAGCATGGATTATTCTTCTGATTTTAATTGCAATCGGTTCGATTATAAGATTCCTTCTCTGCAGTATTTTATTACGTATTCCGTTTTAACAAAGGATGAAATTATCTGAAATAAAAACGCCGGTCTCCGTGATTTCAGGGGTCGGTCCTCAGCTTACAAAGACTCTTGCCAGACTGAACATATTTACTGTTTCAGATTTACTTCAATATTATCCGAAAGATTACGAAGACAGAACAAAACGCATTCCTCTTGCCCAATGGAATCTGCATAAAAAAGTTCATACCGTTGCAAAAGTCGTAAACCAGGAATGGTTCGGCTACGGAAACATGAAAACCTTAAAAATCATAATTGATGACGGCTCGGCAACCGGCGAATTAATCTGTTTTAACCGTCCGTTTCTTGAAAAAATCCTGATTCCCCAGAGCATAATAACTGTAACCGGTCAATTCTATCAGAAATACAATTCCCTGCAGTCAACTTCATTCGAAGCAGTCGTCATGGATTCAAAGGACTGTATTATCAAAGATGGTTTTGTAGATTATATGAACACAATGCCGTTAAATTCAAAGGTAATTCCAGTCTACCCATTAACTGAAGGTCTTTCGCAGAAAAACATACAGAAGGCTGTTTCTCAGGCAATACGTCAATATGCGCTTGGAATTGACAATGAACTTCCTGAAGATATAATCATGCGTCGTTCACTTCTTTCAAAAAATGATGCCATAAGAAACATTCACATGCCACCGGACCTTAAGACTGCAGAACAGGCACGAATAACACTTGCTTACGAAGAATTATACAATTTTCAATATGCAGTATGCGCTCATGCCTTAAAACGACGTGGAACCATCCCGTCCCTAACTGACAAGGTTACGGAAGGATTGGAAATCAGTTTCACAAAAGAAGAATTTGCCGCATCTCTTTCTCCGCTTCAAAAGCAGTTTCTCGAAAAGCTGCCCTTTGAATTAACGGACGACCAGATGAAAGTTATACGGGAGATGAACTGCGATATAGACAAGGGTTACGAAGAACGAAACAGAATTCTTGTTCAATATGAACGCGGCATCCCTCTGCCTTTGCGCCAGCTTTTTACAATGTCCAGACTTTTACAGGGCGATGTAGGCTCCGGAAAAACCTTGTGCGCTTTATTTGCTTGTCTTCGGGTAATCAGCTGGAAGGGACAATGTGCCTTCATGGCTCCTACTGAAATTCTTGCCAGACAGCACGCAGAAACAACCTTTAAATTTCTTGGTGACATGGGAATCAGAACTGCCTTTTTAACAGGAAACATAAAAAGCACAGGACGGATACAGCTTTTAAAAGCACTAAAAAATGGTGAAATTGATATTCTTATTGGAACTCATGCATTGTTTTCGGCCAATGTCCAGTACAATGACCTGCAGCTGGCGGTAATAGATGAACAGCACCGCTTTGGTGTAATGCAGCGGCAGTCGATTCTTGCTAAAGGACGTGTCGAAAAAAAATGCTCCTTAACCTTTGAACCCCATCTTCTGATGATGAGTGCAACTCCGATTCCGCAAAGTCTTGCCCTGACCTTCTTCGGAGATTTAGACATTTCGACAATAAAAACAAAGCCTTCCGGACGCAAAGAAATAAAAACATATCTTGTAAAAGAAGGAAACGAAATGAATGCATATGAGGCAGTTCGAAAAGAGCTTGAAAAAGGAAGACAGGCTTATTTTGTTTATCCTGCAATTGACAGCGAAACAGGATTAAAATCTGCCGAACGAAGCTTTCAGAATCTTTCAAAAAAGATATTTCCTCAGTTTAAATGTGCATTAATTCACTCTCAGATAGATGAAGATGAGCAGGTTCAGATTCTAAATGATTTTTATAACGGAAAAATCCAGATTCTTGCCGCAACCACAGTAATCGAAGTTGGAGTTGATGTTCCAAATGCAACCTGTATGGTAATCGAAAACGCCGACTATTTCGGAATGTCACAGCTTCATCAGCTTAGGGGACGAACCGGTCGTGGAAGTGAACAATCCTATTGTTTTTTAATTTACAGTAATAATATAACGAAGACAGGCATTGAAAGAATAAAAGCATTAAGACAAAGTACCGATGGATTTTATCTTGCAGAACAGGATTTAAAAACAAGAGGCCCCGGAGAACTGAACGGTAAACTTCAGTCCGGAGCGCTCCAGTTCCAGATTGCAGATTTAACGAAGGATCTTGGTCTTTTATCCCTCGCAAAAATCGATGCAATTGAACAACTTAAAAAAGCCGGTCAAAATCAATTACTTTATTGAAATTTCTCCAATAGTATAGCTTCCTTTCACGGTATCGAGCTGTAATGTAAGCACCTGCTTTGTCTGATTCGGTTTTCCAAAATTCGTATAAACTTCTGCATGTACAATTACCGGCTGAAGAATCTTCTGGCTTCTTGTTCCATAATAATTTGCTTCTATTTTGTATTTACCGGATGGAGCCTTTTTAATGCAGAATTCTTCAGGACCATAACCCTGTGTAAAATCACGGGAAATTCGGCCTCCATTTCTGGTAAGCTTATGACCATAATAGCATTTTTCTTTATCAGGGTCTGTTACCCACAAATCAATATCACAATCATCGGTGTCCCAGGTCAGGACAATTCTTACGTCTACCGGGAAATTCTGCATTATCCTCTGATCATATTTTGAAGTCAGTTTTCCTTTAATTCCGCTTACTGCAATAATTCCCTGCATATCATTCAGGACAATCTGCGAAAGATGCGCATAACGAGAATCCCATCTGTGTTCTACAACATAGTACAAGGTATCAAGCGCCTTCTGGTAATATTCAAGCCTTTCATTTCCTTTACGGGTTTGTGCAAGTTCCGCGTATGCAAGTCCAAGATCCCTGTAGAACATTGGAATTTCATTTTTCATCTTTACAGTTTTTTCAAGAATATCAACGGCATTTTCAAATAATTTCCATTCCGAAAGCTTTGTTCCAAGAGCACGCATTATATCTGCATTTTCAAGATTCATTTCTGCAAGATTTGAAAGGATTGCAAGCGCTTCTTCGTTAAATTTTTCTTCCCTGAAATAATCTGCCGTTTCAATATAGAAGGCCGGAGATTCTCCAAAGCTCTTTTTAAGCTCAAGATATTTGTCATACATTTTATCTGATGCAGTACGTTTCAGAACAACAAGATATGATGAATCCGGAGCCCATGCCTGTAATGAAACCGAAGCCTGAGCGCTCTGCTGAGATGCACCATCAGTATTTTTCGCAGAATTGAAAGCTCTTCCCTCCATCTCAACAGCACGATAAGATTCATTCATAACGGCAGCATCTGCAGTTGCTTCTTCAAGTGGAACAGATTCATTGGCAATTCTTCTGCCATTTGATTTCTTTTTTTCCGGAACCTGCTTTCTGAATTCTTCCGGTGTCGTTAACCACCATTTTTTGAATTCTTCGAAATCCCTTAATGTATCTTCTGTAATTCCATCCACATGAACATTCGAATTTTTATTCATTATCATACGATTGTACTGCTCAAGAAGTTCTGCAGGCGGTACAATTTCATATTTTACATAATCCGATACAGTTTCAAGAACAATCAGGGACGTATCCTTTGTAACAACCTTATGTTTTTTTGCCAGCCCGATGATTTCATCCCTGTTTTTCCTGTAATCCATATTAAGTTCTTCTATCTTTTTTGAAGCCCACAACTGAATTACATCAAGCGTTAATTCATCATCCTCGCGAACAGAAGAAACATTATAAGTTAAAGTTTCTGAAATTTTGTTTCCATAACCCAGCGATACTTTTATCTGTGCCGACTTCTTTTTCAGAATTCCACAAATATTTATATCACCATAACCTTCAATAATTGAACCAGGCTTCGGATAAACCTCGGTAACTGCCGACGGATCGTAATCAATGCTGATAATCCTGTATGGCTGCTCAGAAAGGAACGAAAGATTTTCTTTTACGCTGTGACGATTTAAATCAACGACAATTCCATAATTATCACGGGTTATTTTTTCAAGCATGAAATAATCTGCACTTAAGCTTGAATTAATGACATTTACCGGTACAGAAGAAAGCTGTTTTTTCGGATAAGATTCCATCCAGTTTGAAATTCCGTCTGTTACAATAAACACTTCATCTATAAGAATGGCATCAAGAACAAGTGTATCTAAATCAATACACCCCAGTGATGTAGCACCGTCGTACTTTAACGACGAAATGCATTTTCTAAGATCCTGAACATTATAAAATACATTTTTATGCTGCAGCTTATAATTGAACGGTATGAATTCTATTGCTTCAATTTTATTTTTTTCGATATATGAACATAAAAGCTCTGTTTCTTTTTCAATATCACGCTGTGCACCGGAAGAAGACACATCAAAATAAATACGGACGCCGTTTACCTTCTGTTTTTTATTGTCTGCGGATTTTGATGAATGCTTATCCGAAAAAGCAGTGATATAAAAATATGAATCCTTTCCATACTCCTGCATGAAAACATTATTTCCTGAAATAAATTCCGAAGGGATGAATATTTTTAAGGTATTTTTCTGAATATAATCTGTTTTTGTAAACGAAGCATTGAATCCGGAATGCCATTCATTAAAAACTATGTTGTTTTCATTTTTTTCAAGAACCTTAGGCTTTATTTTTTGTTTAAATACTTCCATCTTGAATGAAAACTTTTCAACGGGTGAAGAAGTGAGAGGTAAAAATTCATAAAGCCTGCAGTATTTTGATGATTTATCATAAATGTTGGATGCATTAGTTAAATCCTGCTGGATTACAAGTTTAACGAAACGGGAAGAATCAGGATTAAAAGGATATACCCTTATTCTGTAATTGTTTCCCTTTGTTTTTTCAAGAAGTCCCGGATCTACGTTTCGTCGGGTAATGTCTTCAAAAACTACACGACCCTTGTCTTTTTCTACGACTACACCATCACGGAATTTCCCGTTTATATCCAGGGCATAGCCGATTACCGACTGACCCTTTCCGAGCGGAAACTGGATCTCGCCTTCAAGCACCCGTTTTTCATAATTGTGCAGCTCCATCTCTACTATAGTAGTAGCGATAGAACCGGTAACCTGTACATCGACCTTTATGTCTTTTATTTTAATGTTTTCCTGTTTTTTACCGTCGGATGAATCTGTCGTTTTTACAGTTATAAAATTCTGTGACCAGACTGTACAGAAAAGTCCCGAAATCAAGGTTAAAAAAATAAAAATCTTTTTCATGTATGCTCCCTTTAGTATTTATACTATGAATAACATCTGAAAAAGATTTTTGTAACACTATAACGGCTGTAATATAATTTTATGCAACGTATGATTCAAGCATTCTGCTTCTTGTCGGATGCTGTAATCTGACTATTGCATGCTTTTCTATCTGTCTTATTCTTTCTTTTGTAAGCTCACACTCATCACCGACTTCCTGTAAAGACATTGGTTTTAATCCATTAAGACCATAACGCATTCTAAGAACCTTTTCTTCATTCGGACGCAGCGTTTTAAGAACAGATTCAATATCTTCTTTCATTGCTTTTTCAATAACCTTTTCTTCTGGTTTTGCATAAAGCTCATCCTCACAGAAATCAGAAACAGAAGTATGTTCGCTTCCGGAATTGTTGATTTCTGCATCTAAAGATACCATCTCTCGTGAAATATTAATCATCTCGCGGACGTGAGATGTTTCCATGCCAAGCATTTTACCGATTTCTTCATACTCCTGCTGCTCAGATTTATTTCCTGCAACAATTTTCTTTGCCTGCTCAATCCTTACAAGCTCATTTGCCTTATTAAGAGGAAGACGGATTGCACGGCTTTTTTCACTGACTGCCTTTAATATAGACTGATTAATCCACCAGACTGCATAAGAAATAAAATGATATCCCTTTGAAACATCAAATTTTTCAATTGCATTCAAAAGACCAATATTTCCTTCGCTGATTAAATCAATAAGATCAAGACCATGATTCTGATAGTTTTTTGCTACCTTTACAACAAATCTCAGATTAGCTTTTACGATTTTATCTTTTGCTTCCTTATCTCCGTTTTTAGCTTTAACGGCAAGATCTTCTTCCTCATCGCGAGTTAAAAGCGGAATGTTTTTAATATCCTTCAGGTACATTGCTAAAACTGAATCATCTTCTCTAATCATTATGACCTCCAAAGTCTATACATATAATATATAGCAATTTTCGTGCCAACTATCAGAAAAAATGAAAATTTATGATTTTTTTTTACAAACCGGCTGAATTCGTCAAAATTTTACGAAATTTACGGAAGTTTTTAATGATTTAAAAAAAATTGTGTCAAAATTTCGCACCGCCTGTATTTTACCGGAAGATTGAGTCATTTTGACACAGTTTATTTTATGAGAGACCAGACAATATAATATTTTCGAAGATTCTGGAGCTGATCCTTGTTTAATTCTGATTTTACGGAATAAGTTACGCCCTTATTATCTGAAAAAACAAGCTTTCCTTTTCCAAAAAGATTCATGTCTGTAATGCTGTCTATTTTTATTTTTATTTCACCTTGAGTAGTTTTAAACGAGAGATGATCCCTGTAAAAAGAAAATATTCCGTTTTCAAAAATCTCAGCTTTTTTATCTTCCTGATATTTGTACATCGTAAGTTCTGAATCAGAAAAATATGCACGTTTGCCTTCAAAATTCTTTACAAAATCTTTAAGGACTTTTTCCTGATAATTATCCCATTCTTCTACTGTGCGGAATTTAAAATCGCTCGTAAAATATCCGTATTCGTCAATATCCGAAGCAACACCGCATTTTTTACAATAAACGGAATTTCTTACTGTAACAATTGAATCAATCTCGCGGCATTTAGGGCACACACAAAGAGAGCATTCAAGCCCTTCCGCAAGATTTTTTCCTTTATATTTTATCTGATTCTGTTTCTGTTTAACGTACGCATTTTCCTGAAGATCCTTACGGATTGCTTTTGTAATTGCATCGGACTGCATCTGAGCTATTTTTTCTTTAGGATAAATATTTACGATTCCACCATGCATGACACCCTTGCGTTTTTCCTTTGCCCATCGTGGAAAAGTAAAATAACCGCCTTCAATCCTGTAAGTTACAAGAGCGACCTGCGAGGATTTTACAAGCTCCCCTATCTCATCAGGAATAAAACCTGTTCTTCCATTAAATGGTGCATTGATTTCCGGAAAAAAGCATACATTACGACCGGTACGCAGAACTCTTGTAATTTTCATTTCTGTGAGCGCGAGGTCTGTCCCCTTTGTCTGAACAATAGGTTCAAAAGCCCATTTTATGAATTTTGAAACCGATTCTTTCTTTAATGCAAATTCGTTTACTGCAAAATACATCTGCTGCGGAAAGCTGAGTCCCGTTAAAAAAGCATCATCATCCGTGCTGCGGTTAGACACTACAAGATACGGTCCTTTTAAATCTGACGGAGCTAAATCATATGAATATTTATATTTTCTCTTTATGCGGGATTTTGAAACACCTCTTACTAAAGACCAGAATTTCTGATGGCGTTTATATCCTTTAGACTCATTCATACTATAATTATCGGCTGATTTTTCTGCTAACTGCAATTTTATCGCCAAAATTATAGAACACAGTTTCAAATTCAGTATTGTTTTCAAGAAATTCTATGTATTTCTGGATTTTTTTTACGAGTTTTTTTGTGCTGTAATTATGTGTAAGCGTCAGATCTTCTACCATTCCATGAAACGAAAGATTATCGGTAACAATCACGCCGTTTTCATTCAGATTATGCTTATATTTTTCGAAAAATTTAATATATTGAGCCTTTGGTCCGTCTATAAAAATCAGGTCGAATTTTTCATCAAGCTCAAGCTTTCCGGCATCTGCTAAGATCAGAGTTATACTATCTTCAAGCCCTGCATCCGATACATTCTGTTTTGCCTTAATATGACGGTCAATATCCATTTCGACAGAAGTTACCTGAACATCTTCCTTTACTGAAGCAAATTTTATAGTTGAGTAACCGATGGCCGTTCCTATTTCAAGCACACTTTTTACATCATTTTCAAGAATGTATTTACAGATGAAATCACTGCCTTCATCCTGCATGATTGGAACAGAATTTTTCTTTGCATAAATTTTTATGGAAGAAAGCTCAGACATAAAATCATTATAAAGAGTGAAAAAAATAGTTACAAGCGAAAACTAATTATTATACTCTAATAATTGCTTTGCACCTTTGTATACATTTTCATCATAAATGATATAACTTGTGTTATTGTATTCACCTGTTTCAACATCATACCATTTGTAACCTATCATGGTTTTATCCCAGGAATTAACCAGATAAAGTTTTGTACCCCTGACATATAAATGTCCATACATAAGATTACATCTGAACCTGTTGTCTTCATTCTGTGGTATTCTCGTCATTTCAAGAGTTTCTTTGTTAATCTGGAAAACATCTATTAAAGCTTCTCCTTTAACATCACTGTTTTTCTTAACGGCATATAACTGATCATTTGCATTTACAGCCATCATAAAAAATGGAGCATCTTTGTTTTCCTTTACTAATGTAACTGAATCTCCAGTAACTTCATACAAAAGTATTGCATTATGAGAGTTATTATAATCATTGCCTTCATAATACCATTTTGATATATATATTTTATTTCCTTCTACATAATTAACTGTGAACAATGATTTTTCTGCTTCCCTGCCGCTGTTTAATTCATACTTTGAAACCTCATTATTTTCCCTGTCCAGTTTCCATAAATAATTTTTCTTGTTATAAGGTTTTGCCAGCCAGAAATTTCCTTTTTCATCAGATATTGCATACTCATTAAACGGAGACCCAGAACGTGTTTTAGCAAGGAAAACCCTGTCATTAAGTACGTCCTCCTTTGAATCAAAAATATAGAAAAACAGACCATCGGTTCCTTCTTCTCCCGCTAAACCGCATTCCGTAAGTAACGTTGCATATCCTGCTTTACTTGATGTACTCTGCAGTAAAGGCATACTGGCTCCACTTATTTTATAGTCAACAAAGCTTACCGTTTTACTCTCCGGAGAAAGACATACTATTTTTGAACTGGTAACGGAATTTGTATAATATTTTTTAGGATTTTCTCCAAGCTCAAGCACCTGGCTGTTTGTAAACATTGTTTCTTCTCCAAAATAAACCCAGTCAAAAATTCTGTTCGTGTCTATGTCCACAACAACAAATATATCTCCCCTCTGAAAATATCTTGTCGTTCCCTTAAACTTCTTTTTCTTTCCTTTATAATAGCGTTTTTCATAAACAGGCATTGCAAAAACTATCGGATCATTTAAATGCTCAAAAGTTGAAATTAAAGATGTTTTTTCATATATTTTTTCATTTCCGCCCCTGTATTCATAATCATTCGGATCCAAATAATCCGGAAAAACATCAAAGCATGAAACAAAAAGCATCATGCATAATAATATACCTGCAAATTTTATCTTATTTTTCATTTCTTCTTTCCTCGTAATAAATATATAAGTAAGTATAAAAAGTTTAAAAAATTAAATTATAAAACCATTAATAATTTGTCCATTCAGTTACGGCCTTTGTTTTGGCACTTGCCTGAATGTCAAAAGGCGAAATCCACGGCAAAAGAATAGCAAAATTATAATCAGTTCCGCTTTCCTTATAGCCTTTCCATACAAGCTGTGAGCAGTAACTGTATTCATCAGAATTTTTATACATAATAAATTCTGCAACATACTGAGCGTTAGGCTGCTTTGCTTTTGCACCTGCAGGAACATAAGGCCTTCCCTTTTTAATAATGTTTCCCTGTTCATCTTTTTCTGTCTTTATCTTGTCTGCATAGGAAACTGCCTTATTATTTACTGCCGTACTTTCACCAATCTGCTGACCTGGAACCTTAAATTTTCCATTAACCCATTTGAACCAGGAATACTGACCTACTACCTTCAAAACCTTTACGTCCTTTGCCCCTGCAAGACCCTCATCTTCCTGACACCAGTAGCCTATCGGTTCTAGCTGTACGCCATCTACCTGTCCGGGCCAGTCATTATGAGGCGGATATGATGTTATTGCAGCCTTTGTAGTTCCTGTCCATAAATCTTTTTTTGTATACATTTTTACATCTTCATCTTCCATATACATCATTGATGAATGCCCAACAATATGCCAGTGCCGGTAAAGAACCCTTCCTCTTTTGTAATTTTCTACAAATTTCTTTAAGGTATCGCGGTTTAAGTTTTCATCCCACCTTTTGTTCCAGTCTTTTTTTTCTTCCGGTTTCTCAGGTTCTGACTCACCATCTCCGCTTTCTTCTTCGGCTGCCTCTCATGCCTTTAAAAGTTTTTTTATTCCTTTTTCATACGCTTTTACATAAGATGCCGTAAACACTTCTTCTTTCTTATCTTCTGCGCACCTTGCACTTCTTGCAGCTCCCTGCCTGAATGCTTCGTTTTGTACGGCTATACCTTCCATTAAAAACGAATCTTCTGCAAATTTTTCTGCATATTCGCTAATCTGACTTTCCTTCCAGGCTTCTACCATCATGGTTTTTTCAGCCTCAGTACAGTCTGCAAATATCTTTACAGTTCCATCTTCTTCTACTTTCATCTCATAAAAGAATTCCGGTATACAGAAGTCATCTGCACTTCGACCATTGGAAATGTTGTTGAAAGAAAACATATTTTCTACATATGCTTTTGCGACGGTTTCAGGTGTTTTTTCCTGATCCAAAACGCTGTTTTTACAACCAGTAATCATAATTGTAAAAACTAAACAGAATAAGAGTACCTTGTACCTTGTACCTTGTACAAATCGTTTTTTAATTGACATTGTCTTCTCCTTTTACTTTTTTATACTTACTTATATTTAAATTATAAAGGTGTTTACTTATGGTGTCAACAAAGTTTTTTTCTCTGCATATAAAATCCACACAAATATGATTCTTACTGTAAAATAACACTTCTATTTGTACAAAGCGTTAAAAAATGCTAGACTATCAGAATATTAACATTAATTGTTTAAGGAGCTTTTTTTATGGTACCAGTTTTAATTAAAGATTTACTTACATCAAAACCGGACGGACAGAAAGTAAAAGTCTGCGGATGGGTCCGATCGGTGCGGGACTCAAAGGGTCTTGTTTTTATTCAGGTTAATGATGGAAGCTGTTTTTCTAATATCCAGCTCACATTTGAACGTTCTAATCCTTCTACTAATGCTAATATAAATAATATCGAAGAAGAACTCAAAAAACTCAATACAGGCGCATCAGTACGTGCAGAAGGCGCTTTAATTGAATCACCTGCAAGCGGACAGGCTGTTGAAGTTACTCTTGAAAAACTTGAATGCTTAGGCATATGTAATCCTGATGAATATCCTTTGCAGAAAAACAAAATGTCTATGGAATATCTGCGTGATGTTGCTCATCTTCGTGCAAGAACAAACACTTTTGGTGCAGTTTACAGAATCAGAAACCAGATGGCTTTTGCAATTCATTCTTTCTTCCAGGAAAAGGGATTCCAGTATATCAATGCTCCTGAAATCACCTGTTCAGACTGTGAAGGAGCCGGTGAAATGTTCCAGGTAACTACACTCAGCATGGAAAAAATTGCAGAAATGGGTGTAAAAGCCGGAATCGGTGGAATGAAAATTGAAGATGCTCACAAAATCGTAGATTACAGCAAGGATTTTTTCGGTAAAAAGGCAAACCTTACTGTTTCAGGTCAGCTTGAAGCAGAAACTCTCGCTACTGCACTTTCAAGGGTTTATACTTTCGGACCAACTTTCCGTGCAGAAAATTCAAACACACCTCGTCATCTTGCAGAATTCTGGATGTGCGAACCGGAAATGGCTTTCTACGACCTTGATGATGACATGGACATTCAGGAAGAATTCATTAAATATCTTTTGAACTGGGCTTTAACAAAATGCCGCGAAGATCTGGAATTCTTCGACAAACGAATTCAGCCTGGTTTGATTGAAAGTTTAACGAAGGTTGCAAATGCACAATTTGTAAGAATCAGTTATACAGATGCAATTGCAAAACTCGAAGAAGCCGCTTCAAAAGGAGCAAAATTCGAATTCAAACCGTACTGGGGCTGCGATATTGCTACAGAACATGAACGCTATCTTACAGAAAAAATATTCGATGGTCCGGTAATGGTTTTCAACTATCCTAAAGAAATCAAATCCTTCTACATGAAGCTCAACGAAGACGGTAAAACTGTAAAAGCAGTAGATGTTCTTGTTCCTGGAATCGGTGAATTAATCGGCGGATCTGAACGTGAAGAAAATTACGACAAGCTTCTTGCCGCATGTAAAGAACGAAATATGGATATGTCAAACTATGAATGGTATCTTGACCTTCGACGCTTCGGAACTGTTCCTCATTCAGGATTCGGGCTTGGCTTTGAACGATTAATCCGCTATATAACAGGAATGGAAAATATCCGCGATGTAATTCCGTATCCGCGTGCTCCAAAGCTTGCAGATTTTTAATCTGAAGGAAACAATTTGAAGTTTAAACGTCCTAAGTTTAAAAACATTCTGGAAAATCTCAAGGGAAAACTATATAAATTCGGGCAGCTTATTTACTTAACCTGCCTGAATTTTAATGACAACCAGCTCTACGAAAGTGCAAATTCATGTTCCTTCGGCTTCATTTTCTCGTTTGTTCCAATCACACTTATGACTTTAACTCTCATGGTCGGCCTCTTAAGAAACAGTAAGACAATCTTAAACTATGTATTGAAGTTTATAGAACAGTTCAAGGATGTTTTTGATCTTTCTCCTGTTTTAAAAGAAGTAATGAACATCAAAAGCAT
Source organism: Treponema sp. (assembly GCA_017548565.1). Taxonomy (GTDB): domain Bacteria; phylum Spirochaetota; class Spirochaetia; order Treponematales; family Treponemataceae; genus Treponema_D. The sequence continues at coordinate 20,073 of JAFYZU010000005.1, forward strand.
ATCGGTAATTGATTTTGTACTTGCAATCTGGGTTATCTGGATGGCAAGAAAGCTTTTTGCTACTGTAGTTCAGGCAATGTCAAGAATTTTCAAGAGCGTTACAAAGAGAAACACGTTATGGTATCAGCTTATAATGTTCGTTATAGAATTCCTTCTGATTTTTATCATCATCGCACTTATAATCGGCATTTTCTGTTTAAACCGTCTGAACGATCTTCCGTTTTTCCATCAGCTCAATGACTTTTTACCGCTTGTTTTCCTTGCAAAATTGAGCAGTAACGCAGAATTCGTAATCTATTCCATAATTTTTGTATTTACCGCCCTCATTTACAAACTTGGACCTGGAATTGAAATTAAACGAAAGTCTTCCATTTTTTATGCCGCGCTTTCTACCTTTGCATTCTTCATAACTTCACGGTTTATACGATTCTTCTTCAATTCATCAAATTACAGTCTTGTTTATGGAGCAATCAGCTCGCTTATAATATTGATGATCCTCGTCTGGTTCTTTTTCTACATCTTTTTATTCTGCGCCCAGATGATGCATTCAAGAATGTTCCTTGACAGTCTTTCGTTCGGTGTACTGTACCTTGCTCCGGTAAAAGAAAACGAACTTACAAAATGGGGAAAATTCATCCTTACTGTTTTCAGAAAACCTGTTGCCGATACAACAAAATATTCAACAAAAATCTATAAAGCTGGCGACAAAATATTTTCTGCAGGTGAAAATGCCGACTATGTTTATTACATCAGAAGTGGAAGTGTAACAAGAATTTCTTCGGAAAACAAAAGCACTGTGCTAAAAGAAGGTTCATTCTTCGGTGAAATTCATTGCATTCTGAATCAGACAAGAACAGATACTGCAACTGCCAAAACGGACTGTTCAATAACTGCCATTAAATCGCACGATTTCATAAAGCTTCTCAGAAACAATCCGAAAGCTGCAGCAAAAGCAATTTCAAAGGTTTCAAAATATACTGCAGAACTCTACGAAAACGAACAGTAATTTCCGTTCAGAATTTCTATTCAAAGTTAACGACCATTTCAGAAATCAGAGGAATAAGCTGTTTTTTTCTTGAAACTACGCCCTGCAGAAAATACAGATTTTCTTCCTGTTTCGGAAAAGTAATAAGCGGTATGAATTTTGGATTTCCGTAAACAAGCAGAATGCTCGAAAGCGAAGTAATGTCTGTTACCATAAGACAAGAGAACAATCCCTTGCGGCTCTTACATTCAATTTCAAGCTCTTTAAGGAATTCTTCTTTTCTTGAAATAACCTCTTTTGTACTTCCGACTTCAATCTGGCTTACGGTATAGACAATCTTTCCTTCCTGATATTCCTTAAGATCCTGTCTTATTAATTCACCCGCATCACGTCCAGAAATATTGCTTCCTGCAATTAAAATTTCGTTTCCAAGCTCCTTTATATCAAGATCAGTAATATTTGAAAGATATTCCGCTGTTTCCCGGTCAACTGAAGTTGTTGTAGCAGACTGTAAAATCAGCGTATCAGAAAGAATGCCGCACAAAAGCAGTGATGCAACATCTGCCGGAATAGGAATCTTGTTTTCTTTATAAAGCCCCGCAATCTGTGTGGACGTGGAACCGACCGGTCTGTTGATAAACGTTATAGGATTTTTTGTCGGAATTGCACCGATTCTGTGATGGTCTACAACCTCGAGAATATTATAGTGTTCAACTCCTTCTACTGCCTGCGGCAACTCATTATGGTCAACGAGGATTACATCTATCATCGGCTCTTTAACTAAATCGTGTTCTGAAACCATGCCGATTACCTTATTTTCTTCATCAACAACAGGAAGATATTTACAATGCGCAGTCTTTAATATTTCCTTGATTTTTGCAACCGTATCGTTTATGTTAACGGTTTGAATTTCTTTATCGCCCATTACGCTTACACGCATTGAATAAGCAATGAGCATCGAAGTCGGTGATGTTGAATACGGACTGACAATCACGCTGACTTTATTTTTCTGTGCAAGCTCACGAAGCTCTTTGTTAATTACACATCCGCTGGTTGTTATAAGAAGCTTTACTTTATGTTCAATACAGATTTTATGAATATCTTCCCGATCAGATGCAATTACTACTATATCTTCGTTTGCATGAGCTTCAAGCCGTTTTTTAAAAGTAGCCGGTGATGAAGAACCTACATGAATTGACGCTTTAAGCATTTTATCTGCATCATCACACATGATGATCGGCTGGGCATTCAGAGTCTTTTGAATGAGATTTATATTTGTCGTAAAGGTATGCTTTTTCTCTGGATTCAGAATTGAAAGAACACTCTTTGCAAAACCCGAATAATGAAGCAGCGAAAGATATTTACTGTTTTTATCAACGATTGGCATTACACGATTCGTGCTTTTTTCCATATGTCCTATTGCTTCCCAGACAGAAACAGATTCCTCAACAGTTTCAACATTATCCTGCATGAAATATTTTACTTTTGGAATTAAATCAGGTATGTATTCCGGACGAGGTACATTGAATTTTTTGAAAATATATGCAGTCTGCGGATTAAGATGACCTGCCCTTGCCGCCTTATACTGTTTAAAACCAAGAAGATTTTTTAACCTTGCATAACCAACAGCAGACACAACTGCATCTGTATCCGGATTTCTATGACCAATAATATAAACTGTCTTTTCCATAAACTAATAATACAATTATTCTTGTAGATAAACAACCGATGATATATAATCACTTTTATGAATGCTTACAAATATGAAACACACTTACATACATCTCAGGCAAGCGCATGTGCACACTCTGAGGGAAAAGAATACATAAAGCCTTTTTTTGATGCAGGTTATTCAGGAATCTTTGTTACCGATCATTTTTTCGGCGGTAATACATGTATCCCGCGCAATGCAGATTGGGAAACAAGAATAAAACAATACTGCAGTGGTTATAAAGATGCACTTAAAGCCGCAGAAGAATTCAATAAAAAAAATAAGCTCACAGGTACAGACAGAGAATTCAAGGTTTTTTTCGGTATAGAACAAACCTTCAATGGTGATGATTACCTTATTTACGGACTGGACAAGCAGTGGCTTTTAAATCATCCTGAAATTGAAACAATCAGACATGCAGAGCTTTTCGAAATTGTGGAAAAAGCAAACGGTCTTATAATTCAGGCACATCCGTTCAGATTAAGAGATTATATCAAGGCAATTCACCTGCACCCCAGAGATGTTCACGGTGTTGAAATTTACAACGCAGGAAACAAATCTTCAGAAAATGATCTTGCAGAAATATATGCAAAACAATATGACTTTCCTGTAACAAGCGGTTCAGACATTCACAGCATAGATTTTATTCCTGACGCACCCGGAAAACTGAAAATCGGCGGCATGAGCTTCGACACACCTCTCAAGGATGTTTTTGATTATGCAGAAAGAATTAAATTCAACAGGGGTCAGATTATAAGATAACATGGAAAGATTTACCGTTACTGCCGCACTTTTAAAAGAACATTTTCTGAAAATCTACGGACCATCAGATGAAGATGTAAGACTGTTTGCTTCTCCCGCACGAATAAACATTATAGGAGAACATATTGACTACAACGGCGGAAAGGTTTTTCCTGCTGCAATTGACAGATATCTCTACTGTGCAATAAGAAAACGAAAAGATAAAAAAATAATTTATAACGATTTATTTTTTCCCGGAACCTATGTATTTTATACAGATGACACTTTTACTTTTGACAAGAAAAATGATTATGCAAATTTCCTGAACGGAATTCTTTCGTGCATAAAAAAACATAATACCCTTCCTTGTGGTTTTGAAATCCTGATTGCAAGTAATATTCCAAGTGCCGGTGGAATAAGCTCATCCTCTGCCTTAGAATGCGGATTTGCATGGGCGGTAAACGAAACGTTCAATTTAAATTATACAAGAAAAGAAATTGCACTCATGGGACAAGAGTCGGAACACGAATTCATGAACGTAAACTGCGGAATAATGGATCAGTATATAATCGCTACCGGAAAGAAAAATACTGCAGAACTTTTAGACTGTGCAAAGATTGAACATGAATACATTCCGCTGAACCTCGGTAACTATAAATTCGTAGTTATGAATACCAAAAAACAGAGGAAACTCAGTGATTCAAAATATAACGAAAGACGAAGCGAATGTGAAAAAGGACTTGAAATTTTACAGAACGCCGCCATCCTTCTTAAAAACAAAGGACTTGTTTCAAATACTAAAGATCTTCCAGATTTATGCTCCCTGACTCCTGTACAGTTTGAAGAATGCAAAGCCTGCATAAAAGATGAAACAATCTCAAAACGTGTACGTCATTGCGTTACAGAAATGGATCGGGTGCAAAAATCAGTAGAAGCCTTGAAAAACAACAGCCTTATAAAACTCGGAAAGCTTCTTTATGAATCTCACGAATCTTTGAAAAATGATTATGAAAGCACTGGTTTAGAGCTTGATACACTTGTATATTCTGCCGCAAAACAGGATGGCTGCATCGGAGCACGAATGACAGGTGCCGGTTTCGGAGGATGTGCAATTGCCCTTGTTCATAATGACAAAATCAACGATTTCATAGATAATATACAGAGAGAATACACACAAATTGTGGGATATAACGCAGCATTCTTTGAGTGCTCAAGCGGTGATGGTGTAAAAGAAATATATATTTAATAAACAGGAGTATTATCATGAAGTATATCTGTCTATCCTTTGATGACGGACCAAACATTCTTCCGGGTGACAACACAATGGAGCAGATGCTTGATATCCTTGAAAAACACAAGGTTCCGGCATCTTTTTTCTTAATCGGAAATAAAATCACAGAAGAAAACACTAAGATTATTAAACGCGCTGTTTCCTTAGGCTGCGACATCCAGAATCACAGCTGGACACATCCTTTTATGCATGAACTTACAAACGAACAGATAGCCGAAGAATACCGTAAATGCGATGAAGCAATCATAAAAATCACGGGAAAGAAGCCAGAATTCTTCCGACCTCCTTATGTCGATGTAACAGAAAATATGTATGATGTTATAAAGGTTCCTTTTATCTGTGGAAGAGGATGCTTTGACTGGGAGCCGGATAAAGATGCCGATTTCAGATACAATTTAATGCTCAAGCTTGCAGATAGCGGAACAATTTATCTTCTTCATGTTCTGGAAGGAAATAAAGCAACGCTCGAAGCTACCGACCGTATTATCCCGGTATTAAAGGAACAGGGCTACACCTTTGTAAATCTTCCAGACCTTTTTGAAAAGTGCAATATAGACAGAAATATAAATCATTCCTTGTGGACTATTGCAAACAATGATATGAAAAGCAATACCTGGCCGTATAACCAGCAGCAATAACAGGAGTTTTTATGAAATTTATAGATGGCGGTGTATGTGCACCAGAAGGCTTTACAGCAAACGGAATGAGAGTCGGAATAAAAGAAAGCAGAAAAATCAATGATACTGCCTTAATCTATTCTGATGTTCTCTGTAATGCAGCAGGTGTTTTTACCCAAAACCGCGTAAAATCAGAAAGCGTCAAAATCACTCAGGAATTCATTAAGGATGGAAAAGCACAGGCCGCAATTGAAATCAGCGGTAATGCAAATACCTGCACGGGTCCTCAGGGAGCAGAAAATGCACGAAGGATGGCTCAGTGTACTGCAAAAGCCCTTGGAATAAAAACTGAAAATGTAATGGTTTATTCAACCGGTGTAATCGGAGCACAGTTTGATGTTACAAAGGTAGAAAACAACATCAACACTCTCAAGGAAGGGCTTTCGAAAAAAGGTCACGAAGAAGCCCGTATTGCTATCATGACGACAGATACTCATTACAAGGAATGCGCCGTAGAATTTGAACTGGACGGGAAAATCTGCCGCATGGGAACAATGTGCAAGGGTTCGGGAATGATTCACATCAACATGGGAACAATGCTCAGTTTTATAACTACAGACTGTGCAATTTCTTCAAAAATGCTCAACAAAGCGCTTAAAGAATCCATTCAGGGTACGTATAACTGCGTTTCAGTCGACGGTGACACTTCTACAAACGACACTCTCATCATTTTTGCAAACGGAATGGCCGGTAATAAAGAGATAAAAAAAGCAGATAAGAATTTTGATATTTTCATGGAAGCACTGAATAAGCTCAACAGGATTATGGCAATGAAAATAGCAGCAGACGGTGAAGGTGCCACAAGACTTATTGAATGTAATGTAAACGGGGCATCCTCTATAGAAGCGGCACGTGGTCTTGCAAAAGAAATTATCTGTTCTTCACTTGCAAAAGCTGCAATTTTCGGTCGCGATGCAAATTTCGGACGCTTCCTCTGCGCAATGGGATATTCAGGCATTCCTTTTAATCCTGATAAAACAAGCATCTGGTTCACATCTAAAAAAGATTTCAACAGATATTTTGATCCTGCTGTTGATTCTACTGTTCACGGAAACAATATTGTTCAGGTTTTTGACAACGGAGTCCCATGTAATTTTGATGAAGCTAAGGCAACAGAAATTCTTGGCTCTCAGGCAGTTGAAATTCTTGTACAATGTCAGGATGGAAAATACAGCGGAACTGCATGGGGATGTGATTTAACTTATGATTATGTTAAAATTAATGGCGATTACAGAACATAGGTTATAGGTGTCAGGTTCCAGGTTATAGGATTAGAAGGGGAAATTATAGGATTGAATAAATCCCTCGCTACAGCCCGCTATGCGGTCTTACGCTACCCCTTCGCCTAGGGGTTCCCCCTAAAACCCCTGGCACCTGGAACCTAAAACCTGGAACCTATATCTACAAGAGGAAATTATGAATAAAGAAACTAGCGATATATCTACAGAACAATGGTCGGAAGTTCTCGTACAGGCGCTTCCTTATTTTAAACAATGGTGTGGAAAAATCGTCGTAGTAAAATACGGTGGAAACGCTATGCTCAACGAAGAACTTAAACAGGCCGTAATGGAAGACATTGTTTTATTAAATACAATTGGTATAAAGGTTGTTTTAGTTCACGGTGGTGGTCCGGAAATAAATCACATGCTTGAAAGAGTCGGAAAAGAAAGCAGATTCGTAGACGGCTTAAGATATACAGATGAAGAAACAATGGAAATTGTTCAGATGGTTTTAACCGGAAAATTGAACAAAGATATAGTCGGCATTCTTCTTCAGAAAGGCGGTAAAGCTGTCGGACTTTCAGGTGTAGACTCAGGTTTAATCCGTGCAGTAAAAACTCAAAAGGATCTTGGCTTTGTCGGTGAAGTAACAGAGGTCCATCCCGAGATATTAAACTCTCTTTTAAACGAAGGCTTTATTCCTGTTGTTTCAACAGTTGCTCTCGGGGAACAGGGCGATACAGCTCGCTACAACATAAATGCAGATACCGCTGCCGCAAAAATTGCAGTTGCCTTAAAAGCAGAAAAATTCGTTCAGCTTACGAATGTTGCAGGAATCCTTCGTAATATTGACGATCCTTCGACAATAATTAAGAGAATAGAACGAACGGCAATCGGTTCTTTAAAAGCAACCGGTATTATTTCAGGCGGAATGATTCCAAAAATAGAATGCTGTGAAACTGCTCTTGCAGGTGGAGTTCCCCGCACCCATATTATCGACGGAAGAGTCCCTCATTCTCTGCTAATCGAAATGTTCAGCGATCGCGGTATTGGTACAATGGTATATTAAGAAGACTGGTATAAATACCCCGTTCAAAAACTTTTGTTGTATTCAGGAAATCCATTCTAAATTATAAATTGGTATATTTTCAATTGGAATATCATACTTATGCTCATCCAATTCATCTGGAAAAGCAATCTTCCAAGCATCAATTTCTACTACTTGAATTAAATTCAAGTAGGTATCCAAAACCCTGAATCTTACCTTCAACACGCCATCATCTGGAACGCCATCACCATCTGTATCCTCTGTAATTATCTCACAAAGTTTGCGACAAGGATCCTTGTCCACATCACCTTTCCAATCCACAGCATTTATAATATTTGGTATACCCTGAATAGGATAATACTTATCACTATAATCATTCTTAATCCAATCCCAAGTAGTTAGTTCAAACTTAGAATAATAAAAATAATAATCTGAATAAGATTCTGAAATATTATCAAAGGTAAATGTGAGCCTACCGTATTTATACTCCAGGTGCAAATTGCTGCTTATATAGGCAACAGGCTCCGGTCCTTGATGTTCTTCGGATATAGAAGTATTGTTTCTTGTGTTCTGAGCACAAGAAACAATAACTAAACCTAAAAACAAAAATAAACAAATCTTTTTCATGTTGACACCTCCTCAAAAATTCAAATATTTTTCTTCAAATTCTTCATAATGCTTTACTAACGCAGGTTCCTTTTTACACTTTTTCACAAGTTCTTCAATGATTATTATTTTTATTTTTTCCTTAAGATTCTCATTCTTTATTTTCTTTTTTGCATTTTCAATTTGATTAATTAAATCATCCCTGAATCCCGGAATGACAAAATATACTATTCCTTTTTCAGCATAAAGTATGTTTCTCCAGAGCTGATAATCCTTATAAAATTCATTTTCTGAAATATCTGTGATTTCTTTTAGTTTTTCTTTATAAATTTCTTCATATTTCTGCTTATGACCTATATCATCTTTTGCTTTTCCAAAATTATTTTCAGAATATTTAACTTCAAAAAAATATTTATCATTTCCCGATTCTATAAATACATCAAAATTGGTTTCTTCTCTTTTATCTTCAATATGTTCAAATTTTGCAGAAAATTGATTTTCTTTCATTGAAGAATCTATAATACAAACCTTCCTCTTCTCAAATAAGGGTCCGAATAAATTTAATGCCAATGCCTGCGATGAATTCAAATGATGAAACCCAAGATGTTCAGAATTGTCTGAAAGATATTTTATTAAATCATTTTTAAAGCCCTGATCTATAATATTTTCATATTTTTTTTCTAAAGGAAGAATATGTCCGTACTTTTTTTTATTCTTCCAGTATTCACCGCATTCATATATATTAAGCTTTTCTTCTTTATATTGAGCAAGATGGGCTTTTATCTGTTTTATACTCATATATTACCTCCATACATTTAATACAATTACACATTTTTCTTTATGTGTAATTACAATTATTTTATACTCAATAACACACAAAGTCAAATTTCAATTACACATATAATGTAGAATTTTAAAAGAAAATGAAAACTATACACCAGTTATTTAAAGATAGACTTATAGATGAATTAAACTATCAGGGAATTTCAAAAATCGAATTTGCCGAAAGAGTTGGTATCAGCATTAACACTCTCAATATGTACCTTTACCGGGGCTCAATTCCTGCCGCTGATGTTGCCGTAAAAATGGCACAGGTTTTAAATACAACTACGGAATATCTTATAACCGGTAATGATGAAAAAAATAACATTAAATCTTCAAATTCAAAATCTGACTGGCAAAAAAAAGAAATCAATATAATAATGGACAGGCTTTCTTCCCAACAAATTGAATTATTTCTTGAATTAACACGTACATTCAAAAAAATACTTGATACAAATAAATAATAATTTATCTTTTTTACCCTTTCTTCATCTCAATAATTTTATCTGCAACTGTCCGGGCTTCCTGACGGTCATGGGTTACCATAATTGCGGTAAAGCCTAATTCCTTCTGCCACAAAGAAAGCTGTCTGCACATACGTACACGTAAATCTGTATCGAGGGCGCTGAAGGGTTCGTCTAGTAAAACAAGCTTTGGTTTTATAATAAGGGTTCGTGCAAGAGCCACGCGTTGTTTTTCTCCGCCGCTTAATGTCTGACACATTCTTTTATCATATCCGCCAAGATCAAAAAAATTCAAATATTCTGAAGCAGCCTTACGCGCATCCTTTTTTTTCATTCCGTGCGATATTAATCCGTAGGCCACATTATCCACAACATTCAGATGATTAAAAAGCGCTCCTGACTGAAAAACCATACCTATTCCCCGTTCAGCGCTAACTTTATTTTCTATCCGCTCTCCATCAAGCTCCAGAATCAACTCTTTTCCTTCATCATTTTTTTCAAGACCGGCAATTATATTCAATACCGTAGATTTTCCACAGCCGCTTGGACCTAAAAGACAGGTCATTGTATTTTTTTCACATTCAAGAGAAAGTTCTACTGTTACCTTATCACGCTTTTTATATATATTTTCTGCAACAAAAAACATAAGTTGAATATTACAACATTTACATTTATAATTAAAGGGTATTTTAAATCATTCGTAAAAGTTCAAGGAGAAATGATTAAATGAAACGACTTCCTTTTATTATTCTTATTTTTTTGTTCACAGCAAAGCTTTCTGCCATAATCTTACCGGATGGAACAGATGCTGTTGTAAAAGATATTAAACAGGATGGAAATAAAATTGCCTATGTGTGCTTAAAGGAACCGACAAAAATCCTTACACCAATAGGTAAAGTTGTAGCAAGGGATTACGTCTACTACAATAAAAACGGTCGTGTTCAGAAATTTACTCCAAATGAACCGGGAATTGCATCGACTCCAATCGGTGACCTACCGTATCAGGCAAAGGAAATGACCTTCTACACCTCGGGCAATATCAATACATTCTATATAAATACAAATCTTGAGCTTTCTACACCGTACGGAAAAATCACAATAGCCGCAAATCAGATAAAATTTTACGATAACTGGATTCCTCAATACATTTATACAAGCGATGCCCAGACTTTTCAGATTTCTGGCGGAGAGCTTCTTCTCGAAAAGGAAACAAAGCTTTATTTTTATGAAAACGGAAAAATCGAAAGATTAAGATATAAGACAGCCGGTGAAATTGAAACACCGATCGGTAAACTCACACCTGTTGCCGATTCTGAACTTCTTTTTCATGAAAACGGTGCATTAAAATCAGTTTTTCCAAGCGAAATCACTCAGATTACCGTCGAAAGCAATACATTCTTTGTCGATGCAGAAAAAGAAATCCGCTTTACAGATAAAGGAAACATCGCAGGTTTTTCAACATCCTCTGTTAAAGAAATATCAATAGGTACAATCAAAATTACTCATACAGGAAATTCGGATGAGTCCTTCCTTGTTTTTCCGAATGTTGACGGAAGCTATGTAGTTACTTCAAAGGATGAACTTCGGGCAGATATAAAAACAGACAATTATCACAATTATGGAAAAATCATCTATGTTTCTGCCAACAAAAAATTCATTGCATATCTGGAAGAATACAATCTTTATACTTTTACGACGGTTCAGTCAAAAACAAAATATGATCAGTATTTCAACATTTATGGTAATTTTCCTGAATATAATGATTATGATTTTTATATAAATCAGATGTTCGCTTTTGACCGTGATATGAAAATCATCAAATACTGCAATTACAGACTTTTATACAATGATGATGATTCAACTGAAAAAATCTACGAATTCATCGATTTTCAGAAGTAAATCTGTTTATTAAACCGCACAAACCGAATATCGCAGAACAAAGGACAATTAAAACAACTGCGCAAAGGCACGACTCTTTAAATCTGTAGGCGCTGGCAAGCTTGTAAATATATAACGAAAGATTATCAAACCGTTTTATTGAAAGCACAAGAGGAAGTGTTGCATCTCCCGCGCTGACTGCAAAACAATAGGCAAACGCATTAAGAATACTTTTTCTGCACGACGGAAGATAAATTCTGAAAACACTGTCCATTTTATTCCTTGAAAAAATACACGCCGCACAATCAGTTTCAAAAGAAATATGATTCATCGCATTCTGAATCTGCTTGTAAGCGACAGGCCAGTACAAAAAAAACTCAAGTAAAATCAGGATAAAGACATTTCCGCGCCTGAAAATTAAAGTTGTAATCCACGAAACTGCTACTGATGAAACAGCCATAGGTAAAAGAGGAATTGTCTGTAAAAAAGAACTGTGCTGTTTATGATTAAGCTTTATAATAACCGAATAAATGAACGAGATGATGCAGCACAAAATAGAAGTTATTGAAGAGATTAAAATGGTTGTAAAAAATGGCCTTGAAAAATCGATTGATTTTGCTTTAATTGCATTCAGTAAAATGCAGAAAAACGGACAGAAAAAGAAGATTGTAATTACAAGGATTACAGGAATAAAAGAAAGGATTGTTTTTCCGCGGACAGGCTTTAATCCTTTAAAAGCAAACAAGGCCCCGTCGTTATAAACCTGATTTTTTCTGATTATAAACGAATAACAGAACACTATTAACAATGCAGTAATTGTTTCCAGAATAGTAATTTTTGCCCCTGAACTGAAATTGAGCGTTGTCCTCACGTTATGGTAAAGTTCAACCTCAAGTGTAGAACGACCGGCCGGACTAAAAAGAAGCACAATCATGAAGCTGAAAAAACAATATAGAAATAACGGCATGCACGATGCAGCTACTGCTCCACGAAGATTTTTCCATGTGATTGTCCAGAAAACACGATGTTCTCCTGCGCCAAGCAGTCTGGCAGCATTTTCTGTTTCAGAAGGAAGTGAAATCCATGCATTGTTTACAATACCCGTAACGAGCGGAAAATTATAAAATCCCTGTGCAATCACAATTCCAAGAGAACTGTACAGAAAAGTAACCGGTGGTTCAGTGAGATTAAAAGCTGAACACAAGAATCTGTTTACTGCTCCGTTCATACCGAAAAATGCTACATAACCAAGAGCGATTATAAGCGGCGGTACACAAAGCGGAACAGATGACAATCCAAGAATTACTTTTCTGCACGCGAACTTATAGTGAGAAGTAAAATATGCTGTTACTATACCTATAATAGCCGCAACCAGTGTCGATAAACACGATATACTGATTGTATACAAAAAAATCCTTAAAATTTTTTCTACCTGCTTATTTTATAATCTTAGGTTGAATTACATCTTTATAGCTTGCAGGAAGCTCAATATTTTTGTTTGAAGGAAACATCCATTGAGTCTGAGCAATAAGCTTCTGCGCTTCATCACTTACAAGAAATTCAACAAGCTTTTTTGCACCTTCCTTATTTTTTGCTTTTGCAAGAACTGCTGCTCCTTCTACCTGCATAAGATGACCTTCTTCAAATTCCAGTGCTTTATAACGGTCTGTTTCATCGTATTCAATGTGATAAGGCTCACTTGTCGTATAACTTATAACTAACGGTGCTTCACCTTCAGTAAACATTCCGTATCCGACACTCCAGCTTGGTGCTGTTGTAAGGACATTCGGTTCAAGCCGCTTCATATAATCACCAGCTTTATCACCGTAAACCTTTTCTACCCAGTTTTTAAAACCAAGACCAGGTGTGCTTGTCCTGTAATCCATAAGGATAATTTTTTTTCTGTAAATGTCTTTTGTTAAATCTTCAAAATTCTCCGGAGCCGGAAGACCGCTGTTTGTATCGAACATAAAAGCAAAAGGACTGTAATCATAAGGAATTATGTAAATATCATTATTTACATTAAGCTGTCCTATAAGTCCTTCTTTTAAATTCATCTGAGGCTTCCATTTTAAAAGGATTTTACTTTCAATTGCCTTCTCATAGATACTGTTATCCAGACCGATTAAAACATCTGCATAAGGATCATCTTTTTCAAGGATTGCCTTAGACAGAATCTGTCCGCCGTCACCACAGTCTGCATATTCAATTTCAAGGCCTGTCTTTTCTTTAAAAAGACGTGCTATCTCAGGACCTGCGCCCCATTCACCGCTGAACGAATTGTACGTGTATACAATTACTTTTTCAGCTCTGTTATCTTTGCCTTTACAACCAGTTAAAGCTGTAAGCACAACCATTCCTGCAATCAATGCAAGACAATTTAAAAATTTTAAATTGATTTTATGCCATTCAGAACAGAATGACACTTTAATACGTGATTCTTTCATTCTTTCCTCCGCCAGAATTACCCGGATCAGGTTCAAGGGTATAATCTCAGCCGGCTCCCACAATTTGTTGACAACAATAAATGGTTTTACGCCAGCACCCCGTTTTTGTTTTTACGTATTATAAAAAAAAAGGGAAGTTTATGCAACTTCCCTTTTCAATTAATTATATTAAAAGTCTATTAGAAGAACTTCCATTCAAGTCCGAGACCACCATAAAGTGAGTTTCGTTTGAATTCAATTCCTGGTCCTTCAACTTCTGTTTCCTGTCCTGCGAATTGTACAGGATATTTTCTTGTTGTTTCGTTGAAGTTTCCGATATAACGTGCACTTGCAACAATTCCAAGATTGTTTGTAAAGTAGAACTTAACGTCAACACCTGCAGCAAAACCTACTTCAAATGTTTTTCCGTCATAAGTTTCTTTTACCTTATCTTTGATTGTCTTTAAGTCTGTAGAAGGTTCCATAGCAAATGAGAAGTTTACACCAGCACCAAAACCAACAGTAAGCTTCCAGCAGTCAAGATTCAACCATGCCATAAGAGGAACATCAATGAGCCACTGATCATAATCTGTTTTCTTGATTTCTTCGTCAGTATGACCAGTTGATTCCCATGTTACTTTATCACCAGTAAACTGGATTGTTCCCTTCAAAACATTTATTTCTGCCTGAATTCCAAGACCACCGAGTAAAGCAAAGTTTCCGTAAACACCGAAACCACCTTCCATTTCAGTATTAATGTTAAGTCCCTTTATTTCTTCACTAGCAGTTTCCCAGTCATTATCAAATGTCTTTCCGAGAATTCCTCTTGCACCAATTTCAAAATCAAGTGCGAATGTTGCACTTACCAGCATAAAGGCTGCAACAGCCATTGAAATAATCTTTTTCATAGTTATCTTCTCCTTAAAAAAAGATTAAATAGATTTTTTATGAACAACAACGTTGTTTGTACATTTTATTATAAAAATTCATCTATAGAATAAGAATAAGCTTAAAGAAATCTAAGAATATTCTTATACTAACTATTATTAATCACTTTTTCGATAGCGTCAAGTAATTCTGAATATTCCGTAAATGCAGGATACTGAGGATAATCCTTTATAATCTGTTCTGTAGAACGGAATAAAAATCCTGCCTTTGAAGCCTGAATCATTCCAAGATCATTAAAACTGTCACCGCTGGCAATAGTTTCAAATCCGATTGACTGAAGCGCTTTTACAGTAGTAAGCTTGCTTTTTTCACAGCGCATCTTATAACCTGTAATTTCTCCATCCGGAGCAACCTCAAGCGTATTGCAGAAAATAACAGGCATACCAAGCTTTTCCATCAGGGGAGCGGCAAACTGTTCGAATGTATCGCTCAAAATAATTGTCTGACACTTTCTTCTCAAAGAATCAAGAAATTCTTTTGCCCCGGGAAGAGGATCTATTTTTTTGATTGTATCCTGAATTTCCTTTAAACCAAGTCCGTGTTCCTTTAAAATTCCGATCCGGTATTTCATAAGCTTATCGTAATCCGGTTCATCTCTCGTAGTTCTTCTAAGCTCTGGAATTCCGGTGGCTTCTGAAAATGCAATCCATATTTCCGGTACTAAAACTCCTTCCAGATCAAGACAGGTAATAATCATTTTTGTTGTACTCCTTGAAATTACAATAGTATATTTATTGAAATGTGTCAAAGAAATAATTAAAATAGAAGATATGAAAACGAAACGACGCACGACACGAAAACCGGCCAAACGCTCAACTAAGAAATTTTACATTCCCCCTTTTAAAGGCATCCTTCTTGCATCCGTAATTATTTCGGTTTGTGTCCTGCTGCTTCTCATTGCAAAATTACCTGGTGATAAAAAACCTTCTCCTGCCGATCAGGTTTCAATTACGCAAAGATTTAAAGATGAAAATAAACAGTCAGAAAAACCGGCTCAAAAACCGGAAGAACCAAAGATAAAACAGGAATCACCCAAAAAATCAGAAGCTGAACAAATGGTCCAGAAACCGCAGCCTCAGGCACCTGTGTCTCAAAAACCGTCAGAACAAAAGCCTGAACAGCCGGTAACTCATGAAAAACCAAAACCGGCCGAACCAAAACCTTCTCCAAAGCCTTCAACTCCTGCCCCGAAATCCTTTGATTTTCCACAGGCAGTAAATAATGCCCAGCTTGTTTTTGTTTTTGATGATGGTGGTCAGAATCTTTCGCAGTTAGACAGTTTTCTTTCGCTTCCTTTCCCGATTACAGTTGCAGTTATGCCGGGGTTGAAAAATTCTTCCGGAGCCGCCTATAAAATCAGAAAATCCGGTAATGAAGTAATTCTTCATCAGCCGATGCAGTCAGTCGATTTAAAAATAAATCCCGGCCCTGGAGCAATCACACCGGATATGAATGAAGAAGAAATCAAAGCTGTTCTTTTTAAGAACATCCAGGAAATTGGTCCTGTACAGGGAATGAATAATCACGAGGGTTCATTAATTACAGCCGATGCAGAAAAAATGGAAACAATCCTGAAATTCGCTTCAGATAATGAGCTTTATTTTCTTGATTCAAGAACTAATGTCCAGACTCAGGTTCCATATGTCAGTCAGCAGCTTGGTTTCAGCTGGTATGAAAGAAATATCTTTCTGGACAATACAAAGACAAAAGAAAATGCCCTTACCGAGTTAAAGAAGGGATTGAATATTGCAAATAAAAACGGTTCGGTTATAATGATTGGACATATCTGGTCGGCAGATTTTCTTCCCGCAT
The DNA here is from genome assembly GCA_017548565.1 of Treponema sp. Taxonomy (GTDB): domain Bacteria; phylum Spirochaetota; class Spirochaetia; order Treponematales; family Treponemataceae; genus Treponema_D. Next base: position 36,702 of record JAFYZU010000005.1, read on the forward strand.
TTTTAAAGGAAGTTTATTCTGAACTAAAGCAGAAGGGATATACATTTTCGGTAGTTTCAAAATCAAAAGGTAAAAAACAATGAAAATACTTGGAATAGAAAGCAGCTGTGATGAAACAGCCTGTGCAATCGTAGAAGACGGGAAAAAAATCATCAGCAACGTTGTCGCAACTCAGATACCGTTCCATAAAATATATAAAGGAGTTGTTCCTGAAATTGCAAGCCGTAAACATGCAGAATGGATTTATCCTGTAGTTAAACAGGCATTAAAGGAAGCAGACCTTACGCTTGACGATATTGATGCAATTGCAGCCACAAATCGTCCGGGATTAATGGGTTCACTGCTCGTGGGCTTTACCTTTGCAAAAACACTGGCATGGACTTTAAAAAAACCTTTTATTGCCATAAATCATATGCTCGGTCATCTTTATGCCGCTCAACTGGAAACCTCTGTTGAATATCCCTTTCTTGGACTTTTAGTAAGTGGTGGTCACAGCATCATCTGTAAAGTAAATGATTTTGATAACCTTGAAATCTTAGGTACTACGGTTGATGATTCTGTCGGAGAAGCCTTTGACAAGGTTGCAAAATTCTACGGATTAGGATATCCGGGCGGTGTTATAATAGACAAGCTTGCTCAACAGGGAAATGCCCAGTCTGCTTCTTTTCCAGTTCCAAAATTAGACGAAAAAGAACACAAATATGATGTTTCATTCAGCGGATTAAAAACTGCTGTCATTCACCAGTGCGATTTATTCTGGAAAGAAGGCTATGAACACTCAAAGGAAAATATGTGCGCGGCTTTTCAGGAAACTGCAATCAAAACTCTTGTAAACAAGCTTCTTCTTGCAGCCGATGACACAGGTTTAAAAACCGTTGTATGCGGAGGAGGTGTCGCTGCGAATTCGCGTTTACGACAGATGCTCGCTGAACGAAAGGATTTAACATGCATTTTTCCACCGCTCAAGCTTTGCGGCGATAATGGCGCGATGATTGCCGGAGTCGCATATCATTTTTTGAAACGCGGGGACACTTCTGCATGGAATACAACAACCTGTGCAAGAATCCCGCAATTTAAAAGAGGACTCGCTCAGGTTCAGCACAAATAATTTACATTCTGTTCTGCAAGGCAAAATATGCAAAGAATTTATTGCCCGTAAAATCCCATCCGCAGCCTGTTTCAAGCGCATAGGTACAAAGTCCGACAAGAGAAAGCTCTCCTCGTACAAAAGCACCGGTACAATAATTAACAGAACAGTCGTAAGCAAAATCAAAGAAAACACCAGCCTTTATCTTTCGTAAAATCACAAGCTCTGCAAAAGAAATATCTGGATCTGTATTCAGATAAAAAAGCTCGGAAGATGCAGATGTCGTTATATTATTGTGATTTTCCGAAGCATGCCCGCGGTAAAAATCTGAATTGAACAACCTTGTTACAGGCTCTTCATCCTTATCAATATTTGCAAAAGCATAACGGGCATTTACTTTCTGTGCAAATCCAAAATACTTAAAATTTACCGAGGTCTGGAATTCTGCACCTGCACCAAGAGATGTTTTTGAAAAATCAGGTCCGCTTGCAAACATAAACGGCTTGAAATATACATAAGAATAATTCCTGAAATCCTGTTCGACCTTTGTCCCTGTGGTAAACATCATCTGTTCGGTAGAGAACTTTTCATCAGTTTTCCATTCACCGGTAACAAACAATTCCTTTATGCAATACGGGAAAAATGATGGTGTAGTGCTTACATCTCCCGCAAGATAGAAACCTGCCGGTCTGCATTTATCAAAGCGGAATGAATAAGAAGCAAATAATGTCAGATCAAAAAGCATTGACGGATTGATATTGAAAAGCACATCTGCAGAAAAAGTATCTCTTCCAAAAGGATAATTAAGTCCACCTCGGAAAAAGGTCTTTGGAGTGTCTAAGAAAGCATAAGCCGAAATTCCAATATCCTCATAAAGAAAGAAATCCGGAAAATCAACAACCGGGAAAACAGGCCAAATTTTTAATCCGAAATAATTTTCACTTATTGGAACCGGTTCTCCCTTCCTGATTCTGAAAACCTCTTCATCTACAAGAGTGTCAGTTATACGACGGATATCGCTTAAATCTTTTTTACCATGCGGACATTTTTTGAGAATATCCATTACTTCATAAGTTGATTTATAACCTGCCGCTGCAATTTCATCAACCTTTTCAAAAGCCATAAAAGAAAAATGCTCTACATCATTCCTGACAATAACCGGTTTAAGATTCTTAATGTCAGTAACTGCGACTCTTTCTTTTGCAATGGACATCGTCCTGTTCAATATTACAATCATACTGTTGAAATTAACTTCCTTATCGTAAAAGGCAGTAGAAACAATTAAATTAGATGAAAAACTTCGCGCAACCTTCAAACCTGCAATATCGATTGCACCACTGTCAAGAAGCTTTACCGGAGTTCCATCTTTGAGATTATATTTTACAGGCTCCATAAAAGCAGACATCGCAAAGGCCGCACACATTATTTTTGCAAAATCACCTTCTGCATGCCAGATCTGTCGTTTAGTAAATACGTCTTCCGTTAAAATAAGAACAGGAATTTTACAATCCTTAAGATTATGACTTTCTTCACCAAGCAGCTGATTCAAAAGTGCTTCGAATTTACGAACCGAAAGAAGACCTCCCTTTAGCGGAATGACCGGTTCAAAATACGAAGTAAGATCAAGCTCCTTTACGATTGTCTGAATTTTATCAGGAGAAAAACCATATGCATAAAGCATACCGATGATTGCACCCATGGAATTGGCAATAATAAAATCAGGTACAATTCCGTTTTCTTCCATTGCCCTTAATGTACCGATGTGACAGAAAGCACGGGCAGAACCTCCACATAAAACAAGTCCAAGAGGCTCGCGTTTTTCTTCCTTTCTGATTTTTTCAATCCTTGCAGTAAACTCTTCTACACCTTCATGAATCGGTACATCCTGAAGATAAAGCTTTGATTCAGGATCCAGCATTAGTTCAGTATTATTCTGTGCAAAACAGCAGACAATAAACGAAAATAATAAAACAAATAAAATCGGCTTTTTCATAACTTGAGTATACCATAAGTTATAAAATATATAAATGCTAAATAATTTCAGCAAAAAACTTCCTGTTTTTATCTTTTGAAACAATATTATATGTATGAAGAAAATAAAAATATTATTGCTGACTTTATGTGTTGTTTTTTCTGTTCAATGCAGAAATACAGTCTTTACAGATGACATTACTTTTACGTTTCCCGAGTGGCCGCCCGAAAAAGATGATTATCCTGAACTTGCTTTCTGGAAAATTACAATCTGCTCAAATAATCAAACAGTCGTAAAAACGTGTTCACTGGAAACAAAAGAATTAAATTTCACAATATCAAAAAATTCACTTTTCTGTATTACTGTACTACCGGTGACTTATAACGAAAAATTCACATGCTCTTTCTTTTACTGCGCAGGAGCCGTCTATCCTTTCATGAAAACTCATAATAATGTTATTCCCATAACATGGGAACAGGGTTTTACCGCTGACGTTATACAAACTCTTTACCGCGGCTCAACATCCGGCATCCGCAAAGAAGCTTTTTTAATGAGCTTTAACTGGACGAAATTCATAGACACAATAAAATATAAGGAGGATTTTAATCCTTGGCTGTGCGATAAAACAAAAATAGTCACAGCGATTGCCGGGAAAAGCTTCAATGTTAATCTTTTTAATCAGAAAAACTTCATCATAAAAGCAGATTCTATCTCTCCACAAAGAATACTTTCACCTTATATCCCTGAAAATCAGAGGATTATTGAAACTAACAGGCTTTGTGTTTCCATGCTTAAACAGAACTTTTTTTCTTCGCAGAATCTGTGTATAATAATAAACGGAGATTCTGATAAAAACTATTCGGCAGATTACATTTTTATGCCGATATATATAGAAGACTTATGAAAAAGCTCAGTTTTAAAACATGGATTTTAATTTCAGTTATCTTTTCGCTTATTACAATTATTGTTTTAAGTGCGGCAATTGCATCTTGTACAAAAAAAACTCATAATCAGGAAGATTTAACTTCTTCGCTCGACGATAAATCTGTTTTTACTGCAGAAAATGAACATCAGTGGTTTTACTTTTCGAATGACACCTTCTGCCCGGTTGAAAAACCCGAATATTCTCCTTCATCTACTCTGGTACCATGGCCCGATTCTGTAAGAATTTCCACTGCCAATAACGCCGGAAATACAGAAAAAGCATTTGCGGTCGTAAACAGACTTGGAATATTAAGTTTTAACAACGATACGGTAAAGCTCACGAAGGATGTTTCTGTCTTTTCAAATCATACTGCCGATAACCTTCTTTTTTATGATGATATTCCGTTTTTCAGCCTTTACCAGAGCATGTTTTTTAACGATTCACCGGCAGCAGCAAAACCTGCAGAAGGGTGCAGCTTTTTAATCCAGTTCGACGAAAAATCTAAAATCTTTTTTCCTGTAATAAACACAGACAACATTACAGATGAAAAAAACACAGAAGTTACAGAACTCGTATGGGATGGAAATAAATTTTTCCTCTGCCTTAAAACAATCGATAAAGACAAAACTTATTTTTCATACAGAGCCTTTACTCCTCTTTCTCCTGTGCTTTCATTAACTCCATACTCTCCGAAAACATCATACACGAATCAGGAAATATCACTGGATGAATTCAGAAATTCAAAGGCAATTAAAGATTTTTCAACAGCACCAAAAAGAATACAAAATCTGTTGAGTGGCTTCAGTTCAAAGGTTCCGTTCCTTGTAGATTTAAAATATGCCGGTGGAAGCTCGCCTGTCAGTTATTCAAACAATTTAAAATCATCAAGGCATGAATTAAATGCAAAGGCAATCATCGCAAAAAGCTGGAGCGCGTGTCTTTTCCAGGACGGAACATTATTTATAGAAGGCACACTTCCTTCAAAAGGAATATTAAATGATGGAAAAACTGTAGCCGTAAAACTTCCGAAATTACCTCAGGGCTATGTTTACAGTGATTTTGTAATTGCAGGTTCAACTTTATACGCCGCCTGGGAAGAAACCCTGTTTTACAGGACAAACAGAAGCGGATTTTTATGTATAAATCTTGACTTAACTTTATTTAACAAACATATTTAGTTTATATGAAAAAAATGATGAAGAAATTATTCCTTGTTTTATTGATTTTTATCTCCTTTACGACAATTTCTGCGCAGACACAGGATGAACAGCCTGCCGTTGAAACCGAAACAAAACAGTCCTTCTTTGACCGATTGGATTTTTTCTTCTGCCTTACACCTTCTATTTATTTAAACACAAAATCAAAAGCGTCAAGTGCACCTTCACCGGTTTTTTATCCTTTATATATTGGTTTAGATTATTCAATCAATTCTTTTATATCAGTTCAGCCGTCCTTGAGGATATACATGAATTATTTTTTGTGTGACGGAACAAATGCGCTTCCTGCAGAGATTGAAAACAGAACAGCACTTGCCTATTCATTTTTCCTCAATCTTCCGGCAAATTTTAATGTCCTGAAGCTTAACAAGTCAAAGCTTAATCTTTCTGCGGGCTTAGGAATTCTTATAAGATTTGCAACTCTTGCAAACAATGTTAATGAAACAGACTATGGTGCTACCGGTTCTGCAAAAGATGACGTAAAATTCATCAATGAATGGTTCTATCAGAAAGCAAGATTCCTTTATCTTACCGGAGGAATTGATTACATTTATTCCATCACAGATACAATCAAACTGGGACCGGAGTTTTTTATTGCAATTCCGCTCGGTTCACTTTTTTCTGAATTCAGTCTTCAGGAAATGCTTTTCTCTCTGGGCTTAAAAATCATGTTCTAGGCTTATGCATACAACTGTTTCAAATTTCTATAAAACTCTGTTTAACTGCAAAACCTACAAAATCTCTATTGATGCAGACTGCACCTGCCCGAACAGAGACGGGAGCAAGGCTTACGGAGGTTGTATTTTCTGCAGTAATTCAGGCTCAGGTGATTTTTTACCGGATAAAAAACTTCCGATAAATGAACAGGTCGAAAATGCAAAGCTGCTGGTTGCCGATAAATTAAAAAAAACAGACAGTAAAAAATATATCGTATACTTTCAGAATTTTACAAACACATACGGAAATGACGATGAGCTTTTTAAAAAATACTGCGAAGCTCTAAATTGTAAAGATGTCACAGGTATAGCAATTGCCACCCGCCCGGATTGCATAAGCGATTCAATCCTTTCAAAAATTTCATCGCTGTGTGACAAAGGTTTTGTCCAGATAGAGCTTGGGCTTCAGACAACAAATGAAAAAACTGCCTCGTTCATAAACCGGTGCTGTACAAATGAAGATTATTATGATGCAGTACGAAGAATAAGGAATGCAGACAAAAGAATCCATATTGTAACTCACATTATTTTCGGACTACCCGGCGAAGTTGAACGGGATATGTTCAAAACAGTTTCTGATGTCGTAAGCTGCTGTAAAAACAATTTTTTTGATGATAAATCGTTCGGAATCAAAATTGCTCAGCTGTATGTGCTCAGGGGGACAGTCCTCAATGAGCTTTACGAAAAAAAAGAGTTCATACCGCTTGAGCTTGATGAATATTATAATCTTATAAAAAATGCCATGAAGCTTATAGATGAAAAAATAATCATCCATCGTATCACCGGCGATCCTCCCAAAAGAATCCTCGCTGCTCCACAATGGTGTGCCGATAAAAAAAGGGTCCTGAATAAATTCAAAACCCTTAATCTTTTTTAAGCTTTTATTTACTGCTTAAATTTTGCAATCTCCTTCTGACAGAGACTGTCGCATATTTCGTTATATTCAATTCCTGCATGGCCCTTTACCCAGTTCCATTTTACATCAAGCATTGAATTCAATTCGTCGAGTTTTTCCCACAACTCCTGATTTTTTACAGGCTTTTTATCGGCGGTTTTCCATCCTTTGGCCTTCCAGCTGTGAATCCATTGGGTAATTCCATTCTTTACATACTGACTGTCAATGTTTACGGTAACAGATCTTCCTGCAAAGGAAGGCGTGTTTTTTACAACAGAAAGTCCTGCGATTGCAGCAGAAAGCTCCATTTTGTTGTTTGTCGTCATTGCTTCTCCACCGCTCAACTTTTTTACGGCACCGTCTGCAATTACGACAATTCCCCATCCGCCGGGACCAGGGTTTCCTGAGCATCCTCCGTCAGTATAGATTATGATATCTTCCATTAAACTATTATACCCTTTGTAGAAGGAATAAAACCCTTTCTTCGTTCATCAATTTCTACAGCCGAACGGATTGCACGACTCACCGCTTTAAATGCACCTTCAATTTTATGATGATCGCTTCGTCCTCGGATTACATCAATATGAAGGTTGCATTGTGCCGCATTTACAAAGCCCTGCCAGAAATCTTCAAAGCAGTCTGTCTGAAATGACGCTTCCGTTCCGTTTTCATCAACTGAAATAAACGGATTTCCGGTAAGATTTGAGTTGCTTACTAAAAATGCACGACCGCCAAAATCAACTGCAGCCTGAACAAGAGTTTCATCCATCGGATAAATGAAAAAACCGCTTCTGAAAATTCCTGCACAGTTTCCGAGTGCCTTTTTAAAACATTCACCGAGAACAATTCCTGTATCTTCAATTGTATGATGCTGATCTACGTTAAGATCACCTTTTATCGAACCGCTAAGATCGAACATTCCGTGTTTACAGAATGATTTAAGCATGTGATCAAAAAATCCAATCGGATTTTCGACATCACATTTTCCTGTCCCGTCAAGATTAAGTGTCAATTCAATCTGAGTTTCACCAGTTTCCCGTTTTACTGTAGCTGTTCTCATTTATTAATCTCCATATAATTAACTATCAGCTATTAGCTGTCAGCTGGCTGCTCTTACAGCATAACCTTTCTGAGTTCGTATTCAACAATATCAGTTGCACCAAGTCCCTGAAGCTTTGGAAGAAGAACCGGAACCTCTGATTTTTTTACAGCGATTTTCACTGCAAATCCATCGTCATTAAATAACGGAGATACAGTCGGGCTCTTCATTGCAGGAATACCCTTTATAAGCTTATCAAAATCTGCCTTGGAAACATTCATCTCGAGCATTACACGGTTTCGTGCATTAAGAACTGTTTCAAAAAGCATTTTCAATTCCATTATTTTCTGTTTTTTCTGAGGATTATTCATTGCTTCTTTACTTGCATACATTCTTGTCGAACTTTCCATCAGAGTATCAACTATCTTAAGGCGGTTTGCACGAAGAGATGAACCTGTTGAAGTATTATCAATAAGAATCTGTGCAATTGAATCATCTGTATCCTGAACAAAACCTTCACTTGTTCCCCAGGTGCGGAAAATTGTACCATCGATTTTTTTGTCTTCAATCCATTTTTTGCTCAATGTCTGATATTCGGTAGCAATCGTAACCTTTCCCTTAATAAGCTTATCAAGTTCACGTGCCTCAGGAATAGCAGCCACAATCCTTACGGGATCAAAACCAAGATCCATTATTTCTACAACTTCATCCTGAACGCCATTTTCATAAACCCAGTCTTTTCCGCTGAAGCCTAAATCTGCCTTGTTATTTGCAAGAAGAATGCTTGTAATCTGAGGTTTTACTACCTGAAATGCAAGATCCTCCTGATTTGTCGAAGGAAAATATGTTCTGTCAGGAAGAGAAATTGAAATTCCAACATCACTTAAAAGTGAATAAACCGATTCATAAATGCGGCCCTTTGCCAGTAAAATTTTTAATTTATCCATAAATATAACCTTTGTAACAATATACTTAAATTTTCGACTTATTTGTCTGAATTATTTAATAATATAAAAGAATAAATATATTTTCAATGAACCTGCAGTATAAAATATTCATGCATCCTCTCTGATAATAAACCACATATTCACTTTAAAAACTTTTTCCACTATAATAATTCTACTATTTAATGCAAACACAAGGAAAAAAACATGCCTATTACACAATATCTTGAAAGAAATGCTGAAATTTATGCAACTGACTGCGCTCTTGTAGAATTAAATCCTGAAGTAAAAGAAAACAGACGAATTACCTGGAAGGAATATGATTTAACACAGCCTGAACCGGATCTTCCATATAGACGCGAAATCAACTGGAGAATTTTCAACGAAAAAGCAAACCGCTGTGCACATTATCTTTTAGACCGCGGTGTAAAAAAAGGAGATAAAGTCGGAATCCTTATGATGAACTGTCTTGAATGGCTTCCGATTTATTTTGGAATTTTAAAGACCGGTGCCCTTGCCGTACCTCTCAATTTCCGATATGCGTCGGATGAAATTCAATATTGTCTTGATTTAGCAGATATTTCAATTTTATTCTTTGGGCCTGAATTCATCGGTCGTCTTGAATCAATTACCGACAAAATCATCGCGCACCGCCTGTTGATTTATGTAGGCGAAGGTCTTACTCCTACTTTTGCAGATAATTATTTTATGTCAGTAATGAATTTTTCTTCTGAAAATCCACATATCGTAATTTCTGACAACGACTACGGTGCAATTTATTTTTCAAGCGGAACAACCGGTTTCCCTAAGGCAATTCTTCATCGTCATCAGGCACTCATGCATTCTGCCGCCTGTGAACAGAATCATCACGGACAGACAAAGGATGATGTTTTCCTGTGCATTCCTCCGCTTTATCATACCGGTGCAAAAATGCACTGGTTTGGCTCTCTTATAAGTGGCGGAAAGGCTGTTCTTTTACGCGGCACAAAACCTGAACCTGTAATCAAAGCAGTAAGTGAAGAACGATGTACAATCGTCTGGATGCTTGTTCCATGGGCACAGGATATTCTTGATGCACTTGATCGCGGCGAAATCAAACTGGAAGATTATCATTTAAGTCAGTGGCGCCTTACACACATGGGTGCGCAGCCGATTCCAAGAAAGCTTGTTGCTGACTGGCTCAAATATTTCCCTAAGCATGAATATGATACAAACTACGGACTTTCAGAATCAATCGGACCAGGTTGTGTTCATCTTGGTGTCGGTAACGTTCACAAGGTTGGTGCAATCGGTATTCCGGGCTTCGGATGGAAATGTAAGGTAGTTGATGAAAACCGTAAGGAAGTTAAACAAGGCGAAGTCGGTGAACTTGCAGTTTTTGGTCCCGGTGTAATGGTAGAATATTACAAGAATCCGAAAGCAACAGAAGAAGTCCTTGATAAAGAAGGATGGCTCTATACCGGCGATATGGCGCAGATTGACGAAGACGGTTTTATCTGGCTTGTTGACCGTAAAAAAGATGTCATCATTTCCGGTGGAGAAAACATCTATCCTGTTCAGATTGAAGATTTCCTGCGAAAAATGGAACAGATTAAAGACGTTGCAGTAATCGGTCTTGCAGATAAACGCCTCGGTGAAATTTCAACTGCAGTAATTGAAGTAAAGGAAGGATTTACTTTAACGGAAGATGAAGTAAATCAGTTCTGTCTTGAATTACCAAAATATAAACGTCCTAGAAAGCTCATTTTTGCTCCGGTTCCTCGAAATCCTACAGGAAAAATCGAAAAACCGAAGCTTCGTGAACTTTACCGTACCGAAGATCCGTTCGCAGTAATGAAAAACTAATTGACGGTAAACAAAGGCTTTTCTATGCATCCCTTATCGGTAAATGGACCCGGGACAGGAGAAGAGCCTCGTTTATTGTCAAGAAAATCCCTGTCAAAAGTAATTGCAGTTCCATCAGGATTTTCATATTTTTCTTCCGGCTCAAAAGCCATCATAATATTTCCGGTATGCATTAAATCACAGTGATGTGACGGAAGATATTCGAGTACATTCGTCTTAAGGTAAATTTTTCCATCCCTTTCTTCACAGCCGATTTCAATCTTATGTTCACTGTCAACGCATGCATCAGCTTCCTTTGACATAGGCTTTGCACCATTGAAATATACGTTTCCTTTTGCCCAGACAGGAAGCTCGGTATAATAACGATCAGTAGTTACAGAACCCATTCCGCAGTAACCTTCAAACTGTTTTTTCCATTCCTCGAATGTCGGATATTTTTCGTATACAAAAGTTCCTGCATAAATATTACCATCATCCCATTCATTGTTTGTCCTCAGACATTCTTCCATCCCTTCTTTCATTGCAGGACGAACCGGCTGCTGTATAAAAATATTATTGAAGATTTTACAGTCTCCATGAAGAATAGTCATAAAACCGGCAACCTCTGTTCTGTGCGGAACATGATACGGTGTATATCGCGGAGAAGGTTTCCCTGGAGCCCCGTTATTTACTCCTTTACCGACAGATACAAGACCGCCTGCAATTATATTATGAACAAGAGCAACACCCTGAGTTGCAAGCTTAATTGCCTTATCTGAAAGGAAGATATTGTTATCAACAAGAGTCGGCCCATGAGAAACTTCAATAAACAAATCCTCTGCACAACCGACCATGCTTTCTTTATTCTGATTATATTCCTTTGGAAGAACATTATCATGGAAAAGATTCTGAGTTACACGAGTTCCCTGAGCCTGCCAGTCAAGCCACAAGCCTCTTGTACAGTGATGAATATGATTCCTTCGATAAATACAATCTATTGCAGCATGCATTTTTATACCGCCGATTTCTGCACCAGCAAGATTCTGCTTATTATTTATATGATGAATATGATTATCTTCAATCAGAGAAAAAACTCCTCCAAGATGACCGACAATTCCGGTCTGACCACAATCATGAATATTACATCTTCTGACAATATGCGAACCAATGTTTTCTTTTGTCCATCCTTCACGCTGAGCCTGACAGATGCAATCACGTTCTGTCTGAGTTCCATCCTTGTATTTCCATTTGAGCCATTTATTATCATTTTCAGGCTGAAAATATTTTCCAAGAGAAATTCCGGAGCATTTTGATTCGAATACCTCGCAATCCTCGATTATCCATCCTTTTGACCAGTGAGGACCAATCATTCCTTCCTGATAAGCAGTTGGTGGTGCCCATTGAGTTGCAGCCTTAGATACTTTAAAACCACTCAAAGTTATAAAACCATTCCCTTCTTTTTCCGGATAAAAACAGGTTCGTCTTACAGTAATTTCAATGTTTTCATCATCCGGATTCTTACCACCGAAATTTGCATAAAATACAGTTTCATCCGTTTTTTCATCCTGCTGTGAATACCAGACAAATGTTGTAAATTCCTGATCCCATGAAGGAATATAAACAACAGGATTTTTAACAGCATCAAGCGATGTTACTTCATACATGGATTTTCCATTTAAAAAAACATCACCGGTATGAGCAATCATATATGCAATGAACCAGTCACCGCTGACAAGAGTTTTGTAAGGATTATAATCACCAAAAAGCTTATTTGAAACTCTCGCGGTATAAACATTGCCTTCAAGCTTCGCCCAGTTTTTAATTTCTTCTGCACCGGTTATATGAGCGCCAAGCGGTTCTGATGAACGGTAAACGATACGCTTTTCTTCCGTACCTCCGTTCTTAGGATTTACAGCCTCACGATAGATTCCAGGAGCAACAATAACTTCATCCCCCGGTAAAGCAGCATCAGCCGCCTTCTGAATTTTATTAAATGGTTTTTCCTTTGAACCGTTTCCATCTTCTGATGAATTAATATCTACATAATAAATCATAGCATTTCCTCACAATTATATTTTACTATAAGATTGCAGAAAAAGTATAACAAAAATATGTAAATTAAGAATAATAATATTGTCATTTACAGAATTCGTGCTATAATTATTTAACAGTCAGATATTTTTTTTTGGAGTGCACAATATGGAAAGAATGCAGTGTGATAACTGTGGACATGTTTACGACAAAGATGAGGGAGACGCAAAAAATAATGTAGCACCAGGAACAGCATGGAAGGATGTACCTGCTGATTATAAATGTCCTGAATGCGGAGCCGGAAAAGATAAATTCATCATCGAGTAAAATAAACTGACTCTATCTGTTTGCCCATTTTACCAGCAGTCTGGCAAATTTTTCCGAAATTTTACCACCCGTAATACTTATCAGACTTTCTATTGGATTCTCTTCTATACCTGAAATTGCTATTTTAACTGCAGGATCTTCAGGATTTTTGTCTTTATTTATTCTTCTTACTACAAATTTGATTATTTCAAGAGCAAGCTTTACACGCTTAGATTCTTTTGCCATATCTGCTAGGCTGTCACTTAAAGTGAATTTTCCCTTATGATGATGTCCCTCTAAAATTCCTGATGCCCTGATAACGAAAGTTTCTTCTTCTACCAGCTCTTCTTTCTTATAACCATCTGTAGTAACCTTTGCAGAAAGACGGATGTCTTTTAACGATGCGCCTGCTTCAATAACATGTTCTCCTTTAATCGTCTTGAAAGCCTTTTTGATCGGACTGTAAATTTTAAAAGTATTATCATCAAGAGCAATTGTGATTTTCTTTGATTCGCCTTTTTTCAGGAAAATTTTTTCAAAGCCCCGCAATTGTCTGTCTGCATAAATCTGAACGACCTCGGCACCATCTACAAAACCTGAGTTTTTTACAGTAAGGCTTACAAAATACGATTCCCCTGATTTTGTAACTTTCATTGCAGAATAATCAAAGAATGTATAACTGAGACCGTAACCGAATGAAAATCGTACCGGGATTCGTTTTTCCTCATACCATCTGTAGCCGACCAGCACCTCTTCCTTATAATCTACTTCATCATCATCAGGCGCAAAATTACCGAAGCATGGAGTATCTTCAATTTTATACGGCCAGGTTTCTGCAAGTTTACCGCTCGGATTCACATCACCACAAATTAATTCAGCACAGGCTTCTCCACACGCTTCACCACAAAGATACATATGAAGGATTGAATTAACATCATCTTCAAAACTGACATCATATGGAGCCCCGCTGAAAGAAACAACGCCTATATTTTTTGTAAGCTTAATAATCTCTGAAAGAAGTTCAAGCTGTTCCTTCGGTAAACTCAAAGTCTTTCTGTCAAAACCTTCACCCTCATATTTTTCAGTCAATCCGCAGAAAAAGAGCACCGGAAGATTTTCTTTCTGAAGCGCCTTAACAATTTCCAAAGCCTCTTCTTTTAACAAAGCATTGATTTTATCAGCTTCCTTCTGAGAACAAATCTGAGAATAATATCCTTTTGTATAAAGCACATCGAAACCTTTTTGTGTAAGAGCTTCAACTGCATCAGGATATTCCTTTGCATTGATATGCGAAGATCCTCCCCCCTGAAATTTCATTTTTTCAGCAAGCTCACCGATTACAATCACGCGTTGAGGCTTTAACGGAAACAAACCTCCGCTTTTAAGCAAAACAGCCGATTGAGTTGCAAGCTTTAATGCAGTTTTATGCTGTGCATTATAGTCGACTGCGAGAATTCCTTTAGGCTCTGGATGTTTTTTAACGAAGGATAAAAGATTTTTATTTGCACGTTCAAGCTCTTCTTCAGAAAGTCTTTTTTCATCAAGTGCTTTTTTTAACTGCCCGTCAAAATATCCGAAGGAATTAGGCATTGCAAGATCCATTCCTGCCTTTACACATTCTGCCGCATCAATACAGGCACCCCAGTCAGAAATTACAATTCCCTTATATCCCCATTTTTTACGAAGGATGTCTGTAAGAAGATATTTGTTATGACAGACAAAAGTACCGTTCAGCTTGTTATAAGAACACATTATTGCATGAGGCTGTGCAGTTTTTACAGCAATTTCAAAACCACGCAGATAAATTTCATGAAGGGTTCGCTCATTTACATTGCTTGATGAAGTCTGACGTCTTTTTTCCTGATTATTACAGGCAAAGTGCTTTACACAGGAACCAACTCCCTGCTCCTGCATTGCATTTACATAAGAAGAAGCAAGAGTTCCTGAAAGATAAGGATCTTCCGAATAATATTCAAAATTACGTCCGCATAAAGGTGAACGTTTAATATTCATGCCTGGACCAAGGATTAAATCAACATTTTCTTTTTTAGCTTCCAGAGCAATTGATTTTCCAAGAAGAGCAAGGGCATTTTTATCCCAGCTTGAAGCAATGCAGCTTCCCGTAGGAAAACAGGTTGCAATTTCACTTTTATTTATATCTGTATAATTATTTTCCTGCTGTTTACGCAAGCCGTGAGGCCCATCGCACATCATAAGTGAACGGATTTCTGCAGATGGTGAATAAGTATGCCAGTTACCAACCCCGTTAAAAAGTTTAATTTTCTGTTCAATTGAAAGGCTGCTGATTAAATCCTGAGTAGTTTTCATTTAATCATTATAGCATAAATTACAAAAAAAGAAACACCGGTTCGTTTTAGGCTTCTCCTATAAAACGCGTGCGGGCAGATTTATCTGTCCGCCAAATAAAAAAGGATTTCTCTATAACAAGAAATCCTTAAACCTCATGGGCCATCTAAGACTTGAACTTAGGACCAAAGGATTATGAGTCCTCTGCTCTAACCACTGAGCTAATGGCCCGAATAATTAGATACTATCATAATTTTGGGGGATTGGCAATATACAACGATTCTCCAGTTTCAATAACTAACCGGCAAAATAATGTTTTTTTCTCTATGTTCTATAAATATACATCCACATTAAATTTTCCTTGACACTTTAACGTTTTGTGTCATAATAAAATATATAGTTTCTATTCAAAGGTGTCTTATGAACTGTTTTAAAAAAATATACTGTAGAATTTTCCAGGGATGCTTTCATCTTGCCATCCCTGTTCTTCCTTACAGAGATCCAAAAATCCTTGATTCAATTGACAAATTACCGGAAGAATTCAGTAAACGAGGTATTAAAAAAGTTCTTCTCGTTACAGATTCCGTAATCAGAGCCCTCACAGGACAATTAGAAAAGCTTTTACCACAGAACGGGATTGAATGCATCGTTTACGATAAAACAAACCCGAATCCGACTGTATCAAATATTGAAGAAGCGCTTTCTCTTTATATCAACGAAAAATGTGAAGCGTTAATCGGTTTCGGCGGAGGTTCATCCATTGATTGTGCAAAAGCAGTTGGTGCTCGTGCTGCTTGTCCGCGTAAATCCCTTGAAAAAATGAAAGGTATCTTAAAAATACACAGACGGATTCCTCTTCTTGCCGCCATCCCGACTACAGCCGGTACAGGTAGTGAAACCACAGTTACTACTGTAATTACTGATGATAAAACCCATTATAAATATCCGATAAGTGATTTTCCTCTTATTCCAAAAATTGCAGTCCTGGATCCAAAGGTTACCTTTACTCTTCCACCACATCTTACTGCTTCTACAGGAATGGATGCCCTCACTCATGCTGTAGAAGCGTTTATCGGTGGTTCAACTGTAAAAAAATCAAGAGATTATGCTATCCGTGCAACACAACTTATTTTTGAAAACATTGAAAAGGCATATAAAAACGGAACAGATGAAACAGCAAGACGAAACATGCTCATTGCATCTAATCTTGCAGGAGGGGCTTTTTCACGTTCATATGTCGGGTATGTTCATGCTGTTGCACATTCGCTTGGAGGAGCCTATAACATTCCGCATGGTCTTGCAAACACAGTTCTTCTTCCAGTTGTTCTTAAACGATATGACAGTAAAATCTGGAAAAAGCTTAAAATTCTAGCCGTTGCAGGAGGAATTGCAGATAAAACTGATTCAACTGAAGCTGCAGCAAAAAAATTTATTGATGAAATCTGCAGATTAAATAAAGCAATGCAAATTCCAGAAACGCTTAAAGGAATTAAAAAAGAAGATATTCCTGAACTTGCAAAACGAGCAGATAAGGAAGCAAATCCTATTTATCCTGTTCCTGTTCTCTGGAATGCAAAAGAGCTTGAACAGTTTTACTATGATGTTATGGAATAATCTATAAATAATTATAAGGATGATATATGATACAAGCAGAAATTCAATCTATCTTAAAAAAACAAAAGTCTTTTTTTAACACCAGCGAAACTCTTAACGTAAAAACAAGAATTGCCGCTTTAAAAAGGCTTTACTCCTATATTACAAATCATCAAAAAGAAATAACAGATGCTCTGACTGCAGATCTCGGTAAATGTGCACTTGAAGGTTTCATGTGTGAAGCAGGACTTGTTCTTGGTGAAATTTCTTACATGCTCAAAAATATCCGTCGTTTTTCCCGTGATGAAAAGAAACATACATGCATAACGAATTTTTCCGCAAAAACCTTTGTAAAAAAATCCCCTTATGGTTCTGTTCTCATTATGAGTCCCTGGAACTATCCGTTTTTACTTACGATGGATCCTGTTGTAGACGCAATAGCAGCCGGAAATACAATCGTAGTAAAACCAAGTGCTTATTCTGAAAATACAAGCCGAATAATTTCCAACATGATAAATGAATGCTTCAATCCTGAATATGTTGCTGTTGTTACAGGGGGACGTGCAGAAAATCAATGCCTTCTTGAACAGAAATTCGATTACATCTTCTTTACAGGAAGTCAAACAGTAGGAAAAGAAGTATTAAAGAAAGCAGCAGAAAACCTGATCCCTGTAACTCTTGAGCTTGGAGGAAAATCGCCTTGTATTGTCGATAAAACAGCCGACATAAAGCTTACGGCAAAAAGAATTACCTGGGGAAAATATTTAAACTGTGGACAAACCTGTGTTGCTCCTGATTATATTTTATGTCATGAATCGGTAAAGAATGCGCTTATTTCTGAACTTAAAAAACAGATTACACTTCAATTCGGAAAAGATCCTCTGAATAATCCTTCTTATGGAAAAATCATCAACAAAAAACATTTTGACCGTCTGAATTCTCTTTTCGACAGTTCTAAAATTATCCATGGAGGAAAATCAAATCCTCAGACACTAAAAATTGAACCTTCGATAATGGACAATGTTACCTGGAAGGATGCCGTAATGGGACAGGAAATATTTGGTCCTATACTCCCGATTCTTACATATAAAACTGATCAAGAAATAATCAGTACAGTTAACGAAAGACCAAAACCTCTTGCACTCTATCTTTTTTCAAGTAACAAAAAGCTTCAGAAAAAAGTTCTCAACGAATGCTCTTTCGGCGGAGGATGCATAAATGATACGATTGTACATCTTGCAACGAATAACATGGGCTTTGGAGGAGTCGGAGAAAGTGGTATGGGTGCATATCATGGAAAAACCGGCTTCGAAACCTTCAGTCACCGCAAAAGCATTGTAGATAAAAAAACATGGATAGATGTAAACATGCGGTATCAGCCGTTTACAGGTTTTAAAGAAAAGCTTTTAAGAATGTTCCTGAAATAAAGAATTTTTCCCGGATTACTTTCCGACGCAGAAATTTTCAAATATTGTACCAAGAACATCGTCGGGAGTAATGTCACCGGTTACTTCTGAAAGAGAATCAAGGGCATCTTCAAGATCCTGGACTACTGCATCAAGTGTATAATTATCATCGGCGCTTATAAGGGCATGCTTCGTACATTCAAGCGCTTCGGCTACGGCTTCTTTCTGTCGCTGAGAACCAAGCCCTGCCTGCTGTCGTTCGGTAGCAATGCCTCGTGTAAGGATACTTGTAATCTGATCGTATAAAGAGGATAATCCTTCGCCTGTTTTCGCTGAAATTCTGCATACAGGAGGTTGGCGTCTCAATTCCCGCAATAACATCTTTTTTTTGTCATTCTCTGATTTAATCAGGGAATCTTTATCACATTTGTTCATGACTACAATCAACGGTTCACGACAATTATCTATAAAATCTTTATCTTCCGGAGTTAAAGGAAGGGTTGAATCTACAAGATATAATACCACATCGGCATCATTCGCAAGATTTTTACTCAGTTCAACACCCTGCGCTTCAATCTTATCCTCTGTCTGACGAAGACCAGCAGTATCAAACAGTCTTACAGGAATTCCGTTAATGCTTGCCCAGCTTTCAAGCCAATCCCTCGTAGTACCTTCAATGTCACTTACTATGGCACGTTCTTCCTTTAACATTGAATTAAACAACGATGATTTTCCGGCATTTGTTTTTCCTGCAAGAACAACCCTTGCACCGTCCTGATAAAGCTTTTCGCCTTTCCATGAATCGACAAGTGACTGCAATCTTTTTATGGCTGTCTCAATATCTTTACGATCAAAGGTATCGGCAATTGTCTCTTCATCCTCAGGATATTCAATCTCTACTTCAATTGCGGCGAGAGTATTTATTATAAGTGTTTTAATGGAATCAATTTCTTCAAATAAAGAACCGGCAAGACGCCCCGCAGCATGAGAACGTGAAACATCAGTATGACTTTCAATAATTTCACGTACAGCTTCTGCTTTTGTTAGATCTGTTTTTCCGTTTATATAGGCACGGAAGGTATATTCTCCACGATTTGCCTGACGGAATCCGTTTTTCAACAAGAGATTATGAATGGCAGTAACAACAGATACACCACCATGACAGAAAATCTCTACCATATCTTCACCGGTAAAAGATTTAGGTACACGATAAACTGCAAGCATTACTTCATCAATCTTTTGTGTAGATCCCCGGATCAAGTCCGAGGATGACTTATCTATAATCAAATCAATGGGTGACTTATCTATAATCCAGCCGTAAACGAGTGTATTACCCGCTGCCTTTAACAAAGCTTCCGGTCGTGAAAAAACCTTACTTACAAGCTCAATACAACCTTTGCCTGAAACACGGACAATCCCCAGAGCTGCAGGAGCAAGTGCCGTTGCAATTGAGGAAATTGGTTCTTCAGGTGTATACTGATCCGGTTTCATATTATTTTATGTTCAAGGCCGGAAGCAGAAGAAATGGGACATATTCTTTTTTCTGTTCATCCTTCTGATTCTGATTATTTATGCTGTCAAGAATTGAAAGATCTGTAGATGCAGACTTAGATGTTGTTCTCTTTCTTGTTCCGATTGCAGGAATTCTGTCGCTGAACTTTGATTCTGGTGCTTTTCCTGTATATGCTTCTTTATCTCCCACATCCTTCGGTGTAACATCATAATTTCCTGAATTATTCCAGCACATGTATCCGCGGTTCACAGAATCACGGGTACCGAAAAACTCTTTCTTAATATAATCAGAATTATAATATGTTCTGTCATAGCTTACATTCAGATAAAAACACTGAACCCATGGACGGATAATCGCACGGTTACGGCATAACACAGTATTTCTGAAGGTTCCGTAATAATAAATCCTATATGAACGCTCCGGCCATGGATCGTAGTTCAAGAAGCTCTGTTCAAAATGACTAGGATAGAACATCGGTCCGATAACATCACAATATTCGGCAAGCATTTCTGAATCCTGCCCTGTTCTGGCGCCGCTTCTGTACCAGCCGTTTGCACCATAAATATCAATTCCTATTGGAGCATCTATATTTGCACGGGCATAAGATAAGAAAGAAATTAATGCGGCTTCCTTATCCATTCCCTGATTACGCCATCTGTATTTTGCATTTCCAAGATTTTTTCCGTCTGTCGGGAAACGTATATAATCAAACTGAATTTCATCAAATCCAAGTGCGATCAGATCCTGGGCAACTGTTACTGTATATTCCCATACCTCTTCTGAATATGGATCAACCCAGTATTCATCATAATAATTTGCTTTTGAACCTGTTACTTCACCTTTATCGTTAGTTATTTTTTCATAGCTCTTTACACCAATCCACGGTTTGTTTGTTGAGGCATCCCATACTGCATATTTTCCGCCGGCATATTGAGAAAGCACTTTATCTTTAAAAGTAACGATTCGCGCTACAAGATAAATATTATTCTTTTTAAATTCAGACACAAAATGCTCTACATCGATTTTATAAGACGACATTTTTCCTTTTTCGAGCAGCAAAGGATTTTTAGTATTATAACGCAGATATCCGTAATCATCTTTCATATCAATGACTATACTGTTCATGTTACGGTCTTTAACAAGCTTTATGTATTTATCAATTCCAGCCTGATTCCTGCACTGATAAGCCGATGCATAAATGCTTTTTTTATCGAGAGCTTTCTGTGCATAAGGTGTATTTATTGTTCCCGGATAAAGAGTCCATAATTCATTTAAGACTATACTCTGATCAAAACCGCTCTTTTTCTTCGGAATATAAGCAGTATTTACCATTCCTGACACATTCGAAAATGCTTTTTCCCATTCTGCGAGCATCTTTGGTTTACCCGGACTCTGTTTTGTATTTACATCAATTGCCCCAAAGCCTTCAAGCTGAGTATAAAGAAGAACATTACCTATCATTGTAAGTCCGTCAATCGCATTTACAGGATCACTTCCCTGATAAATACATTCTGCACGTTTATTAGTCCAGTCAAATTTATAAATTCGGGGAACATAACTCTGTGAAATGTAAAGATCTGTCGTATCTGTAAGGTTACCTTCCGCATCATATACAGGAACAGGTAAAATATCACTTATTTCATCAGGATCCTTGAGCGACGGCATAATGAACAATCCGCCAGAAACCTGACGCCATGTTTTATTCTGTCTGTTCGGAAACATATAGGCAAGACCTTTAATCGGATGTGACATGAAAATTACTGTTTCCCCTTCGATTGTCGTTACTGCTACTGCTTTTACTCCGACAGTTGTACTTGAAGAACCGACACTTATCCATTTCTGTCCCTTATCTGAACTGAAATAAACTGCATCCTTCGTAGCAGTTACAATCTCATTATTATTCAGTGGATTAACACAAAAATCCTTTAAAGATTGAATCTGTTTTTCAAGAGTAATGTCTTTTCCGTTATATTTCTTGATTGTTAAAAAAGGAAGTCCCTGATCTCGTTCAGTAAAAATCTTTAAATCTTCAGTATAAAAAATGCCTCTAGTAGAACGGATAAACCATGCAGTAGATTTTTCGTCACCTGCTTTAACGGGAATAATCTGATCTACACGAGCTTCATTCCATAAAGGAACTACAAATCCATTTGAATTGATTTTATAAAGGCCTGTATCTGAGCCAACCAGAAAAACATCTGAATCCAAGACTTTTTCATTTGAATTAGAGTTTGTATTTTTTGCCGGAAGCTGATATAAAGGTTTTATTTCCTGTGCAGTTACCGGTGCCACAAATAATAATGATAAAAAAATGAGTAGTATAGCCATAGTTTAATTATCGGTAAAAAAAAAGATTCTGTTTAGGATTATAAGATAAAATCTAAGGCTGCTACAACCTCTTCATCGTAAATTCCGCTCTTTTCTTTCATCATTGCAATGGCAGTTTCCTTATCAATTGCCTGCCTGTAATTTCTCCGGCTCGAGAGCGACACATATGTTTCTGCAACACGGATTAATCGTGCTATCTGAGGAATTTTCTGTCCTTTAAGTCCCTTTGGATATCCTGAACCATCCATATTTTCGTGATGTTTTGTAGCCGCATCATAAAAAACCGACCAGTATTTTTTCGGAACAAATTCAAGATATTTATCTGCAAGCATAACATGATTCTTTAACGCTTCCTTCTGATCCTTCGTTAAATTTTCAGAAACAAGAAGCTGAGGATCCATCCCCAGGAAACCTGCATCATATATCATCGAAGCACAGAAATTAAGCATTGCCATTCCCTTTGGAAGTCCAAGCTGAATCGAAAGCTTATATACAAATTCACTTACATTTTTAGAATTATTTTTTCGTTGTGAAATTTCATCTATTTTTGAACCTATTTCTTCGCATTTAATTGCAAGCTGCTGAAGCTCCTGTGTATCTTCTTCAGAAAATTCAACATCCGGTAGTGCTTTAGATGCATCCCATGAAGCTGCACCGGCGAGTCTCAACGAAGGATTCCCTCCATACAACTCTGTCATACCGCCGATCATAAGTCTGTTTGTCTGCGTCTGATTGGCAGCAAGCATTTTTACCGCATTAATATATTCCCTCTGCTGTCTTGAAGATAACCTGAATCCTTTATAAATAATGAATATTGCGGCTAGAACAATCAATAAAATTATACCCGTAAGAATTATAACGCTTACAAAAAGATAATTTATTGCATTTTTTTCTTTCTTTACTTCTTTTTTTTCCAGCTGCTCTAAAAATGCCTGCGTATTCGTATCTGCAATAAAAGGATATTTTTTAAGATTAAGCTGAATCTCAATGAATTCTTTCTCATCATATTTTTTAGAAAGCTGCTCAAGCTTCTGATTGTAAACAAGACGTGAAATAGTTATTACATTCAACGCCTTTTCCGGTTCCTTACAAAGCGAAAGAGCATTATTTGCTTTTTTATATGCGTTCTGTATATCGCCTTCTTCGAGGGCATCGTTTGCGGCTAAAAGATATTTAGTTACAAGCGCACTTACATCCCTTTTTGCTTCGCCTTCATTTTCCTGAGAATAACTGAAATCTGACACCGCCGTAAAAACAAATAACAGCAGTAAAAATCTAATAACTGTACGTTTCATTTGAAATAGCTATATACAAAACAAAGGCTTCATCATCATCGTAATTCGCTTCTATGTTTGAATCCAGTACGATATATGTAGCCCTCAAGGCAAAATCATATTGTGCTTCAATAATCTGCCTTCTGATTAATTTAACGACATAGTTTTCAATCTGCTGGTACTTAGGATTTTTGATGTTTTCTGCCATAAGCTTTGATAAAGCCTCTTCAGATTTATTTTCAAAAATTACATCTATAACTTCGCAGATTGTATCCAGATTTTCATACGAAAAAAGAGGATTTATGCATAGGCACAAAACAATCGAAAGCAAAAATCCTTTAATTTTTTTTGTGCCGGACATAAATCCTCTTTACCTGTATAAATCTATACTCGTTTATCTGTTAGAATATATTCCATCTTAAACCGATTGCATACTGGAATACCATACTGTTGATGTTATCACCGGCAACGTCGGTTGGAATAAACCATAATGCAAACTCAGAATAGAAGCCCATTACAGAGAATGCAGACCATTTCTTAAAGTTGATTCTAGGGAATTCAACCTGTGCAAGGACAGCCGAAAGCCACTGTGGTTTACCTGATGCTGTTTCATTAAATCTTGAGAACTGAGCACCAAGAGTAAAGTTAGCATAGAGCCATTCCCAGTCATGTCCGAAGAAATAACTGAACGGTAATGTAGCGATGTTTGCAAGCAGCTTGAAGCCGAATACATTATCACCACCATAACGCATTGGTGATTCTTCTTTATTAAGGAATTCGTTAGCCTTATCACGCTGTTCTTTTGTGAACTGACCCCACTGTGCCTGAAGTTTTACGTTATCATCAAAGAATGTAAGACCTGCACCAATATCAAACAAAGTAGCACCCCAGAAATGGAAGTCAACATAAAGTCCCTGAATGAATGCCGGAACCTCGTATGCAGATTTATCACCTTTACGCAGGCTTATCTGAACAGATTCAAGACTTACATCATCACTTGAAAGACCTGAAACATCAAGCTCCTGGTTATAGCGTCCGCCTCGTCCTGGAGAAATCAGACGAACTGACGGTTTTGTATTATCAATCTGAACAATAGTACGGTCAATTGCAGTATCACCGTTTTCCATTGTTACTCTGACAATCATAAAGTGATAACCCTGTGCAAGATCCTGGTTTTCAACACGATAATTCCATCTGCTTCCTTTTGAAAGCTCTTCGAAAGTCTTACCGTTATCAAAGCTTATTTCAATTTTCTGGATTGCCTTTTTAGTTGCATATACCAGTTTTTCTTCTTTTGATGCTTCCTTAGAATTGATGTAAACCTCTTCTTCTGCAGACGGGAAATATCCTGCGCGACCACGTAAGTATGGACGTTCTACAGCAAAATCACCATATGTAAAGTTATCAAGCGTAATCCAAGGACCAACCTTAGTATAATTAATAGTCTGTGCTCTTGAAGGAATATGTCTTCCATTTTCAAGAACTGCTTCTACACGATAAGTATGTGCACCATCTGTCATATCTGCAGTTTCACGAATAATTTCCTCTCCAGATTCATCATCATATTCTCCGGTTTTCTTTGAGCTCGGAGGTGTGATTTCAAACTTGAAGTAGCCTGAATCTGTAAGAGATGTTTCTTTAACTGCTTTATTGTCTACATAAAGTACAAGCTTATCAATCTTTGAACCTGCAGCTGCTTCTGCCTGTCCGTAAATATTGAAGTAACCGTTTTTATGTTCACCGTTCAAAGGATAAAGGATGTCGACAGTTGCGGCTGGCTTATTCTTATCAAGGTGGATGTTACGGCTTACATTTGTTCTGTTACCGGCTCTATCTTCTCCCGAAACTTCAACGTTATAGAAACCGTTCGGAAGATCGGTAATATCCATCGTTTCACCGATAATCCTGTCTATTTTAAGTCTTCGCACGATAGATGAACTTGTTCTGTCCATGTTACGGATTGTTGCATACATATTTGTAATTTCAACGTTATCAAATGCGTAACCTGCAAAGAACAGCTGACCTGTAGAAGTTGAATCATCTAACGGCAATTCAAGTTTAATCTCAGGAGCATCGTTATCTATGTTAATCAAGCTCGAGTAAAGACCTGTAATTCCATAGTTATCTGTAATTCTTAAGAATACTACAGATGTACCGCCCGGAATAGCACGTGTATCAAATCTGTACGACCATCTTTCTTTTCCGCTTGCTTCATTATAGCTGTTACCGTTATCGAGAGATATTTCTACCTTACCGATACCGTTTTTGTCACTTGCAACACCGGAAATTTCTACAACTTCACGAACTGATGTATCAATTCTTGGAAGCTCTACTGAACCCTTAGGCTCTTCAAGAGAAACCCTGAACTTACGTTTAACTTCTTCACCACGTACACCGTTTACGTCAACTGCATAAACTGTTACCGAGTGTTCATTATCTGTCATTTCAGAAATAGGAACTTTAATTTCATAGCTTGAACTTAATCCGTACTCAGCATTTGAATCTCTTGTTCCATAAGTTTCAGTCTTTGAAACCTGTTTATATTCACCGTTATCGATTCGATAGAATACTGTAGATTCACCATCATCATCATATACGACACCTGAAACAGTAAAGTCACGGGTAATAACTTCCATCTCTTCAGGAATATGAATTTCTGCTACAGGAAGATCCGATTTATTGTCTACCTTAAAATCCCATGAATTGATTGTTTTTGAGTTACCTGCTATATCTGCAAATACGAAAGACATTCTGCTGTCCAGCGGCTGATCCTTTGTACCTACGTGTGTATAAAGAACATTTCCTGTATCAAGCTTGTTGTTTCTTCCTCCGTAAGTATAAGATGCCCTGTTGAAATATCCTTCATCCTTTACTTCAAATACAATCAGATTATCACCGTTTACTATATCGCCGGCAAGTGGAAGAACTACATTAACTTCCGGTGCCTTTGTATCTTTAACAATAGCTGAGCGGTAGTACGAAACATGTCCGGCATTATCTGTTGCACGATAGTCTACAGTTATAAGACCGTCATCCATCTTTGAAAGATCAATTTCTCTTGAGAATGTAACACCACGTCCCTGAGCTATTGAGAATTTAGACCATGTTTCACCCTTATTCAAAGAGTATTCTACACTTCGTACACCAAGTGCATCCTGGGCTGCACCCTGAAGAACAAGTGTATTCCTTGCCCATGTATTTACCTTTGGTGACTGAGATTCCGGAGCAAGAACCGGACCTTCTGAATCGGCAAGCAGGTTAACGCTCTTAGATTCAAACACACGTCCATAAGTATCTGTTGCACGTAATCTTACACCACGGTAATTTCCATCTTTTGTTGCTGTTACAACAATGAGATTTCCGTTCTGTTCAATTTCAAGACCTGACTGAGCACCAATCAATTCAGATTTAAATGTACTTGTTATGTTTGCATAGAAATAGAACTTAGAACCGTCTGACATTACATAGTTTGCATCTACTGAATCATAGAATGTTCCAGAGCCAGGGAATTCGTAAACCTTTAACGAATCGTCCTGTTCTTCCGGAACCGGTCGTACAGTAGCAAACGAACCTGTTAATTCCTTATCACCGAATGCAGGAGATTTAATTGTAAGCTTGATATTGTTCATTCGGCTAGGAAGATTAGAAATAGGAATTTCTGCAATCCATCTGTTGGTACCCTCTGCAGGCTTTGTCATTGACGCACTGCCTGTCTGTCGTTCATCACCACCGAAAGTTTTATCACCTGTAATTTCATAAGAAACCGAGCTGATGTTTGCAACTGTATCGATATAAGCAACAATCTTATGCTGTGATTTAACTGCCTTATCAAGAACAACTGCCATACCGCTTCTGTACTGTTCTTCATCAATTAAAGCAAAATGATAATCAATTGTAGGCTCTTTCAAGGCTGTGAATGAAGAGTTAGTTACTTTTCCGCCTGCAGTACAAGAGAACTGTTTGCTGTTTGCTCCTTCTGTCATTTCTGAACGAGGATATGTCTGGAATTCCTTATCAATTTCACCCTGATATGTAGCAACAGCATAAACATCTACACCGTCAAACCAGTTTACGAAAGCTTTTCCTGAATATACTCCGCCTTTACCGTCTTCAAGAGGTTCTGGTAAAGTATTAAGTAAAACAGCTTTTGCCGCTTTATTTCCGCCTGCACTTTCTGCAATAACTTCAATAAGGAACATACCAGGCTGTTCACCGCTTACATCGCATGCAAATCTGAAAGAACCGTCGCTTCCAACCCTTACCTGTTTATATTCATCACTTATTACAGAAGAAACCTTTTCTACAACATTTGTATTAGGATTTATATCTGCCTGTGCCTTGAAAATTCTGTACGAAACCTTTCCGACACCTGTTTCACAATAAACAGATCCGGAAATTGTTACAGGACCGGTTGCCTTTACAGATTTATCTGCAGACTGATTTCTAAGTGTAATTACCGGAAGAACGCTGTCATTCTTGAAAATAATCGGTTTAGATTCAAGAACCCTTCCGTTTACATCTGTATGAACCCTGATTCTTACCGGAGAAGAGCGTCCGATCTGATTTGTACCGGTCACTACAACCTGATTACCAATCAATCGTGCGCGTGCGAACGGTGTAGCAGGAGAAAGCTCAACCGATACTGCATTACCACCGGTTACAAAGGCTGTTACAGGGAACTCAGGATTATTCTGAACTTCGAGCATTCCATCAACTTCATGGAAAACACTGTCATTCATTACAAGCTGAAGCTCCTTGCCTTTTACTACAGATGTGTTTGATACATAGATAAATCCGTTGAAATCTGTTACACGATCAAGAACATCGATTGCCTTAATGCGGATTGCAACGAGACCTCTTGGAGTACTGTCATTAATTGGACATGAATAGGTATAAGATGAAACATCCTTTAAATCGATGTCATTTGCCTTAAGACCGTTCTTGCCCCATGCCATTTCTGTATGAACCTTTTTAATTCCAAGCTGAGAATTAACTGTAACTTCAAAGGTTGAACCGCTTTCCGGATGAATTTCCATACCGTTTACAAATTCTTTGTTTCCACCGGAAGCTTTTACAACACCAGTCTGGAAAACAGGAGCAACACCTTTTGAAACAATCTGAACAGATACCGGATCACTTGTTACTCCGTTTTCATCAACTGCAACAACCGTAATTCTGTGTGTACCGGCCGAAAGATCTTTTGCCCTGCAAAGCTCATATGCAAATGCACCTTTAGATTCTTTTTCAACTACTTCACCACCGTCGAGCTGGAATCTTATAGTCTGAACGCTGTCATCATCAACTGCAATACCTCGTGCAAATACACCGACATCTTCACCCGCAAACACCTGATTCGGAACAGGATCTGAAAGTGTTACGACCGGTTTGTCTTTTTCGCTGTCAAGATTTATATTGCGTGATTCAGTAACAACGTTGCCAGCCTTATCTGTTGCTTCAATAGTAAATTTACGTGATTTTTCATTAGATCTTGTTAAATCAACTGTTACAGCCCAGTAAGGGTTACCGGGAATAAGTTCAAATTCACCCTTCTGATCTCCAAAGCTCCATACAAGCTTTTCTATACCGATTTTATCCTTTGCATAACCGGCAATTGTAAATTTACCGTTTGATTTTTCGTTTTCTGCAGGATAAATGATTTTTACGTCAGGTTTAGTATTATCTATAAAATAAAGGAATGAATAGTAACCTATAGAACCGGATTCATCTCTTGCCTTAAACCAGAGTACGGCAGGACCATCATCGAATTTTTTTGTATCAACTGTTAAAGAAAATTCAACAACCTCATTCTTAGGTCTTGTTTTTGGAATTTTTGCACTCTTGGAATTTTCGATTTTAACAGGTGCAAAAGCCTTTCCGTTATTTACAGAATACCAGAGCTCTTTAATACCATTTCCGTCATTTACAATACCGGTAAATTTTACATTACCAGATACAAGCTGACCCATACCAAGATTCTGAACCTTAGTTACAGGCTGCTTACGGTCGAGCTGCCACTGCAAAACAAGAGGACGGCTTTCAAGTCCGTTTATATCATATCCTATTACCTTAATTGTATGAGGACCTTCTTCAAGATTTGTCGTATCAAGATAATATGACCAGAACTCTTTTCCTTTGGCAACTTCTGTATGCTCAATGCTGTCACCTGCAGAGTTAACTTTACCTTCATCAAGGATAAGCTCTACGCGTTCAACTGCATCATCATCAACACAAGTTCCAACAATGTTCAGGTTACCTACAATACGCATGTCTGCATAAGGGTTTGTAATACCGACAATAGGCCGGTCTGATTCAGGATCAACCCAGATATTGTAAGGACCTTCAACAGTCTGGTTACCGCCTAAGTCTTTAGCAGTAATCATAATGTTATATTTTACTGCTTTTTTCTTAGTCTTGCTTTCAAGATCAAATTTTTCCTGCCAGCTGTTAAGATTCTGAACTTCGAGTTCTTCTACATCACCTTTACCATGGGTAAAAGCTGAAGCCATCACAAAGAGTGACACCAAAAGAAGCCATAGGCCTTTCTTACTTTTCATGTTCCGATACTCCTTTTATAGATAACTTAATTATTCGAAATTTTAAATAAGTTATACCTATTCAGTATATTATCGGCACACTAACGAAATTTAGCCACTTTAAAAATTAATTTAAAATAATGACATTTTATTCATAGCATACCATATACTATTTTACACGAGGATTACAAGAAAAGCAAAAAATTTCGGTCTATAGCTTCAAAATTCAGTGTTCTTATACAGAAATTCACTGTTTTTTTACATATTCAAATTAAATCCCAGGGCAAAAAACGTTGTTTTGTCTGTTTCAGATGAATACTTCTTAAGAATTGTAATAACAAGCGAATTCTTCAGCTGAGAATTTGCAAGGGCACCGGCATTTATTACAAAATCCAGATAGAAATTCAATCCATAGTAAAAATCAAACGGAGATGTTTTTATCTGTTCTAAAAGCTTTGCAGGATTCTTAATCTTAAACATTTCTGCATTGTATTCATCGGAAAAATTCTGTCCTATAAACGCATCTGCCGAAATATAAAATCCGTTCATAAACAGCCATCTTCCGCCCTTCTGAACCTGCTGACCATATAAAACAAGCTCTGCTCTTGCTGAATTAATATATGAATCTCTCTGATATTGATTTATCAAATAATCAGTGCTTTCATTTTCCTCAGGTACATCCGCTTTATTATACAAGATATTAGTTTTATAACACTGGCCGTTCAATAAATCTGCAGAAAGAATCAGCGGGAAATTATATATTGCGCCGTTTTTACAATCTATCGGTAAAAGACAAGGGATGTAACCTCTTACCGACAAACCTGCTTCTAACTGTTGCTGTGGTTCAGAAGATACAATGCTTCCTCCCTCAACCTTTCCATAACTATACGTACTGATTAAATCAATTGTAATACCTGCTTTATCAAACAGATTCTGTCCTGTTTTTCTGACATTCGAATATTCAGCAACAAGTGAATCTCCTAAAAAACTAATTTTATAAGGATCACCACCCGAAAGAAGATTCGCCAATTGACCTAAAAGTCCGCCTCCCATCTCTCCATAAAAACCACCGAAAGAATTCCCGAAAGAAAACCTGCTGTAATTATTCAAAAAGATATTTGAAAAGACATTTATGGTACCGCTTACATTTATAAAACCTCTGAGTCCGAATTCCATGTTCCCAACTGCATCAAAAACAAATGTTTCATCAGGAGTTTTATTCTGATATTCAAGCATTAAAGCTGAATCAAGTGAAAAAGCAACATCTGTTCCTAAAGATAAACACAAGCTCTCTGTGTCCATAGGATTTCCGGTATAATACGTCACACCAAAAATGTATGGAACAATTCCATAAGGAGGATTATATACAGAAAAAGGAAGCATAAATCCCTTACCGAAATATGCAAATGGATTATATTTATGAATGTCATTTTCATCTTCCGAAAGCGTAAATTCCTTTTTTTCTTCAAGCACTGTTTCATCCGCTTTCTTAAATGACGACTGTTCATAAAGCAAAGCATCATCCGTTAAAGCACATATATAGTTTTCTCTATATCTCTGCGAAATATAATAAATTTTATCTGCAGAAACAGGATAATAAATACCACCGTCCAGATCCTTTGTAAACAACTGAACGCTGTTTTTTCCGCCGTTGATTGAAAGTTTACCGATACGCGGGAAGGTTCCTTTTTTAGTCCATGTAAAAAGAAGACCGTTTTTATCCCTCGATAAATAGCGGATGTTCATCCCCTGTTCAACTTTAAGCTTCTGTTTTTCCTTTGTTAAATCTGAAACATTCCTTACGCAGATATAATAATCCATTCCTTCGCGCTGAATGAATGCAAAATCACCATTGTCCATATCTACGTAATCTGAAGCAGAAACCTCCATCGGAAGAATTATTTCTGCATCATTTTCAAACTTCTTTTTTCCCTGATTAAACACAAAGGTTTTGATTTTATACAAAGCGTTTTCATAACCTGTTGTAACAAGATAAAGCGAACCGTTATTGTTTACAATTGATGCCTCTGAGAATCCATGCTCCTTTACAAAATACTTTTTCCTTGTCTGAACATCGTACACCATCACCTTTTGATGAGGGTATTTTACACCGTATTCAATAAAAGTCACGGCAAGATAACGTCCATCTGAAGAAAAAGAAAGCTTCTGTACTCCCATCAAATTAAACAGTTTCTTTGCCTTGAATTTTGAATCATCCGGATTTTCCCTTGAAGCATAATAAACCGATCCGGAATCTGCCCAGGCAATTGCATTCTCACAACCGGTAAGAGCCGTATAAAGCCTTCGAAGATTTTCTTTCGTAAGATTCTGCACGTACGAAGGATTTATTTCAATCTGCGGGAGCTCAATGGATTCTGTAAAATTAAACCAGGCAGTATCAAACGGAAGCTCATAAACCTTTTCAAATGCCTTTCTGGCAGAAGGTGCCTCCATATTAACAATTTTATACCACCACTGTGAATATTTTTCGCGTCCGTATTCATTTATAAGAAACTGACTGAATGCACCATTGAAATAATAAAAATCACCGGATGGACTGATTTCTGACGCACCTTTAACGTCTTCGAAGGATGGAAACTGTTTTTCAAGCTTTGCCTGCTTTATTACATGCCAGAAAAACTCATCGTTCAGGCGGCCTTCACCATTCCTGCTTTCATCGCTGACCGTAGCGCCTTCCGCAATTCCCGAAGACACCATCCATACCGCAGGATTCGCAACATCACCGAAAACTTTTTTTGCACCTCTCCAGAAATCATTGTTATAATTCATTGATACTGCATGAGTAATTTCATGCCGAAGCGTAGATACAATCGTTTCTGAAAAAACCTTGAGACTTGCGGGTGCTGCCGTATCATATAAAACAATATGATTATACGGTGCAAACGTAAAATAGGCATTAAACTGTTCACAATCCTGAACGACAACAACCGGCATGCGGAAATATGGCTTTTCAATTCCAAACTGCCTGTTTACATCTTCAAAAATATCATCAAGATTATCTTTTAAAATCTGAACAGTCCGTTCACTTCCATCCCGATAAATGATATCGAACCATTGTGTCTTTAATACTTTTGTCTGCTTTCCCTTTACATTGCCTGCATAAAGCGACAAAGCCATCAGAGTGATTACGATAATTGAGAAAATTTTTTTCATAATAAACTCTCCTTTTTTTTGTTTAAATTTCTAAATATCTTTTATCTGCATATTTATAGAGCAGTCTGTCAACAAACATGCTGATTATTAACAAAGCAACCCCTGTAAACAGCAGGATATTCACATTTTGTTTAACTACAAAGACGAACAGTAAAGCCATAAGAGCAATAAATCCCATGCCTATCAGAATAGAAAACAAAACATTAAGGTTCTGCTTAAAGGCGGCAACAGGATTCTCCCATTCCATCTTCGGATTTGCAAGATCAAGCATAATATCAACATCACAGATAATCTTGGCAGACGGATACGAAACAATAAACGAAATCGCTATGATTTTACTCAAAACAAGTCCGTTTACCGGAAGCGGTATGCACAAACAAAGAACAGCATATATTATTGAAAGAATAACAAAAACAAAATAATAATATACCATCGAATGACTGATCTTTGCCCTCAGGATATCTGACATTCTCAACGGCATTACCTTTAAATTCGAAAACCCTTTGCCCTCACGTGAAAAAGATGTTCCCGCAACATTCGTCATGCCGGCCATAAGAATGCTTATTCCTGCAATAACTGCAATACTGTAAATAATGAACAAGCCATAATTATTACCGATAAATTCATACAAAACATCTTTTACGGCACCGGCAAGCATCTGCATTTTACCTTTAGCCAGAATTACCGCTAAGGATGGAACTACCATAAGGAATGGAAGAAGTATGATAATCATCGGTCCATTAACGAAAAATGCCGGTTCACAAAATACATTTTTTATATCCCTGAAAAGAAGCGCCGTTTTAACTGAATGCTGTTTTGTATCGTTTTTAATCAGTTCGGATGCTTTTTCACTAGAAATTTTCTTTGACTTTTCATCTGTGAATCCATTCAAAGTTTTTACATATCCTGGTGCAAAAGCCGGAATCATCCCTGTAATAACTGCCGCATCAATTGCCAGAAGCAGAAGAATCGGTCCTGGCTTACCACTTAACGCTTCTGCAAAAAATGAAAGCCATAAGAACTTATCTGCTGAAGAAGATATTTTTTGTGTATATGCCGTCGTATATAAAGAAACATTGCTTGATATAAATCCATATCCCCATGCAAAAAAAATTACAAAGACAGTTGATATTCCTACAAGGAGTGACCTCTTTCTCAAAACAGGAAAAGCCAGAAGAATAAGAATAAGTACAAAATAAAGTACCCCTGAAATTACAATACCGATTGTAAGGCCTGTTACAAGCATTCCTATGTAAACAAGAGGATTCCACATAATATGCTGATTAACGCCATAAACTATTCCGGCGATTATACACATAATAAGTGATATGAAACCGTCCGTAACAATCGAAACTGCAAACTTTGCACCAAAAAGATGAACCGGTTTTAAAGGCATTGCAAGAAACTGTTCTTCACTTTTTCCTGTACAATAATTGGAAATTACGGTAAGCATTCCGAAGAAAAAATTTATAAGACTTATCGTGAGTACTGCAACAACAGGCATCATCTGTGGATTACCGGAAATCTCAAGTGTTTTATAAACATTATACATTGAAAAACCAAACATTCCTGTAAAAACAACAACACAATAGATAATGGCAAAAATAATCAGGATGTTTTTTGCAAGATTTTTCTTATCCTTCTTGATAGATAAAGAAAACATGTTCGAAAATAATATCTTAAAAAGCGAAAAAATCATCTTAGTTCTCCGCAATCATCTTTAAGAAAACATCTTCAAGAGATTTACATCCTTTTCCATGTTCCTTCATCAATTCCTCAAAGGTTCCGGTAAAAATCAACTGACCTTTCCTTATGATTCCAATCCGGTCACAAAGCTTTTCGGCAACCTCCATTACATGAGTCGAAAAGAAAACTGTTTTTCCTGAGGCAGCACGCTCACGCATTATTTCTTTAACTGTAAACGCTGCTTCCGGATCAAGCCCAACCATCGGTTCATCTAAAATCCAGTTCTGCGGATCAGTAATGATGCTTGCAATTAAAAAAAGTTTCTGCTTCATTCCATGACTGAAAGAACTGATTTTGGAATTTATTACTTCCTTGATACCGAATTTCTGTGAAAGCTCATTTATTTTTTGTGAACGTTCATCCTTTGAAATTCCATAAACATCGCAGATAAAATTAAGATAATCGATTGCTTTTAACCGAACAAAGGTTTCAGGATTGTCGGGAACAAAAGAAAACTTTCGTTTTGCTTCTATCGGATTTTCTTTTA
This sequence comes from Treponema sp., assembly GCA_017548565.1. Classification (GTDB taxonomy): domain Bacteria; phylum Spirochaetota; class Spirochaetia; order Treponematales; family Treponemataceae; genus Treponema_D. The sequence continues at coordinate 72,019 of JAFYZU010000005.1, forward strand.
TCGAAAGCTTGTCGATGAACAATTCACCTTCTGTAGGCTGAATAATGCCTGTAAGCATTTTTATTAAGGTTGTTTTACCGGCTCCATTTGGTCCTAAAAAACCGAATATTTCACCATTATTTACCGTAAGATTTAAGGAATCTACTGCACGTACTTTATTTTTTCCATAAATTTTAGTTACATTTTTTGCTTCTAACATGCTGGTCTCCTTTTTTTCTATAATTGTATTCAAAAAAAAAGAGTTTGTCATCAGAAAAAAATAATAATGAGAATATTCTTAAACAAGCTTAAGTTTTGCTATTAAATGAACAAGTGTCGAATTCCAGTAAATTGCAACCTCATTCGTACTGTAACTTTCATCCTTATCTATAAAACACGAAAGCATCGGTTTGTTTTTCAGATATTTTTTGGCCGCTTCATCAATGAGTGGAAAACAAGGCCCGCCTGCAAGCATACCAGGCATTATTTTTTTCAAAAAGATTGACGGTCTGTGGTGACAATGCTTCGGACTTTTTGTTCCGTTACCCGTTACATAACACAGCTCAAGAGGATTACAGCCAAAAAGATAATCAAGCTGTTTAAGTGCCCCGGAATAGTATTTTCTGTTTTTCGTAATGTCATAAGCAAGAAGAAGAACATGCGCTTCATCACAAACCTGACCGTTACTGCCCCAGAAAACTCTTTCAAGGCCTGCGCCAAATGCAGATTTTTCAATCATACTTAAAATCTTATCTGCATTTTCAATAACTTCTGTCTCAATGTCTTTAATCTGTTCTTCCGAAAGAAGCTCTCTGTTTTCAATTAAAAGCTGTGATGCATAACCGGAAACACAGCTCCATCCGAAACTGAAATACCAGTATTTTTTCCACGGTACCGAAGGATCGTCCTTTTTGATTCTACCCTTTTTACGAATTTTAAGTGCTTTTGTCAAATAATCCTTTTTCTTTGTTACGACATAAAGTGAACTGAGGGCAAAATATTTTTCATCAAAAATACTCCAGTCACCGTAACCGCCGGTTGTAATTTCCGGAGGATTCATAAAAAGCTCGTCTTTATTTTTATCTATATAATTCTGCGCTTTGATTGCCGCATTCAAAAGCATCTTTGCATAATCCTTGTCTGAAGCTTCAAAAAACGTACTGGCAAAAGCAAGGCATCCTGCAAAATCAGCAGTAGCGGCTGTCGAAACAGGAGATATTACAAGTTCATCCTTTTCATCCTGCGGAAGAATATATGAACAGAAATGATAGCATGAAACTTTATGATAAACACCACCGTCTTCGCGCTGCATCTTTAACATCCAGTCAAGCTCAAAACGAACCTCACTTAAAATATCAAAATCATCATACGAACCAGAACATTCACGGTAAGCAAGAAGAAGATCCATTACCGCTTTTGCTGCCGCTATTATATAACGTCCGTAGTCACCTGCATCATGCCATCCGCCGTCCACAGATTTTTTTATTTCTGTTCCATAAATTAATGCAGGAATATTATGACATGCTTCGTGACCAAAAAACTTATCGTCAATCCGCTGGCCGCATCGTGAAAGATAAAAATAACGTAAAACGGAAGTATAAACCGGATTGAAAATTCCTGTACCGATTTTAAAACAACAGCTCTTAGAATCCTGAACTCCAAGATAATAAACACCTTCTTCATCAAACGAAGAAAAATCTGCCGCACAGGTAGTTTCACCGCTGATTTCATCGCTTACAGGCTTACCAAGCTTTCCGGTATAAACAATCTGACCATCCTTCGAATAAAGCTCAAAGGAATCATTTTCAGAGGCACCTTTTACATATGCTGTTTTAAGATTATTCTTTGCATATCCAATCTGATTTACGAAAATCGTATATTTCATACAGCAAATATAAAACAATCAGATTTTTATCAATTGAATAAATAAAGTTTTAAATTGTAAAAAAACACAAAATCAGCGTAAAACAACCGCTTCATCAAGTGTAAGCATTTTAACTAACGGGAAAGAATACTCACCTTTTGTTCCATCTGGATTTTTTAACGTGAGCTTAAAGGAACTGCTTTTGAGCTCCTCCGCAACAGATTTTCCATACACAGAACCGATTAACGAAATATATTCAGAATCTGTCATTTCTTCGCCGGTAAAAACAGGAGCCATAAGAAGATCCATAAACAGCTGAGTCTGTTCATCGCTTTTATTGTAATAATCCTGCATTGCTTTCGGTGAAATTTGAACGACTATTTTCTGATTTACAATTTTTACCAGTCCTGATTCAAAAAGAGGTGTCTTTCCTGAAGGAGCTTTTGCTGTTACTGAAAGAGCAGATTTTTCTTTCTGCGATACAACCCTGATATTCGTAAAATCTGACTTTGCAAGATCTTTTGATAACTCCTGCGGATTTGCAAATTCTACAACTGACTGACTGTCCGAAGCACCGTATGCATTTTTAAGAAGAGCTTCGAAACCTTTTCCGAATGATGCATCGAATTTTACTTCAAGCGAACCGTCAAAGTTTACCGATAAATCTGCAGAAGCAGTACAGCCCGTGTATAAAAAAACAAACATTAAACTTAACAAAACCAAAATCTTTCTCATTTTCCTCTATCCTCTATCTCTATATAGCAATTCTTATACCGGCTGTACATATAATTTTATCAAACAATATCCAGGTATTTTCTTCATTTCCTATCCCGAATTCCGCCCGTAAATCTGCCACAAACCTTGCCTTCAGACTTCCAATTTCAAACTTTTTTGAAAAACATCCGAGCCCGAAGAACAAATCATTTATTTCTTCGACCTCTTCATTGTTATCATAGTAAAAAATCATATTATAGCCGGCACATACAGATAAACAATCGAATAAGTTCAATGTAACACCCATCGGAAACAATGCCGTTCTGGTCATAAACTCATAATTCAATGCACCGAAAACTCCAACCGAAAAATTCTGTTTATCGAAAAATGACTGATAGACCTGAATTTCCATTCCCTTTATGACATTAGTATACAGTTCATCAGGCATTCCGAATACACAGAAAACACCTATTGTCCGTTCTCCTCTGCAGGATGATGAGCCTGTACTGAGTCCGGTAGTTTTGTTATTATCTGAGCCTTGTCTTGTGGAACCTGACGAAGGACCTTCTGCGATTCTTCCTCCGGTTCCGCCACTGGGCAACAAACGCCCGGCACACATATAATTTTTCTTCCAGTACGATTCATCTAAAGAAGCAATCTGTATGCCGGTCCTGGGACCGTCGCTTATCGCCGAAATAAATTTTCTGTCACCAAGATAAATTCCTACATGCGAAACCTTGCCGTTTTTATATGCTTCAAAAAATACAAGGTCTCCGGGCTCAAGCTCTTCATCATCTATTTTTTCCACGCTTCCATAAATTCCACTCGAACTTTTGGAAACAGAAATCTTAAGTGCTTTTTTAAAACAATAAGAAACAAATCCTGAACAGTCAAATTTATTCGGTCCTGCCCAACCGTACGCGTAAGGTTCACCAATATGTAACTGTGCTTCTTCAATCAATTTAAGACGAGCTTCCGTTGCCTGTTCAGGTGTCATTTTTTTTACACCCGCACAAAGCTGTACACAACAAAGACAGAAAAAGACAATAAAAAGGAAAAGAATCTTCTGTATTTTCGAAATACGCTGCATTAAAACTCCTCTTAGTGAAATTATACTATATTTTCCGTATTTTTAAACTCTTTTTTTATTTTCGGATTGACAAAAAGCAATTTGATGTTATATTTTAAATAAATGACAAAATATTAAAAAGTGTCAAAATAAAACTCAGGAGATTTTCAATGAAACAACTAAAACAGAATATTTCATGGACTTTTTTAGATTACTGGCGTGGAAAAGAATTTACCGGAGAATGGCCTACTTTTCCTGAATTACTTAAAATTCAATCATACAGATTTGCAAAACGCCCCTGCTTCACAGTCATTGAAGATACAAAAATCACTTTAACCTATCAGGAAGTTTATGAAAAAGTATGTAAGCTTTCAGACTGGTTTATCGAAAACGGACTTAAAAAAGGTGATCATGTATGTCTCGCCGGAAAAAACTCTCCTGAATGGGCAGTAACTTATCTTGCAATTTTACAGGCAAGCGGAGTTGTAATTCCTATTGCAGATTCTCTTCATGAAGCAGAAACAATAAACATCATCAAGGCTTCTGATTCAAAATTTGCTGTTCTTGATGACGAAAAAATTCCTTATACAAAGAAGCATTTCCCGAAAATCACAATCAGAAACCTTAATCCGACAGATTCAAAAAATTATGTATACAATCTTGCCGCAAAAAAGAAAGTTAAACAAAATGAACCTGTAAAAGAAGATGATCTTGCATTAATCATGTTTACATCAGGAACAACAGGAATTCCAAAAGGCGTAATGCTTACTCACAAAAACATTATCGCCGACGGATTTATTGCTCAGACAAACCTTATAATTAAAGAAACAGATGTTTTCTATGCACTTTTACCTATTCACCATGCCTATACAATGCAGGCCGCTTTTATCTGTCCGCTTGAAGTCGGTGCAGAAATTGTATTCGGAAAAACAATGGCAGTCAGCAAGCTTATGAAAGAGCTCCACGATGGAAAGATAACAATCATGCTTGGTGTTCCTCTTTTATACAACAAGCTTCTTGCCGGAATCAGAAAAGGAATAAAAGAAAAAGGCTTCCTGGTAGTCGGTTTAATGGCATTTTTACGAGGAATTTCGTTCACCTTCAAAAAGATGTTCAAAATAAACATCGGTAAAAAAATATTCAAGCCTGTCTTAAAAAAGGCAAACATCTATACCCTAAGGGTTGCAATCTGTGGCGGTGGTCCTCTCGCTCCAAGTGTATTCAAGCAGTATCAGGCAATGGGTCTTGATTTTATTCAGGGTTACGGTTTAACAGAAACTTCTCCAATTATTGCACTTAATCCTGTAGAACACTTTAAGCTCGACAGTGTAGGACGAGATTTTTCTCCGTATGAAGAAATCAAAATCATCAATGCAGATTCAATGAAGAACGGTCATCCTGTCGGTGAAATTGCAGTTAAAGGTCCTATGGTTATGAAAGGATACTACAAAATGCCGAAAGAAACTGCAGAAATGTTTACCGAAGACGGATTCCTTAAAACCGGCGATTTAGGATGGATGGATGATGAACATTACATAAGATTGTGCGGTCGAGCAAAAAATCTTATTGTTACAAGCGGCGGTAAAAACGTATATCCTGAAGAAATCGAAGATGCATTCCAGTTATACGACGATATAAATCAGATAACATGCCGCGGGTATTATACAGATGAAGAAAAAACCGCAGAAGAAATTGAAGTTCTTATTTATGCAAGTGATGATTTGTATAAGCGCCTGGGATTAGAAAGAAATCCGGATACTGTTCAGCCTGAAATTTATGATGAAATAAAGAAGACAGTTTCTAAGGTTAACAAGACTTTGCAATCTTATGAACAGATTTCAAAAATCACTCTGCTTAAAGAGCCATTGGAAATGACTCCTTCAAACAAAGTAAAAAGAAACTTTACTGCAAAGACTTATGAAATATAAAAAAGGATTATTTTTTTGTAACAACAACTGAGTTGTCGGCGTTGCTGTACGGTGCAGGAATATATTTGTCTGCTTTCCAGTCATTTTCCCATCTTGAACCGTCCAGCAGATATCTGAACTGATATTCTTTTCCTGCTTCAAGTTCAATCTTAACAGAAAATGAGCCGTCGGCAGCTTTTTTCAACGGAGTATCTGTACTGCTCCAGCTGTTAAAATCACCGGCAATATTAATAGTTTTGGCATTCTGTGCAGCTTCTGCTGTAACGATGAAAGTTACGTTACATTTTTTACCATCTTTTGAAAAAGATTTTTTTAAAGCCATTTATATCTCCATCCCCCGCCACTTAGAAAACCTTATAGTTATAAAATAGACTTTTTTCCCGATTAATTCAATACATTTTTCAATTTTATTTTCCTTTATTTTATTGAAGCTTTTCATATTTTTCATTATATTATTTATATTACTTATTCCGTTGATTTATCCAAATTGCAGAACGGAACTCGGTACTTCCTGTATCGATAAATCTTGCTAAAGAGGAGGTCCGTTATGGACACTGTCTTAACAAACAATCACTATTTATTTACATCTGAATCTGTCGGTGAAGGTCATCCCGATAAATTATGTGATCAGATTTCTGACGCAGTTTTAGATTACTGCCTTTCGCTCGATAAGGATGCACATGTTGCGTGTGAAACCTTTGCTACTACAAATTTCGTTCTTGTCGGCGGTGAAATAAAATTCTCGAAAAAAGAAATAGAACTCGAAAGCTTTAAAAAGGATATTGAAAAAATCGCCCGTGATGTAGTCAAAAATATCGGCTATGATGATGAAAACAAAGGTCTTGATTATAAAACCTTTGAATTCATGAACAGACTTCATGCACAATCTGATGATATAAGTCAAGGCGTTGACGGTACAGGCTTGAAAATTTATGAAGGACAACAGGGTGCCGGTGACCAGGGGATGATGTTCGGCTTTGCCTGCAACGAAACTCCGTCTTTAATGCCCGCACCGATTTTCTACTCACATCAGATTTTAAAAAAAGCAGCCGAATTAAGAAAATCAGGAAGAATAAAATGGCTTCGTCCTGATGCAAAAGCACAGGTTACAATTGAATACGAGGGATTTAAACCTGTAAGAATTGATGCCGTCGTAGTTTCACATCAGCATGACGATAATATTAGCCATGATGAAATTGAAAAAACAATCATCGAACAGATAATTAAACCGGTACTTGAGCCGACAGGACTTTTGGACAGCAATACAAGATATTATATTAATCCGACCGGTAAATTCGTAAAAGGCGGTCCAGATGGTGATTCAGGATTAACCGGAAGAAAAATCATAGTAGACTCTTATGGTGGAATGGGCCGTCATGGTGGCGGTGCATTCAGCGGTAAAGATCCAAGTAAGGTAGACCGTTCCGCCGCTTACATGGCACGATATATTGCAAAAAACATCGTTGCTTCAGGACTTTCAGACAGAGCAGAGGTTGAGCTTGCCTATGCCATCGGAGTTCCATTCCCTGTTTCAATTATGGTAGAAACCTTCGGTACAGAAAAGGTAGAAAAAGCAAAAATAGAAGCAGCGGTAAAAAAAGTTTTTGACTGTACTCCTTCTGGAATCACAAAGACACTTGGTCTTAAAGCACCGATTTACTCAAAAACAGCAAGCTACGGTCATTTTGGCCGCGACGAATTCCCCTGGGAAAAAACAGACAAAATTGAAGAATTAAAAAGATTGGCACTATAAATAATCTTTGCAATTCAATTATGATTATTTCATGAATTACTTTGAGCCGTACAACTGGAAAAAAATGATAAACTCTCATCCCTCGTGTAACTACAGTCTTTCTGAATATTTTGAAATTCTGTGTCCGAAGGATGATTATCCTGCTTTTATTGACAAATATCTTTCTCTTGATATTTTACAGCGGCTTAAGGAAATAGGTCTTTTGTGCGGTACTGACTGGACATCTCTTTATAAAAACCGATTTTATTATTCCCGTTTTGATCACAGCTTTGGAGTTGCACTTATAATCTGGCATTTTACGCATGATAAAAAACAAACGCTGGCGGGACTTTTTCACGATATTGCCACACCTGTTTTTTCACATGTATCAGATTTCAGAAAAGGTGATGCATTAACTCAAACGGCAACTGAAGAACCTACTTCAAAAATTTTACGAAGTTCAAAAAAACTAGAAGAATTATTAAAACAGGACGAACTCTGCGTATCTCAAATTGAAAATTATCATATTTATCCTGTTGCAGATAACGAAATTCCAAATCTCAGTGCAGACAGACTTGAATACATGTTTCCGTCGGGAATGGCTCTTGACGGAAGCTGGACGATGGATGAAATAAAACTCTGCTATAATGACATAATCATCCTGAAAAACGAAAATAATGTTGATGAGCTTGGATTTAAAACAAAAGAAATTGCAAAAATTTACTGCCGTCATTTCTGTATGATTGGACACATACTTCAATTAAACGAAAACAAGCTTACACTCCAGCTTTTAGGAGAAATAATGAATCTTTCGGAAAAATTAAATGTTCTCTGCGAAAAAGATTTCATGACCTTAAGCGAACAGCAGATTCTTGAAAAAATTGAACTTTTCATAAATAAAGATGAAAGTGAAACAAAGGAATCAGGACTCCTTAAAGCATATTACAGAACGTTCAGAAACATGAAAAAAATCAGGCATACTTCACATCCCCTTAAAAATCATTTCTGTGTCAGTCTTAATGTAAAGCAGCGGTATATAAATCCCCTTGTACAGAATGGTGATAAAAGTGTCCGCCTTTATGAAATATCTGAAGCTTCGAAAAAAATAATCGATGATTTTCTGAAATACAAAGATTCAGACTACGGCTGCGTTAAACTGATAAAATAAACTATTCTTCATCAACGTGAAACTGATTTACCTGATCCGATATTGTATTTACGAAGTCCCTGTTTCCGGTTGCCGATTCATCTACAAGCTTGATTGTATTCTGTAAATCTTCTGTTGCACTCAAACTTGCCTGAACAGCTTCCTCTGTTTCGGTAGATGCATTTACAACCGTAAGCATAAATTCACGAAGACTTTCTGCCTGTTCATTTTCGATAACGGCAAGCTCTTTAACTTCCTGAACCGATGTCATTATTTCTTCTGCCGCATCCCTTGTTTCCATGGCACCGACTCTCTGCTCTTCCATTGCTTCATAAATATTCTTTACAAGCTGCTCGTTCTCATCTACACGATGCGCAATAACCGTGAAAAGTTCACCGGCAGATGATATTGCTTCTACACCTGCTGAAATTTTTAAAAGCATTTCATCAATCTTATTCTGAATCATGGCGGCACTTTCAGATGAAGATGCTGCAAGTGTATTAACCTCATCTGCAACTACTGCGAATCCTTTACCTACATCACCAGCGTGTGCTGCTTCAATTGCGGCATTCATGGAAAGAAGGTCTGTTTTTTCCGAAATATCCTGAATAACTGCAATTGCTGTCTGAACATCCTCAAATGCATCCTTTATTTCTTTCATTGTTTTTACTGCAAGCTCAACTGCTGCCGTACCCTGATGACTTGATGACGTTAACTCTTGAGATACTGCCTGTGCCTTTGTAGAAATTTCTGCAACTGAATTAATATTTGCAGACATTTCCGTAATTGAAGAAGAAATTGCACTCATCGCTTCTGTCTGAGCCGCAATATGCTGTTTTACATTTTCAACGTTTGCAACAAGTGTCGAAATACTTTCATCTGCTTCATAAATCAAAGAAGTCTGATTCGTACTGTTCTGGGCAATTCTTTCAAGCTTCGATGCCATATTTTCAAGAGCGCTTGATGCAGAACCGGCAGACTCGGCAATTACATTTGCAGAATCAGATACATTTCCTGTTCCTTTCCTCAATTCCATTATCATATAAGAAAGCTTTGAAATCATTGTATTAATGGAAGAAGTAAGCATTCCGAAATCATCTGTTAATGTAATATCGATACGTGTAGTTAAATCACCTTTAACTGCAATATCTTCTATTAAGCTACTGGTTGTTCTGATTCGCGATGAAAGACCTGTTACTGCCTTAAAGAACGGATATGAACAGAGAAGAAGGGATTGAAGTACACAGCTTAATACCTTAATAAGCATCTGCTTTGTTGTAAAACCGGGGATGATTCCTGCTTCAACATTCTGTAAAAGACCATAAGGAGCCGCAATCATATTTATTGCAAAAAAGTATGTACATGAAATAACCGTAAAAATAATTGAGCCCGAAATATTCATTGATTTATATTTTTTAAAGGTATGAAAATCCTGGATTTTTAAAAGAGCCCTGTATTTTGTAAGGCCGATATCAAGTCCGTTTGCGGTAGATGTAAAAGAAATAAATCCGAAGCCCATTGCCTGTGCAATAATCAGAAACATTCTCAAAGGAATAGGAACTACTCGTCCCTGTGCAATTCCAAGGTAAACAAGAATAACCTGCCCTATGAAAAAACCGACAAAGTTTCCTACCATCGTAAGATTAATAAGATGCTTGTAACAGCGGCATCCGATTTCAATATCAGCACGTGTTGCAACATATTTTTCCTGTCTGATTTTTTTAACAAGAATATCGAACGGACGGGAAATAAAGAAAGCAATAAAACTAAGCAGAAGAATCAACACCGTTGCTACGGCAATCGTAAGAAAGCTTCCGCTCCACATTGACTGAGGCTCATTATAAATGAATTCAAGAGCAAACCATCTGAGAAAAAGAACACAGATATAAGTAACTGGTGCTAAAATACCAATAAAAGTCCCATAAACACTCATAATCTGTTATTATACCACAAATTACTGAAATATGGAAAAACTTTTTTTTATCTGCTATAGTTTATTCATTACGATATTATTTTGGAGATAAAAATGAGCGTTATTCAAGGGATTTTACTTGGAATTTTACAGGGAGTTGCTGAATTCCTTCCGATTTCATCATCCGGTCATCTTCAGATTGCGCAGAAACTGTTCGGTCTTGAAGAAATTCCTCTTCTTTTCGATGTTTTCCTTCATCTTGCAACCCTTCTTGCAGTATGTATTTTCTTCTGGAAAAAAATATGGGAGCTGCTAAAATGCCTTGGAAGATGGATTTCTAAAAAAGATAATAAAAATCCTCCTCAGGAAGAAGACATCCTTTGTGGAACTGACAAAGCAGGCCGCAGAACAATCATTGCATTAATAATTTCGACTGTAATCACAGGAGTAATCGGAATAATCACAAGTAAACTGATTCCGCAGATGCCTTTAAAAGTTGTATGCATCGGATTTTTAATCACAGCCGCTTTACTGATTATCTCTAAAATCCTCAACGATAAAAATGAAAAAATCGTTCTTCAGAAACAGGAAGGCGTGAGCGTTAAACAGTCCGTTTTAATCGGTTTTATGCAGGGAGTCGGAACATTACCGGGAATCAGCAGAAGCGGATCGACAATTTCAGGTGCACTTTTCGGTAAACTCGACAGAAAGGCCGCAGGAGAATATTCTTTCTTAGTTTCAATCCCTGCCATCCTCGGAGCATTCCTTCTTGAACTCAAGGATCTTGGTGAAGTTTCTGAAACAATCGGTGCCGTACCGGTAATAGCAGGCTGCATAAGTGCATTTATAACAGGTTTTCTGGCACTTTTCGGCTTAATGAAGCTTATAAAACACGGAAAGCTTGCATGGTTCAGCGCATATCTGATCCCTGCCGGCATTTTAGGATTGATTTTTCTTTAATATATAACCATAAGCGGGAAAAAATGAAAAAAATATTTTCAAATCCGGGCAGTGTCGAAAAAGACGCAAAACAAAGGCTTTCATTTCCGGATTTTCTGATGATGGAACATGCAGCGCAGGGAATGGCAGATTATATTGTAAAAAATTATCCGTCAGTTCAAAAAATCCTTGTTTTAACAGGAAAAGGAAATAACGGCGCCGACGGATTTGCCCTTGTGCGCCTTCTTCTTGAAAAACAGAAATCTGATTTTTATATTTTCACCTTTGATTCTCCCGTAACCAGTGAAGGAAAAGTTCAATTTGACATCTGCAGAAAGCTTTCGGAATCTTACCCTATTGATTTTATAGATGAGCAGAAGCTTTTTAATCTTTTAAAAATAAAAACAAAGGATGAGCTTTTAATCGTTGACTGTATTTTCGGAACAGGATTTAAGGGTGAACTGAGCGATGGTGTAAAAAAAATCCTCTGTCAGGTAAACAAAACTGAATGTCATAAGCTTTCGTGCGATGTCCCTTCAGGACTTCATGCAGATGGTACTTTGTGTCGTGAAGCATTTTGTGCCGATGTAACGCTGACCATGGGATGCGATAAGCTTTGTTTTTATTCAGACTGTGCAAAATCATGTACCGGTAAAATCATTACTTTGAATCTTGGAATTCCAGACAGTGCATTTTTCGGAAACAATGAAGAAATCGCCTGTAAAATAGAAAAAAACGATATAAAACTCCCATATAGAAAAAAGAGTGATGTTCATAAAGGAAAATTCGGACATACTGCAGTCTTTTCCGGTGATAAGGGAGGAGCTTGTATTTTGTCTGCAGAAGCAGCATTTTATAGCGGAAGCGGATTAACCTCAATCATCGAAAGCGCTGAATCAGAACTTTCAAAATTTAAGATTTCTCCACATCTGATGCTTTCTAAAATCCTTCCCAAAAAAACAACCTGTATAGTTTCTGGACCAGGCCTTGTTTCTTATAAAAGCGATGTTGATAAGATAATCCAACAATATTTTAATAATGAAGATAAAAGACACGCCGCAGTTTTTGATGCAGGCTGTTTTGACCGGAAGGAATTAATTGAAAAAATTGAACAGTATTCAAATCGCGAAGGAAACGAAATTGTTCTTACTCCGCATCTTTATGAATTGAGCCGTTTCTGTAAGCTTGTTAAAGAAATACATCCGGATGCAGGTTATACAGAGGATGATATAAATGTAGAAAAGCTTTCAAATTCCTGCGAAACAAAAATAAAAGTCGGAAAAGCATTAAATAAAATCTTTCCGAATGCCGCACTCGTAATGAAAAGCGCATATACATTTATTGCATACAGAGAAAAAATCTATATAGTTACCGACGGAGCACAGAATCTTGCAAAAGGTGGCAGCGGGGATGTTCTTGCGGGCATTACCGGCTCACTTCTTGCACAGGGATACGACGCCCTGGAGGCTTCTGTTACTGCCTGTGAAGCACATGCCCTTGCTTCTTTAAAATATGGACCTCAGGAGTTTGATTTTTCGCCTGAAAAGCTCATCCAGATTATAAAAGAGGAATTCAAATGAAATATAAAACATCATCGTGCAGTATAATCCCAGCTGATTTTCCGGATCCTGACGTTATACGTGTAGACGATGCTTATTACATGGTAAGCACGACAATGCATTTTATGCCGGGCTGTGTAATTCTTCGTTCATACAATCTTATTTCGTGGGAATTCTGTGCTTATGTTTTTGACGAGCTTGAAAACACAGAGGGACAGACCTTAAAAGACAACAAGGGCATTTATGGACGAGGGATGTGGGCTGCAAGCCTGCGCTATCACGAAGGAATGTTTTATGTTTGCTTTGTTGCAAATGATACACACAAAACATATCTTTTTACATCAAATAAAATCACGGGGCCTTATAAAAAAACAGAGGTTCAGGGATTTTTTCATGACCTTTCAATCCTCTTTGACGACGACGGAAAAAAATATTTTGTAAGCGGAAACAGAAAAATCACACTTACACAGATGAACGACTCTCTCACTGCCCCGGAAAAAGACGGAATAAATCAAATTATAATAGAAGACAGTGATGATGCACTTCTTGGTTACGAAGGAAGTCATTTTTACAAAATCAACGGAAAATATTATTTGTTTTTTATCCATATGCCAAAAGGAAAGATGAGGACACAAGCCTGCTTTGTTTCCGATAAAATCACCGGGCCGTACAAAGGATGCGATGTTCTGCAAAGTGATTACAACAACTGGAACAGTGGAATTGCACAGGGAGGTATTGTTCAGGCAAACGACGGTAAATGGTACGGCATTCTTTTTCAGGATCACGGTGCTTTAGGACGAATCCCGATTCTTGTAAACGTAAGCTTTGATAACGACGGCTTCCCGATTTTTTCTGCAGAAAATCAAATCAGCGTTCCGGATAACCGCCCGGATTATGAATACACCCCTCTTTTTTCAGACGATTTTTTAAAAAACGGAAAACTGAATCCTTCGTGGCAGTTCAACCATATTCCCGATAAAAAACTTATAGAAATAACAGACAAAAAATATAAAATCACGGCGGATAAAACCGTAACAAACATTACGCAGGCAATAAACACATTAACACAGCGGACCTTTACCGAAAAATGCAGCGGAGAAATAACCGTAGATGCTTCAAAAATAAATGAAGGTGATTTTGCAGGACTCTGCGCGCTCGAAGGCGAATACAGTTTTGCGGCAGTTACAAAAGAAAACGGCGGATTTTATCTTGTCCTGATGAATCATAAAATTCCATACAGTCCCTGGACAATGAATGTCTATGATGACCAGAAAGCAGAACTTATAGAAAAGTTTAAAATTGAAAATCCTGTTGTTAAGCTTAGAGCAGATTTTAATCTTATGAAAGACATTCAGAGCGTTCAGTTTTTCTTTGATGACATGCCTTTTGGTAATCCATGCACCCTTCGTTATACACTTGATATGTTTGTCGGCGTACGCTTTGCACTCTTTCTTTTTTCTACAGAACAATACGGCGGCAGTGCAGAATTCAGAGATTTTAAAATTATTTAAACAATACTAGAATTTCCCTCAACTTTTTTATATTATGATGGTATCATTGTCGTAAAGTTATTAAATAATGTGGAGTAACCATGAAAAAATGTTTTTTTGCTCTAGCAGCACTATTGTTTCTGTCTTCCTGTACACAAATTTCTTTAAGTACAGTGACTCTCGTTTCAAATCAAAAATTAACGGAACAGTTAAAGGACAAACGAACTGTTTACATCATACGTGATACCTTTGATCTGGAGGGAAAAGAACTTTCTATCCCGTCAGACTCTGTCTTAAAATTTATCGGAGGTTCAATAAAAAACGGAACCGTAAATTTTAATAATACAAAAATTACCGGTTATGCAAATTTTTCTGAATGCAGTTATAAAGGACAGATTTCCAATGACGAGGTTGATCTTGCCTGGTTTAATTTTGCAGATGGCGGTTCATTTTCTTTCACACAAGAAATAGATAGAAAATATATTACCATTATAATACCTACTTATGATGTTACAAAGCTTCAACAAATAATAGACTGCTGCAAATCGGGCGCACAACTCAATATAGATAAAGTATACGGTATGAAAAAACCCGTAAAAATTACAAAAAAAATCTATTTAAAAGGTTATGACAGAAGTGAAGGAATTTATGCAGACAGAATAATTCAAAATATGGAATACGGTTTCAATAATTGCGGTGGAATCAATTCTCTTTTTATAGTTGAAGCCGGCGGTGAAATTTCTGTTCAGGGACTTTCTTTTGTCGGATATACAAGTCTTTACATGGGCGGTCAGCTTTGGGAAAAATGCTATGGAAACGGTAATCCTCTGCCTGCTCCTTATTCTCTTTGTGCAATAGATGTAAAACATGGCGGCAAAATAAACGAAGTTCACGATTCAAGCTTTGTCGCATTTACTTACGGCATCCGTAGTGACGGAGGTTCAATCGGTTATATAAGAAATTCATACTTCAGTATAAATCGTTTTGGTTTTTGGGCAAAAGATACAAATAATTTTGAATGCCGTGGCTGTCGTTTTAATTCCAATGAACTTAATTTCCATTTTCATGAAAAAAATTTAAATTATATTGGTCCTAAAACAGATTGGGAACCTTTACAAGAAACAGATGCCGACCAGATAGCAAAAATGGGTGGCGGGATTTATCTTTCAAACTGTGAAAACGTAAAAATCATTAACAGTCGTTTTGAATTCAATTTTATCCAGGCAATCATAGACAGTTCTGCAAAAAATGTTACAATTCATAACTGCATTATGGATTGTGCAACACTATGCCACATTGCAGTTATAAATCAGGGAACTGCCGCTTCTACTTCAAGTCGAACAATAGACAATCTGACCTTCAGCTCCTGTACTCTTGCCCGTGGAGCCAGATGTGACATTCAAAATGAACAAAGCGTTCCAGGATTTGGAATCTTCTACCTTGCAGATTCCGGAAATAGAGGAACGGTCATCAATTTAAAAAACATAATAGTTTCCGACGACATGGAAGTTGATTCTTCCCTCAATTCTCGTGTTCATTATGAAAAAAATGTATTTGACATTTACAACACATCTTCTACAAATCCATGTGTAGTAAATCTTAAAGGTAATTCTTTTTATAGTTCCGAAGCAGAAAACATTTATAACATTGTTTCCGGAAGCTCAGGAGAATTCAGAATAAATGATTATGGAAACGATTACGGAAATAAAACCATCAAATCTGGTGTAAGTTCTGTTTTGACTATTGTGGAGAAATAAAATGAAAAAAAGTTTAATTAAATCACTATTATTATCTTTGGGATTATTGTCTGTAATAAGCTGCAAAATTCTCGTAAATGAAAATGAAAACATAATTTATACAGATAAATCACCTGAAAATTCTTCAATGGGTTACAAAACCCTTAAAGCCGGTCAGAGTTTTGACTCACAGGTTTCCGGTTCAAATTATATTTACATTGTTGATTCAACCTTTGATCTTAACAATACTTCTGTTTCTGTAGGTTCCGGCTCTATCCTTAAATTTACAAAAAACGGAAGCATAAAAAACGGTACAATAACTTTCAACAATACATTTCTGGATGGAAATGTAAATTTCAAAAACACATCCTTTGCAGGAAATTTATTAAACAAAACGGTAAATCTTTCGTGGTTTGGCGTAAATAAAGACCGGACTGAAGAAAAAGCTGCTGTAAGGAAAAATTCCGTTATTATTGCAGAAGTTCTTGACTGTATGGGTGACACTCTGATAGTAGACGGATTTTATCCTGTAAGCTCTATAATCAGCATAACTAAATCAATAAATCTAAGAAGTCCTGACTGGAATGAAAATTTATGTACAAGAACTTATGATAATCCTTATGAACCTTCAAATGGCTTTTATTCGACAGATGGAAACAATTCAATTTTTAAATTTTATCAATACCAGGAT
The DNA here is from genome assembly GCA_017548565.1 of Treponema sp. GTDB lineage: Bacteria > Spirochaetota > Spirochaetia > Treponematales > Treponemataceae > Treponema_D. Next base: position 88,779 of record JAFYZU010000005.1, read on the forward strand.
GAAAACGGAAAAGATAAGGTAAAGGGCAGCATGAATATGTTTGGAATTTATCTTAAGGGAAATCCTGAAAAATATTTAAATGCAACAAGTTACGAAACAGATGATTCACAGCTTACTTGTGGTGTTTTTCTTCCTTGGGGTGGCTCCCTTGCAGCAGTATATAATTGTAAATTTGAAGGCTTTACTCAAGGAATACGATCTTTAGGCGGATATATTGAAAAGCTTCAAAACACAACCTTTAATGCATGTGAACTTGGATTTTACGCAATCTATGCCTCTGACTTTGAAGTATTCAGCTGTAAATTTACAAACTGCATGCCTAATTACAAATTCACAAAGCTCCCGGATGTTTCTTCTTTAAGACAGATTGGCTGCGGTTTTATGATTGAAGGCTGCGGTATGGTAAACTGTGCAAACTGTCTTTTTAAAAACAACTTTATAAATCTTATAATCAACGAAGTAGCGATAATCATAAATATTTCTAACTGCGATTTTATTAATCCAGTTTTCAACGATATTTATGTCTACAACGATTATACATATGTACGCGGACCTTTCTATTTTACAACCGGCTATGAAGATAATCACAGAATCTGCATAGATAATGTTGTAATTACCGAAAATAATTTTACAAGAAACAAAAATGCACTTGGAAAAAGCATCGTTATGTTTACAAACGGATTTCACTCTCTATACAACCATGGTTTTATAGAAAGCGACAGAATAACAAATCTTATATTTGCAAATAATAAAATTACAGATGCAAGAGTTGTCGTTCCTGAAGACGAAGCCCTGTTTATAGTTTCAAATAAAAAAGAAACCCAAAGCAAAATAAACTGCAACAACAATAATTTTGCTTCTTCAAAAGCAAACTATTTTGCAAGCCTTATGGATGACAGTTATGGAAAATTCACCTTTGTAAACAGTGAAAATAAATATCCTTCAAATGTTTCGGAATCAAAAATAAATAACAACAGTTCTAATGTAATTGTTTGTGAATAAAAATTATATATAAAAAAAGAGGAAAAAAATGAAAAAACTTGTTTTATTAACCGGAGTAGTTATCTTAATTCTATCGGCCTGTCAGAATAACCCTGACAAAGAAAAAATAGTTAAGGAACGCGATACTTATATTCCTATGGAGGGAGAAATAGTATTAGTTCCTTCAAAGACTATTGAAAGTCAATTAACAGAAACTGGCAAAACGTATGTCATCCGTGACGGTTTCAATTTAAATTCAAAGGAAATATCCATACCATCGGGTTCAAGACTTAAATTTCTTGGTGGAACTATATACAACGGAACAGTAAGCTTTAACAATACTACAATTACAAATGTAGGATCCGTTACTTCACCTGTTTTCAACAATTGCAGCTACAAAGGAAGTCTTGCAAATTCTGAAGTTGAACTGGGATGGTTTGATCTTGAGGATGGAAATACAACACTTTATTACGGTACAAAATATAATACACATGATTATACAAAGCTTCAGGCAATTCTAAACTGCTGTAAATCAGGTGCTCAGTTGAATGTCAGTCAGATATATATAATAAGAAAACCGGTTTCAATATCAAAAAAAATCAGCATAAAAGGAGTGGACAGGAGTGAAGGAATCTATGCAAATAGAATTTCTCAAAATATGGAATATGGTTTTTATCAGATGATGAATCAATCTGCCTTTATAATAAAAAATGGCGGAGATGTTTCTATACAGGGCATTTCTGTTGTCGGTAACATAAGCCTTTACATAGGTGGAAATCTCTGGGAAAAATATTACGGAAGCGGAAACGGGGCGCCTCTTTCTTCTCCAATTTGCATTTGCGGAATTGATGTCGAGCAGGGTGGAAAAATTTCAGAAATTCATGATTCAAGTTTTGTTGCCTTTACTTACGGCATCAGATGTCAGGGAGGCTCAATCGGTTTAATAAAGAATTCCTATTTCAGTTCCAACAGATTCGGCTTCTGGGCAAAAGATACTTCAAATTTTGAATTAAGAGGATGTCGTTTAAATACAAATCTTTTGAATTTCCATTTTTACGAAAAATCTTTAAATGATCCTGATAAAGACCATACAACGGCAACAAAAGAAACAGATGCAGCTGATATAGCAAAACTTGGCGGAGGCCTTTACCTTAACAATTGTACAAATGCAAACATCATCAACTGTCGTTTTGAATTCAATTTCATTCACGCCATTCTTGATAATGCAAATAGCAACATCAACATTCATAATGCAATTTTTGATACCGGAACACTTGCTCAACTTATGATTAATAATCAGGGCTCGGGTTCTTATTCTACATCTAATCCGGCTTTTTCAAATATTAAAATCAATTCCTGTACCTTTGCAAGAGGTGCAAGATGTGATGTACAAGATGCAAAAAGCCATGCAGGATTTGGAATTTTCTATATCTGTGATAAAGGAAACCGCGGGTCAAATGTAGAAATTACAAATAACATTATTTCAGATAACATGGAAGTTGATAAAACAATTGATGTAGTTTATGAAAATCATGTTTTTGATATTTACAATACATCTTCAAGCGGAACAAATTATACGATAAAAGGAAATTCTTTCTATAACACCGAAGCACAAAGCATTTATAACGTTATAAATGGAAGCTCAGGCACATTTACAATTTCCGCAGCAGGAAATGATTATGCTTCTGTTACAAAAACAACAGGAACAACAAGTGTACTGAACCTCACTGAATAAAAAGGAGATATTAAAAATGAAAAAAATAACATGTTCTTTACAAAAAATTTTTATATGTTTTTTATTGGCCCTTGCTGCATCCTGCAATCTTCAATTACCAAAAGAAGAAGTATGTATATATGTAGATAAAGCACCCACAGAGCACTGTACAGGTTATAAAACTCTTGAAGCCACTGATGATTTTAAACAATCAGTTTCTATAGAACGGATGATTTATGTCATAAACGACGAATTTAACCTTAAAAATGATTCTGTAATGATCCCCGCAGATTCAATTCTTATTTTTGGTGAAAACGGAAAGATAACAAACGGCACTGTTACTTTTAATAAGACATATCTTGAAGGAGATATTAAATTCAAAAACATAACATTTAAAGGTGATTTGCTCAATAAAACTGTTAAACTCTCATGGTTTGGTGCAACTACAGACTTAAACGAAGAAAAAACAAATAAAAAGAATACTTCAATCATTACACAGGTTTTAAACTGCATGGGAGATACTTTAATTGTAGACGGTTACTATCCTGTGAGTTCAAAGATTATTGTATCAAAAAGCATTAACTTAAGAAGTCCTGACTGGAATGAATCACTTTGTAAAAAAACATATTCAGATGATACTTACACACCATCAAACGGATTTTATACAAACGGAGATTTTTCTCTTATAGAAGTAACAGCAAGCATAAACCTTTACGGAATCCGCCTTACAGGAAATGTTTCAAGATATAAAAATGCAACAAGTATTCCTTCTTCGCCATACACCTTTGGATTAAAAAACGTTGACTGGAATGGAGGTTCTATAGCAGCTGTTTATAACTGCAGAATAGAAGGCTTTGCTCAGGGATTAAGAGCTGTTGCGGGTTACATAGAAAAAATCCAAAATACAACTTTTGACTCGTGTATCACAGGCCTTTATGTAATCTATGCTTCAGATTTTGATGTTTTTGGCTGTAGGTTTACTAACTGCATGTCTAATTTCAATGCTCCTGCCGTATCAGATTCTACTTTTACAGACAGTAATTTAAGTTCTCTCAGACAATGCGGCTCTGGTCTTATTCTTGAAGGCTGCGGTATGGTAAATTTTGCAAACAATCTTCTTGAAAATAATTTTATAAACTTACAATTAATTGAAGCTGATATCATTATCAATATCAGTGACTGTACATTTAAAAATCCTGGTTTTTGCGATTTATATTTTTATAATGACTATGCAGGATTTCAAAACCCTTCTGAAGTATCTCTATACTATACTTTAGGTGCCGGTGATTTACAAAAGTTCTGTATGGATAATATTGTAGTTCACCAGAATACTTTTGAACGCTCAGGCAAAGCCGTAGGAAGATGTATTGTCTTGTTAAAAAACAGTCAGAAAGCTTTATCTGGAAGCTCTGTAATTACACACGATCGCGTTACAAACTTTGTTTTTTCCAAAAATACAGTTAAAGACACCAGAAGCAGCACAAGCTCAGATGAATCAATTTTTACTGTTGTAAACAAAGATGAAACAAAAAGTCATGTTACCTGTACGCAAAATGTTTTTTCAAACAGCAAGATGAAATATCTGATAAATGCAATTACAGGAAGCACAGGAAAATATACTTTCAAAAATAAAAACAACTCCATGCCATCCGGTATTTCTGAAAATTCCGTAAAAGGACAAACTGGAATAATAACTTTTCAAAATTAATAAATAAAGAGGTATTTATGAAAAAAATAACAGTTATTTTATTTTTAATCGCAGCAATGTGCCTTAAGATTTCTGCACTTAATTCTGCCGCTTACGATGGATCGGCTCACACAGTAGAAGATGAAGCATATTATCTTATGAACGTCCTTGACTGGAGCAGCCTTAAATTTGACAAGACCTATGTTTTTTCCAACTTGAATTCTACAAGCTCCGGTAATCTTGCCGCTTTTTTTCATACAAAAAACAAAAATGTAATCGGATTGGGATGGGAAGGAAACCTCTGGTCAGAAACCTCATACAACTCGGTAACTGCTTTCTACGGATGGAACAAATTCGCACTTGCTCTGAACTATACCGGTTATATCAGCCCCGCATGGTATCTTGACGGCAATGTCTGCAATGATTATAAAAATCTCGGTGGTAATGCAGAATTCGGTGCAATCGTAAACAAAAATTTCGCACTCAGTTTTTCTCTCGGATTTTCCAATACATCCGGAGCAATCAATACTGCAGAAATTGATTATTCAACCTTCACAGCAAATACAGATCTTGTTTATTCCTTGAAAAATGACAACAATCTTAATGCAAAATTATTTCTTGATTACACAGGAAGTTTTGCCACAAGAAAATCAAAAATCGGTAACAATGAAACTAAAGCAAAATACAGTCAGAATATTATTGTTCCGGGAACAAAGCTTTTATATCACTTAAACAATAATCTTGCTTACGGATTATATGCAGCAGTACCGGTTACAATCACTTCTGGGGATAATATTCCTACCGATACATCTCTTGAATTTACAGTTTCAAACGGAATCTGCTATGCTATAAAACCAAACCAGATGTTTTTTAATACCGGAATAGAGCTTGTCCTTCCTTCAATTACATTCCACAAGGATGCTGATACAGAAAGAGGTCTTTTTTACAGTACATTTTATGCAGGCTTCTCTTTCATTCTGGCAAACCGTATCTGCATAGATTTATCGACCGGGATTAATCCGAACAACGGAGTTAAGCTTGACGATATCTGGAACCAAAGCTTTAGTATAAGTGTTTCTGCTAAATTCTAAAAAATGGGACTGTTGTTTTTCGAACAGTCCCATAACTCACACTAGATTCTTTATTTTTTCCATTTTGCGTAAAAAACCGTATCTGCATCTATAAAAAATGGAAAAGTAACAGGATTTCCGATAAACGAAGCATTAGTGTACCAGCCGCAGAAGGTTGAACCGTATTTCTGAACCGGCTCTATTTTTTCTACGCATTTAGTCCTGTAGGAATCTATCGTTTGCGGGCAATCCGTTTCAAAGCTGACCATATACATATCGGTAATGTCAATTATAAACGGATTTTCACACGAACAGATGCACAAAGGCATCAGAACAACAAGTAAAGCAATAAAACCTCTGATAAATTTCATATTCATCCTCCTCTAACAGATTAAAACCTGAAACCGGCAGTAATTCCTGCACCAAACATATAAGGATATCCGATTCTGACAACGGGTTCTAAATAAACTCCCCGTAATCCGAATCTGAAACCAAAACCTCCTCCATAATTCTCCGAAAAATCACAATCATTTTTCAGAAAAACCAGACTCACACCTCCATGCCCCTCGACAAAAAATCCTGTTACCGGTTCACCAGACGGCGAAACAAGATAAACCCTTATTCCCCCGACAGCTTCTGCAACATACATCTTTGTTTTGTTTTCATAATAATCGTAGCTTACAAAGAATTTTCCACCGACTGTAAATTTTCTGGAAAGAGCATAATCAAAGCATATTGCACCTCCGGGAGCAAGATAATCAAGTGAGTTTTTATTCAACTCTATTTCAAAGCCGGCCGAAGCCTTATAGTAAACGTTGGATCTTCCGAGAAGCTGTTCTGTTTTTGATGAACGGGCAAATTCATAGGTTTTACGGAAGATGTAAGAATCTGTTTCGACAGAAAGCATACGTACACGAAGCATGTACATGTTATTCAATTCTTCGAAGCTTCCGAATACAACTAATTTTGCTCCGAGCTTTTTCGCTACAGAAAGAACAGTCTTTTCATCAACACTGCCGGAATTCTGAAAATAACGCTCATGCTCAGTAAACTGCTGTGCAATTTTATCACGAGTTACAATCTTAATAAGACCTTCCTTTGCATAAATCAAATCGCCGAGCTGTTCACGGATATAAATTGTCATCTGCTCAGAAGGAGCCGTAAAATCATTTATGACAATGATATCGTTTATTTCACATTTTTCTGCAATATCATCACTTGCAAGACGTAAAGCATTATCAAAGGATTTCTCTGCAAAAAGAAAGCCCGTCCCGATTAATAAAGACATTAATAACAAGATGAAACGTTTATTCATTTTCTCCTCCTAAATTAAAACAATTCAGATAAAAATCTTTCATCAAGAAGCTTTTCCAGCTCACAGATGTACAATTTTCGTAAGGTTTCCTCATTGTATGCAGAAAGCCTTTCAATCACAGCCGAAAAAGAACTGATGATTCCGGAAGGTCCACGAAGAATCACTGAAATCTGAGGCTCACACGAATAAATGCCCTTGAAGCAGCCCTCATTTAAATTCATCTGTACTTCAAGAACATAAAGTGCACCTTTTTGTACGCATAAAAATCCTTCGTGACCCATAATTAACTGAAGCTTTGCCTTAATTTCACCTGGACAATCATTCTTCACGAATATAAAAACTACATTTTCCTGTTTAAGCTTCATAAGCTTCTGTTTCAATTCATTTTTTTTCTTAAACAATCCGGTATATTTTTCACAAAGCTCAGAATGAACAGAAAGCGCCATATAATAAATCTGTTGTGATTCATCGATAGCCGCAATCTGTTTTTTCAACAGAATGATTTTTTTAAATGGATCTTTTTCAACACCCTCTGATTTTTCACACTGTTCACAAAATGATATGCATAAATCAAGCTTCTGACAGATAATTTTCCATACCTCATCACGATCGATGTATGCACAGATATACCAGTTTTTATCACGCTTATTAAAATAAAAATCCGTATACTGCACCAAAAAAAGATTGACCGCAGAAGCAGCAGTTACAGTCTGAACCATTCCTTCACGCTTAATAAAACTTTCATTCTGACTTTCAAAAGAGCTGATGGATTTTACCGATGCTTCAATCCTCTGTTCAAAATACGAAGCAAGCCCCGCCAGCGCATGATTCTTTGCCGAATCCCTGGTACTTCCTTCTCCGGTTGAACTGATATATTTTTCATACGGAAATTGTTTTTCCCTGTTCAAAATCCAATCCGGAGATGAAGGAAACAGAGAGCAGCTTACAGATATCAGAATAGAAAAAATGATTATCCTTTTCACAGGCTACCCTCCGTTTTTCAATTAATCGTTTGCACCGACTACGGTGTAATTAATAAGATATTCAATCAGTTCAACTGCTATAGGATCGTTTTCATCTGCAAATGCTTTTTTAATCTGCTTTGAATAAAAATCCTCATCGATCGAAAAAACAACAATGTAAGTGTATTTCGGCTCAAGTTCATTTTTCTTATCGCTTTTTGAGATGCCTTTTACCCACCAGTCAGTTTCCTTGTTCAATCCGCTTACATTAATAGCCGATGCTCTTGCAGAATATCGTTCAATGGTTTCATCAACATCGCTCTTATCACCGGTCATTCTGGCTCCGACAAAATCTGCAATCCCCTGTCTGATTGATGAACCGATTTCTGCCCTTGCTTCAACCTGATCTGCCCATGTCCTGATAAAATCAAGATCACTTCCGCTTTTTGTAACAACCCAGACATGCTTGTTAATTCCAAGACTTTTCTGAAGCTGCTTCTGATTCGGTGTAGAAAGAACAAGACTTACCCATTCCGGCTGAGCAACACCCCAGGTTGTTCCTTTATGCTCAATTATTTCTGTAGGACCAGAAATATCCCGAACCTTTGGTGCACTTGCACAAGAAGAAAGAGAAAATGCACCGACCATACAAATTGCGAAAAAGATTACATTCTTTTTCATAGACGTCCTCCTTTGCTGTTCATAACAGCAGTTTGTTTATTACATTCTGGAATATAAAACATTTATATTCCCAAGTTAAGGGAATGAGATTGCTAACTATTTAACTGATTTTTTTCCATTAAGATTTGTTTTGGGGTTTTTCCAAATACATCCGGAATATCAGGATTTGCCCCATTCTCTAAAAGCAATTCTACAAAATCAAACCTATTGTTCCTAATTGCAAACATTAATGGTGTTTCAAACAACCATCCTGTTCTACGATTAATATCAAATCCCTTTTTAATAAGTGAAAGAACTTTTTCTTTATCATTTTCAATTATTGCAAATGAAAACTTGCATGGAAAAAAACCAAAAGAAATAGATATCATCTCAATTTCACCTTCCATGCAATCAAAGCTTCCATTTTTATTCCAAGTTGATATTACAACATAATGATTACCATATTTTCTAAACCTATAAAAAGAACCTGCATTCTCAATTTTGTCTAAGCCCAAATAAATATTTACTTTCGCATATAAAAGATAGTTTTCTATCGCTTTTACATAAATACAAATATGACCCACATAACCTTTATGCCCCGAAAATGAAACAGCCATAATCCCATATTTGTACCACGAATAAAGTTTTTGTTTGTACATTCCAGTTCCTTTATCATCAGGCTCACCTAATAAATTAATTAAATAAGACAGCTTAAAATATGGAGGAAGACATTGATTTTTTATATAAATTTTCCCTTCTGAGCTTATAAATATTCCATTACTCCACATTGAAGAATAAAATTGAACATAAAACAAAGTCAGAAATATCCTACTATTTTCATCTTGAACAAATTCTCCTGCCTGATATCTAAAAAACAGTGCGGATATTTTTGAATCATAAAAAAGCTTTTTACCATATTCAAAAGCAATTTGTTTCGCAGCTGACATTTCATGCCTCATACATATACAAGTAATAAAAGGAACATTATTTAATTTATGATTATATTTAATCCCTATTATTCTATGTGTGCCGGAATCATCCGTTATAAGAAAATCAGAATTTTTGATTTTTTCCCTCAACCCACTTTGAATTTTTGACGCACTATCAAATGATTTTTGATTTGTATAAAGAAATAAAAGATAATTTGTATTCATGGCTCCTCCTGAAGAATTTGACAATTCTTCCCGATGATATAAAATATAAAACACGATTATTCCCAAGACACGGGAATGAAAGCCATTTTAATCTATATAATTCCGACTATCAAATTTAGTACTATAGATTTTTTCCATATATGTTTTCAATTAAAAAAGATTTTCTTTTAGTTGGTTGGAACTGAGTCTATTTTTTTTAACTAACTTATTATTATTTTCTCATCGTAAAATTCAACAGTTCTGTATAATCCCCTGCATCTGCTTTTCTGAGAGCGTCAATATATTTGCTGCGTACTTCGGAAACATTTACCAGATTTGTATCGCCCCAATATAGGGATGTTCCATCCAGCTTTTGAAGTACTAAATCTGCCATAAGACGGGAAACACGACCTTTGCCATTTGGGAATGGATGAATCTGAACAAGCCTGTGATGAAGGCGAACTGCAATCTCATGATTTGAATATGTTTTATTGTCTATCCAGAATTTTAAATCATCAAAAAGCTGCATAATTTTTATTGAGATCTGATATGGAGCAACACCTATATTTCTTTCTGTTGTTCGATATTCTCCAGCCCATACCCATACATCGCCAAACATTTTCTTATGAAGATTTCTTAAGAAAGAATCAGAGCATACATCCTTTTTCTTGTTACTAGCAAGCCAGATTTGTGCCTGTGCAATATTTCTTGCTTCGGCTTCATTAAGTTCTGAACGCAAAGTTATCCACTTTAGTTTGAGTCCATTCTTTTCTTCAGTTGTAAGAGGGGTTGAATTATCATCTGCTGCAAAAATATCCATAATTCATTAGTCCCAAATCTGCTTTATTTTTGTATTTATCAAATCACTTGCAAAATCTTTTACAGATTCATCTGCTGCAATCTCCTGGTCTTCCAGAGCCATATTTACATTTACTGTTTTTAATACTTCTGCCGCTTTTTTTTGAGCCTGTTCTTCAACAAGATTCTGAAATGTTGTTTTAGGCTTGAAGTAATACACAAATTCACAGTTCATTGCTTCAGCAGCTTTCTTCATGGTTGAGAGTTTTAAATTATCTTCATTTGTTTCCATTTTAGTAATTCGAGGTTGTGTTACACCAAGACGAACAGCAAGTTGACTGGCTGTCATTCCAATTGCTTCGCGCACAGTATTTATCCAGCCGGAACCACGAGGAACTATGTTTTTTGCAGACTTTAGATCAGATGTTTTTTTGTCTAAAGCCCTGATTTGTAAAACTCTTGCATCCATAATATAACCTATGTGTTAAATTTATAAACACATTATATAATATATAGGTTATATAATCAAGTATTTATATTACTTATATGTTATATTTATAGACAATACATAACTTAAAACTATATTACATAAAATTTGACAATTCTTCCCGATGATATAAAATATAAAAGATGATTATTCCCAAGACACGGGAATACAAGTGTACTATCATTAATAGTGAGGATGAATCATGGCCATAGACTTCACAGAAAAAGCAAAACGCTATCAGGCAATCGATGAGATAATTGCTTCCGGACGGAAACTTAAATGGAATCAAATCATTTCTGAGATGCAGAATAAATACAATCTCAAAACAAGCAGAAATACTTTTTTCCGCGATATTAACGATTTACAGGAAAAACATAACGCCCCAATAGATACAGACATAGAAAACAACGGATATTTCTACACCGACCCGCAGTACCGCCTCCCCCGCCTCTTCACAGATGAAAACGCCGCAAAAGCAGCTAAGCTTATCAAGACGCTCATGGATATGGTAAAGGGCAATCCAATGTACAAGGAAGCACAGGAAGTTTTTGAATCACTATCAATTGAAAATCATGATATCGCTCTTGAAAATATCAAAATCAACAAAAAGCCGGATAACGACAGGATTGTTTTTGTAGGTGCTCCCAACAGAGAGATTCCTGCAGAAACCTGGCGCATTATTGATAAGGCATTACAGGAAAATCGTGTCATTACTTTTGAATATAAATCGAACACTGATCCTGAACCAAAATTCAGACGTGTCCAGCCCTGGCAGCTGATATATAATGACGGGAACTGGAACCTCAACGCCCTTGATATTGTAAAGCACGCCCCCCGAAGATATTCTTTGGAGAAAATAAAAAAACTTGAAATTACAAATGATGTTTTCACCCTCCCCGATAATTACGATTTCAGAAAAATGACACCGGGCTCATTCGGCTGTATGTGTGACGACAAATACCTAGATTATAAAATCCACCTTCACGGTTATGCCGCAAGATATGCCCAAAACAAAATCTGGGGCCAAAACCAAACAATCACCAAAGACACCAAACGTCCCGGTCCAGATGGTGACGGAATTATTCTGAGCTTTAGAACCAATCAGCTCATGTGTGTTCAACGCTGGGTCTGGAAATGGGCTGATGAAGCTTTGCCGATTGAACCAAAAGAACTTGTAGAGGATTGGAAGCAAAAGCGCGAAAAGATTAATAAGATGAAGATTTAAATGCATCGCTTTCCATCTTTTTCTTACCTCAAACGACAGATTAAAGGATCACACCATGGAGCAAAATAATTTATCAGGTGACCCTGGTCATCTTCGAAAGAGTAACTTACGGCTAGTTCAATCATCTTTTTTCTGACTTCTTGTGCTAAAAACGGATTTTTCTTGAAGTCCCTGAAAGCCGGCATTTTGTAATTATGTTCTGCAAGTTTCTTCATAAGAAGCCTTCCATTATTCGTCATATAATAGCGGTAAGTTTTTCCAAGCACACTTATAAATACTTCGACATTCTCATATTCCCTGGCAGGATATGACCATTCCTGACTTCTCCTAAGATCCTTCAACAGTCGTTCACCGAATTCTTTCTTATTATTCATAGTGTTCTCCTTTCGGACCTGTGTCCGACAGGAAAAAATATATATGCATGTCATTCCCAAGTTAAGGGAAAAGAACAGGATGATTCTAAGTGATAGAAACAACCAACTGATGTACATTCAACGATGGGTTTGAAAATAGGATGATGTAGCTTTGCCGATTGAATTGAAGGGGACTGGTGGAAGATTAGAGTGGGAAGAGGGAGAGAGGTAAACTCAATTATATTAAGTTATACCACACCCCCTGTCGCAGATAGTATTACACGGTCATTTCATTTTAAATTAATATTAATTCATTTCTACTTACCACTTGAAAAACCTGTCGTGAAAAACATTATAATTTGTGGTATCTCTTTTACAGTAAATGGCAAACTCAACGGTTTCAAAATTATAATTTCGGATCAGCTTTGCAAAAATATTGGAAACAATTTCGGGAGGATTATGGAAGGCACCACAGCCAAAAGCTCCTGCGATTAAAACTTCAACTTTTTCTTTAGCAGCCACATCCAGAATCCTTTTAATTCGTTTTGTCATCAGTTTTTTATATTCCTGTACATCATACTCCATTACGAGTACAGGAGCAGCACAAACTATAACATCGGTATTAAACCATAACGCTTCGTCCTTTAGCTTTGGTTCAAAATCATCGGTTTTAAAAACTGTTATGTCCGGGATATATATCAAATCATCGCTTCCAAGTTCATCAATCTTGCCTGTATTATATTCATCAATATGCTTTTTGTAAAAATCCTTTTCCTTTACAAAAAGACACGGATACAAAGTCGAAATTCTGCACAAGCCTTCTTCCTGCGCATTTGCATACCATGGAGCTCCACCGACTGAGTGATTATTTGCGAAATCAATACTGCAGATTTTTTTACCCTTATACGCTTCTGCGGCTTCAAACGTTCTTTTACCGGAAACAATGATTTTCATATCGGAATTTGCTTCAATATTTCCTGCATCAAAATCCTGTTCCTGAAAAACGATATATTCTTTTTTAATTGAATTTTCAATTGATTCTTTCAAAGCATTCAGATTACCACACAATTTTATTGTGTCATCCATAATAATTTTATTATCCATAAAATACCTCTCATTAATTTATTTGTAATCAGATTATAACACAAAATGATTCCCATGGTGCGGGAATCTTTTAAATAATTGACTGGAAAGTCTTTAAATCTTCCTATACAATGCTTTTATGAGTTTTTCTTTTAAACAGTTCATCGTTCCGAATTTCGGTAAACGTCTTGCTTTTATGCTTCCTGCCGTAATCCTTATGGGTGTATTTGTTTCCATTCTTGTTGAAATAGGATGGGGAACAGATCCCGCAAGCTTTATGAATCTCAACATCGCAAAAGCACTGGGATGGAAGCTTGGTAATACTGAAGTTTTAATCTATGGATTAATGCTCATTTTTACTTTTATTTTCGGCGCTCAGATGATAGGCTTCGGCTCTCTTGCCAACATGATTTTAATCGGTTATATAGTCGATTTGTGCCGCTGGCTCTGGAAAATCACAGGTTTTTCTGACTTCATTTCACAAAGCACTTTTCCAATAACTCTCATCCTTTTTATAATAACACTGCTGCTCTTTGTTATTGTTGCCGCTGTTTACATCAACGCTCAGATGGGTGTTGCTCCTTATGATGCGGTTCCGTCGATTATAAGCGGATGGCTTCCCAAAATTCCTTTCTTTATCATCAGGATGCTGTTTGATTTATCTGCAGTTGCAATCGGTGTGATTGCCGGTAAACTAAGCGGTGGAATAGAAGGTTCTGTTATCGGTTCAATTGCAATGTCGTTTCTTTTAGGACCGGTCATCTCTCTTATAGGAAAGCCTCTCAAAAAGATTCTGTAAAACCGCATCTTCAAATAATTAAACGCTTTCTTTATTGCCCGTAAACCTTTAATTCATTATACTGTTTATATGACAAACATACCTGAATTATTCGGAAGCCTTGTTTTTAACCAATCGGTTATGAAACAGATGCTTCCTCCCAAAATTTATAAAGCGCTTAAGCTTACGATGGAAAACGGAACTCCTCTGGATATTCATTCTGCCAATCAGATTGCAGATGCAATGAAAAACTGGGCTATATCTAAGGGTGCAACTCACTATTCACACTGGTTCCAGCCACTTTCAGGTATTACTGCCGAAAAACACGATTCATTTTTAACTCCGGCCGATGAAGGTAAAATCATAATGAACTTCAGCGGTAAAGAATTGATTAAAGGTGAACCGGATGCTTCATCTTTTCCGAACGGTGGAAAACGCTCTACCTTTGAAGCACGCGGATATACAGTCTGGGATCCTACCTCTTATCCTTTTGTAAAAGATCACACTCTCTGCATTCCGACTGCATTCTGTTCATACACCGGTGAAGCTCTTGATAAAAAAACTCCTCTTCTGCGCTCAATGGAAGCGTTGAACGAACAATCCCTCAGGATTTTAAAACTCTTTGGTAACGAAGCAAAGCATGTTACTACAACAATGGGACCTGAGCAGGAATATTTTCTTGTTGACGAAAAGCTCTACCAAAGGCGCAAAGACCTTAAGATGTGCGGAAGAACACTTTTTGGTGCAAAGCCGGTCAAAGGTCAGGAAATGGACGATCAGTATTTTGCCGCAATCAAGCCTCGTGTAATAAAATACATGGAAGAATTGAACAGCGAACTTTGGAAGCTTGGAATCTATGCAAAAACTGAACACAACGAAGCAGCGCCTGCCCAGCACGAAATGGCTCCGATTTTTACAACCTCTAATCTCGCGGCAGATCAGAATCAGCTTACAATGGAGATTATGAAAAAGGTTGCAAGAAAGCACGGACTTATCTGTCTTCTTCACGAAAAACCTTTTGAAGGCGTAAACGGAAGCGGAAAGCACAACAACTGGTCTGTTGCGACAGATACAGGTGAAAATCTGTTCAGCCCCGGAAAAACTCCGAAAGATAATGCACAGTTCCTTCTCTTTTTAACTGCAGTAATCAAAGCGGTAGACGATAATCAGGATTTACTGCGATATTCTGTCGCATCGGCCGGTAACGATCACAGGCTTGGTGCAAACGAAGCGCCTCCTGCAATCATGTCGATTTATGTCGGTGATGAGCTTGAAGAAATTCTGGAAGCAATCAAAAACGGAACAACCTACGACGGTACAAAAACCGGAAAAATGACTATTGGAGCAGATGTTCTTCCTCCAATTCCAAAGGATTCAACGGACAGAAACAGAACTTCACCGTTTGCCTTTACCGGAAACCGTTTTGAATTCCGATCGGTTGGAAGTGCACTTTCTATCAGTGGTCCGAATACAATCTTAAATGCAATTCTTGCAGATACACTCAAAAAATTTGCCGATGAACTTGAAAAATCTTCTGATTTTAACAACGATCTGCAGTTCCTCATCAAACGTGAAATAACTGAACACTGGCGTATTCTTTTTAACGGAAACGGCTACGGTAAAGAATGGATTGAAGAAGCAGAAAAACGCGGTCTCAAAAATTACAGGACTACTCCAAAGGCAATTGAACACTATCTTGATCAGAAAAACATCGAGCTTTTCGAAGGACTTGGAATTTACACACGCGAAGAAATGCAGAGCCACAGGGATATAAAGCTTGAAAAATACTGTCAGGTTCTGAACATCGAAGTTGAAACTATGAAAGAGATGGTTTTGAGGGACATAATCCCTTCTGCATTCAAATACATGAATCTTCTTGCAGACACAGAATTTAAAATGCAGCGGGTTTTAAACCTTTGTGATGCCGGTCTTAACATGATGAAAAAGCTCAACGATTTAATCAATGAGCTTTCTAAAAATACAGAGCTTCTTACTTCTGTTCATGAAGAAATAAAACAGATTCCTTCGATGATGGAAAAGGCTCACGGTTACGCCAAAAAAGTAATTCCTCAGATGAATGTGGTACGTTCAATTGCCGATCAGATTGAACCGCTTCTCGGCCGAGAATTCAAACCGTATCCGAGCTACGAAGATTTACTTTACAGCGTACAGTAATCAGAATTTCAATACATCTTCCGGATTTTTCACAGTATATTTTTTCTCTTTTAATGCTTTGTTCTTTATATACTGCTCGATAACAATCACGCTTACCGTATTCCCGTTGACGAGTCCTGAATATCCGCCCTTTATTTCACAGATTCTGTAAATTGATTTATCCTTGTTTACAACCACAAACATTGGAATATATTCATAATCATCAAAATAAATGATATTGAAGTCACCGGTTTTATCTTTAAAAATATTTTTCATTAACTGCAGCGGAGTTTGCTTTCTATCATCAGAATCCTGCAGATAATCAAACATATATTTCAGGTATTTCCCATTCAATTCATAATTTTTCTTATAAAATTCCTTGTTATATTTTACAATATCGCTGCTGTAATCGCAGATTATTCCGACTTTTTTAGACCACACGTTGAGTAAAAGACAATATGCAAAGACCTTTGCACTGTCAACCCCGTTTTTCAGATGCGCAGAAGTATTCTTTTTGTTTTTATTCAATTTATTTTCAAACTCAATGATTTTTTCATAATCATCACCGAATTCATTCTTATAATCATCCGTTACCTGAAACAATCTATCGATTAAAAGCTCATTTTTCCGTACAACATCCTTATCAATACTTATATTACCTGTGATTTTTGAATCGCTCGTTAAATAAAACTGTATTTTTCCTTTATTCTTATCCTTTTTTTCTATCAGAAGATAAGAAGATGTCGCTTCGATATAATAATCATGAATTCTGCCGTTTTCTTCCGTTCCAAAATAACGTATTGGTTCCGCTTCATAACCTGGCTTTAATCTTAAAAACGGAGTCCATATTTCGCTGATATAAAACTTTTTATCTTCACTGCGAATACCGTCAATAAAATAATAATCAATTTTCAGATTAAACGGACCTTCTGCAAAATCAAAATCTTCGACAGAGCATTCAGCAGCCTCGAGTCTTGAACCGTTCATCCATATTCCACCGGTATATTTTATTCCTGAAGTCTTTTTTCCTGAAGATTTAATGTTTTTCAAAAATGCATTTCCCGGAAGCTTCAGTTCAACCTGCCTGAAATTCCATTGCGTTTCATTTATCGCCTTATAAAAATATCCAGTTCTTCCTCGCGAATCCTTTGCAGCTACCCGAAGCTCTCTTGCATCGTTACCTTTTCCGTTCTGAATTATCGTAATGTATTTTGTAATCTGCGCATCCTTAGGTAACCGCGGCTGCTTTGTCCAGGGTTCATTCGGTAACGCCCATTTTGTCGTGTTCGATTTTTTATTGCTTCCGTTATATTCTGTCTTTACTTTTTCGTAAGTATATTCATAAAGCATAGGATCTGAACCGACCGTATTATAGTCAACGAGACGTGTATAAAGAGTTCCGTCATTTCCGATTAAAAATATTGTCGAAGCACTTTCACTGATATTTACCGCTGTAAAAGCTTCATCATCCGGCATTTTAAAAGAATGACTGAAATCACTCGGACACGCAGGATCTGAATAACGAATAGATTTCCCGTCTCCACATAAAAATGTGATTGATTCAACACCAAGCGGACCATAATTATGTTCGTTACCGTTTACATCGGTATAATATTCAACATCAAGACGGCTTGAACCTACTGCCCATCCCTTTTTATCTTTTACCGCACTATTCTGATAAAGCTGGATTTTTTTAGGCCATCCGAAATAATCAACCCATTCAAACGGCGGATAACTCGTAATTTTTTTTAGATATGTTCTGTATAACTTCCCGTCGCTTGAAAAAGCATAAAGACAGTCCGCATCTGCCATGATTTCAACAACACGCTCAACCGTTTTAAATTCATTTTTTCTGGAAAAAGGAAGCCCTGTTTCAAGATAAAGCTTCCATTCTGTTTTTGAGCTTCCGCGTTTTTTATACCAGATTTTTCCTTCAACAAGGCAGAATTCGTATTCAAAACCAAAGGTCTGAGTCATTGTTTTTATTACGATTTCTTCAGGAAAACTTCCGTTGATATTTAAATCAGACGGACAATCGTTTAACTTCAACGGTTTTCCTTCATGATCTAAAAATGCCTGTGATGAAACTGAGAGTGTCCTGCATGATAAAAAAAAGACAGAAGCTATAAATAGAAAAATCAAACCTGTAACTGTGTTTTTAGTTCTTATTTTCATATTTATAAATCCTGTCTCTTTTTAGAAAAATAATTTTTGTTTTACCGGTGATTAAAGCTTTCCGCTTTCTGCCGCACCAGGTAATCCTATATCTTTTCTATAGAAAGCACCTTCAAATTTAACGCTTGATAATCCCTGATATGCTTTTGACCAGGCTTCCTTAAAGGTTTCTCCAAATGCACTGCAGGCAAGAACACGTCCCCCGCTTGTAAGAAGATTGTCGATGCCGCCGCCTCTTCTGCCCGATACTGCACCTGCAACAAAAAGCTTTGCAGTACTTTCATTAAGGATCTGTCTGTTTACTGTAATTTCACATCCTTTTTTATATGCACCAGGATATCCGCCGCTTACAATAACCGGAGCAACCTGATATCCGTTTTTCCACTTGAATTCAAAGTTTTTCAAGGTTCCGTTCAGGATTGCCGAACACATTGAAGCAAAATCAAAATCCATAAGCGGCAAAACAACCTGAGTTTCCGGATCACCAAGACGTACATTATATTCAAGAAGCTTTGGTCCCTGTTTTGTCAGCATTACACCAAAGAAAATAAATCCGCGGTAATCATATTTTTCTTTAATAAGACCATTGAGTGTCGGTTCAAGAATATCTTTACGGAACTGTTCCATTGTTTTTTCGGTAACATCATCAAGAGGACAAACAGCACCCATTCCTCCGGTATTCGGACCCTTTGCCCCATCCATCAGTCGTTTATGATCACGGGCCGGCAAGAAAGGAACAATAGATGCAGCTTCGTTCAATGCATATTCAGGAGTAACAGAAACTGCTGCTAAAACAGAAATTTCAATTCCTTCAAGATAATCTTCGATTACAAGCTTCTTGCCTGCATCTCCAACCCTGCCGTCTTCCATCATTTCTTTTACGGCATTAACGGCTTCATCAACTGTTGCGGCTACTACTACACCTTTTCCTGCTGCAAGACCGTCGGCTTTAACAACAATCGGAGCACCATGCTTTTTGATATATGCAACTGCCTCTTCTTCGTTTACAAAGGTTTCGCTCGAAGGACATGCAACCCCGTATTTTTTCATGAATGCTTTTGAAAGATCCTTACTTGCTTCAAGCTGAGCGCCTGCTTTTTTAGGACCCACACAAGGAATGTCTCCTTCCCAGAAAGCATCTGCAATTCCATCAGCAAGCGGATCCTCAGGACCAATAACTGCCATCCTGCAGTTTTCATGCTTTGCAATTGCTACATACGGATTTTCACCATCCTTTATGTAATCGCAGTCAGAAGGATTGATATTTACACATTTATTTTCAATTGCAGTTCCTCCGTTTCCGGGAACAACAATTATTTTATCTACAAGTGAACTCTGTGCTAATTTCCAGCAGATTGTATGTTCACGACCACCGCTACCAACGACAATAATATTCATAATTCTATAATACTAAAAAAACAGAATTTAGTCATCAGGATAAAAAAACCACCGGCAGATTAATACCGGTGGATGAAAAATTAGAAAAAATGAAATTCTTATTTTGCTTTTTTATATTGCATTAAAGGATATTCAAGATATTGCATTCCGTCATAATCTTTATTATATAAGTTCATGTAATAATATGAACCTTCTTCTACAATATCTACAGAATATTCTGTCCCATTATACATTTTTAATCTGTTATCAACAACATAAAAAATACAATTTGAATTTGCTATTTGTCCATTAGTTTGATTAACTCCAAACTGACAATCATTGTTTACTGTCAGGCTTCCTGTTAATCCATTTGAATAAATATCATTTACAGTCCAGATTCCCTTATATTTTGCAGGCATTTTCCCTTTCTGTCGGTAATACTCTCCTCCATACACATCATAATATGAATATTCATAGGTCAAAAGTCCATTTTTTATCCTGTACCAGCCTTTTCTTCCAACATCAACAGGACCTATTGAGACATCTCCATTGGAACCACTAATGATATCTATCCAATCCATCCAGGAACAATCCTGAACTGTTATTGTTGAATCAAATGAGAAATATGACATATCAGAATATGAAAGAGTATTACTTTCTTTATCATAAATCAAATCTAATTTCTTTCCTGTATCAAAATCAATTACATCCCATCCCCAACTAGAACGGGAATTATCCTTTTTATACCATTTTCCTTTTAACGAATAATCATTAACCTCTTTTCCAACATTAAAATCAGAAACACAAATAAAATTAGCTTCAAAACTTCCACTTTCTATTCTTATAAAATTATAAGTTCCGGAACGTTTTTCTTCTGCCAGATAATATTTAATATTATCACCTGATCTCAATAAATTATTGACAGGAAGATTATTATCTGCAATTTTTTGATTAATTAAAGTTGAATTAGCAAAAACCTGCTGAAATTCATTTAATTCTGGCAAATGCCAGTTATAATCCTTTTGATTGGTAAAGTTCGTATTATAACCAGTTATTGCTTCTGTTGCTTTGGTTTTTGTATTTGAATTGGCATTATTGTTAATTGTTTTATACAAAATTAAAACAGGATATCCCCAGTCATTAACATCTGCAACAAAACCAACAAATTCTTTAGCACTGTTATAATTTTCTGAATATGTACCATCTCTGTAAACAAAATTTCCAATTGCATTGGTTTTTTTAGTTCCACACTCAATAGTAATTACAGGAGATACATAATGCTTTGAATCATTAGTATAAGTAAAACAGTAATAATTTACTCCAATCTCGGCATAAACAATTATTCTTCCATCATCATCCAACTCTTCAATTGAATCCCATTTTTCTGACTGTTTATTCCACTTATACCATTGCCTGTTCTCAAAATATGTCTTTCCAACTCCAGAAGCTAAACAATCTCTAAAAGAAATTGGCGCACCGACAGCATCCTTATGAACCTTTATATAAGTCGATGCATAAAATTTAGAATAATCTATCACACCACCTGGTAAAATAGGTAATTCATTATCTGCATCTGGTGTCTTTTTATTATTCCCAGGTTTTTCTACAACCTTTGCATCTCCCCCACAGCCTGTAAAACCAAACAGACTCAGAAAAAGAGCGAGAACAAAACAACATTTAATTATTTTTTTCATACAAAACTCCTTAAAATTGTAATTTAATAACATTATAGGTTTGATTTTGAAATAAAAATACAGAGTAAAACTCACAATTTTAAGAAATTTTATATTATGCCGGGATTTTTAGTCTGCTCTTGGTTTATGACAGTTTGAACAGCCGATTACATGAACATGTTTTTTACCGACTGCTTTATTAAAAAGCCTTGCCGTTAAACTTTGATCTGGTCCGACAAATTTATGACAGACAGGACATGTACGGCTTACCCCGGGCTCACATCGAGGATAACAATGCGGACATCCCATAATAATCATCAATTGATCGGGAACCTTCATCGGCCGGTAAACTTTAGAAATGATGTTTTCTCCTTTATACATGTCTGAGGAACACACCGGACACTTTACCGGCTGCAAATTTTTTTTCTGAGATTTTTTTACCGACTGCGATTTGTAATATTTATATATGCCCCACAAAAGAGCCGCAATAACACAAACCGAAATTACTATTATTAAATAATCCATATCTTAGTATAACAGAATTAGAAATAATAATAAGCCCTATGCTTTCAAAATACTAATTATTATAGATTAAATTAAAAAAAACCTTTCCTTCATATTTATTTGCAGATAAATTTATAATCTGTTTTTCTTCTATTTCAAATTCCGGAAACAATATCAAACTCCACGGTAGAACTGTCCTTATTTCACATTCTTCAGATACTTTTGGAAGTCCTAAATGTAATTCTGGCATAGAACAAAAGAATTCTACATATTCTTCTGTTACTGGATCTCTGCGATACTGTACCGTTTCTTTTTCAAGTCGTTTTAAATTGATATCTTTAACAAACTCCAGAAATACTTCTTCTATATCAACCCCATATATTTTACCTATATTTATCCAACCGATTTCAGATGAATTGATTAGTTTTTTCAAAAAACTAATTCCTCCACAGTCAATAACTTCTGATGGATTATTTACATTCCAGGACATTCCTCCCTTTTTCCAGAAAAGCCAGGATAAAAATAAACACATAGCACCTCTTTGACCCACAGAATCATCCTGCCCGAATATATTATCTGTACAAAAAGAATAATTCTGTGTGTTTTCCAGATAATACCGTATAAATTCAACATTACCACCACTTATTCCAAATCCACATAAATTTTCACTTAAATGACTTAATCCTTCTTCAATATAGATTTCTTCTTGAGGTATATTAATTAATCCCTCTTTTACCCTTTTATATGTTTTTGAATTAAATGTAATTGCATGTGTCATTTCATGAGCTATTGTTGCTGTTATGGTTTGTTCACTGTAATTGTTTACGTTTTTTTCAGGAACAGCTAAATAAATTATATCCATCTCATTTGAATAATTATTGTCATCATTTTTAAATAAATCAGATGGATTAAAATAACCTACCGCTTCTTTTTCTTCATTTATGGTAGGACAAAAAACCAATGCTATTTTTCCATCCTGATCTACATCTGCCCATTCTCCCCAGATTGCCTTCAGTCTTGGATATATTAATGTATTAAACTGTTCAATACAATTTTCAATTATCTGAATTTCAAAATTTCTTTTCTCAGGAAGCCATACAGTACAATGCAGGCTGTTACAAACCATTTCAAATACAATTTCATGTGGTTTATCATACTGATTATCTGTTTTTATAATGTAAAATTCTTTTTTCTCTCCCTCCTTATATTCATTTAGAACTGCCGCTCTATTAGCAGAATTTTTTATCTTCTCCAGATTCTTTAAATTTATATTTATTTTAAAATCTCTGTTAAATAATTGTTCCTTAGTTTTTTTATTTATTTTTAATTCTTTCCCTTTACCCTCAAAACTAACTAAATACGGATAATATTTTCCTGGTTTTAATAATATTTCTTTTTCCGCTTCATTGATATAATTGTCAATGCTTTGTCCTGACCTATAATTGCGTTTTTGAACCTGAATTATTGTATTTTTTTTATAATCATTAATTTTACAAATAATATCATGCACACCTTCTGATAGAAATACCGTCCGTCCATTTCCTCTTCCCAGAAAACCATCTTTTGAAGAATACCAGTATATATTTTCAGAATTAACATTGCTTGAAAAACAAATTGTACTGTCTTCATAATATGTCCATCCACTTACAGGTGAAACAATTCTGATTAAGTCCTCATAATCTGTTTCTTTACTGCATGAGAAAAAACAACAAAAAGTAAATAAAATGAAGTATCTCGCAATTCTCATTGTGTTGTAAAACTAAAATTACCGCTTTCAATTATACTTATAGAATAATAATCTGTTCCTTCGAACAAAATATTTCCAAAAATTTTCTGCGCCTGAACTTGTACATAATAAATAGTCGAAGCTTTTAAACTGTTTTCAGAAATAAACACTGTTGTATTTTCTGTAGAAACACTATAAACAGTTTCTAAAGGGGTTTTTATCTCCACAAGATAAAGACAGTCAGTATCAGGAGTGTCCCAGCATATTTGTACAGGAACTGCTGCATCCAGTTTTTGTCCATGCATAACAGAATTTCCCTTTGCATCACTTAATACTGTAATAAAAGGTTTATTCAGCAATATTTTATGCGGTATCTCATATTTTCTGGGAGAAGAAAACAATACAGAATCAATGCGAACCTCAATCGTTTCTTCCTTCAATTCAATTTTTCCTTCGTAAAAACAGTTTTCTGGATTATATAAAACAGGATTATAAAAACCGTTTTTATTTCCTGCCAGAATATACGCTCCGTCTACGCTTCTGCCACAGGCATCTTCTAACCGCACCCTTACAGAAACATTTGAACTGTCAGACGATTCAAGGCTTATTCTGATTCTGCAGGTACTATCAGTTCCATTGCTGCAAGAAAATAATACTACAGATAATATTAATACAGCTATTAATACAAACAATTTTTTCATTATTCCGCCTTCATTGCTACTAAATCGATATGATCATACTGATTCACAAAAAACAGCAAAATGTCATTATATTTATACATTGGATCCTGACCTGAACAGTTATATTCTTTATCTACTCCAATAAGTTTTCCTTTCTGCGCTTCATAAACCCTTAATCCTTTTTCTGTAGAAAAATAAATTTTATTATTATATTCGCACGGAACTATAAAATTACTAATTCCAAAATGAATCATATCTCCCCAGACATAAGATCCGTCCTTAGCGCTTATGCATAAAATATTTTTATAGTTTTCTTTTGGATGTCCTGATGCTTTTCCTGACATAAAGGATTCTTCATTAGTAAAATAAATCTTTTCGTCATAAAACAACATATCTTTTGAAAGATCTGCTGTATGAATTATTATTTCTTTAAAACGATCTTCATCGTTTTGAACTCTACTCCATTCTTTTTTTCCTGTTATCATATCATAACAATATCTTCCATAATTTCCTATTAAATATATTTTTCCTTCTGCAATTTTAAAATCCCCTTCACTTAAAAACATTTCTTTACTTATTTCATTAACCCATATTTTTTTATTTAAATCTAAATCCCAAGCTATTAAATATGATTTTTCATCATTTTCTTTCCACCAATCTCTGTTAAAAGTCAAAAAATATAATACACCATTTTCAATATATAAAGAAACTACTCTTTCCCCATTAAACTCATCACATAAATACTCTATTGGAAAAATATTACCCGTAAAATCTATGATTTCCTGAAGATTTGCCCTAATAATATTTTTCCTGGCATAAATCCTTTCACCATTCTCATTTTCAGAATATTCCCTGAAATTAGCCCAATATAAATTCCCTTTATATTCACAGACCTTATCATATATTCTTGGATATCCTATATACTGTTTTTTTATCACCGATAAATCATTTTTATTAAGAATAATAATCTGACTGCTCTGAGTAAAAAAAATAAGCTTTTCTTCTACAATAAGAAGATGTGTACTTTCTGTCCCCTGAAATTCCTGTGAAACAATTATATCAGAAGGATTTTTTAAATTAATTTTTAAAACTTTAAACCTTCTTTCATTAACATCTTCTGTCTCCCCATTAAAAGTATAAAAATAATTATCTTCAATTACAGAGTTAACGTGTTGTATATCTCCAAGTTTTATACGCCAAAGCTCATTTGCATTATATTCCGGTTCTGTTTCTTTTTCCTTTTTATGACATGAAAAAAAATCACAGGCTGTACTTAACATACATATCATAAGGAAAAAGAAACATTCAAACTTTATCTTTCTCATGTTTCTTCTCCTTATTAAAAATCATTCTTTTATTTCAATTACAGGTGTTTTTACATCTGTAAATTCATTTAACATTAAAGAAATTTTACTTTGCACATATTTATTCTTCACCGGATTTATATTTCTATGATTATATTCTTCAAATAATTCATACTTGTCATCATTTTTCATCATTACATTCGGATGCGCTTCCTTAGGATAGAACTGACTTTCTCTTGCCACAAAACAGTCATTTTCATCGGAACCTAAAAATTCATTTACAACCTGTTCTTTTTTCAACAGCATGTCACAGGCTTCCGCCGCATCATGTGCATAATTAATTGAATTTGTAAACAAACCTATTAATCCCACTGTTTTTAAAGTATGGATTCCTACTGCCGTTCCTAAAGCTACCCTTACTGCATCTATTGCAAATAATGTTCCTGAGTCCATTGAAGCAAAAAGATCATTATATCCTCCTACAATATAACCTACAGGAATGTCTTCATCCATTTTAAGTTTTGTATATTTGTATTCTGTATAAACCTTATAATCCTGTTTCTGAACAATAACAAGATATGGAATTTTTAGTAGTCCTACTTTCTTTGTCCGCCATTCTAATGATAAATATGTATCGCCGTCTTTTACTTTTTTCGTTTCAGTCTCTATATCTGCAACATTTTCTGTTATAAAATCGCTAAATGGTGTCATATCACGAATTTCTTTTAATTCTTCTGCTCCTGCCCCATCTATTGCAAGTGTTAAAAAATGTTTCAGTTCAGGTGTCGTACCAAACCATTCTATAAATAGTTTTGCTACTTCCTTTTTATCATTTAAATTTGGTAAATCATTATCACAGGATGAAATAAACTTAAAGCAATCCCAGAGCAATCCAAGCGCTAATCCAGAATGAAAAAATGAATCGACACCTTTCCAAAGAACATCAACTTTTTCTAATGCCTTTGCCCGAACATTTCCAATGCCGCCCTCTAAAAGTTTAATTCCTTTATCTATCCCGGATACTGTAATTACAGCGCCGAGATGATCATAAGCATGTTGATATTTTGCCTTCATTTCCGGATCAGTTTCCTGTTTTGCCTTTTGTTTTATAACATTTGCATAAGCCAAAGCTCTCAGACCACCCTGACTATGACCTACAATTGCATAATCCTCTTTATTATCTGCCCAGCTTTCGGCCATTATATCTATAGATTTTTCAACAATCTGCATAACTTCTACACCATCTTCGGGAACATAATGCTCGACAGGAAAACCTGTAAAATTAATTACATTCTGTTGAACTCCACTTCCATCTTTATTTATTAATGACCCATTTTCATCTTTTTCACCTTCAATTCTATCCGGTACGCTCTGTGCAAAAACAGAAACACTGTATAATACAAATATTAATACTGCTGCCACTTTCTTTAATACTTTCATTTTATCTTCCCTTGTTATATCATTCAGCCTTCATTGCTACTAAATCTACGTGATCTCTTTTATTGATATGCATTAATAAAATATCATTATATTTATAAATAAACTTATAGCCCGTTCCTTTATAATCTTCATTTACTCCTATAAGCTTTCCTGTCTGGGCTTCATAAACCCTTAAACCTGCATCTGTCGGAAAATATATTTTGTCATTATACTCACAGGGACCTATTGCATTTGATATTTGAAACATAAAAATATCTCCCCAGACATAAGACCCGTCTTCTGCGTTTATACATATAATGTTTTTATAGTTTTCTTTTGGATATTTCCCGTATCCTTTTGAACCAAAATATTCTCCGTTTGTAAAATAAAATTTCCCGTCATAATAAAGCATATCTTTTAAACATGTATCTGTATGAATAATCACTTCTCTGGTTTTATCTTCATCAGTCTGAATTATTCTCCATAATTCTTTTCCAGTTTTCTTATCAAAACAATACCTGCCTACTGAA